>JAHEDI010000007.1 GCA_024641305.1 bacterium | reverse complement strand
CCGGGACCTGGGCATCGGGGATCGGGTAGCCGACCGGGAAGAGTACGAATGGACGTTCGTTATTAGGGCGTCCGAGCAGCTTCGTAACTTGTGGTTCGTGAGCCGCAAGGGACGATGTGATTTCTTCTGGCGGATATCGAATCGGGCCAGGAAAAATCGAGGAGGCACTGATGTGCCACGAGTCGGTCGCGATGTGCGCGATGATTGGGATACCAGACGAGATACGCGGGCAAGTCACGGCGGCATTTGTTGTCGTCAAGGTCGGATATCGAGGTTCGCCGGCGTTGGCAAGCGAGCTCCAGCAGCTGGTCCGTACCCGATTGGCTGCCCATGAGGTTCCCAGGGTGATCAGGTTCGTTGCCGAGCTTCCCCGGACAACGACCGGCAAGATCCTTCGACGCGAGTTGCGACACATGGTGCACGACCAGTGAGCCACGAATGGGGGAAGATTTTCCCCAACCGGTTGCCTCAGGTGAGGATTTTGGAATGGGGGCTTCCGAAGGTCTCGGAAAGCGTTATCATTGGGCTCTAATCGAGTCCGGAACTCCCCACTCCCTCCGGACTCGAAAAGCGGAACCTCGGCTTGCCGGGGTTCCGCTTTTTAAGTTGTACCGCGTCAGGTGGCCGGTTTGGGGACTCGTGGCCTACGGCAGGTACTGTTCCACGATCGATGTGATGATGTCTCCGTCATGTGTGTACCAGACCCACCGGCCGCCCGAATACCACTTGGTCGAGCCGGAGTCGTTGTACACCGCCGCATACTCGGCTGGTGTGATCCGTTCGAGGCCCGGGTAGCCCCGATCTTCGAGGAAGCCTCCCGTGCCTTCGGTCGTGATCAGGCAAACAATCGCGTCGGAGGCGACCACCTGAGATCGTGAAGATGAGCCAATCATCTGGATGTAGAAGCCGCCTGGTGCCTCCTGGCCGTCGGCAGCGGCTGCTGCCTGGGCCATCTCTCCGGTAAGGAAGCGAGCCGGATCGATGCTTAGCTCAACGCCCCCAGTCAGATCCTGGGCCTGTTGCACCATGCCGAACTGCAGATCTCCGGGCCCTACGGCGACCAGCCCCGGAATGGTCGGACATCCGTTCTCGGTGACCCTCGTCCACGGTGTCAGAAGCAGATGGTGGGTGCGCTCGTTGATGACACTGCCGTCCTCAGCGGAGTATTCCCAGACGGTCAGAGTGGCCGGAGTTTCGACGGTGACGTCGTATCCGATACTGGTGTCGAACGCCCCCCAACCCATACCGTTGGTCGTTTCGACGATCCCCTCCCATAAAACGACTCCGTCCGCCTCCAGGCGGGCCTGGAAGACGGCTTCGAAAACGGCTGCAGTACCTCGAAGCCAGATCGGTCCTGATATGACGGCCCCCGACGCCGGACCTTCGACCAGGATGCCCGGAACCAGATCGATGAAGTCGCCGCGAGTCATGGGAGCGTCAATGACGAGCCCTTCACTTGAGAAGACGTCGGCCGGTTGGCCATCGATGAGGAGTGATACAGCGTCGATGCCGTTGAAGGCGGTCGCCGTGTACACCAACTGGGCGAGTCTGCTTGAAATTGAGAACGTTCCGCCGCCCGATTCGAATCCGCTCGACAGATTGATCTCGGCAGTACCTACGCCTATCGCGGCACCGCTCTCATCGAAGGTCATTCCGCTTACCGTCACGCCGAGCAGGGTGCTGGTGGTGGGGACGCTGCTGCTGATCGCCGGGGCGTCAGCCGATTCTGCGTCGGTCGGTCCTGCGAGTAGCGCATTGATGGCACCTGTGAGGGGTGGAACAGGGCCGGTGAGAGTGTCCGCCTCGATCGGCATCTGCCGTTCGACCGGAATCAAAAACGGCCCCGGCCGGATTTTGGAGTCTCCGTCGTCGGCGAGGAAATAGACGGTGATTGGCAACATGTCCTGAAGGGCACTATCGGTGGGGACAGTGGTTACAGGGGTGTTACCTGGTGTGGTAGTCGTGGTTGGTTCAGGCGGTGTGGTGACTTGCCCTCCGATTTGCACCTGGCCTGATCCGCATGCTCCGACCAGAAGCAGGGTGGTGGCGGCGATTGTGGTGAACCTGGTACGCATGATGCGCTCCTCCTTGTTGATCATCGTTCACCTTCATCATGCGACGCCAACGTCACATCATCTTCACCGTTGGGTAACAGTTCTGTCACAGGTATGTCGAGTCGAAATGTCAGCCCGCCAGCGGTGCGGCGGACAGCAGCGAGATCGCCGCCGAGTGATCGAGCGTGGTCCCGGGCGATCGCCAGGCCAAGGCCCGAACCGGACCCTGACCGGGAAGCGTCGGCCTGCGAGAACCTGCCGAATAACCACTCGAGGTCCCCGTCGAATCCGGGTCCTCGATCCGATATCAAGATCGTGAGCCGTCCATCGTCCACATAGCTTTCTATGTCCACTTTGCTACCCCCGGCGTGGGAGGCCGCGTTGCTCAATACGTTGCCGACGATCCGGTCGAGTCGCCGACGATCGGTAACAATCCTGTGCAGTTCGCATGCCAGGACCGCTCCGGGCAGTCGATCAGCGACATGGGCCTTGAGAAAGTCCCGAATGTCGAAGGGTTCGGGTCGGATCGGGTCGGACGAGGCATCGAGTCGAGAGATTTCGAGCAGATCGTCAACCAATCGACGCAACCTGCCGACGTCGTGAATAAGAAGCTGCGCCACGCGCCGCAGTTCGCCCGGTAGTTCGTCGATCTGACGTCGGAGTAATTCGGCTTCGTTGACGAGACCGGTGACCGGCGTGCGTAGTTCGTGGGCGACATCGGCAACGAACCGCCGCTGTAGTTCCTCAGAAGCGCGCAGTTGGGCAATGGTCGATTCGAGACTGACAGCCATCTGATTGAATGCACCTGCCCAGTCGCCGAATTCGTCGGTCGAGTTGTCATCGAGTCGGGTTGCCAGGTCGCCGGCCGCCATCTTCCGGGCGGCATGGGCTGCCTCACCAACGGGTTTGAGTACCTGACGAGCCACTCGCCTGGCGACGAGTCCTCCGATGGCGATCACGAGAAGGCCTACCAGGAGAGCCGCGTTCCGCAAGGATGCCAGGGTCGCATCAAGTTCGGCCGTCGGAACGAAGAGATACAGGTCGGGGCCGGTCGATGGCGTGCGGGCACCGGCCACGAGGTAGCCCGCATTGGCGACCGTCGTCCACTGCCAGGCCAGGTTGCCGTCGGCCACCGGCGACACCAGTTGAGCGTCGGGGGGCGTTGAGAACCGGAACCCTGAGACGAACGGTTCTCCTTCGCCGAAGTCGACGTAGAGACCCTCATCGCCGGCGAGACGGAGATCAGCGTCGAACTGTGCCGCCACGAACTCGTCGAGGGTTGGTGTGGCATCGAGCCTGGCAGGGGCTAGTACGGCTGCAGCGAACTCCACGCGACTGGTCGTGTCGGCGACCAGTTGGCTCCGTAAGGCGCCTGACACGACCAGCCAAACCGCCGCAGCGAGTACGGCGGCGGTCAACCCGACCAATGTGAGGGTCGTCCCGATGAGCCGCCGACGCATCAGCCGTGACCGGCGCGATAGCCCACACCGCGTACCGTCAAAATCAGGACCGGTTCGGCCGGGTTGTCTTCTACTTTTGCGCGCAAGCGCTGGACGGCCACATCGACGAGTCGAGAGTCGCCGAGATAGTCGTAGCCCCAGACCTGATCCAGCAACATTTCTCGGGTGAACACCTGCTTGGGACGGCTGGCGAGCGTAGCCAGCAGTTCAAATTCAGTATTGCTCAGCCGGATGAGCTCCTCGTCTTTGATGACCTCATAGCCCGTCTGGTCGATCGTCAGTGGTCCCAACCTCAGTAGCTCGGCTAGGTGTGTCTCGGTTGACCGCCGCAGGACGGCCCGGAGACGAGCCACGAGGACCGGGAACTCGAATGGCTTGGTGATGTAGTCATCAGCACCGGCTTCGAGCCCAACGACCACGTCGATCGTGTCAGACCGGGCCGTCAGCATAACGATGGGAACGGTGGCTTCCTTGCGGATGGAGCGACAGACCTCAAGCCCGTCGAGTTTTGGCAGCATCACATCGAGCAGAATCGCGTCAGGGTGCCAGTCCCGAAACAACCTTAAGCCCTCGTGACCATCGGAGGCCTCTGCCACGGTGAAGCCCGCCTGTCGAAGCCCGATGGCAGTTGTCTCTCGGATCGATTCGTCGTCTTCGACGATAAGAATGCGAGCGTCCATCTGGTGATTATGGTCGCATGTCCGGGCGGGTATAGCGTTTCGCCCCCATGATGGGTTGGACCATACCGGGGCCCAGCTAGCCCAGTGACCAGAATGGGCCGGTTAGTCCGAGCGAGGCAAACATAGAAACGACGTCATCGGCGTCAGGGCGGTCCCAGTTTGGGTCGAACCGCCCCGAATACCAATCATGGCCTAATTGAAACACGGTTTGCATATCTACGATTGCCCCGATTTCGGTTCCTCGTGACTGTACCCATAGTTTGATATCGCCTTCCGACCGGAAGGCCATAATGTTGCCTCAGGTGTAGCCGATGTCGTCCCAGAACTGTCGGGCTGGCACCAGGAAATGCACAACGCCGTCGGGAACGATGGCGCCGCCTTTGACGGTCCACTGGTTGGTCGCCCCGGTGAGTGGATCTTTTGAGGCGAACGTTCCATCTCCGAGCAACGCCAGGATGGCGATCGAGTCCCACCCGCAGTTAGCGAACCAGGTCCGGTCTGCCACGGTTGCGGTGTAGTCGGTCGGGATCCCTGAGAAAGGATGAGCCATCCATATCGTGTGGGTTCCTGGCTGTAACACGATGGCATGTGATTCGGCGAGTCTCTCAAGGGCTTCTTCCACCGCTGAGGTCGAAAGAGAGAGCTGATCGGCAATCGTTGCGACAGTTGGGGCAGCAGCTTCGTCTCGGAAGTAGCCGTAGATGAACGCGCGAACAGTTCTTTGCACCTGCCCAGTATGACACCGAGTCGGACTTCGAACCCTGGCTACGTGTAGATGGCGAGAAAGGACGCATGCGGGAAATGAAGTGACGAGAATGAACGACAACGAGAGGATCTTGATGAGCACAATCGTGGTTGGGTTTGTATTGACTGGCGAAGGCAAGGTGGCCCTCGACTGGGCGATCGCCGAAGCAAAGCGTAGTGACGCGCGGCTGGTGATTATTCACTCCGCACGGGGCGGTGATCACGACAAGGACGAAGATGTGATTGCCTACCGCGAGGCGGGAGAGCGGATCGAACAGCGACTGCGCGACGAAGGTATCTCGAACTTCCGTCTGGCCGGCCTCGTGCTTGGAAACAAGCCGGTTGAAGATATCGTTGATGTCGCCAGATCGGAAGCGGCAGACTTGATTGTGATCGGGGTCAGACGACGATCGAGCCTCGGCAAGCTCATCCTGGGAAGTAACGCCCAGGCGATCATTATGGAAGCGCCATGCCCGGTGGTGACCGTCCGCGTTCACGACCCGGCCGTCTAGTAGCGACTACCAATCGACTGAACGCTGACTCTGGCTGGACCGGGTTTCGCCCGGCCCAGCCAGAGTTTTATTCAACCGTGACGGTTTTGGCCAGGTTTCGGGGTTTGTCGACGTCTAACCCTCTGGCTTTGGAAATGGCATACGCAAACAACTGAAGCGGAATGACCGCGGTCACCGGTGCGATCAGCTCAGGAGCATGCGGAACCCAGGCGATGTCGTCGGCCATCCGCTGTCCATCAATGTCACCTTCGGTCAGCACCATGAGCAAGGTTGCCGAACGGGCTTTGACCTCCTCCATGTTGGACAGTGTCTTGGCATGCAGGTGACTGCTCGTTGCGACTCCGATCACCAAGACGCCCTTCTCGATGAGGGCGATCGGTCCGTGTTTCATCTCACCGGCCGGATAACCTTCAGCTCGCACGTAGGCAATCTCTTTGAGCTTGAGTGCCCCTTCAAGGGCGATGGGGAACGAAGCCCCCCGCCCCAAGAAGAAAACGTCTTTGACGTCTTTGTATTTGCGGGCCATGGCCATGATGTCGTCGGCATGCTCAAGGAGTTGTTCCACTTGCTCGGGCAGTGCCCGGACCGACTTGGCCATGAGTTCGATCGTGGCTCCGTCGAGTGCGCCGCGAATTTGTCCCAGGTATAGGCCGAGTAGCTGCATGAGTACGAGTTGGCATACGAAGGTCTTGGTCGATGCCACTCCGATTTCGGGACCCGCTCTGGTGTACAACACAGCGTCGGCGACTCTTGCCATCGATGAGTCCACGACATTGGTGGTCGCCACAACATAGGCTCCCTGGGCCTGAGCATACTCAAGGGCGGCCAACGTGTCGGCAGTCTCGCCAGACTGGCTCATACCGATGACCATCGTGCGGTCGTCGAGGACCGGATCGCGATATCGGAATTCGGAAGCGATGTCGATCTCGACCGGGAGTCGGGTCCAGCGCTCGATCGCGTACTTCGCCATCAACCCGGCATGGTACGACGTGCCGCAGGCAACCACGAAGACTTTGTCGATGGCGCGAGCCTCACGTGCAGTCAGATCGAGTTCCGGAAGGTGGATTCGATGGTGCTCGTCGATCCGACCCGCCAGTGTGTCCCTGAGTGCTGTTGGTTGCTCGAAGATTTCCTTCAGCATGAAGTCGTCGTATCCGCCTCGTTCGGCGGATTCAAGATCCCACTCGATCTCCCTGACAATCGGTTCGACCGGATTCCCGGCCAGATCAGTGATGGCAATACCGGAAGATCGGAGGGAGACGACGTTGTCATCGCCGACGATGGCGATTCGCCTGGTGTGCTCCAGAATCGCTGGGATGTCAGATGCCAGGAAGTTCTCGTCCTCGCCAAGCCCGATGACCAACGGGCTACCCCGGCGGGCGGCCACCACCAGTTCGGGATCTGAGGCTCTCACTACGCCGATCGCCAGGGCACCTTCGGCTTTCTCCATGATGTTGCGAACAACCAGTTCGAGCGGTTGATCTCCCATCCGCTCGACCATGTGAGCGAGGACTTCGGTGTCCGTATCGGATGTGAACGTGTGTCCCTGCGCGATCAGCTCGTCGCGCAGTTGGATGTAGTTCTCGATGATCCCGTTGTGAACGACCGCTACGGTGGCCGAACAATCTTGATGGGGATGGGCGTTCTTGGTGACCGGAGCGCCGTGGGTAGCCCACCGGGTGTGGCCGATTCCGACCGAACCCGCATACGATCCTTGCTCGCTGTTGATCACCGATACAAGATCGGCGATGCGGCCGGCGGTTCGGGTGACGCCGATGCCGTCATCTCCCATGATGGCGATGCCGGCAGAGTCATAACCCCGATATTCGAGGCGAGCTAGTCCGTTTACCAGTACTGATTGAGCCGGCTTTGAGCCGACATAGCCAACAATTCCGCACATGTGCAGAGTCTCCTTGGGTGCGGATCAAGCGAAAGAACGGGACCTTTGGTAGATCCCCTCACGTCGCGGTGAGAATTGTCCCCGGCGTTGCCGTCGGGTTTTGTCCACCAGCGTTACGACCGTGAGCGGCCGGGAGAACATCCGCCGACGCGACCGGGGTCGCTTTCGATGATTCTCCTCCTCGTCACCCCTAGACGGGGTCAGGCGCTTCAAGTTGTAGCTTGATCTCAGTTGTGACTTGCAGTGTACATCGGCTGCGATATGAAACGCTTGAGTCAACATCCTGATTGGAGAAGCTACGGAGCTGCTGTCGGTGACACATCGGCGCCGAGTCGGTAGATTCTTTCCATTGTTCGTTTCCACGAGCCGAGGAGTTGACTCCTCAGCGATGAGGAGACTCCTCCGGCATTGAGCGTTTCGGCGACCGGGAGGATTTTGTACGAGCCAGCTTGAACCCAGGTGGGTGTGAAGGTGACCTTGCGGGGCATCCAATCTCCCTGGCGCAGAGCCATCTCAACGGTTACGAGAACCCCGTCGGTGGTTTGGGCGCTCCACAATTGGTTCGACAGCGAGTTCCCGAGTCCGTAGACGACGTATTCGGAACCGTATTGACCAATCGGTTGGACCACATGGGCGTGGTGCCCGACGACGAGATCGACGGCGTCGGCGTTCGTTAGGAGCTTGCCGATTCGGGTCTGGTTGGCGGTCGGGTCTACCTGGTATTCAGTGCCCCAGTGCAGACTTACGAGGACGACGTCAGCGCCCTCTGCTTTGGCTCGCTCGGCGTCGCCGATGATTACGGCAGGGTCGATAAGGTTCACCAACCATGGTTTGTCAGCCGGTACCTTTAGGCCGTTGAGCCATTCGGCGTAGGACAGGTGGGCGACCGTGACGTTGCCCACTTCGTACATCTGGGCTGCCAGGCGATCCGCCGAGTCGTACGCCATCCCGTCGTAGCCGAGTCGGCGAGATGTCATCACGTCAAGGGTGTTGAACACGCCCGTGACGCCCCTGTCGTACGAGTGGTTTGAAGCGACAGAGCACCCCTCGTAGCCGGCCGCCACGATGGCATCGGCAATCTCGGCGGGACCCTGAAACGCCGGATAACCGGAGAGGTTGATGGAGTCGGGGTGGAGCGGCACTTCGAGGTGACACAGCGCCAGGTCGGCGGCACTGATGATCGGTTTGATGGCTGCAAACATTGGCTCGAAGTCATACTTCTTCCCCGAGTCGAGGCCATAACGGGCGGCCGCAGAGTCGACGGGCAAATGCAGAAGAATATCGCCAGTAAACGTGACCGTGAAGCTGGGCCGCTGGGCGGCAGGCAACGGAGAAAGGTGCAAGGCCCGGGCGAGAAACGAGGCCATCTGATCGCGTCTGATCGGGGCGAATGGGCAGAAGTGGTCTCCTTCTGCGTTACACCCCAGGGTGATGCCGGCGGCGGCAATCGCGTTGATGTCGTTCTCGAAGATTGATTCGTTGTCGTCGACGAAACGTTCAGGCCCACCCGGCAATTCAAGAACTCGCGCAAGGAAGGCGGCCATTTCACCCCGGGTGACAGGGCGATCCGGGCAGTAGGAACGTACTCCACATCCAACGGTGATTCCGGCGTCTGCCAGGGCGTTGATGTCGTTCTCAAACGTGGAATCGTCATCGTCATCGAAATGGTCGGCCGAAGCGCTAGAGATAGGAAAAGCGCGCTTCAAGAATGCGGCCATCTGGCCGCGAGTGACTACCTGACCGGGGCAGTACAGATCGGCGTCACAGCCCAAGGTTATCCGTGCAGCGGCAATGGCTTCGATCTGGGCTTCGTGAGTGTTTCCGTCGTCGTCCCAGAAGGTGCCCCCGGGGTCGGTGGCGGTGGCCAGCGCTCCCGCAGTCGACCCAAGAATCATCATGCCAATAATCAGCACGATCGAAACGGTCCGCATTGCAACCTCCTCGGAGTCGAACCTAGTGCGATTGTGGATCTCCCGTCCGGCTACTGGCGGTTGTTTTGACCCCGATCCGCGGATTGGTCTTCGTACCCTGGTCGGCCGAGCGTCCTGCTCGTACTGTTGAAGCGAAGCTTGAGCAAGGGAGGTTTGCCATGACCACGCTTCAGAACCGTCCCGACGTTCGATCGCCGAAATCGGTCACTTCGAAGTCGGAGTATCGAAGGATGGACTGGCTCATCGGGTCGATCGCAGCCGTGATCGGCGCCGTCGCCGTCTACCTGTTCTTCCATCCTGCCAATGCGATCGTCAACTTCTTCGGCACGGAATATGTCGTGGAAAACTTGCATGAGGGATGGCGACTCGGCTTGTCGGCCCTTTCAACCGGGATTTTCGGAACCTGGTTCGCTTGGATCAGCAACCGGTCATCAAAACTTGGTTCACGGATGGAATCGAGGACGACCTGGTGGGCGACTGCCGCCGTAGTCGTCCTGGCAATCGCAATGGCGTTCTTGGCAGTCTGGATCTTCTAGATAGGTCCGGGTTCTACCAGGAAGGATCCGGCGTCTCGGTCGGCTACGACGGTAACGGGCGTTACGCCGGATCTGCCATCTCATCGATCAATGTCCACAACTCATCGACGTGGTGCTGGGTTGTGTTGGTTTGCCCGATGGATATCCGAATGAACGAAGATCCGCCCGGCAGCTTCGAAGCAGTGAGGTAAGCCCGGCCCGATTCATTGACGCGGGCTGCTAGCCGGTCAGTGGGTGGGTCACCATCCACATGGCGAAAACTGACCAGGGCGAAGAGGGTGGGGGCTACCAATTCGAATCGAGCGTCACCTTCGAGTTGAGCCGTCAGAGACCGGGCGGCGGCCACGTGTTCGCGAATCTTGGTCCGGATTCCTTCGGCACCGTACGAGCGCAATGTGAACCAGAGTTTCAAAGCGCGAAACCGTCGTCCAAGCGGGACATGCCAGTCTCGATAGTCGATCACCGCTCCCGATTGTGACGCGGCGTCTTGCAGGTAGGGCGGCAGGATGCTCAGTGTTTCGATGAGTGGCCGCCGGTCGGCGACATAAAACGCCGATGCGTCAAAGTTCACAAACATCCACTTGTGCGGATTGAACACATACGAGTCGGCCAGCTCGAGCCCATCCTGATGAATCCGGAATTCCGGACAGATCATGGCGGAGCCGGCATAGGCGGCGTCGACGTGATGCCACATGCCTTCGCTGCGGGCAATCTCACCGATCGCACGGACCGGGTCGACGGCCGTTGTCCCGGTGGTTCCAACCGCCGAACAAACAAAGGCGGGCAGTAGCCCGGCCCGGCGGTCCGAAATTATCGCTTCGACCAACAAATCGGGCCGCATGGCGAAGTGGTCGTCGACTCCGATCGCTCGAAAGTGTCGGTATCCGGCAACTCGGGCCCCTTTTTCGATTGAACTGTGAGCCTGCGAAGAGGCGTACGCGACGATGTTGTCAAGAGAGGTGGATTGTTGGGCAAGCTGACGGGCCACCACCAGCGCGGTGTGCGTCGAGTCCGATGCGCTCATCTGGATGACGCCGCCGCCTGGTCCGGTGGTCTTCCAGGCCTCGGGAAGCCCGAGGAGATCTACAAGCCAATCCATCATGTGAGATTCGATCTCGGTGGTCGCGGGACTCGTCGACCAGAGCATGCCTTGCTGAGCGAGACCGGCGGATACCAACTCTCCGAGAATGGCTGGAAACGAGGAATCGCCGGGAAAATAGGCAAACCAATTCGGTGACTGCCAATGCGTGATCCCTGGCATCACCACACGGTCCAGATCCTCGATGATTTCTGCAAATGGTTCAGGGCCTTCCGGAGCGTTGGGAGGCAGGAGAGCGCGGATGGCACCCGGCTGCACTGTCGGGGTTACGGGAAGCGATTCCACTTTCTCGTAGTAGTCAGCCACCCAGTCAATGAGTTCCTTCCCATATCTACGGAACTCGTCAGAAGACATCCCGCCTGTCATGGTCGGTAAAAGGAACGGTGAAAGTCTGGACCGAGGATGGATGCTGAAGTGACCCTTGTTTCGACGAACGCCAGGTCGGGTGTTTCTGGGCTGCCGAAAAAGTTGGCGGGGTCAAAGGGAAGGTTGGCTTCCGTCCATAGGCGCCGTCGATCGGCCTCTGAGGTATGCAAGTGGGCGTCCCCTTCGGCGAACAACTCACCGGGGCCCTCGGTGCCGCCAACCGGCCAGTGAAATGACGTTCGCGGGTTTTCGACCAAATTGCGAAACTTGCGGCTCCCGGTCCGGGTGGCAAACCAGATTGTGTCCTTGGTGAAACCGGGCGACACCGGTGCGACATGGGGCCGCCCGTCGGTGCTAGCCGTCCCGAGATAGGCCAACCAGCTCACAGCTCTTGCTCCGACGACAAATTCATCCCAGGTCATGGAGCAAGTTTACTCAAGGGGCGGCTACCTATTGGCGGCGGCCCCTTGAGTTACTTCCTTCGATGGGGTCGGAACCTGGCGGGTCTTTCCCACGGCGGATGGCGTACAGCCAACCGTTGCCGTTGGAAATCTGGCAGGTCCTGAACACGAACAAACATCGTGTTCTCCTTTCTGGGACGGTCGGACAGTTGTATGCCCGACGCTGAGGAGGAACCTCTGAAAGTGTCCGGGCCGGACTCGGGCCAGCTATCAGCAGGCGTTAAGGCGGCGGCCGGAGACATGTGTTCCAATCAACATTCAGGTCTCCTTTCCGTGCGAAGGCACCGGGATGTGCCGTAATCACAGCTTCGTCGTCCCACCGGTCATAGCGCAAGCTAATTTCGTCGGGTGTTCGGCAGTCTCGAGCATCGTTGCCATCAGAAACGTAGAATCGGCAAGACCTTGTCGAAAACCCTGGACGGTCTTCGTTGTGTGGCCAGAGGTAGCCGCAACAAAATGGAGGATGGCATGCCCAAATACGCAGCTCTTATCTATTCGCCCGCAGAAACCGAGGGTATGGGAAGTCCAGAGGATTGGGCCCGGGTCATGGCCGAATACAACGAGTTTGGAGAGGCCGCCGGCGCCGCCGGAGTAATTATCGGCGGCGAGGCGCTCCATGACACGAATACAGCGACCACCATCAAGGTCAGTGGTGGCAAGGGTGGCGACATTTTGACGACGGACGGTCCGTTCGCGGAGACCAAGGAAGTCCTCGGCGGCTTCTATTTGCTTGAGTGTGCCGACCTCGACGAAGCCATCAAGTGGGCATCCCAGATTCCCGGCGCCTGGCACGGGCGGGTTGAAGTTCGTCCGTGTGTGGAGTTCCCGGAGGGGTGAGCAGGTCTCTCTCGGAGACCCTGCGGCTTGAAGGTGGCCAGGTTCTGGCCACCCTCATCCGACTAACCGGACGGTTCGACCTCGCCGAAGACGCGTTGCAGGACGCGCTCTTGATTGCCAACGAGAAATTCTCGGATGAGCGATTACCGGAGAACCCGGCGGCCTGGCTGACGGTGGTTGCCAAACGCAAGGCGCTCGATCGTCTCCGGCGCGAGGCCAAGCGTGCTGCCAAGGAAGCGGAAGCTATGAGCCTGCTCGTTGAAGACACCGATACCGAGCCGACGGATCAGCTGCGTCTTCTCTTTACATGCTGCCATCCGGCCCTCAGTCCAGAAGCGCGAGTGGCGCTGGCCCTGCGCACGTTGGGGGGTCTCACGACCAAGGAGATAGCTCGGGCGTTCCTCGTGACCGAGTCAACGATGGGACAACGGATTTCGCGAGCCAAAGCCAAAATCGCTTCGGCCCATATTCCGTATCGGGTACCCGACGACCATGAACTGCCCGATCGTCTGCCTGCGGTTCTGAACGTTATCTATCTGATCTTCACAACCGGCCACCACGCTCCGTTCGGTTCGTGGGACGACCGTGTTGATCTGGGAGATGAGGGGATCCGCCTGGCCCGGATGTTGGCCGGGTTGATGCCGGACGAGCCTGAGTGTGCCGGGTTGCTGGCTCTCTGTTTGGCGACGGCCGCCCGACAACCCGGCCGGCAATCGGATGACGGGTTGCCCGTTCTCCTGGCTGATCAGGACAGAAAGCGGTGGAACCAGGAGCAGATTCAAGAGGCTTCCCGGCTGGTTGATGGCGCCCTACGCCGTCGCAGCGTCGGACCCTATCAAATCCAGGCTGCGATCTCGGCGTTGCACAGTCTTGCGCCCACCGCTAGTGAGACTGATTGGGAGCAAATCGTGACCCTTTACCGGATGTTGGAAGGCATGGGCGGGTCGGGGGTAATCGCGGTCAATCGAGCCGTTGCCGAGGCCGAATTGTCTGGCCCTGACATCGGATTGGAGGTTCTGGAGGCGATCGAAGGGCTCGATAGCTGGCACTTGTACTGGTCGACCAAAGCCGACTTTCTCCGCCGCCTCGGGCGCGGCGACGAGGCCCTGGTGGCATATCACCAGGCCCTGAACTGCGATATGAACGAATCCGACCGGGCGTTCTTGAGCATGCGGATGTCGGAACTCCAGGGTCAGTTTCCTGGTCGCAATCAGTAGGTCGTCCCCGGATCACGGGGTCGAGACTCCCGACAACAATGGGCCGGGCTTTGCTCATGACCGGGCGTTTCCTACGCGCTCGGCCTGATCGGAACGTGCGATGGCAACGACAATTTCTTAGAGGCGGTAGCCAGCACTGGTTCTGGGGTTTATCAGGGCTGTTCTGGCCGCTTGGCAAGGCACCCCCTCGACTCGGCCGGATCGTCTACGACCCTATAGCTATGCTTTGGTCATGTTCAAGGGTTTTCAAGTTACGTTTGACGCCCGCCATGCGCCATCCCTTGCCGAGTTCTGGGCGCTGGCGCTCGGGTACATCATTGAGCCGCCCCCGCCCGGGTTTGAGTCTTGGGATGCCTTTGCCGATTCCATCGACATGCCGCAGGAAGACCGGGAGTCGATTTCGGCCATTGTCGATCCGACCGGGCAGGGTCCGAGGATCCTCTTCTTGAATGTGCCAGAAGAGAAGACCGCCAAGAATCGGGTTCACCTCGACGTGCGTCTTCCCCAAGGACTTGAAAACTCCGAACGCGAAAGGGTTCGCGACGAGAAGGTCGCACAGTTGGTCGAGGCCGGAGCTAGGTACGTAGACACCCGTTCTGACCATGGACCGGCCTGGGTGGTACTGCTGGATCCGGAAGGAAACGAGTTCTGCGTAACCTGACCGGGTTGTCAGACGGTTTCTAGGCCACTTCGAAGAGCCCGGCGGCGCCCATTCCGCCTCCGACACACATGGTCACCACGGCGTACTTGACGCCGCGGCGCTTGCCTTCGAGGAGAGCATGGCCGACCATCCGGGCTCCGGACATGCCGTAGGGGTGTCCGATGGAGATGGCGCCGCCGTTGACATTGAAGATCTCGTTGTCAATGCCAAGCTGATCACGGCAATAGATCGCCTGAACGGCGAACGCTTCATTGAGTTCCCAAAGCCCGATGTCGTCGATCGTGAGGTTGGCGCGTGCCAGCAGCTTCGGAACGGCAAACACCGGGCCAATCCCCATCTCGTCCGGGTCGACGCCGGCCACCGCCATGCCCCGGTAATAGCCGAGGGGTTCCAGCCCCCGCTTCTCCGCCTCCGACGATTCCATGACCACGAGGGCGGCGGCACCGTCACTTAGTTGCGATGCGTTGCCCGCGGTGACGTTCCCGCCCGGACCGTTGACCGGTTGCAGCGATGCCAGACCCCCAAGGGTGGTGGTCGGACGATTGCCCTCGTCGAGTCTGAGCGTGACCGATTCTTTGGTGGTCTCGCCGGTCTCCTTGTTCACCAACGCCTTGGTGGCCGTTACTTCGATGATCTCTTCGTCGAACAAACCGTTCTGTTGAGCAGCAGCCACCCGCATCTGTGACTGATAGCCGTACTCGTCACAGGCTTCGCGGGTGATCCCGTACCGTTTAGCCACCACTTCGGCGGTCTGGATCATGGGCATGTACATGTTGGGTTCGCGGTCAAGAACTGCCGGGTCGGCGGCGCGGTACATGTTCATGTTGGCGTTCTGGACGAGACTGATCGATTCGACCCCGCCGGCCACCACGATGGGGGCTCCGTCAAACATGACCTGTTTGGCGGCGGTGGCGACCGCCATCAGACCGGAGGAGCACTGGCGGTCAATCGTCATCCCGGAGGTAGTGGCGGCGAGACCGGCGGCGATGGCCGAGATCCGGGCTACGTTCATTCCCTGAGAACCTTGTTGAAGTGCCGCCCCGAGGATGACGTCGTCGACCTCACCGGGTTCGAGCCCGGCCCGTTCGACGGCGGCTGCAATGGCTTTTCCAGCCAACGAAGGAGATTCAAGATCGTTGAAAGCCCCGCGATACGCCTTCCCGATCGGGGTGCGGGCGGTCGAGACGATGACGGCTTCTTTCACGTTGATCCTCCTCGGGTTAACGATCGTTAGCTTATCGGATCCTGATCATTTCGAAACCGGGCGGGGGTGACGAGTGTCGCCCCAACGACAAATAGCCCCATCGCTGCCACCCATCCTGGCCGGTAGTCGACGAACACGTCGACGGAGTAGCCGAGGAGGGGTGCTCCAATTCCGAGCCCTGACAGGAAACCGAACATGACAATCCCGGAGGCCCGGCCGGCTTGTCGGGCGGGGACGCCCTGAATCACCGCCAGCATGCCAACGGCATTCCATGAGCTAACACTCAGACCGGCGATGAAGACCGCCGGCCAGACCAACCAGCCACCAACCTGGGGAGCCAGTGCCAGACATCCGGCTGACAGAACCGAGGCGAGGGAGATAATCAGCAGGCTTTGTTGGACCCCGACCTGATGTTCGGCGGCCCGTCCCCACCAGATCCGTCCGAAGATCCCCAGTAGACCGGCGAGGGCGGCCGTGCCTCCGGCCACCTGCGGAGTCATTCCGAGTACTTCTTGTGCAAAGAGCGGAACCCACTGAAAGATTCCGGAGCCGGCCAACCCGAGGAGGAAGCCGAAGGTAGAGATCCTCCAAATGAGGGGGGGAAGTGGTTCTTTGGTTACGCTCCGGGTGATCGTTCGATCTGGAGGGTCGCCAGGCAGAAGTCTTTTGGCTATCCCGAAGCCGATGAAGGCGAACCCGGCATAGATGCCGACGGCCATGCGCCATCCGGCGAGTCCGGCGAGCCACGGAAGTGTGAGTCCCCCGAGGAAAGTGAACACCTGTACGCCGGACTGTTTGAGGCCAGTGATTATCCCTTTTACTCCTGCTTCGACGTGGAGGGAGATCAGTTTGTTCGTGGCGGGATTGGACATGGATTGAGCCACCCCCGAGACGAGGGCGCCCGCCAACAGGACGCCGTATCCCGAAGCGGTCGCCATCAACCCGAGGCTGACCCCGCTTATTGCGAGGGCAGCAACCGATCCCGCCTTCGCCCCGATCCGATCGATTTCGGCTCCGAAGCGAGGGGCCAGTATGGCGCCAACGACAGACGACGCCGTGGCGAGCACCCCGATCTGCCAACGCGCGACGCCGAATTCGGTGATCAGACTCGAGGCAAGCACAGCTGCGATGACGAGTGGAAAAGTGGAGGCTCCCATCACTCCGGCCATGATTGAACTGAGGGTCAGGTGCCGCCGCATGGGGCAGGACGCTACCTGCTCTAGCCTGGTCGCGACGTTCTAAGCTGGGTGGCGGAAAGGCCCAGCATGAAATTCCTTCGCGATGTCCCGAAGTATGACCTGACCTACAGCGACGTATTCATGGTGCCCGGATCCACCACTTCTGGAAGTCGGTTGGAGGTAGACCTTGCCACCCCTGACGGGGTGGGAACTTCGATTCCGGTGGTCGTGGCGAATATGAACGCGGTCGCCGGCCGGAGAATGGCCGAAACCGTGGCCAGGCGGGGCGGCATCGCCGTCCTCCCCCAGGATGCCCCACGCCAGGTGCTTGCAGCACTCATTGACGGGGTTAAAGCTGCCCACCCGATCTATGACACCCCCATAACCCTCAATCCGAATTCGACGGTATCAGAAGCGATGTCGCTGGTGTATAAGCGTGCCCACGGAGCGGTGGTGGTTGTCGAGGGGGACACTCCGGTTGGCATCTTCACACCGACGGATGCTCAGGGTGTTGACCGCTTCGCTCCTCTGGCCGAGGTCATGCATAGCGATCTTGTCGTGGTCGAAGCCGGGACGGCTTTGGAGGACATCTTCGACATGCTGAGCCACGAGAGACTCACGACCGCCCCGGTCGTGGAAGGTGGCAAATTGGTCGGGGCCATCACCCGCAAAGGCGCGTTACGGGCCGGGCTGTACCGGGCGGCGCTGGACACTGAGGGTCGATTGATGGTCGCTGCCGCAGTGGGGATCAATGGCGATCCGGCAGAGCGGGCTGCCCAGGCTTTGGAACTCGGCGCCGACCTCATCGTGGTTGATACGGCTCACGGTCATCAGAGCAAGATGTTTGACGCCATACGACGCGTGCGATCCGCTATCGGCTCGACCCTCCTCGTTGCCGGCAACGTGGTCACCGCCGCCGGAGTGAGTGATCTGGCTGCCGCCGGCGCCGACATCATCAAGGTGGGGGTCGGTCCGGGTGCGATGTGTACGACCCGGATGATGACGGGAGTCGGCCGGCCTCAATTCTCGGCCGTGCTCGAATGTGCCGCAGAGGCGAGCACCCTTGGCAAGACGATCTGGGCTGACGGCGGCGTCCGTTACCCGCGTGATGTGGCGTTGGCACTAGCGGCGGGAAGTGCCTCGGTCATGATTGGATCATGGTTTGCAGGTACGTACGAGGCCTCTGCCGACCTGCAGTTTGATGAAGCCGGCCGGATGTTCAAGTCGAACTATGGGATGGCCTCGGCCAGGGCGGTTCAACTACGCACGAAGGGGGACTCTGAATTCGACCGGGCCCGCAAGAGCCTCTTTGAGGAGGGAATCTCCACAAGTCGGATGTACATCGACCCGGAGAGTCCCAGCGTGGAGGACCTTATCGACCAGATCACGGCCGGAGTCCGGAGCTCCTGTACCTATGCCGGGGCCCGGACGATTTCCGAATTCGCCGAGCGGGCGATCATCGGCGTCCAGTCATTGGCAGGGTTTCAGGAAGGTCGCGCCACCGCCTCGACCTGGCTTTAGGCGGTCGGAATCTTTCCGGAGGCGGTTAGGTCGAGGGGGCGTAGCCGATGAGTGCGAGCGCCGCAATGATCAAACCCACTCCGGCGATCTGAACGAAGCTGAGCCGCTCCTTCAGCACGACCCGGCCGAGGCCCACCGTGACGGCCGGGTAGAGGGACGAGATTACGCCCGTGATGGATAGCAGTCCTATCTGGCTGGCCAGCAAGAAAAAGATGTTGGCCACCATGTCGATGAAACCCGACGCGTACGCCCAGCGGGCTGCCGCCGGGGGCGCACCTGGCCGGTCGCGTGTGGCCAGAAGAATCGTGCCGAGGACCACGATGGCTGCCACCTTGGCCGGGATGAGCGGCCAGAGCCCCGCTGCTTCGTCGATCTGTGCGATGAACGCGAAGAACGCGCCGAAGCCAAGCCCCGCCAGGGCAGCCATGATCAGCGTGGACCGGGCCGGTCGGTGTTCAGGCGCCCTGTCAAACCCGGAGACGAGCGGAACGGCAATGAGGCCGAACGCCGCCCCGGTCAGGGCCAGCGCCGAGGGCCGCTCCCCAGTGAGCAAGCCGACGGAGAAAGGCACGATGGCTCCGACGAACGCGGTCAACGGCGATACGGCGGCCATGGGTCCGACGGCCAGGGCTTTGAAGAGGAAGACGAGGCCGAGCATGCCGGCCAATCCGGAGCCCGCACCGTACAGCGTGTCCCGGAGCGTGATTTCGCCGCCCATGATCAGCCAACCAGTCGTAGCAAGAGCGAGCGCCGTCAGGGCCGCCCGAAAGGCCACTCTGGTAGCAGCCATCTGTTTGGATGCGTACCCACCGAAGAAGTCTGAGAACCCGAAACTGACCGCCGATGCCAGGGCGAGCAGCGCGCTCATTTCAGGTCGTCTGGCAGCCGTTCGGCGACGGTCTTGATGTCTTCGGCTGAATCACGGTGCATCACGAGAACCGAGTCCTCGGTTTCGACAATGATCAAGTCGTGAACACCTAGAACCACGACCGGTTTCGACTCCGAACGTACATACGAGTTTTTGACGTTCGACAGGTAGACCTGACCACCGACGACGTTTCCGTCTTTGTCGGCGTTTCCGAGGTCGTACAACGTCGCCCAGGACCCGATGTCACTCCATCCACACGACAGCGGCAGTACGGCACCTCGCGTGGTCGATTCCATTACGGCGTAGTCGACTGATAATGGCTCGATGGCGTTCCAGCTGTCGCTGTCGAGGAGGCGAGTGTTGCCCGTAAGTGTGGATCCTTCGTATGCGGTCGTCACAAGTTCAAACATCGTTGGGGCGTGTATCTCCAGTTCGGTGAGGAAATCCGCTGCTCTAAACACAAAGATTCCGGCGTTCCACAGGAATCCTTCCTCAAGATATCGGGTCGCCGTATTGACATCCGGCTTTTCAACGAACGCCGCAATCCGGCTCGCTCCATGCGCGATGGGTCGGCCGGGCTGGATGTATCCATATCCAGTCGCCGCATAGGTGGGGATCACCCCAAATGTTGTCATGTAACCCTGGCCGGCCGTGGTGGTGGCCAGGCTCACCATGCGGGCAAACTCGGTGACGTCACCGATGACGTGATCGGACGGAAGAACCACAACGATGGCATTCGCGTCCCGTTCGACCGCAGCCAAACAGGCGCTGGCGACTGCCGGAGCCGTGTTTTTGGCCGCCGGTTCGATCAGGATCGACGGAGCGACGCCCAACTGATCAATGACTCGGTTGACATGGGCAGCCCCGCATACGACCAGTGGTCTGTCGACGTTGCTCAGGGACGTGAGCCGCGAGGCGGTGTCCTGGATCAGGGTGTTGGTCCCCGTGAGTGATCGAAACTGTTTCGGCATCGCCTTGCGAGAAAGAGGCCACAAACGGGTGCCGGATCCACCCGACAGGATTACGGGAATGATCAAGGCTATTTCCCCGTGAAGATCGGAGAGCGCTTTTCCGCGTAGGCGACCATCGCCTCCATGAGGTCGGCCGACTGGAGGTGGGAAGCGTTGTAGAGCGCCACGTAGTCGAGAGCCTCGGCGACCGTCCGGCCCTCGTTGGCTCGCATGATGTGCTTGGTTCCCTCCACCACCAGGGGAGAATTGGCAGCAATGTCCTGAGCCATGGACCAGGCAGCTTTGTGCAGACTGGCAACGTCGTCAAAAAGGTCGTTGACAAGTCCGATTTTTTCGGCGCGAGCGCCGTCGATGTCCTTGCCCGTATACGCCAGTTCGGCGACATGGCCGGAGCCAAGAATGGCCGGGAGTCGTTGCAGGGTTCCGACATCGGCGACGATGGCAATCTTCGTTTCTCGAATTGCGAACACGGCATCTCGGGAGGCAATCCTGATGTCAGCGGCCGTAATGAGGTCGATCCCACCACCTAGGCAGTAGCCGTGAATGGCCGCAATAACCGGTTTGGGACAATCGGCCACGGCCGACAGTGCGGCTTGCATGCGCTTTATCTCTTGATAGGCACTCTTGGCCTTGGCGGCCGGCGAATCCCCTGAACCGACGCTGACGCCGGCGAATTCGACGAGATCCAGTCCGACGGAGAACGCAGTGCCCCGCGCCGCCAGGACCACGACCCGGATGTCCTCCGCCTCTCCGACGGCTTGCATAGCGAGGGGAAGATCGGTCCAGAAGGCCTGACCCATGGCATTGAGTTTCTCCGGCCGGTCGAGCCAGACCGTGCCGATGTGGCCGTCTTGTTCGACGGTGATGACGTCGCTTGCGAAATCCATGGCGAGAACTGTAGAGGACTAGCCGGGCTTCGAACGACTCAGGGTGTGAGCGGCAACGAATTGTCTTCCTCTTCAGATACGCCGCGCGGCGGTCGCCTATCATGGCCCCGCTGCGATTGATCGCTGAGGAGAGAGCATGCTGATGCAGGGATCAAGAGGGCGTGACGAATTCAACCAGCATCGTTGTTTCGGACGTCCTTCGACGATGCAAGTTTCCACCGAATGACTGAAGCTGGCATAGCGGACAAGCCCGCTCCTGTGGGCCTTGGGACGTTCGGTGGGGTGTTCACCCCGTCGATTCTGACGATCCTCGGTGTCATTATGTACCTGCGGTTCGGGTGGGTAGTCGGAAATGCCGGCCTGGCCGGAACCCTGATCATCGTGACGATCGCTACCGGGATTACCTTTCTTACCGGTTTGTCGATCTCTCAGATAGCCACCGACCAGCGGATCAAAACTGGCGGTGCCTACTACATGATCAGTCGGGCGTTGGGCATCGAGGTTGGCGGGGCGATCGGTATCCCCTTGTACATCGCTCAGGCACTGTCCGTCTCTTTGTACACCATCGGTTTCGCTGAGAGCCTTACCGTCGTCTTTCCCTCGTTCGATCAGCGGATCGTCGCAGCCGCGACCGCAATTGCGGTAACCGCCCTGGCATTGATTTCGGCTCGTACGGCCATCCGGGTGCAGTACTTCATCATGGCCGGGATCGTGATATCTCTGGTGTCGTTCTTCTTCGGCGACCCCCTGCCGGACGCCGCCGTGGCCACCGTCGGCCAACCGACCGTCGGGTTTTGGTTGGTCTTCGCGGTGTTCTTCCCGGCTGTGACCGGCATCATGGCCGGCGTCAACATGAGCGGCGACCTGGTCGATCCGAGGCGTTCGATTCCCCGCGGCACGATGGCGGCCATCGGGGTCAGCTACCTCGTGTATATGACCATTCCGTTCGTCTTGGCCCGATCCGCCTCCACCGCCGACCTCATCAACGATCCGCTCATCATGCGCAGAATCGCCATCTGGGGCGATGCGATATTGGTCGGTGTCTGGGGTGCGACGTTGTCGAGTGCCGTTGGCAGCATTCTGGGTGCCCCGCGTATCTTGCAGGCGCTGGCGCGCGACAACATCCTCCCCAGGCCCCTGCGTTTTGTCGGGAGGGGTTCCGGTCCGTCCGACGAGCCACGCATCGGCACCTATGTCTCCTTGGCCCTCGCCCTCGGAGCCATCGCCCTTGGAGACTTGAACGTTATCGCCCCGATACTCACGATGTTCTTTCTGGCTACCTACGCCGTTGTAAACGTCGTATCAGCCGTGGAACGCTTCCTGCGTTCGCCGTCGTTCCGGCCTACCTTTCGGGTCCATTGGGCGCTGTCGGCTCTTGGGGCAGTCGGATGTTCGGCGGTCATGTTTCTGATCAACCCGGTGGCAACGGTGGTGGCGGCCTTCATTGTTCTTGGGATCTATCTCTGGCTCCAGCGTCGCGGCATCAAAACCACCTGGGGCGATGCGCGTGAGGGAGCTTGGCAAGCTTTGATCCGGTGGGGACTCATCAACCTGCGCTCCTCCGGATATGCCAAGACCTGGCGGCCCAACTTCCTCGTGCTGGCCGGCAGTCCCTCCAAACGCTGGTATCTCATCGACCTGGCGAACACCATCTCGCACGACCGGGGAATCCTGAGCGTTGCGACGATCCTCCCCGATCCGGTGACGAGTGAGCGTAAGACCCAGTTGGCCGCCACGATCCGGGACCACCTTGAGGAGAAGAGCGTCGAAGCGCTCGTCCGAGTCGTCTCCGCCCCCACGCCCTACATCGGCGTGGGCTTGCTGGTCGAAGCCTATGGGCTCGGCACGCTGATCCCGAATACGATCATGCTCGGTGACGGTGAGACGACCGGTAATCGCACCGAGTACGCCACGATGCTGTCCAACATTCACCATGCCAACCGCAACATCGTGCTGGTGCGAGCGGTTCCGTCGGAAAGTTTTGGTCGTCGCCAGCGAATCGATGTGTGGCTCCACGGAATTCGGGGCAATGGTGCTTTGATGCTGACGCTGTCTCATCTGTTGGCAACCAGCCTGGAGTGGCGCGGGGCAACGGTGACCGTCCGGATGATTGTCGTCAACCCGGGCGGGGCTGAAGAAGCCCGCCAAAACCTATCCGCCCTCATCAAGTCTGCTCGAATCGATGCCGAGGTCGAGATCATCGTGGATCCTCGACCTGCCCCCGAAGTGATTTCATCGACGTCCCGCACGGCCGATATCGCCTTTTTGGGGTTGCCTACGCCTGATCCGACCGACGTCGCCGGATTCGCAGACGTCCTGGATGCCTTGATCCTTCAAACCGAATCCATCCCAGCGGTGGCATTCATCCTGGCTTCGAAATCGGCGGATCTGGATTTGATTCTTCAGTAGTTTGGAGCGGTTTGTCGCGACTACCTGACGGCGAAGGCCAGCTTCATGTTGGCGTGATACTGGATGACCTTGCCGTCTTTCACGCGAGCGGTCATGTTCTGTACCTCGACACCGGTGATGCCCTTGACCGACTCTGCCGCCTTGGCGACTCCGCGCTGGATGGCGTCCTCAAAGCTCACTTCGGAGATTCCGATGACCTCGATGATCTTTACGACGCCCTGCTCGATGAAATCTGACATGCGGACAGTCCTCTCGGTTTGGATGCCTCAGATTAGATGTTTGCGGGGCGAGTGAGGCTGAACTGCGTTACGTCGATTCGGCCCGCGCGAAAGCCAGCTTCGCAGTAGGACAAGTATGTCTTCCACATTTTCCGGAAGGTTTCGTCAAATCCGAGCGGAGCTATCTGGAGCCAAGCCGATTCGAATCGCACCTGCCATTCCTTCAAGGTCCGGGCGTAGTCGAGCCCGAATCGTTCCTCGGTATCCCAGGTCAGGCCGCTCCTCGAGGTGAGATCCTTGAGGACTCGCGGACTCGGAACCATTCCGCCAGGAAAAATGTAGCGACGGATGAAGTCTTCGTTTGTTCGGTAGGAGTCGTAGAACTCGTCGTTGATGAGTATGACCTGGAGGCCGGCTCGGCCGCCCGGCTTGAGGACCCTGGCGATCGTGTCGAAGTAGTCTGGCCAGCGTGAATCGTCGATCGACTCGATCATCTCGATGGAGACCACCCGATCGAACTGGCCCTCGATCTTCGAGTAGTCGAGGAGTTGAACGTCGATCATGCCGTCGAGTTCGGCGGCCCGGTTCTTGTCGACGGCGTACCGGGCCTGAGCCTCGGCAATCGTCAACGTTGTCACGTGGCATCCGAGGCTGGCTGCGTAGCGAGCCATCCCTCCCCATCCGGTACCGATCTCGAGCACAGATTGGCCGGGTCGGAGGTCGGCCATCTCTGCGAGGCGAGCGTATTTTGCCTGCTGGGCGTCTTCGAGTGAAACGTCGTCAGAAGCGCCGGCGAGGCTGAACCGGGCGGCCGAGTATGTCATGGAAGGGTCCAGCCAGGCTTGGTAAAATTCGTTGCCGAGGTTGTAGTGATCGACCATCGAGTCAACTGCGACGGTCCGATTGCTGGTTGGCAACCAGGTGCCCATTTTGCGGCCAAGCGTATAGAGGAGCGGATGCCGCTCGGCCCAATGCTTCTGGTTCAGCGCAGCGAAAAAGAGGAAATCGGTGAGATCGTCTGGCTCGAATTCGCCTGCCATATATGCCTCGACCAAGGCATTCGATCCGCCCCACAACACTCTGCGAAGCGAGCCGGCCTTGATGAGGCGCACGGTCGCCTTCGGCCCGGGCTCGGATCCCGTCAAGGCTCCTTTCGAACCGTCTGCGAAGGTCACGTCCAGTGACCCGACCGCTACGCCTGCACCGAGAACGCGAAGCACCAGTCGATCAATCATCCATGAACCAACGGCATTGAAACTTCTGACGAGGGAGCCTCCGGGCGTCGGCGATAGTCGGCACCTTTGCGCCAGAGATGGAGAGCCTGCCAGTGGATACCGATCATCACTCTGAACGTAAGCAAGGGATGTGACACGAGCAACCGGACGAGCGTTCCGGTGGTTAGTGGTGCCCGTCGGCCAGACATGACGGCGCTGAACAGGTGACCGTTCCTGTCGGATTCGGAAACCGTGAGTTTCATCAGTTCTCCGGGTGCCGAGAGGGCGAAGCGGTAGCGAGCCCCCATGTCGATAAAGGGTGAGACAAAGAACTGTTTGTCCCATTCGTGTATGACCGGGGATGGGTCGTCGACCGGGAGGAGGTAGCTGTGGTACTCCCCGAACGTGTTGCGTACTTCGTACAGCACGGCAGCCAGGTTTCCGGACGGATCGTCACAAAACCATATGCTGAGCGGGTTGAAGGCGTATCCAAACAGACGCGGCATCGTCAACAAACGAACCCGGCCGATCTCGATTCCCGCCTGGGCGGTCTGGCCCGTGATCCATGTCTTCAAAGAGGATCCGTCCCGGGGGCCATGGTCACCCTGTCGGAACGAATACACATTTGGCTTGTCGACGGAGAACACCCGGCTGGCCGCGTTCGCACCGCCGAGGTCGTCGAGGTCGAGCAACATCCAGTACACGCCATAGGAGAAGGAGTGTTCTTTGGGCCGGGTGCGTCGGTGGCTGACCTTGCCGACGTAGAGCGAGTTCATAGGTCGGCGGGTTGACGAAGGAGGGCATCGGCAGCTGCGTATCCGGACATCAGTCCATCTTCATGAAAGCCGTAGCGGGCGTAGGCGCCGCAGTAATAGGAACGTTTGGTCCCTTGTATGGAAGGCAATTCAGCTTGTGCCGAAATGGCCGCCCGATCGAACATAGGATGATCGTAGTCCCAGGAGCCCAACTGGTGGTCGGGTTCTTCCGGCGGGTTGAGCGATACGAACACCGGTACGTCGGTTGTCAGGTTCTGAAGACGGTTCATCCAATACGTGACAGACGGGAGATCACCCTTTTGACCGGTCTTGACGTTCCAACTTGCCCACGCCCGCCGATGCCTTGGCATGAAGCGCGGATCGGTGTGAAGGACTGCACGGTTCCGGGAGTACGCAAAACTCCCGAGGATCGACTGTTCGTGCGAGGTTGATTCGGATCCGAGCAGAGCCAGGGTGGTATCGGCGTGCGTGGCGAAGATCACCTGGTCGAATCGCTCAGAGCCGGAGCTACTGAGGATCTCGACTCCGGACGAATCTCGCCGGACACTGACGACCGGTTCGTCGAGCCGGATGTTCTGCGAGAAGGGGGCACTTAGCTTTTCAACGTAGCGGCGACTACCGCCAGAGACGGTTCGCCACTGCGGGCGATTGCGGAGCTGTACGAGGCCGTGGTTTCGGAAAAATCGAGCGAGCGTGGCGGCCGGGTAGTCGGCCATTTCGGCCGCCGGCGTTGACCAGATCGCCGCCCCCATCGGAAGCAGGTACCGTTCACGAAAGGCACTTGAGTAGCCGGCGGTGAGGTCTCCGAGTCGAAGCTCGGGGTCGTCGATGTCGACGGTCTGGATATACCGGTTGAAGCGAAGGATATCTCTCATCATCTGCCAATGACTGACCCGCAAGAGGGCTGACGGGGAGGCTGTCATCCCTGCCAGGCTGCCCTCGTATTCGACCGGGGGTCCGGCGATTGCGAACGACATGTTGCTTGGTTCGGTCTCTACGCCGAGTTCGGCGAACAAGGCTGTCAGGAGTGGATAGGTCTGGGTGTTGTAGACGATGAATCCCGTGTCGACCGCCAGGGAAACCCCGGCGATTTCGACATCGACAGTATGGCTGTGTCCGCCAACCCAGTCTGACGCCTCATATAAAGTCAGGTCGACATCATCTTTAAGTCGATGGGCGGCGCCCAACCCTGATATTCCGGTTCCAACTATTGCTACCCGCATGAATGACATTCGTTGCGAAGGCCCGGCCGGATTAAGGCTCTAGAACCGCAGGAGCGCCGATCCCCACGTATAACCGGCTCCGAAGGTTGAGAGCGCTACTAGTTGTCCCCTGGAGAGGGCGCCTTCGGTGACGGCAGTATCAATGCCAAGTGGGATGGTGGCCGCGGTGGTGTTCCCGAATCGGGCGATGGTATTAAATACCCGGGAACCGTCGATTTCGAGCCGTTTGGCGACGGCTTCGTTGATGCGCAGGTTGGCTTGATGGAAGAAGAACCATTCGACCTCATCGATCTTCGCGCCGTTGGCGTCAAGCGCTTCGTAGATGGATTCAGGCATCCGCTTCACCGCGTTCATGAAGACCCGCCGTCCGTCCATGATGGGGAAGTGGCGGCCCGCTTCAATGTCTTCAACCGTGATTCGGTGCCCGGCCATCGCCTGCCCAGGGGCCTCGGCCCACAGGCTCTTGGCGCCACGCCCATCTGAGTGAATGTGTGTCGAGTAGATCTGAGAGTCCTCGGGCGAGGGTGTTTCAATCGCCTCCAGCACCATTGCCCCGGCGCCATCGCCAAACAGGATCGAGACGTCTCGTCCCCGCGGAGAGACGTCGAGGCCCTTGGAGTGAATTTCGGCCCCCACGACCAGAACGGTCTTTGCTTGACCCGCCCGAATGTAGAGATCGGCCATTGACAGTGCATAGATGAAGCCCGAGCACTGTTGCCGGACGTCGATGGCGGGAATCTCCGGTGCATGGAGCTTTTGTTGGAGGAAACAGGCCGTTCCCGGAAAGTCATGGTCGGGGCTGATCGTGGCAAGCATGATCATGTCAAGGTCCACGGCGGTGACACCAGCGGCCTGCATGGCTCGGACGGAGGCTTCGAACGCTAGGTCTGAGGTCGTTGTTCGGCCGGTCACCCAGCGTCGTTCCTGGATACCGCTGCGCTGCTCGATCCAGTCAGCGGTAGTGCCGAGTGCATCAGCCAGTTCGAAGTTGGTTATCACCCGGTCAGGTGTGAACGAACCAGTCCCGGCAATTCGTGATCGCATCTGACTGACTTTACGCGCCGCGGCCGTTTACACGTAAATGGAGTTAGTCGTCAGGAAAGAGTCGCGGTTTGAACAGTCGGTCGTGTTCGCGTAGGGCATATCGGTCGGTCATTCCGGACACGTAGTCGATCGCCTTCGTCAGGTCCGAAGCATCGTCGACCTGGTAGGTGGCCGGTATCTCGTCAGGGTGACGGCCGTAGTAATCGACGAGTTGCGAGATGATTCGAACTGCTCGTTCCCGCTGACCGTTGGTGTCGTGACGGAGATAGACACGGTCGAACATGAAATCGCGTAGTTCGTGCATGGCCTCGAGAACGTCGGCCTGCATCGTTACCCGGCCTGCATCGTTTGATCCGTCCACGACGGCCTCGATCATGGTGCCAATCCAGGCCGATCCTGGCTCGGCGCCGAATAGGGCTATGCCATTGCTTGGAAGATCGTCGAACCGGATCACCCCCTCGCGCAAGGCGTCCTGGACATCGTGGGTGAGATAGGCGATCCGGTCGGCGTACCGGCACAGGTAGCCTTCAGGAGTCGCCGGCGGAGGATCAGTTTTCCACGAATGAGCCCGGATTCCGTCGAGGACTTCCCAGGTCAGATTGAGTGGTTCGAGAACGGTCATAATGCGAACAGACTGTTCCGAGTGGAGCCATTCACCATCGACATAGGGGGTCAGGGCATCCTCTCCGGTGTGACCGAACGGGGAGTGACCGACGTCGTGACCAAGGCAGATGGCTTCGGTTAGGTCTTCATTCAGCCCCAAGGCGGCAGCCATGGATCGACCCGCCTGGGTGACCTGGAGCGTATGGGTGAGCCTGGTGACGAAATGGTCACCTTCGGGGTTCATGAAGACCTGGGTTTTGTGTTTGAGGCGTCGGAAGGCCTTGGAGTGGAGAATCCGGTCGCGGTCGCGCTGGAACGCCGTCCGAAACACGTCGGGTTCTTCTTCGATGGCCCGACCTTTTGTTTGAGAACTCAGCGTTGCGGCATCGGCCAGTGTTTGCATCTCACGGGCTTCGCGGTCCTCTCGCGTGAGGCGGAGCATCTCGGGCATCAGACGACCCGTTCTCGAATCCGCGAGCTCAAATAGTCCATCGAGGCCACCACGATGGCGATAGCCAGCATGTTTACCGACGCCGCCGAGTAATTGAGTAGTCGGATGTTCTGTTGAAGGACGAACCCGATGCCACCACCACCGGCGAACCCGATGATCGTCGACATGCGCACGTTGATATCCCAGCGGTAGAGAGTGAACGCGATGTAGGGCGGCACGATCTGGGGGGCTACCGCGTACACAATCGTTTGTAATCGGGTGGCCCCGGTGGCCTTGACCGCCTCAATCGGGCCTTCAGAGACGCTTTCCACTTGTTCCGAGTAGAGCTTGGCGAGAGCGGCGACGGTATGAATGGCTAGCGCTAGGGCACCGGCAAACGGTCCGATGCCGACCCAGACCACAAAGACGATGACCATGACCAGTGGCTCGATCGAGCGCAACGAGTTGAAGATGGTTCTGGCCAGGTAGTACGTGACCAATCCGATCTGCACGGACGATCGGCCCCGGGTGCGCACGGCCAGAAGAAGTCCGATAAGTGCTCCCGTCGCCGCCGGCCACCAATACAGGTAGGTGGGATCGGTGATCCGGTATAGCCACCCAATTCCAGCTCCGATGATGGTGGCGATTACAGCCCCAGAGAGTGCCGCCAGCGGGTAGGTAGCCGATTGCATAGCGGCGTCGGGGACTCGACTTCGGATGAAGTTCGTCAGACGTCCTGCCAGGTTGGCGAATACAGCGGCCCCCAGCAACGCCGAGAGGAGCGTCGTGATGGCCGTGGCAATCTCACCGCTCTTCTCGAGGAATCCGCCGAGAAACCCGAAACTGCCAAGGGCACTGCTGAGCCAACCCCCCACCTGGATGAATAGCTCCGAGACCAGCAGGATTCCCAATAATCCCGCCACGGCGCCGACAATCGCCACAGCTCCACGTTGACCCCGTTCGGTCGGAGTTGGTGGCTCATCGTCAACGGGTGGGAAGGCGAATCGGACGGCCAGCCAGGCAACGACCGGTACCACGATCAAACCGAGCCCGAGCAAGACCCCATTCTCGGTGAGTTGGTCGGCGAGTCGTTGGGCCGTCCGTGACAATAAGACGCCCACCACGACCCCCAGTGGTATCGCCAGTAGTTGCATGGCAAGCTTGCTGACGGTGGTTGTGATGTCGCGCATGAGATTCCGGGCGGCAAGGAAGCTGAGCGGAATGGCGAGGGCGGTACCGAGCGTCGTGGCCAGAAGCGCCAGGAACACGGTCTCGACGATCTTGTCCCAGGTGTCGATCAGCGCTTTGCTGATCCTGGGCGACATTCGAGCATCGCCCGATGGCGAGGCGACTTCGACCGGGGAGAATATCGTCCCGACCCTCTCGTTGGTGACCACTCTGATGAATTGAGCTTGTTCGTTGGCCCGTTCCCTCGTATCGACTGCGACCTCAAAATGGCCGTCGGCGTCGGCTATGAACGTTCCGATTTTGAGCTCGAGGTCCCCATCTGGCGGAACCTGGTTGATTGAACCACGCGCGTTGGGAGCAAAGTTTTCGCCGGTGATGGTCATCGTTTCGCCCGGTTCTGCACAAGCCGGTTCAACGAGAAGGCGGCGTCCCTCCGTGACGGCCGGCGGCTGATACCCACCAGCCGGACAAGGCAAGAAGATCTCGAACTCGGTGTTCGTGGGAATGCGGTCGTACGTCAGCAGTTCGGGTCGGGCGATTTCGCGAAGGACCCGGACGAGCTGGCCGCGTCGGGTCTCAGAGCTGATCTCCTTGAGGTTCACCTTCGTAACCTGGAAACCGTACGCGTAGGTGACAATGGTCGCGATGATGGCCAGGCCGAGGATGATGGATTGTCGGCGGCTGCGTTGCTTCGGGTTGGAAGCGTTCCCGGCCTTGTCTTTCAGGGGAGGGACCGGGGCGTCAGGCTTAGCCGACACGCTCGGCCTCCTTGCCGTAGATCTCCTTGAATTTGGCGTCATCAATGGCCGACGGCGGACCCTCGAATACGAGCTTTCCATCATTGAGGGCGATCGCTCGATCGGCGTAGCGATGGACGAGGTCGAGGAAATGCAGGCTGCAGAGGACCATGACGTTGTCCTCTTTGTTGATCTTCTCGAGGTACTGCATGATTGAATGGGCCAGCACCGGATCGAGAGATGCGACGGGCTCATCGGCGAGGAGCATGCCTGGTTCCTGCATCATGGCCCTGGCGACCCCGACGCGCTGTTGTTGACCGCCACTCAAGTTGTCGGCACGTATGTAGGCTTTCTCGGCGAGACCGACTCGTTCCAATTGGGCGATGGCTCGATCCTTGTACTGTTGGGGGAAACGATTGATGACGCTGAGCATCGGGTTGACGTACCCGAGCGATCCGGCCAGGACATTCGTGATTACCTTGGATCGATCCACCAAATTGAAATGCTGGAAGACCATGCCGATGTTGCGCCGAATGCGGCGCATCTCGTCGGGACCGGCGGCCGTCACGTCTACTCCGTCCCAGAGGATGGTGCCCTCGGTGGGCTCGATGAGCCGGTTGATGCACCGCAGCAACGTGGACTTGCCCGAGCCGGACAAGCCGATGACCGCCAGAAACTGTCCGTCTGGCACCTCAAAACTGACGTCCTCAAGCGCCACAGTGCCGTTGCCGTACACCTTGGTGAGGTGTTCTACTTTGAGCATCGCCCTGCCTTATCGAGTGGAGAAAATTCTGGGGGCGGGACAAGTCCCGCCCCCAGCTAGCTAGTAGGTGATGGGCTTTCTACTGATCGGCGAGCAACGCCTCGATCTTACGAAGACCGTCGTACTCAGAGTCGACGGCTGGCTCGATGCCAGTCCATCCGTAGAAGTCCTGGTTTCCGATCGACTCGTTCCAAGCGTCGGTTCCGGCGAAGGCAACCAGGGCAGCTTCGATTTCGGCCCGAAGGTCGGCAGGGAATTCCGGTCCAAACGAGAGCGTGTCGTTGGGAATACCTGGTGAGATGGCGAGAATCCGCACCTTTTGCATGATGTCCGGTGCGTCCGTACGAGCCGAAGCGCGGGCATCAAGAATGCGGTATTCGCCGTCGGCGCCACAGACCAGCTTTGAACCGTCTTCGTTCGGTCCACACGTGGCAATCACGTCGTCAGGCAATTCAGGAGACATGGTTTCGTCCCAGTTGCCATCGGGCAACAAGGGTGGGCTGAAGAAGGTCGTGGCAAAGTCGACATCACCGTTGTAGACGGCCAGGGCCGCCTGGGTGTGTCCACCGGCTTCGACCTGCTCGCCGGGGGTCACGCCGGCTTCCGAGAACATCAGGCTCGGGACCCGAAATCCAGAAGTGGAGCCAGAGTCGGGGTAGGCCCAGCTCTTGCCTTCGAGATCTTCGATCGTCATGAGATCGCTGTCGCGCGGTACGAGGATCTGAGCCCAGTACACCGCCCATCCGAAGCGAACCGCCTTGAAGGAAACGTCAACGCCGCATAGGGCAGAGGCTTCGACATAGGCAGCGCCCGGGATGAAGCCCATTGTGTTCTCCGGTGAGGCACACATTTCTTCAATGGTGGCTGAGTAGTCGGTTGGGACTACGACCTCGTAGGTCAGGCCGGTCGCTTCGTTGAGAGCCTGCGCCATCAGTTCGCCACCGGTCACGATGATCGCTGCTTCGGCGGACGGTACGAAGAGAACCTTGATGGGGTTCTCCGGGGAACCCACCGTGGACATCGCTTCGGTGGTGGTCGTCGGGGCCACCGTCGTCGTGGTCTCGGCTTGGGTAGTGGTAGTGGTTTCAGGCGCAGCACTGGTGGTGTCGGCCGTGTCGGCCCCTCCGCATGCAGTCAGTACAAGCGCCAGCACGACGCTCATCGTTGCCCAGGTACGAGCTTTCATTTGATTTCCCTCGGTCGGGTTATTGGACTGGCATCCGGGGTGGATTCCACCCAGGGCGCCATTACGAGGCTAGCGAGGAGCGGCGAAGGTTTCCAGACCGCGAAAACGTCACGGCGTGTGGTTATTGACGAATGCCCGGAACTCGTCCCAGTTCGAGACATCGAATGTTCCCGGAACGGGATGATTCCAGGGTCGGACGTACCGGACCGTCGCCCGATTGGGCCGGTGGTGATGGATGTCGTAGACGTTGTGAGGAGCGTCATCGAGGTAGACATCGCAATCGACCTGCCACTTATCATCGAGGATGTGAACTTCCCGGGTTGGTAATCGATGCTCGGCGATCCAGGCGTACGTGTCGTGAGTTGCCCAATACGGTTTTGAGGTCAGGATCACAATCGTGTGATCCTCTTTGGCCAGGTCCCATAGTGTCTCAACCGCCCCGTCGTATGGGTCGAGGTGACGGAACAGAGATGCTCCATTCAGATACCGAGCCCAATCCCAAAACTGGCGCATCGACGGGAAGTGGGTGGCTGCCGGAATTCCGTCCCAGCTGTCAACTACCTCGGGCGTCAGATTGGTGCCGAACTCTTGGTTGTAGAAGGTGATCCACCCGCCGTTGAAGTTGGCGACCACTCCATCGAGGTCAATACCGAGACGCATGTGTACTTCCAGGGGCCATAGACCAGCGAGGATAGAGGGTCTCGGTCGAAACCAAAGATCGATCGACGCCGCCGGGTCAGTTGATCCGAACCCAATCGAGGACCTCCGGCATGCGACGTCTCAGCAATATCGAAGCCAGTTTCAACGCCACGAGATAGATGAACACGCCATACAGGACTGACACGGCCGAGACCTGCCAGAGCGAAAACCGGGTGGCTCCAAATGCTTCGACAAGGGTGAACGCAACCGCTGGTGGGACCATCAGGAGGCCAATCATGAAAAACGACACCAGCTGAGAAGCGATCGCCAGGCAACCGTGTTCGCTGGCCTGGGAAAACACATCCGTACCCATGTCCGGCAATCGCAGGGGAGTCAGAACCGAGGCCAGATTGCCGACCGCCAACTGACAGGCAACCGCGGTGAGGAGAATGGCCGGCAGGTAGATAACCCTGGACCATCCGCCGGTGATGGCGGCCAGTGTCACGGTCAGAATGGCGGTTTCAAGGCTTAGGGCAATCATGGTTGCGACGTTCTTTCCGACCAGCATCTGGCGGGGTGTGATCGGGAGAGCGAAGAGGTACGAGGCCGCCCGGCGTTCCCATCCAAACTGGTTAAGCGCAACCGGCAGGCCGACGAACAGCACGGCGCTCGGGGCGGCCAGGACGAGCCACGGACTGGCGCCGAGCCGCTCGAGTCGGGTCTGCCCGAGGAGGAGGGTTGCTCCGAGAATGCCGATGAAGATAACACCCCCCGTCCAGACCATTCTCATGCGGGGATCGCGCAGATACATGCGTAACTCTTTGCGGACCACTACGGCGGTTGGACCCCATCCTGCGAGATCCGTAAATGGTTTCATACGAGAAACCGACTTCGTCGAGGTGGCCTCTGGTTGGGTGATGAGGCGGGTGAGCATCCGGTTCCATACGTAGGCAAGACCCACGAGGCTCAGTGCTGACCAAAGCAACAATCCTGCCGTCAAGAGCCACTCTCCACGATCGGCCGCATGGATGGCCGATTGGGCCGCCCCGGGAGGCAGAACCCATGCCCATGAACTGGCGGGGTGGGCCAGCAGGGCTCCCTCCAGGCCAAGCGAACCAATCTTATCTGCGCCAACGGCCTGGGCGGCGTACAGCCCAAGTCCGAGGCCCACAACGAACAACATGGTGAGGTCCCGGCCCCGTCGGCTCTTGATAAGCATGGAAAAAGCGGTCGTGAAGGCCTGTCCGCCCACCACGTAGGAGGTGATGAGCAGAGTGACCGCCATGACGGTGATCGGCGTCAGAACCCAACCGCTCCACAAGGCAAGGTTGACCAAGATGACGAGGACTGGCACCACGATGGGTGGCGTGAGCATGGCCGCTCCGGTGAGGCCGATCATCATCTGCCGGCGCGTCAGCGGCAACGTGGCGAACTTGGCTGGGTCGAGGGTCTCGTCAATCGGGAAGATGAGCACCGGCAATGTGGCCCACCCAACCCACCCGACAACCGACAGCCAGATGGCAAATTGGGCGGCGGCGGCCGGATCGAGAGATCGAGCGGTGTCGTAATAGAACTGGCCGCCGAGGGCGGCGATAACCGTCAGCCCGACCGCGATGACCGGTAGCCCCCATCGGCGTTGCCGGTCCGTGCGAAGACCGTTTGCCAGAAGTCGCCACTTCAGCCAGACGAGTTGGCGAGCCATTCAAGACCTTCGGTTGTGTCAGAAGCGCCGACCGCCGCCAGAAAAGCATCCTCGACCGTGCTCGCGTCGTATCGGGCCAGCAGGTCTTTGGGCGTCGCCTCGATAATAAGTTGACCACCGACCATGATCCCGATACGGGTACACAATCGTTCCACGAGCTCCATCACGTGGGACGAGAAGATGATGGTGGCGCCGCTTTCGGTGTATCGCTGGAGAAGCTGACGGATCAGCCTGGCACTTATCGCATCCACCCCTTCAAATGGTTCATCCAGGAAAAGTACCGGGGGAGCATGAATAACCGCCGCGGCCAGGGCCACCTTCTTGCGCATGCCGCGCGAGTAGTCGCCGATGACGGTGCGAGAGGAATCTTCGAGATCGAGAAGGCTAAGTAGTTCCTGTCGTCGCGAGGCCGCCTGGGCTTTGGGCAGCCCGTGAATGGCGGCCGTGAAGTCGAGAAGTTCAGCACCGGTCAATCGCTCGTAGAGGTTGAATTCTTCGGGCAGGACGCCGATCCGCCGTTTGGCATCCGTGGGATGCTCCCAGGTGTTGATATCGCCGATCCCGGCCGTTCCAGAATCGGGGCGCAGCAATCCGACAATCATCTTGATGGTCGTGGTCTTGCCGGCTCCGTTCGGTCCGAGGAGGCCATAGAATTCCCCTGGCATTACGGCGAGATCGATCCCCTTAACAGCTACCTTGTTTCCGAAACGCCGTGATAATCCACGCGCCCAAACCGCTGGTTGTCCGTCCGTCATGGCGACAGTCTGGCAGCGTTCCGAGAATGTGCGAGTGCCCCACTCGTTTTCTGATCCTTTGGACTCGTGGAGATCTGTGCGGGCTACCATCAGCCTCAGTGGAATATCAAGCCCTTTACCGGAAATACCGACCCCAACTTTTCGAAGAGGTGGTTGGCCAGAGTCACGTTACCAATACCCTCGTGAGAGAGATCGCCGAGGGCAAGGTGGCCCACGCGTACCTGTTTGCGGGTCCGCGGGGGACGGGCAAAACCACCTCTGCACGCCTGTTGGCCAAATCGTTGAACTGTCAGAACCCCCCGGGAGGCGGCGAACCATGTAACGCCTGTGACTCCTGTTTGGCGATTGTCAACGGGTCCTCGTTTGACGTAACAGAACTTGACGCCGCTTCACATAACTCTGTCGATGACATCCGCGACATCAAGGTGAGTGTCACGACGGTGGCATCGGTTGGTGGGGCCAAGCGCGTGTTCATCCTGGATGAAGCCCACATGCTGTCCAAGGCTGCTTCCAACGCCCTCCTCAAGACGCTTGAGGAACCACCTGAACACGTGCACTTTGTGTTGGCGACGACGGAACCGTACAAACTGCTTGATACGATCAGGTCCCGATCCCAACGCTTCGATTTTCATCCTGTCTCCGTCGAGGCATTGACCGATCATCTAGCCGGCGTTGCCAAGTTGGAGTCCTATACCGTGGCCGAGGGGGCTCTTCAGCTGGTCGCTCGTCACGCGGCAGGCTCCGTTCGAGATTCGTTGAGCCTGCTGGAACAGGTGGCCGCCCTGGGAGACGGTTCGGTTGATCCAGCCGCCGTCAATCGGGCGCTGGGTCTGGCCGACCGTGATGTGTTTGCCCGACTTGCCGTGGCCGTTGGCGAACACGACGCCCGGACCGCTCTAGAACTTGTCGCGACACTGGCTGGCAACGGCGTCGATCTGCGGCGGTTCATCTCGGAAGCCATTGCCTTTTTCCGCGGGGTCTTCCTGGCGCACTATGCACCGAATCTGGAAGAGGTGGCAGACGAACCAGCCGATATCCTGGCTGATTGGCGAGCGGTCGCAGACACCCTTTCCGTTAGCGATGTCATCCGGTCGATGGATGTGCTTTCGGATGGGCTCTTGCGGTTGCGCGAAGGACGCGAGGAGCGGCTCATGACCGAGATCACTCTCTTGAAATTGACCCGACCCGAGATTGCCGCGGATGTCCCGTCTATACAGGCCCGCCTCGATACCCTTGAGCGGCGGGTTTCGGCCATCGCCCGGCAGGCCCCGACCCTGTCAGCAGACGCAGTTCCGGCTCCTACTCCTACCCTGCGCCCGAGCGTTCCGGCCGGTTCCCCTCGTTCCATTCCCGGCACTGAGTCAACCGGCGAGGAACCGACGGCGGAGGCGCCCGTAGGCGCGGTCCCGGTGTCATCCAAACCTGAGACCCCGATGTCTGAGCCTTCTGGCGCTCCGGCTTCGGGGGCAGGTGGCGACGGTGCGCCGACGGGTGACGTCGATCTCGCGGCGTTCAAGCGGATCTGGCCGGCCTTATCGGCCCGCATCAAAGACGAACTCGGGAATCGCCGGCATGCCCTATTCCGCGAGGCGCGCCCGGGGCTGGTTGATGGGGCGACGCTGGTAATCCATGTTCCCAGCCATCTTGGCTTTCACCTTGAGCAAATGGTTTCCGACCCGCAGTTCGCTGCCGCGGTATCTGCGGAAGCGTCTTCCTTGTTGGGCGGGTTGGTGGCAGCTCGGTTTGTGGCTGACAATGCCGACCAGGCTTCTCCGGTGGAGTTGGGGGTCGACGATGACGATGACGAAGAGACTGATAAGGATCGAATGGCCGAAGCCGGCGAGGTAGACGACCCGGTCGGTCTCGTCGAGGACCTTCTCGGTGGCGAGGTCATCGAAGAGTCATAACCGGGTCCGATTGATTCCCTACAGCTCGGAACGTCCGGTTAGTGCTCTACCCAGGGTCACCGTGTCGGCGTAGTCGAGATCTCCGCCGACCGGCAAGCCCGAAGCCAAACGGCTCACCTTGACTCCGAGCGGCTTGAATTCCCTGGCGATATACATGGACGTCGCATCGCCTTCAATGGTCGGGTTCGTAGCGCAGATCAACTCGGTGATGCCTTCGTTTTCGACCCGCCGTTTCAGCTCGTTGAAACGAAGCTGACCCGGTCCGATTCCATCAATCGGCGACAATGCCCCTCCGAGGACGTGATAGCGACCGGTGAACTCTCTGGTCGACTCGATGACGGGAATGTCCTGGGCTCGTTCGACGACACAGACGATATCCGGGAGCCGTCGCACGTCACGGCATATGTTGCATTCGTCTCCGGCCGTCACGTTGTAACAGCGAGCGCAGAGTCCGATTTGCTCCTTGACGTCGATGACTGCCTGGGCCAGGCGACGGGCATCGGCTTCCTCACCGTTGAGAAGATGAAACGCCAATCGCTGAGCCGACTTCCTACCTACACCAGGTAGCCGGGAGAGCTCGTCGATGAGTCTCTGGATAGGTCCTTCAAACATCAGCCGAGCAAGCCGCCGAGGTCCAAGCCACCCGTTAGCCCGCCCATCTGTTCGGCGGCGACGTCGCTAACGCCCCGAAGGGCGGCGTTGATAGCGGCTACGACCAGGTCACCAAGCATCTCCGGGTCGTCGGGGTCGATGACCGATGGGTCGATATTCACCGTCAGGACCTCGCCGGAGCCCTTCACGCTGGCGGTGACCACGCCTCCCCCGGCCGAGCCCTGGAACTCACGCTCGGCCAACTCGGCTTGAGCGGTGGCGAGTTGCTCTTGCATTTTCTGGGCTTGCTTCATGAGTTGGCGCATGTCGGGTGGTCGCTGAGTCATGGCCTGAGTGTAGAACGTCCCGGGTGAATCACATCGCGAGCTATTGGTCCATGGCGATGCGAACGGCATCGTGCAAGGTGTCAGCAACCGGAAAGCCGGTGGCGACCAGGTCAGCCCGGTGATGTGACCCGGACGCAAACATCACCGCTGGAACCCGGTTGGCTCGCGCTGCCTTGGCGTCGTCAAGCGAGTCACCGATGACGACGTATGCACCCGGATCATCCGGAGCAGTCGGGTGATCCAGTAGGGCGCTCAGGTGAGCGCTCATCGACGATTCTTTCAGGGCCCCACTGCCATCGCGCAGCCCATCGATGCGGATCATGTACCGGTCGACCCCGAACGTGGCAGCTCGTTCCAGGACATGATCGTGCGGGGCCATCGAGAGGAGCGATTGGCTCTTTCCCTGGTCAGCGAGGTCCCCGAGGATCTGATGAGCACCGACGGAAAGCTCCGCTTGAACCATGCGTCTGGCGTACGCCTCGTGGAACGTGTCGTCGAGCTGGCGCCATTCCGTGCCGGTGATCGGCCTCCCAAGCATCCGCTCGTAAAACACCGACACCGGGCGGGTGAAGAGTCTGGCGTGATCCTCGATGGTCAGCGTCGGAACTCCGAAGGCGGCGACTGTCTCGCTCACCGCGTCGACGACGATGTGAATATCGTCGAGCAGAGTGCCGTTCCAGTCCCAGATGACATGTTGCATTCGAGCACCCTACCGGTCGCCCGGTGTATGGACGACTCTCGTGGTCGGGTCTCAGGTTCCGGCGAGATGGTCGACAACTTCGTCGTAGGCCTCACCGATGATTGGCCAGGCGAAGCGCTCAAGGGAGGGTCCTGCGATGTCGGTGATCGTCGATCGGTGTTGCGGATTGGTCAACGCCGCTGCCAACAAAGCGACTGCCTGGTCGGCCGTCTCGTATAGGCAGGCCGGGTGGATCTGTTCGGGAAGTAGTTCGGGGTACGAGAGACGTCGGGGCAGCACGGGAAACGCTCTGGCAGCGGTGGCTTCGGCGACTCCAACCCCGAAAAACTCGTGGTTGGCGGTACTCACGACGATGTCTGCCTCGGAGACAAGGCGTTCGTACCGATGGGCGTCGGCGTACCCGAATTGGATGATTCGATCCCCGAAATGTTGTTTGGCCACCTCGAATTCGGTCGGGGTTTGTCGAAAGTTCTCGCCGGTCAACGCCAGGCGAAAGTTCATCCCCTGGTCGTCGACCGCGTACAGCATCTCAAACATCCCGATTGGGTCTTTGTCGTATTCCCAACGCTGATTCCACAGCACGAGCGGGGGGAGTGACGGAGTTTGACCCGGTGTTCGGATGGGGATTCCGACGCCGATCACCGCGGTCTTGTCGCGGACCCGGTCGATGAGGTGAAGCTGGCGGTAGTCGGGAAAATTCTTGAGGAAAGGCCCGACCGCCCCAAAGAAGGCGTCCTCGTGGTAGCGCGAATTGAACAAGATTCGGTCCGCAGCGACCATCGATCGCCAGTTGACGAATCCGTAGCTCAAATCCTCGCCCCGGGTCCGGGGTGAAAGCGGGTAGGTCAGCTGGTTTTCGTGCATGTACAGCAACGATGGTGGGCTCCCGAGCTGCGACCCGGCTAGTCCGAGGAAGGTGGCGAGGTCGAGCATTGACGACGCCACGATCACGTCGGGCCTACCTGCTTGGGCGGCTATTTCAAGCGCCTGATGGGCGAGCGTGACCGGTCCGCCATGCATCCGCCACTTCCAGAACCGCCCTTCCATTGTGAGCAGGTGCACGTCGTGACGGGAGGAGGCTTTCCAACCGTCCGCCCACGCTTTATGTGACCCCGTGTAGTAGGGCTCAATAAGGAAAACTCGCACCTGTGAGCTACTCGTCGAGTGTGCCTTTGAGACGGTCAAGGCGATCCAGATTATGGCGTGCGTGCATGAAGCGAATCGAGCCGGTCTTGGAGCGCATCACAACCGAATGGGTGGTTGCGCCGTGGCCGAAGAAATCCACCCCTTGGAGGAGCTCGCCATCGGTCACACCGGTAGCTGCGAAGAAGATGTTCTTGCCGCTCACCAGATCTTTGAGCGTCAGGATCTTGTCGAGATCGTGTCCGTTGTCGGCGGCGTACTGGTGTTCACTTTCGTCGCGGGGCCACAGCTTGCACTGAATTTCGCCTTCCATGGCCGTGAGTGCGGCGGCGGCGATCACCGCTTCGGGTGATCCACCGATACCGAACAGGATGTCGATACCCGAGTCGGGCTCGGCGGTGGCGATTGCCCCCGAAACATCTCCATCCGAGATGAGTCGGATGCGAGCGCCGGCAGACCGGACTGCGTCAATGAATGGCTGGTTGCGGGGGCGGTCAAGAATGATCGCCGTGAGGTCATCAATGTCTTTGTCACGAGCTTTGGCAACCTGGCGCAAGTTGTGCGCCACGGGCGCCTCGATATCAATCCAGCCGGCGGCTTCGGGGCCGACGGCGATTTTGTCCATATAGACCAGGCTTCCCGGCGAATACATGGTGCCGGCTTCGGCCAAGGCGATAACTGCGAGCGCTCCCGGTCGACCGGCCGCAGTCAGTGACGTTCCGTCAATTGGGTCGACAGCCACATCGACCTTGGGACCAAACCCGGTCCCGACCTTCTCTCCGTTGTACAGCATGGGAGCTTCGTCTTTTTCACCCTCGCCGATGGCAATGGTGCCGTCGATGTCGATGGTTGAAAGGATGATTCGCATGGCGTCGACGGCGGCCTGGTCAGCCGCCATCTTGTCGCCCCGCCCTTGCCATCGAGCGCCGGCAATGGCGGCCGATTCGGTGACTCTGGCCAGTTCCAGGCCAAGGTTTCGTTCGGGAACCTCTGTCATGCATGGACCTCCAAAATCAGGGCGTCGCCTTGTCCGCCGCCTCCACACAAGGTTACGGCGCCAAGGCCGCCTCCGCGCTCGCTGAGCGCGTTGATCAAACTGACGACCAGTCGGGCGCCGGTTGCACCGATCGGGTGGCCCAGCGCCACGGCTCCGCCGTGGACGTTCACGCGATCCTCCGGTATTCCAAGCATCTGGGCTGACCAAAGCGCAACTGAAGCGAATGCCTCGTTGATCTCGACGGCGTGGAGGTCGCCAGCCGAGAGGTTGGCCCGTTGGAGCGCGACCGCAAGAGCCTCGGCTGGCCGTTCGTGCAGGGAAGGGTCGACGCCTCCGATCTGTCCGTAGGAGCGGATCTCGGCAAGGATACTTAGCCCTTCAGATTCGGCCGCCTGGCGGTTCGTCACTATGACCGCCGCCCCGCCATCTGATATCTGGCTTGAGTTGCCCGCAGTAAGCGTGCCCGTCGCTCCGAACGCCGGCCGGAGGCTCCCCAAGCTCTCGGTAGTCGTGCCGGTACGGATGCCTTCGTCTTCACTGATCAGAAGCGCTGACCCTTTGCGCTGTGGTACTTCAACGGGCACGATCTCCTTCGAGAAGATTCCGTTGCGGGTGGCGGTCTCTGCGCGCTTGTGACTCCTGGCGGACCACTCGTCCTGACGAAGGCGATCGATCCCAAGTTGGTCATTTTTGAGATCGGAGGCCTGGCCCATCGAACAGGCATCGAACGAGCAGTACAGGCCGTCGTGCATCATCACGTCGATGAGTTCTGCGTCTCCGAGGCGAGCCCCCCACCTGGCCTTGGGCATGACGTATGGAGCGTTCGACATCGATTCCATCCCGCCCGCAACGACAAAGGTTGATTCGCCGAGCAACACGGATCGGTTGGCCATGCCAATGGCCGCCAGGCCAGAAAGACACACTTTGTTGATGGTCACCGATGGGACGGTCATCGGCAGTCCAGCTTTCACGGCCGCCTGTCGGGCAGTGATCTGGCCCTCTCCTGCTTGGAGTACCTGGCCGAAAATGACCTCATCGATCCGGCCTGGATCCAGATCGCCCAGCGCCGCCCGAATGGCCATGGCACCAAGTTCAACCGCTCGTAATGGGGCGAGACCGCCGCCGAATTTTCCGATTGGTGTGCGTTTTGCACCAACGATGACAGCCGCCATGGATTCCTCCTGTAGTGGTCCATCGTACTCAAGCCGTTTACACTTGAGTCGTGCGCCTGTACAACGTTGACCATGTGGGGATTGCCGTGTTTGATCTGGACGCGGCCCTGTCCGATTACGAACGCCTGTATGGCGTCTTTCCGTTGTACCGTGAAACGGTCGAGGCGCAAGGAGTCGAGGAGGCCATGATTCCGGTTGGCGGCTCGTTTGTGCAGCTTCTTCAGCCGTTATCGGCTGATTCTCCGGTCGGCCGGTTCCTGGCGAGTCGCGGCGAGGGTCTGCATCATCTGGCGTTTGCCGTTGATGACATTGAAGTGGCTTTGAGTGAGTTGGCCGAACAGGGAGCTCGCCTGGTCGATACCGTGCCACGGTCCGGCGGACGTGGTGCCCGGATTGCCTTTGTACACCCCTCGACGCTGGGCGGGACCCTCGTTGAGCTCGTAGAGTTGTCGCATGATCATTAGAGGTGGTGCCGGACCGCAGGAAGCGGCCGCGATTGCGGTCGTGGTTGCCTTGATCCACGAGGAAGAAGGCGCGCGACGACCCGCGTATCGGCCGGAGCCGTCTGCCTGGGTGGCGGCCGTCCGGCAGACTCGGAGTCGTCTCCGCGCCGCCCCTCCACCACCCAGCTCGGCAGTGGCGGGCAAGCCGAGTCGGTTCGTCGACCAAGCCCATTGAAACTGCGCTCGGCGAATCGGCTATTCCTGGGGCTTTCGCTCATCGGATTGGTTGTGATAGCCGGGCTTCCATTTGGCGGGTGGTTGCGGTGGTCGCTTACGTCCGAACGACCCATCGACCTTCTCGTCTATGACTCGACCGTCGTTGACGATCTGCGTCGTGAGCACAATGCGGTAGGCCTGATGATGACGTATCTGAAGGTGCCGTTCAATGGCGCTACCGACTATGTCGGGTCGGGTCCCGGAGGGCTTCCGTTCGGGACGTGGCCTGATCAACGGCCCGACCTCGTCTTGTTGGTGGACGCTTACGGGGTCTATGTGAATGAATTGGCTGAGATTGATGCGGACGGGATTGTGAGAGTCAGCCAGACTTTCCCACCATCGTTCGCTCGCGATGTAGCCCGATGGGCCGACGAGGGCACGGTGGTGATGGCTGAGTTCAACATGATGCACGAGCCGACCGATCCGGGGACATCGGAAATGCTTCAGTCGATCTTCGGGATCGATGCCACCGGTTGGGTGGGGCGGGCGTTTGAGGATCTGCAGGATGCCGGCCCGCGGTTGCGGAGCCTTCATGCCGGGGCGTGGGACTATCAGGGACCCGGGATAATCATTGTTGGAACTAGCGTCGGTACCCGCACCCGTGCTCCGGCCCTCGTTGTGCTGCAATCGGCCGATTTGGAGAGTCCCCGACCCCGCATCACCGGCAGTTTGCCCGACGAACGTGAGAAATTGGACGTTTCCTTCGACTCGTGGTTTGCCCTTATAGAAGCGGATTCCGGTGCCGATACATCCCTGTGGATCAACCTCCCGGTCAATGATCGGGGAGCTGCTCTTCTCGAGGAATGGGGTATCGCCCAGCGTTCGCCTTTTCTCGTTTGGAACGACAACACGGTGTACGCAGCAGGCAATCTTGCTTCAACTCCGGCAGCCTTTCCGGCGCGCCACATAGCGGGCGCGCTGCCGGTAATGAAGCGTTTGGCAGCTCACGGAAACGCGGCCTTGTTTTACCGCATTTATGCACCGCTCGTCGAGCGGTTGGTTCAAATGGCAGATAGTGAGATAACGAGCGACTAAATCCATCGACAGCGCCGGGGGTGCCGGTGGTGGAATTGGCGCATGAACAAACCAAAGATTCTCGTCGTAGACGATGAACGGGCTGTTGCCTTTCTGTTGACGCGCGCCCTTGAGTCGGCTGGCTGTGAGGTGACTGCCCTCGCCGACGGTCTCGAGGCATTCGAGCGCGCGTTGGCCGAACGATTCGATGTCATCCTCATTGATCACCTCTTGCCGGGACTGCTCGGTCAGGAAGTCGTGCAACGGTGGCGCCAGGCCGGCATGGCAACCCCGATCATCATCGTCTCGGGGGTCTCGAACGAAGAGGACATCGTGCGTTCACTCGAGTCAGGCGCCTCCGACTACGTGCGGAAACCCTTTTCGGTTCGGGAGATCATTGCCAGAGTGAAGGTGCAAATCCGCGATCGGCCTCAGAATGGCTGATCTGGCAGTGGCAGTTCTCATCGGCCTCGGCGGGTTGGTCATCATCTCCGCCGTTTCTCTGTTCCTCCTGAAGGCAGTGAGTGGGGCTCGCCGTCGCCGGACTGCCGCCCGGCGAGCCAGGTTCGTCGATTTGGTTGGAGAACTCATCGTCCGCGGTGATCCCGGATCTCGAAATTTCCGTCGATACGCCGGAGATCCGGAGTTTCGATCGGTGGTGCTCGAATATATGCGCATGCTCCAGGGCGACGATCGACTCCGGTTGCTTACGGCGGCCCGTGACATGGGATTAGTCGACCGTTTCCTTAAGGGATTGCGGTCGAAAGACCGGGATGAACGGGTGAGTGCCGTGGAGGCGCTCGGCGAAATCGGCGACCCCACCACCGTTACCGATCTCGTGTTCATGCTGCACGACATCGTCCCCGAGATCCAGGTGCAGGCAGCTGCCGCGCTGGCTCATATCGGAGACCCGAGTTCCGTCAGGAGTCTCCTGGCCGGCATGGAACACCAGGACGAGTGGCACGCCCAACGGATAGCCGACGCCCTCTACTCGTTCGGGCGCGAGGCGGTCCCCGAGATGGCTCGCTATTTGCAGGGGACGGGTCGCTACCGGCCTTTGATTGCCCGCACGCTTGGACTTATCGGTGATATTCGGGCCGAAGGATCGCTGATTCAGGCGCTGTCCTCGTCCGACGCCGATTTGAGAATGAGGGCAGCTGCTGCGCTCGGAAGAGCCGGAACTCCCCGGGCGGTGCCCTCATTGCTGGAGCTTCTCGCAGATAAACAGTGGGAGGTCCGTGCCCAGGCCGCCTCGGCGTTGGGACGACGAACTGACCGTCAGGCCATACCCTGGCTCCGGAGAGCACTCAGTGACCAATCCTGGTGGGTACGGCACAATGCTGCCTCAGCCCTGGTCGAGGTTCCAGGAGGAAACGAGGCGCTCCGTTCCTCGCTGGGACATCCCGACCCGTATGCACGTGATGCGGCGGCCGCGGTTCTTCTGTCGTCCGGGGTTGCTGGCGAGGCTGTTGAAGCGCTCCGTTCAACAGAAGCAACTGACCGGCTGGCCGCCGAGGATCTCATCTCCTCCCTGGTTCAGGCCGGGAAGGCAGAGTTCTTCCTGGTGGCGGGTCTCAATCCCGAGTATGTCGACGCCCTCCGGATGCGGGTCTGAGCGAGAGGTCCCTGGCAATGACCCTCGCACCGACCAGAATGAGTTCAACCGCGACCTGACGGTACATCATGCTCAACACCATCGTTCAGACGTTCAATTTCTTCATCATCTTTTACGTCATCCTGATGCAGATACAAGTCTTTTTTGTGGCAACGATGTCTTATCGTGCCCTGGCTTCCGACCGGTTCGTGACCCGGCACGGTCGCATTCAGGACATGATTACCTCCGATACGACTCCACCGATTTCGATCGTGATCCCGGCGTACAACGAAGCGACCGGAATCGCCGACTCGGTTCGATCCATGGCGATGCTGCACTATCCCAACATGGAGATCATCGTCGTCAACGACGGTTCGAAGGATGAAACGGTTCAACGGATGATCGAAGCCTTCGATATGGTGCCGATCGACTTTCCGTTTCGTAATGCGATACCGACGCAGACAATACGACGGCTGTACAAGAGTCGCTTGCCACATCCCGTCGTCCTGGTCGACAAAGAAAATGGCGGCAAATCCGATGCCATCAACGCCGGAATCAACGTCTCCAAGTTTCCGTATTTCATGGCGACCGATGCCGACATGGTGCTCGAATCCGAGGCGCTCATCCATGCAGCTCGCCACTTTGTAGAAGATCGGGAACGAACGGTGGCCGTCGGCGGCAATGTTCGCCCGCTTAACGGTTGCGAGGTGCGCCTCGGGAAGGTGACGAAAGTCTCGCTGCCTCGAACCGCGATTGAGATGGCCCAGGTCGTGGAATACATACGATCGTTCCTGTCGGCCAGACCTGGTTGGTCCCGGATGGGGTCGCTGCTCATCATTTCGGGCGCCTTTGGAATATTTTCCAAGGCGGCGGTGACCGAGGTCGGGGGCTTCCGGAACGACCATCTCGGCGAGGACATGGAGATGACCATGCGACTACACCGGCATTTCCGGCGGAAGAAGCAGGACTATCGCATTGTGTACTCGGCCGATGCAGTAGCCTGGACAGAGGTACCGGTGACCTGGAACGTGCTCAAGAAGCAGCGGGTTCGTTGGCATCGGGGACTCATCCAGGTCATCTGGCAATACAAGGGAATGATCTTGAATCCGCGCTATGGGTTTGTCGGGATGGTGGCATGGCCATCATTCATCGCGTTCGAGTTCATCGCACCAGTTCTTGAGTTCACCGGATGGATTCTCATACCGATCTCGTTGCTCACCGGCTTTTTGAACCCCGAGGTGGCTGTGCCGCTCATCCTGATCGCGTTGCTATTGGGTACCGCCAACTCGATTGCCTCCCTCTTTCTTGACGATCGGTTCGGCTACTACTCAGACGGCCGATCGACCTTACGCTTGTTGATGTACACGCTCGGGGAGCATCTCGGGCTTCGGCAACGATCGGTCTGGTGGCGGGTGCGGTCCCTGTTTTGGAACCCCAAGAAGAAGGTCTGGGGTGACATGCAACGGACCGGGGTTGGAAACCTTGGTGGTCAGACCGGTCCTCAACCAGGAACGCTGATGAACGTTCCCCCGACGGCCTCAGTCCCCGGCCCGCCTGGCGAGTCGTAGTTCTGATAGCTCACGTCCCCCCAGCACTTTGGTCATTGCCAGGTATAGACCGCCCACCACCACCGTCGCCACCACAAGGCCCGCCAGGCTCTCGAAGAGGCCCATCGACTCCACCGGGCCGGTGATCATCCGTACCGCGTACGAACCGACCGCTCCGGCCAGAAGTGCCGACAGTGCCGACCTCCCGGTGACGCCGGCCACGGAACGGCCCTCGGATAATCCGGTCTGGCGGTACCAGGACAAGGCAAGATGGAGGGTGTACAGCGCCATCGTGGTCACACTGGCGGCTGCCAGGCCTGATTGACCATACCGGGCCACGAACCACCAGTAAATGCCTGCGCCCAGCACCGTCCACAATGTGCCGATCACGACCGGGGTCCACATTTTGCGTCGGGCGTAGAAGGCCCGGGAATACACCTGGTGGGCGCCCCACAACGGAATCGACAGGCTGTAGATGGCCAGCGCAGTGGCCACCGCCACCGTGTCCGTGCTCGTGAAATCACCTCTCTGGTAGGCAATCCGTACGGCTGGTGCCGAGGCCGCAAATACGGCTGCTGCAGCCGCGAACCCGGCAAAGATGGTGTATCTCAGGGCTCTGGTCAAGGTAGCCGAGAGTTCGGAAAGTTTGCCTTCCTCGGCCAGCCTGGCCAGATACGGATAGGCGGCGACTCCTGCCGCCTGGGCGATGATGCCCACCGGAAACATATTGAGGCGGCGGCCGAAGTACACCTGAGAAATGGCCGATTCGCCGAGGGTCTGGCCGAAGATCGGAATGAACTGGGCGTCGAGGACGGCGATGGATTGTCCAAGCATGAGCGGTAGTGCCAGGCGCAGGTACTCGCCGACGACCGGCCCTCGCCAGGAAGTTCCCGGTGCCCACCGCAGGCCGACCTGTCTGGCGCCATATAACTGAAGGCCAAAGTTGCCAAGGATCGACCCGAGCAGGGCACCCCAGGCGAACCCTTCGGCGCCGCCGATTCCGAGGGATGGTCCCAGAACCCCCCCGACGATGATTGCCAGGTTATAGACGAGCGGCGCCAACGACGGCAGGGTGAATCGGCGGTGGGCGTATTGAACGGCGGCCAGGAGCGAGCCGAGCATGAAGAACGTTTGGGCGGGAAGGACAATTCGGGTCAAGTGGGCTACTTGAGCGAGCTCTGTTGGGCCGAGAGCCACGATGGCGTCGCTGTCGAGAAGCCGGGGGAGGGCGACATAAACGAAGTCGACCAATTGATCGGAGAAGACCATGGCGGCGGCGGTGACGGCGACCATGACGGTGGTCACGGGTTTGGCGATGGCTGCGAAAGACTCCCACTGACCAGCCTCATCGTCCGCAGCGAGGTGACGGGAGAGAATCGGTATGAATGTGATGGATAGGTACCCGCCCGCCATCAGGTAGTACAGGATGTCCGGGATGGCGAAGGCCGCCACATAGATTCCCGACTCGGTACCCGCTCCGAGTAACGCAGCCATGACCGACTCTCGCACGAGTCCGAGGACTCTTGAGACGAGGATGCCGGCCGAGACGATCAGGGCGGCCCGCCCCATTCCTTTGGTCACCGGTTGGCTTCTAGCTCTTCCAGGACGTGATCAGGAACGAGCAGTTCTCCCCGGCCAATTCCCAACTCGAGACCCTCCTTGTACGTACCGTGGTAGTCGGATCCTCCAGAAGGGATCAGCCCGAAGCGCCTGGTGGTCGTGGCAAGTTCTTCTTGCTGGGCCCGGGGGTAGTCGCCGTAGTAACACTCGATGCCAGCCAGCCCGGTGGTCGCCAGGGTCTCCATCGCGTCGGCATATTCGGCCGCCGTATCGAGGCCCAACGTGTGAGGGTGGGCAACGATGGGTACGCCTCCCGAAGCCCTGGCAAGCCTGATGGCCTCCTCGGGATCGAGTCGGTCCCGGCCGAGGTAACCGGGTCGACCGGTAGCAAGGAGCTCGTCAAAGACCGCGGGAGGATCCGGGAAATAGCCCTTCCTGACGAGGATGGCCGCCATGTGCGGTCGGCCGACGACCCCGCCGCCTGATTCTTCGATCAGTTCTTCCATCGTGATGTCATATCCGAGGGACTGGAGAAGCAGGATCATCCGGTCGTTGCGGGTTTGACGAGCTATCTGAAGATCAGCGAGTCGATCCTGGAGAGGGCCCTCGGGGGTGAGAAACAGCACGACCAGGTGCATCCCGCCCTTGGTCCATTCGAGCGATAGTTCGACCCCTCGGATGAGTCGGATACCAGCCAGGTCGGCGGCTGCCTGAGCCTCTTCGAGGCCATCGAGGGTGTCGTGGTCGGTGAGAGCGAGGGCGTTGAGCCTGGCCGATACGGCGTTGGCAACAAGTTCGGTTGGACTGTCGGACCCATCCGAAACGCGAGAGTGTGTGTGCAGGTCGACAGCCATGATGCGACGGTACCGCCTTTTGGGTAGGAACGGCGTCTTTACGGGTTGATCGTGATTGACTCGATATAGATTGTCTCGGCTGGTTGGCTGATTTCGGGAATCACTCCCAACTGCACGTTGATGGCCGCGATCTTATCGAGAACGTCCTGGCCGTCCGTGACGACCCCGATGGGACTGAAATTCGGGGCGCGTGTCGATTTGTCGGCCAGCACGATGAAAAACTGGCCGTCGTTGCGTTGAGTTTCGTTCAAGCCCAGGGCCACCACCCCTCGTGTGTACTCGAAGTTCGCAGGTGGCTTCTCAGCTTGAAAGGTGAAGCCTGGATTGCCAAGGCCGGTGGCGGTCGGGTCGCCGAACTTGACGAATTGGGGGAGGAGTTGATGGGCGGCGGTTCCGTTGTAGTAGCCCTCGTTGGCAAGAAACGCGAACGTGTTTGCGGCTGTCGGAGAAGTGGTCAGATCGAGAGCTATTTCAATGGTCCCGCACGACGTAACAACAGTGGCGGTGGCGTTTTCCGTCAATCCTTGATCGGTGGCTTCCGTGAAGGTTTGTGGTGTGGTGATCTCGGGCGGTAGGTCGCCACCGCAGGCAACCGGGAAGGTCCGAATCTCGTCGTATGTCTCGCCGAGTGGACCGGCTTTACTGCTGAATATGGAGGCCAGGCCGAGGACGATCACCACAATGATCGTGGCGATGCCGAAACGGCGCAGCGTGGCCAGTAGCTGTTTTCTCTGGGCCTGTTTTTGCCGTTGTTTGCGGGCAGCTTCTTTGTTTGCCTTTGAGCGTGACACGAGGCGGCATGTTAGATCGTCGGAAGGGGGGTTTGGTCGAGTACGTCGATTTGGTGATGACGGGATGCTTGCCGAGTGCTTGTAGACTTTCCCCGTCGGCGCTGCGAAGAGACTTATCATGGCACTCATTGTTCAAAAATTCGGTGGGACTTCGGTGGGAGACCCCGACCGCATCAAGCGGGTGGCCCGGCGCATTGCCGACACGAGCCGCGCCGGGAACGAGGTGATCGTAGTGGTGTCGGCCATGGGAAGAAGCACCGATGACCTCATCGCGTTGGCCGCAGATATCACTCCAGATCCGCCGGCCCGTGAGATGGACATGTTGCTTACCGCCGGCGAACGTATTTCGATGGCCCTGGTAGCCATGGCTCTCCACGCCGAAGGGGTCGAAGCCGTCTCATTGACCGGTTCCCAGGCGGGCATCCTGACGGACAATGAACACGGATCGGCCAAGATCACCGAGATTCGGGGTGACCGGATCCGCAATAGCCTCGACGAAGGCAAGGTCGTGATCGTCGCTGGTTTCCAGGGCGTCTCCCCGGATACCAAAGAGGTGACGACGCTCGGTCGAGGAGGCTCTGATGCGACCGCCGTCGCGCTGGCCGCCGCCCACCACGCCGAGGTCTGCGAGATCTATACCGATGTTGATGGGGTGTTCACCGCAGATCCGCGGGTCGTTCCCACCGCCAGGAAGCTCGACGAAATCTCGTTCGACGAGATGCTTGAGCTGGCATCGTCGGGTGCCGGGGTACTTATGGCACGGTCGGTGGAAGTCGGTCGGCGCTTCAACATTCCAATACATGTTCGTTCATCATTTCACACGAACCCGGGCACCTGGGTAAAGGAGACAACCATGGAGCAGGCGATCGTCAGTGGTGTTGCCCATGACACCTCGCAGGCCAAAGTAACCGTCGCCGGTGTGCCCGACACCCCCGGGGTGGCTGCCCGGCTCTTCGAAGCGATGTCTGGGGGTGGGGTCAACGTCGACATGATTGTTCAGAACGTCTCGCGTGCCGGTCACACGGATATTTCCTTTACGGTCCCCCGCATCCAGGCTCACAAGGCCGGGCAACTGGCTGAAGCGGTCGGTGCCGAACTTGGCTCCGGCCCGATCGACCTGAACGAATCCATCGCCAAGGTCTCGCTAATCGGGGCCGGTATGAAGTCCGAGTCAGGTATCGCCGCCCGGGTCTTTCGGGCATTGGCTGACAAGTCGATCAATATCGACATGATCTCGACCTCGTCGATCCGGATATCTTGTGTGGTTCCCGAAGCTGATGTGAACAATGCGGTCGGAACGCTTGTTTCGTTGTTCAACCTCGAAGAGGTTGCAGAGGAGGTCGGAGCATGACCCTGTCGAATGTTGCCATCGTCGGAGCGACGGGTGCCGTCGGTCGGACCATGTTGTCCATCCTTGAAGAACGGGATTTCCCCGTCAAAGAATTGCGTTTGTTCGCCTCGGAGCGGTCGGCCGGTACTGAGGTCGCCACCAAATGGGGTCCAGTGTTCGTAGAGAGTCTGGCCGGAGCGGACCCGGCCGGCCTCGACATTGCCCTCTTTTCTGCGGGAGGTGACCGTTCGAGGGAGTTCGCACCTCGCTTTGCGGAAGCCGGCTGCACGGTGGTTGACAATTCCTCGGCCTTCCGGATGCGTGACGACGTTCCTCTGGTGGTGGCCGGGGTGAACAATGACGCCCTGGCCGGGCACGCCGGGATTATCTCCAACCCGAACTGCACGACGATGGCCCTGCTCATGGCGGTCGGTCCGCTTCACCAGGTGGCCGGGCTTCGATCGATGGTGGCCACTTCGTACCAGTCGGTGTCCGGGTCCGGGATGGCCGGCATGGATGAGTTGGTGCGCCAGAATGCGGCCCTCGCCGCCAATCGGCAAGGATTGGTCGACGGCTCATGGCAGGAGCCGGGCGACTACTTGTATGTTCGTCCGATCGGCTGGAACGTGTTGCCGTTTGCCGGCAATGCGGCAACCGAGGGCTACACGGACGAAGAGTGGAAGCTTGTCAACGAAACCCGCAAGATTCTCGGTGCTCCTGGGATCGCGGTTGAACCGACCTGTGTGCGAGTCCCGGTCATGGTCGGCCATGGCATAGCCGCCACCATGATGTTCGATCGACCGATTGACGTTGCCGAGGCGACTGCCGCAATCGCCGCCAGTCCAGGGGTACAAGTCTGGGAAGACAAGATCCCCACTCCTCTCGACTCGGCTGGCATTGACGATGTTCTCGTCGGGAGAATTCGACCGACGGTCGGCGAACGGGGTGGAATTTCATTGTGGGCAGTTGGCGACAACCTGCGCAAGGGCGCCGCCCTCAACACCGTTGAGATTGCTGAACTGCTGCTCGCCTAGCTGGGTTCTCTAGATTCGGGTTGTGAAGATCTCGACCAGCAGGTCGAGTAACCCGGTGGTGGCCTTCCCGTTGGCATCGCTACCCACGGACCTTCGTTGCCAGCTCAGCGGCAGGTCAGGGTCCATCGCCGCCAGTTCGTGACTGGTGGTCGATCCGATGGTTGACTGGGAGAGCTTGGTGATTTCACCGGGATCGGTCCATAGGGCGACGCACGGGTTACAGACGTCGACCTCCATTTCACCTAGCCGGTGGGTCAGATTCACCGGCGTCATCGGCGAGCCACAGAAAGGGCACCTGAGGCCCTCGTAGGAGACTTCGGCGGCTGCCCGAACGAGCTGGTTTCGTTTGGCGAAGCTGAGCAGCAGGCCGATGTCGTTGTTGTTCGACAGGCGTCCATTGCAGCGCGGACACTCATACCGATTGCCAGTGGCATGGGTGGGGATGAGGATCACGTCGCATCGCGGGCAGTTCATGGTTATCAAATCATCGGCGCCCTGACTGGTTCCCTTTAAACACTTGGGGGCCCCTCGGATGAAGAGCCCTCAAGTACGGTGGTTCCGACTCGTACTCTCGTGAAGAGAGAACTGGTCGGGACGGCCGGATTTGAACCGGCGACCTCGTCGTCCCGAACGACGCGCGCTACCAAGCTGCGCCACGTCCCGTTGCGGTGGATGTTAGCGCCTTAGTTTTCGGCGCGGCCCGCCGGCAATATGGAAACCGAAACCCGGCCAATACGGTTACGGTCCATGATGGCAACCCGCAGTCGAACCCTGTCGATGTCTACGATGTCGCCTTCGGTCGGGATGTCGCCTCTCAGGTACATGACCAGACCGCCCACGGTCGTGTATGGCCCCTCGGGGAGGGGGTAGTCGATCTCGGTGCTCAACTCTTCGACCGTCATCGACCCGTCGGCGGTCCAGGTACCGGCCCCGGTTGGGGCGGCCTTCGGTACACCAGGGTCGTACTCGTCCTGGAAATCGCCGATCAGTTCGGCGATGAGGTCTTTGGCAGTGATCATTCCCTCGACACCGCCATGTTCGTCCAGCACCATGGCATATCCGATGCGCCGGTCGCGAAATTCGTGGAGTACGGTCATGAGTGGAGCACTTTCCGGCACATACAACGGCTCGCGGATGAGACGGGCGGCCGCTTCGGGGGTGATGGCGCCAGGCATTCGAAGCAGATCCTTTACGTACAAGATTCCGACCAGTTCGTCGAGGCCTCGACCGGGAGCGACGACGGGATATCGAGAGTGAGCGGTGCCGGAGACAGCGGCTCGAATTTTGGCCTCATCGATTGGAGCATCGATGGTTTCGATATCGACTCGCGGCGTCATCACTTCGCGCACCCGCCGGTCGGTAGCCGCGAACAAAGCTTCGATGATTTCTCGCTCGACCTGATCGATCTCTCCGGCCTGTTCACCGAGGGCGGTGAGAGCCTTGACATCTTCTTCCGTCACGGAGCGGTCCGGGTCGTCGGAGACTCCGAAGATTCGGAGCAGTCGATTCGAGACGAACCGGAACACCCGCGAAATCGGATTGAGCATCGTGGCAACGGCGGTCAAACCGGTAGCGACGGCCAGTCCGTATTCTTCGGGGTATCGCGACGCTAGCGTTTTGGGCGTGATTTCACCCACCACCAGCACCACGGCGGTAAGGAGGAACGTGGCAATTACCGGGCCGATCGTCTCGTCTGTCAGGTCGACGGCCAGAATCGTGGCGATCGACGCCGCCAGGATGTTGACGAAGTTGTTGGCGATCAGGATCGTCCCAATGGTCCGTTCCGGGTGGGTTGCCAGGCGAGCGAGGCGTTCTCCTCGATGGCCTTCCAGACGCACCACCCGCTCGCGAGGTATGGCGGTCACGGCCGTTTCGGATCCTGACAAAAACCCCGAGGCGATGAGGCAGAGCGCTAGAACGATCCAGAGGGCAGCGAGGCTCACAACTATCAGCCCAAGGCAGCGCGAAGAGCCTGGGCAGTGAACGGCTTCACGACCCACCGATCTGCCCCGGCGCGTTTGGCGATGAACTCATCGGCCGAACGGTCAAGAAGCAAAACCACCGGGCGGTCTTCGATGTCGCCGTTGTTCGCCGCGGACTTGATCGCCCTGGTGATGGCCATTCCCCCCATCGATCCGACCTGCATGTCAACGATATAGAACGTCGGTGGAGATTCCCCGGCGACGGCGATGACCGTCCGTGGGTCTTCGACATGGGTAATGGATGTAGTTTGGTCGAGGATCGCCGCTTCGACGTCGTTGCGGACCCAGTTGCTGTCGGTTACCAGGAGGATTGATTCCATGATGACTCACTGTAGTGCCGTCGACTGAGGCCGATGACGCGCCTCCTATCATCCAGGTTCATGCGACGTATTCTGGTCCTCGTATTTCTGCTTGGCACTCTGGCCGTACCGGCCTTTGCACAAACTTCTGACGGGGTAATAGATGTCGTCGAGGTGCAGGGCCCGGTTGATCAGTTTTTGGTTCGGTTCGTAACGGATTCGATCGAACGTGCAGCAGCGGGCGACTCGGAGTTTGTGATCCTCAAGATCGATTCTCCAGGGTCCTTGACCGCAGAGGTGGAAGAACTTATTGCCCTCGTCCGAAACCCGCCGTTGCCGGTTGTGGCGTGGATCGGCGACGCACCAGCCACGGCCCAGGGAGCCAGTCTCCGACTCGCCGAAGCTGCGCAAATCACGATCGCCGCACCGGGAGTGGAGATCGGGCGCCGGTTCCGAACGATTATTGGCGAGTCTGCCGCTGCTTCTGACGGTGATGTCCTGGTTACCGTGACCGAACCGATCCCGGGCGCCATTGACGATATTCAGGCGGCGCTTGGCCCGCTCATCGTTTCGCTTGACGGCAAGACGATTGAACTCGCTGATCGGACGGTGACCTTGCATACCGCCGAGCAGGTGGCCGAGGACGACGGTCAGGTACGGTCGCAGGTCACCAAGCAAGTCCGATTCAACGAACTTGGCGTGTGGGCCCGAACCATGCGTCTCGCCATAACACCGGAGGCGGCTTTCTTCTTTCTTGTGGTCGGATTGGCGTTCGCAGCCTTCGAGTTCTACGCGATTGGACCTGGTCTGGCGGCGGCCACGGCTGTTGTTCCGATTCTTCTGGCGGGTTACGGGCTGTCCGCCATGCGGTTCGGGTGGGGTTTGCCGGTAACCCTGTTCGCCATGTGGCTGCTGACGGTTGACTATCAGCGGGGCGGTTTCAGTGTTCTGTCATACATCGGGACGGTGCTCCTTGCCCTGGGAGGCCTGTTTATTGCCGGGACGTATCCCGACATGCCTCCGAGCGTAGGTGCGGTTGTCGTGACAACGCTCGGGGTGGCGCTCTTCTACATGTTCGCCATGTCGACGGTGGCGCGCTCCCGGTTCACGACACAAACGATGGGTCGTGACCATCTCATCGGTGCGGTGGGGGTTGCTCTGACGGATGTCACTGGCGAAGGGCTGGTCGAAATTGAGGGAGCACGCTGGCGGGCGACCTCCCATCGTGAAGCCGGTATCTCGCAGGGATCTCCCGTGGTGGTTGCCTCAGTCCAGGGCTTGTTCCTTGAGGTCGAGTCTCCAGATCGCGAAAAACAACCCTAAGCCTCCTAAAATTTTCCTGGCGGCCCGGCAGGGTGGGTGGTAGTTTCCCGAAGGTACCAAGGCGATCCTGAGGAGGAGTGATTGTGAGTTTGGCCATCGGCGACTGGCAGATTCAAGGGCTTTGCCGGGGTAACCATTCACACCTGTTCTTCCCTCCGAGCACGTTCGAAAAGAAGGATGAGCGCGAGCGTCGCGAGTCGCGGGCCAAGGCCATTTGCGATGTATGCCCGGTTCAGGGTGACTGTGTCTCCTATGCACTGGAGATTCGCGAACCGTACGGCATCTGGGGTGGGACGACCGAGGTCGACCGCCGGGTGCGAGCCAGCTAGCGCAGGATCCGATCGTTCCCGACGCGTTGGGTAACTCCAAGCGCGTCGAAGTACTCGAGCAGTGGCACTGCGTACTTGCGCGATACTCCAATGACATCCTTGAAATTGCCCACCCCGAACGGGGTGGGCAATTCTCGTAGCCGGCTCCCGATGGCCTCGATTTGGTCGGGGAGGAACACCAGATCATCTGAGACTCGGACCAGCCTGCCTTCCCGGAGCGCTATGTGGAGCAGTTCGCGGTCGAGGTTGAGTTCGTCGAGCCTTGGCACGTTAAATCCGGCGGTTGTCAGTTGACCGATGACCGTTATGAGTTGCGATTCCTGAGTGTCCGTCAGACCGGCGTTGAACGTAATCAGGGCGGTGGTCGGTCCGTCGTCGCGCACCCGGTCGTCCATGGCAAGGAGTGCTCGGGTGGTGTCGATGTCAAGGTTGAGGCGACTTGCCAGACTGGCGACCGGCATCCCCTCTCGTAATGGGTGTTCGTGATGGAAAGCGGCAACATCGTGCACCGCCGAGGTCAGCAATTCGGCTACCCGCCCGACGGAAATGGCCACATCGCCGCGTGTGAGACCGGTGCGGGGGTACCCGCCGCCCGTCCAACCGGCGAGTTCATGGACGGTGCAGATGCCGCGGGCGTCAAGAAGTTGGGTGGCGGCATCGTTCTGATCGGCTTCAAGGATTCCTTCTAGTTGACGAAGCGCCTGGCGAGCTTCTGCCGCCCGACGGGGGGCGGCCGGATCGACGATGCGACCTCCGGCAACCACCGATTGCCGACCGGTTTCGCGCAGGATGAAGCGCTCCCCGACCCGGACCGGAAGTGGGATTTCAGACCTGATCAGCGCCGTCATCGGATTTCCAACGTCAGGGTCCTCGTTGCCGGTCAACGGTCGGAGCTCGACCGGCCACGAACCGGATCCCATATGGAGGTGGTAGGCCCCTCGCTCGCCGACGTCATCTGCGTATCGAGCAGGTCGCATAACCACACTGAACGAAGAACTGGTCGGCCACGGTGAAGGGGAAAGGAGCGACCCTCTGGCGATCTGATCCCTGGTTATCCCGACCAGATTGGCGGCCGTGCGCCGACCGGCGAAAACCGTTTCGTGGGTCTGCTCATGGCTGTGCAACGTGCGAATCCGAACCGAGTGACCACCCGGCCAGGCCGAAAGCGTCTGGCCAACTGATAGAGGACCGCCCAGAAGCGTCCCGGTCACAACGGTTCCGGCGCCGTCGATGCTGAAGGAGCGATCAACCCACAACGCTGGATCTTTGAGGATCCGTCGGGTCTCGGCTTGTTCGCAGAGCGACCGCAGCTCGGTACGAAGGTCGTCGAGTCCGTCGCCGTTCATCGCAGACACTGCGATGAGTCGGGCCGTCTCGAAGGCGGTGCCTGCCACCTGTTCTTCGATCTCCAGTTCGGCGAGTTCGAGCAATTCGGGATCAACCCGATCGGTCTTGGTTATGGCGACGACGCCGAGGGAAACCCCGAGGAGGTCGAGGACCGCGAGGTGTTCTTCCGTCTGGGGCATCCAGCCCTCGTCGGCAGCCACGACCAGGATGGCGATGTCGATTGCCTCTGTGCCGGCCAGCATGTTCTTCATGAACCGTTCGTGGCCGGGAACGTCAACAAATGACACCTCGATTCCGTCAAGATCAGTCCAGGCAAAACCAAGGTCGATCGTCAACCCACGAGTTTTTTCTTCGGCGAGGCGGTCGGGGTCCCGGCCGGTCAGTGCCTGGATGAGTGTGGATTTGCCATGATCCACATGGCCCGCGGTACCGACTACTGGCATGCGGCGACAGCAGCCCGCAACGTGGCGGCCACCGATGCGTCCTCGTCGGGGTTGACCGATCGAAGGTCGACGAGGAAGGCCCCTGCCTCCCGCCGTCCGATCAGTGGGCGTTCGGCGGCCAACAGCTCGTCCCACAGCCGATCGGCTTGAGCGGTGACCTGGAGTGCTGGTGATGCCACGGTCATTCCGGGCACCGACCCGGCTCCCAACAACGAGGTGCTTTCGATGATCGTGCCCGGGATGCCCGCGTCGAGTAGGGCTTGCAACCGAATTTCAAGGTGTTCGTATGGGGCAGTTGCCATCCTCCAGAACGGGATCTCGAGGGCCCGCCCGTCCAGGTACATTTCGGTGATTACCGCCAGGGCCGCCAGGGTCGGTCCTGGCACGCGCATGGCTCTGGCCATCGGATGTGACTTGATGCGTTTGATGAGGTGGCTTTCGCCGACCATGATCCCGGCCTGCGGTCCGCCAAAGAGTTTGTCTCCGGAGAACATGACGAGGCCAGTTCCCCGGTCGATTTCCTGACGTACGCCAGGTTCTCCTGCCAGCCAGTTTGGGGGAGGTCCGGAGATCCAGGGGCTGGTCTCATCTACCAGACCGGAACCGACGTCGTAGGCATACGGTACGTCGCTGCGGCGGGAAAGTTCGACGAGTTCCTGGCTGGCGGCTGATTCGGTAAAGCCGACCACCCGGTAGTTCGACGGGTGGACTTTCAGAAGCAGGCCCGCAGCTGGTGCCACTTGCGCATAATCGGCGATTCTGGTCCGATTGGTGGTTCCGACTTCGATCATCTCTGCGCCGGATGCCGCCATGAGTTCGGGGAGCCGATATGACCCGCCAATCTCGATCAGTTCACCTCGCGAGACTACGACCCCTTTTGACGTTCCAAGCGTGGCCAGGGCCAGTAGCAACGCGGCCGCGTTATTGTTGACGACCAGGGCAGCTTCTGCGCCGGTCAAAGCCATGAGCAATTCGTGCACATAGGCACCCCGCCCGCCTCGTTCACCCTGGTCGAGGTCAAATTCGAGGTTGCCATACCCCAGAGTTGCCTCAGCGGCAGCCCGAACGGCGTCAGGGTGCACCGGGGCCCGGCCAAGGTTGGTGTGGAGCAGCACGCCGGTGGCGTTGATCAGTGACCGGAATTTGAGCCTGGCGAGCCTTCGGGCGTGGGCGGCGGCGATCTCGCTGGCGTCGGCGGGCTGGCCGTCAACCAGGAGACGTCGAGCCTCCTCAAGGGACGAACGGGCCACCTCGGTGGCTACGACCCGGGGGATTCCGTTGAGTTGTCTGGCGAGCGCATCGACCGAAGGCAGGTCACGGAGAGTCATGGTTGGTAATGGTACCCGTTAGGCTTTCGGCGCATGCTGCCGGTCCTCTTCATCGTGATACCCGCCCTCGAGATGGGCTTGCTGGTCTATTTGTCCGGCGTCATCGGTTGGGAGATAGCCCTCGGAATCGTCGTGGTCACCGGCTTGATCGGTGCCTATCTGGTGAAGCGGCAAGGAACCAACGCCTGGAGAGCGATCGGAGCCGCATTTCAACAAGGGAAGCTGCCGGCCGGCGAACTGGCAGACGGGGCGCTGATTCTGGTGGGTGGGGCGTTTTTGTTGACTCCCGGACTCTTGACTGACCTGGTCGGATTCTCACTGATGGCCCCGCTGGTTCGTAGAGTGGTTCGTGATCGATTGACCACGTATGTACAGCGGAGATCCACCAGGTGACCCCGTCGGTTCCTCGACCGGCTGCCACCGCCTGTGTGGTTCGTGATGGCCGGGCCGGCATCGAGGTGCTCTTGGCGAAGCGGTCACACGGGTCGCCGTTCGTACCAGGTGCCTCGGTGTTTCCCGGAGGCGGAGTTGACGACACCGATCGGCGGGCTCCCGATCCATTCAAGGCGGCGGCCATTCGTGAGACCTTCGAAGAGGTTGGACTGCTCCTGGCCGACCGGGTCGGCAGCCCGGTTGATCCCGGCCGACCGCTGGCCGAGCAACGGTCGGTGGAAGATTTCGCATATGACGATGTCGTGTACCTGTCGAGGTGGGTGACGCCCGAACGGTCCGGTATCCGTTTTGATACACGGTTCTATCTTGCGGTGGCGCCGGCGGGCAGCGTTTTGCGCATCGACGATCGAGAGCTGATTAGTGCCGGTTGGTTTGAACCCGCCCGCGCATTGCGAAGCTGGGCGGGTGGCGAACTGCAGATGGTCTCGCCGACGGTTGCGCATCTGCGGTATTTGGACCACTATGGAACGGTCGACGTCGCTTTACAGGGTGCCATTCTTGGTCGATTCGCTGGAGAAATCGACCAGGAAGCCGATATAAGGCGTCGTCAAGCAGGACCAGCATGAACATTGTCCATCTTCTCGCTCCGAATCCCGGTTTGTTTACCGGGGCCGGTACCAACACCTATGTGCTTGGAGGCGAAACACGCGCCCTGGTAATCGACCCGGGACCCGTCATTCCTGAACATCGCGACCGGATTCTCGAGGCGATCGGCGATCGCCGAACCGCCGCGATCGTTGTCACCCACACCCATCCCGATCACGCCCCGCTGGCCAATCCGCTCGGGCTCGAAGTTGATGCCCCGGTCTACGGATTTGCACCCGGACCGGAGTTCGCCCCGACCGACCTGGTCCGGGAGGGTGATCACATCGAAGTGGAGGGTGAGACGCTCGAGGTTCTTTACACCCCCGGCCATGCCGACGATCACATTTGCCTGCTGCTTGGTACCACCATGTTCACCGGTGATCACATCATCGGTGGCTCGACCGTGATGATCGAAGACCTGACCCGCTACCTGGCGTCGCTTGAACGACTCCAATCGGTTTCCCTTTCGAAGTTGTTGCCCGGCCATGGCCCGGAGATCGACAACCCTCAGGAAGTAATCGACTACTACATTTCCCACCGGATGGAGCGAGAAAAAGAGATCGTGAACGCCTTGCAGGATGGGGCTGGATCGGTCGGAGACGTCGTCATCGAGGTATACAAGGATGTTCCCGAGGAGTTGCACCGGGTCGCGGCACTGTCGGTAGCAGCCCATCTCCGCAAGCTGACCGACGACGGGCTGATTACGTTCGGCGAAGCTGGTGCGTCGGACCTATGGGGGTCACTGGTCGAGATGGTTCGCGCATGATGCGTCGACTGTTCCCACTGGCCTTCCTCCTGATTCTTGTTGTGGCCTTGCCAGCGCGCGGAGAGGTCACCCCGGAGGAGTTGGAGAAGGCGAAAGGCGAGTTGATTGCGGTCCGGGACGAGGTGCAGGCGCTGGCGGCGGCCTACGAAGCTGCCCTTGAGGAGACGGAACACCTTGATTGGCTGATTGCTGGGGCAGAAAGTCAGGCAGCCGAATTGGACCGTCAGATGGAGCTAACCCGGGTGGTGGCCACCGAACGGGCTGTTGACATGTACATCGGAGCACTGGGAAACCATCTTCCGCTGTTTACCGGAGCCGGCTCGCTGTCAGACATGGAGGCAGGGTTGGCGTATCTGCGCGATGCCAGCGACGACGACCAAGCTCTGCTGAATCAGTTGGCAATCTTGGAGCGCGATATCGCCCGGATTGAGGCGGACCTGGCCGCAGCCCGGGCCTCCCAGAAGGAGGCGAATGTCAAGCTGGAGGCGACCGCCGAAGAGTTGAACCAGACGCTCGAAGCTGCTCAGTCGCAGTACAACGAGATCTACACCGAATGGCAGGCCCAGGAGGCGGCTCGTCTGGCTGCTGAGCAGGAGCGGCTTCGACTCGCCGAGGCCGCCCGGATCGCCGCCGGAGGCGGCAATAGCAGCGATAGGGGAGCTCCGCCACCTGTGGTCGTGTCAGGCCGCACGTGCCCCGTCCAGGGCGTGGTGGCCTTTTCCGATACCTGGGGAGCGTCGCGGTCGGGTGGTCGCAGTCACAAGGGCGTTGACATGCTTGCGGCCCGAGGTACCGCTCTCGTAGCGATCGAAGCGGGAACCATATCCCGGATGGGCAATGGTGGCATTGGTGGCATCACGATCTGGTTCAAGGGCGACTCTGGTGATGATTTCTATTATGCCCATCTCGACTCGTTCGCTTCGGGAATATCCAAAGGTCAGCATGTCTCGGCGGGTACCAAGGTCGGGGAGGTTGGAACCACCGGCAACGCTCCCGCCAACGTGCCGCACCTCCACTTCGAGTATCACCCAGGTGGTGGGTCAGCCGTTAACCCGACCCCGCTCGTCCGTTCCTTGTGTGGTTGAACCCGGTCCTGACGCGTTGTTGAGTCAGGGAGTCTGGCGTTGCACGGCGGCCAGCATCCAAAACGAGTGAAGGACCGATAACGGAGGATCGGTCCTTCACTGTTTCTTGAGAGCTCCGGAGGGGGAGCATCTCTTCGGATGACTCCCAACCGGTCCCTGGTTCCTTTGGCACGTTCTTTTCTTATATCGGTCAGGAGGGCCGGTTAACTTGGGGGCGGTTTAGAAGTTACTCGGAGTGACTAGTTACTGGTAGCGCTTCGAGCAACTTGGCGATTCGTCCGGTGCAGGTTTCGTCCTGGGCGGGCGGCACGATTTCGATCAGTCGGGCGGCCGCTTCTCGAAACGCTCGGCCGGAGGGACTGTCGGGGGCGTGAACGACAACCGGTAACCCGTTGTCACCGCCTGCGACCATCTGCGGGTCGATCGGGATCGAACCGATGAGGGGGACGTTGAGAACCTCGGCGAGTTCCGCCCCACCGCCGGATCCGAACAATTCGTAGATATCCCCGTGGTCGCACACGAAGTGCGTCATGTTCTCGAGTGCCCCAACCACCGGCATGAACGAGCGACGGGCCATGTCGGCGACCCGGATGGCGACCTTTTGGGCGGCTTGTTGGGGGGTGGTCACCACGATCATCTCGGCCTGGGGAAGGAGTCGGGTGAGAGCCATCTGGACATCACCGGTCCCCGGCGGCATATCGAGGAAGAGGTAGTCGAGTTCCCCCCACTCCACTTGTTTGAGGAACTGCTCGAGGGCCTTTGACAGCATAAGGCCCCGCCACATGAGGGCGGTCTCCTCGGACTCGACAATGAGTCCGGTCGACACCACTTTGAGCCCGTAGGCTTCCACCGGAACCAGATTCCGTTCCTCGTTGGCGGTGATTCGTTCCGTGATGTTGAGCATTCGTGGAATCGAGAAACCCCAAATATCGGCGTCAAGCAATCCGACCCGATATCCCATGGCGGCGGTGGCGAGTGCCAGGTTGGTACTGGCCGATGACTTTCCGACTCCGCCCTTGCCCGAACTCACCGCGATCACCCTGGTCGTCGGCGACAGCTTGGTCGGCTCAGCCCGCTCCCTGACCCGAAAACGGGCGGTCGACATCAGGTCGGCTCGTTGCTGCTTGGTCATGGCGGTCGTTCGAATCTCGACCCGGGTGACCCCGGGCAGGGACCCGACCTTACGGGTAGTGTCAGATTCGATTTGGTTTCGCATCGGGCATTCGGCGATGGTGAGGGCTAGATCGATCGTGACGACCCCTTCGGCACTCACGTGGACGTCCTGGATCATTCCCAGGTCTACGAGGTCGCTTCCCAATTCTGGATCGATGACACCCTTGAGTGTCTCCATGACGTCGGATCTGGTCGGCATGGGGCCATAGTACGCGCTCGGCACAAGTAGCTGACCGGTTGAGCTTGCGACAACCTATACTGATGCATCAGTTGTTGAAGGAGTCAAACGTGCAAGGCCTCACGATCAAGTCGTCCAAGCCAGCTCGAGCTGTGAACCTAACGGAACCCGCCATCGGCAAGCTCGCCGTCCTGCTCGCCGAAGAAGGAGATCCTGCTTTGGCATTGCGCGTGGCCGTCCGCCCGGGTGGATGCTCAGGCTTCTCGTATGAGATGTTCTTTGATGCCGAGTTGGAACCCGATGACGTCGTAGAAGACTTCGGGGCTGGTGTTCGGATCGCCGTCGACTCACAGAGCGTCGAGATGTTGAGGGGCTCGACCCTTGATTACAAAGATGGACTCATGGGTGCCGGCTTTGCCATGGACAATCCGAACGTCACGAAGAGTTGTGGCTGCGGTAATTCGTTCTCGTGAGTAAACAGATCCCCACCGTACCCAGTGCCCCCGCCGCGATGGGTCCGTATTCTGCGGTCGTCGAAGCCAACGGGTTCGTGTTCTTTTCAGGTCAGGTCGCCCTCGATCCGCAGACCAGCGAACGACTGACCGCGCTTGATGTTGTTGGCCAAACCCGGCAAGTCATGAACAACATCGTGGCGATTCTTGGCGATCTCGACCTGACGACCGATGCGATTGTCAAGACGACGATCTTTCTCAAAGACATCAACGACTATGCGTCTGTCAACGAGGTGTATGGCACCTACATGGGTCAAACGCCGCCGGCCCGTTCCGCGGTCGAAGTAGCCAACCTGCCGGGTGGATTCCTCGTCGAGATCGAGCTAATCGCCCTCCGCCCCTGAACCGACCCTCGGGTAGAATCGGCCCGGCGTGCGATATCAGCTTCTGGGACCATTCGAGGGTTTTGGCGAGGATGGCCGCTCGTTAGCCCTGGGCGGTGATAGGCAGCGCGCCCTACTCGCACTTCTGGTACTGAACGGCAATGAAGTCGTGTCGACCGATCGAATCGTCGATTCGCTGTGGGAAGACGAGCCTCCCGAGACCGCCAACAACATCATCCAGGTCTATATCAGTCGACTCCGCAAGACGCTTGAGCCAGACCTGGAGAAGCACCAGAAGCCGACGACTGTTCTTACTCGCCGGCCGGGCTACCTGTTGCGAGTCCGCGATGGGCAAGTCGACGCGAGCGTCTTCAGCCGCACCGCGGCCGATGGACGCCTGGCACTTGAACGCGGAGACCCTGGCCTGGCGGCTACTCAACTGCGGGCCGCGCTGGACTTGTGGAAGGGAGAGGCGGTAGCCGACTTCGCTTACGAGTCCTTTGCCGCCCCGACTGTCGCCCGGCTTACCGAGGAGCGCATTGCAGCGACTGAAGGTCTTGTCGATGCCCGGTTGGCACTCGGTGAGCATGATCAATTGGTGCCGGAGCTAGAAGCCCTGGTTGACCGGTATCCGTACCGTGAGCGACTTCACCGCCAGCTGATGCTTGCACTCTATCGGAGCGGTCGGCAAGGCGACGCACTGCGGGCATATCGAACCGCCGCCGAGTCCCTTCTCGACGAGCTGGGCATCGATCCGGGACCCGACCTGCAACATCTTGAGGTTCAGATCCTCAATCAGGATCCCTCCCTGCAGATACCGCAGCGACCGGTAGGAAGTCTGGCCGACCTTCCACTGATCGGTCGGGGTCGCCATCTGGCGGCCCTGTCCGAGGCGGTGGCTCTGGCCCAGGCGGGCGGAGCGGTTTTGGTGCGGGTGATTGGCGAACCGGAGGCCGGGGTTGGCAGCTTGCTGGACGAAGCCGCTGCATTGAGCGAAGGGGCCGGGCTTGAGGTACTGCGCGTTCGAGCATTTGAGGCACCCGAGTCGGCCGGACCCCTTGGCGAGCAGATCTCCTCAGTATCAGGGAGCCCGACTTCGTTGATCGTGCAGTCTGCCCACCATGCAAATCCCGGGTTCCTGGCCCGAATCGGCCTGCGGCTACGATCGGGGCGACCGATCCTCGTTGTGTTTGGTCAGATACCCCTCACCGGTCGGTCCGGACAAGTGCTCGAATCGATCGGTCAGGGTGCGACCACCGTCGACCTGGTGGTTGATCGGGTTAGTCGGTCCGAAATCGCCGACGTGGCCGATCCGGGTTTCGCCGAGTGGTTGTATGAACAGACGAATGGAAACTCCTACGAGTTGACTCGATTGCTCGGTGTGTTACGTGATCGGGAATTGCTCGTCCTGAAAAATGGCCACATGTCCTTTGCCGGAGGGGGTTTTCCTGAAGATCTGGTCCAGCCGCTCGGCGCTCAAGTGGCCGCTCTCGACGCCAATGACCGGCTGATTGTCGAAGCTTGTTCGGTGGCCGGTTCAGTCCTTCCCTTGCGAGTGGTCGCTCGTTTGATCGGTGAATCGCCCCTGGATGCGGTCAGCCCGGTTGATCGGTTGGTGGCGGCAGGGTTTCTCGAGGAATCAGACCGTGGCATCACGCTTAGTCCGGCACTGTCGTCTGGTCGCTTGTCTGAGCGGATCGGCCCGACGAGGCGCCAAGCGGTTGCTGGGTCGCTGATCGTCGCCTGGAACGGTCAGGTCGAACCAGCCGACGAGGGACCGTTCGGCTTCGTAGCCGCGGTGGGGGGCGAATCCGAACTTGCGGTGGCAAGCCTGATCTCGGCCGCAGACCGTTCCATGTCTCGGCAGAACTTGTCGGAGGCCCAGCCGTTACTTGAGGCGGCGGTGCGATCGATGGTGACGCTTGGCGAGATCGGTGGCCCACGGTGGGGTCATGTCCATCTTTCGCTGGCGGCGTGTCATCGACTGGCGGGTTGGCCCCAACTTGCCGGCCTGGCGATTCAAGAGGCGACCGCGCACGCCGAAGGACTGGAGAGCGTGGACGCCTGGGGATGGGCCGCTCAGGTGGCGTCGGATCGCCAAAACCCTTCTGCTGCCGAGTGGATGTCGAGCGTCGGCCAACTCCTAGCCGTCAAGTTCCAAGCGCCTGCCAAGGCTGCTTCGCTCTTGTCGTTGCAGGCTCAGGTTCTCAATAGGCTCGGATATCCGCGTGAAGCCAACGATGCCTCGGTACGAAGCCAGCAGGTTCTGTCGACCATTGGAGAGCCGCATCAGAGGTTTTTAGCCGCCTATAACCAGGCCTGGATTGAAGTCGATCGCGGACAGGTCCGGAATGCAGAAGCCAGCTTTGCGAAACTTCTGGACAGGCTGCTGGACGGATCGGACGCCCGCGTGGCGGATCTTCTCGCCTGGCAATCGAGATCGTTGTTTCGGCTCGGGCGCATCGACGAGGCGAATGTTGCCGCAGACAAGTCGATCAAATTGGCGACTCGAACCGGCGACGTCGGCCCGATCTTCCTGGCCTATATGGCCAAGGCAGAAGGAGCCGCGATGTTCGGGCACGGCCACGACTCATTGGAAGCTGCCAAGGAGATGTTGGGACTCGTATTGCAACAGCTCCCTGCCTGGGAGAACTCTGCTCGGTTCCTCATGGCCAAGGCCCATCTGGTCAACGGAGCACCCGATGCCGCGGCCGACGAGGTTGCCAACGCCCTCGATACCTGTCCGGGTGGTGTCGATGGCTACCGGTGGAGATTGATGTGCCAAGCCCTCAGCCATCTTATTGAGTGCGAACGCGGGGTTCCGATAGGACATGAAGCCGAGCAACTCGTCCAAGACCTGCAGGCCGCCGGGTGGGATGAGGCGGCGGTTGATCTTCTCGTCGCCCAAAGTCACAGCCATTCCGACCCGAAGTCGGGACGCCAGGCTGCCGAGTTGGCAGTTGAGCTTGGTCTGGCCGCGGCTGCCGGGCGGGCTGTGGCAGTCCTGCGAGCGCAAGGGGCGCCGGTTGACGACATGGTGGCCGATGGGGCCGACCGATTGATCCGGACTGCTCTGGGAACGATGCCGTCACACTGGGTCGACGGGTTCACCCGAATGCTGGGCCGCCACTAGCCGAAGCGGTAGCCGACCGAACGCACGGTGGTAATCCAGGCGGCTCGTTGTTCGCCGATCTTTGACCGGAGCCGACGAACGTGGACGTCGACCGTCCGCGCCCCCCCGTAATACTCGTATCCCCATACTTTGGACAGAAGTTGTTCCCGGCTCCAGACCCGGCTGGGGTTTTCAACAAAAAACCGGAGCAGTTCATATTCCATGTACGTCAGGTCGGCGGGCCGGTCAGCGATCATCGCCTGATAGGTTGCGGTGTTCAGCTCCAGGTCGCGGTAGCGGAGTATCTCCTCGGTCGTGAGCGTGGCGGCCAGTCTCCTCACCCGGGCTCGTAATTCCAGAGGTTCGGCGGGCAGCACGATGAAGTCGGCCAGGGTCAAGCCTTCGTCCATGATCAGCGCGATCTGGTCTTTTTGAACGGCCAGGATGATCGGTACACCTGTGTCGTCCTGGAGTCGCCTGGCGTTGCGCAGGCGGCGCAGGGGTTCGTCGCCCAGTTCGATGATTACGAGCGACCAGTTGGCTGCCTCTTCGGTCTTGTCAAGGTCCTCGGTCGTCAAGAGGATCGGTTCGAGGGCGGCGGATCGCAGGGCGGAGGCCAGCTCAGCGCTAGGTGAGGCCGGAAAGAGCGCCAAACCATTCACAGGATTGGAAGGTATCGCTCAAGTTCGAAACGGGAGACATGGTGCTGGTATGCATCCCATTCCTTGCGTTTGTTGCGTAGGAACCAGTCAAAGACGTGGTCGCCGAGGGCCTGATTCATCAATTCAGACTGCTCGAGTTCGTCAAGGGCGTGCGATAACGTCTCGGGCAGACGCCGGATGCCGAGTTGACGTCTCTCATTGGCGCTCATCTCGAAGACGTTCTTCCCCAACTCATCGGGAAGCGTGAGGCCGTTGCGTATGCCATCGAGGCCGGCGGCGAGCAGAACCGAGAACGTCAGGTAGGGGTTGGTCGCCGCGTCTGGAGACCGGTATTCGACTCTGGTCGAGGAAGCTTTACCAGCTTTGATGGTGGGGACCCTGACGAGGGCCGATTGGTTGTTGCGTGCCCAGAATGCGTAGATGGGCGCTTCGAATCCGGCGACCAGGCGCTTATAGGAGTTGACCCACTGGTTCGTAATGGCTGTCATCGCCGGAGCGTGATGGACCAGACCGGCAATGAAGGCCTCGGCGGTCGGGCTCAAACCGTTCTCGGATTCGGCAGAATAGAAGATGTTCTGGTCGCCCTCGAAGAGTGACATGTGGGTGTGGAAGCCCGAACCATCATGATCTTCAAGGGGCTTGGGCATGAACGTGGCGTAGATGCCATGGGCCAGGGCCACTTCTTTGACGGTAAGCCGATATGACATGACGTTGTCGGCCATGGCCATGGCATCGTCGTACCTGAGGGTGATCTCATGCTGGGACGGGGCCACCTCGTGATGTGACTGCTCGACTGGAATTCCCAACTTCTCGAGGTGTTCGATGGTGGTCCGCCGGTACTCCTGGGCGGTGTCGAGCGGGGTGAGGTCGAAATAGCCGCCGTGGTCGAGTACCTTGGGTTCAGGACCTGAATCGGCAAAGTAGAAGAACTCCAACTCTGGCGCCACATAGAACGAATAGCCAAGCTCGTTGGCTTCCCGGAGGTTCCGGCGCAGTACATTGCGAGGATCGCCGGCGAATGGAGTGCCGTCGGTGTGATGAATGTCGCAAAAGATCCGGGCGACGCCTTCTGGTTCTCGCCACGGCAAGATCTGGAATGTGGTCGGATCCGGTTTGGCGATCATGTCGGCTTCGTGAACCCTGGCGTACCCGTCGATCGACGATCCGTCGAAGGTCATTCCCTCGGTAAGAGCCGTTTCCAGCTCTGCCGGGCTTATGGCCACTGATTTAAGAAACCCCTGTACGTCGGTGAACCACAGGCGGATAAACCGGATGCCGCGTTTGGCGACGGTTTGGAGAACGTACTCGGCTTGTTTGTCGGCGCTCATGGTCCGTTACGGTAGCGCGATATTGATGGTCGCAATAGGCCGGGCGGGTAAACGCGGCGGGTGGTCGGGAGCGATACACTCCCACCAGGCGGGCGGTTTTCGGGATCGAGAGGCAGGCACCGTCTGTTTTGAGTTAACGCAGCGTTCACATTTGGGTAACGGCGAAGAAACGGCACCCTGGGACGCTGGGTTTATCAGGTTCGTTTTGCCGACAATCGTGAGGTAATGATGACTTTCAGAGCTGAGTACATTTGGATCGATGGATCTATACCGACCTCGAAGCTACGTTCGAAGACCCGGGTCCTTCAGGACGGCGAAGAGCTGCCCATCTGGGGTTTTGATGGTTCATCGACCAACCAGGCACCTGGCAAGAACTCCGACTGCGTTCTGCGGCCCGTCTTGTCGGTTCCCGACCCGATTCGGGGCGGTAACGATGTGTTGGTTCTGTGTGAGGTTTTGACGGTTGACATGGAACCGCACCCAACCAACACCAGAGCAGCCTGTCTGGCGACCGAGACGAAGTATGCCAGTTTCGAGCCGTGGTTTGGTATCGAGCAGGAATACACGTTCTTCAAGGATGGACGGGTACACGGTTGGCCGACGCACGGTTACCCCGCTCCCCAAGGCGGTTACTACTGCGGGGTGGGCGACGATGAGATCTATGGGCGCGATGTGGTCGAGGCCCATACCAAGAATTGCATGGACGCTGGAATCGGGATATCGGGCACCAACGCCGAGGTCATGATCGGGCAATGGGAGTTCCAGATCGGCCCGCTGTCGCCGGTGGCCGCCTCCGATCACTTGTGGCTGGCCCGCTGGTTGCTATACCGGACTGCCGAAGACTTCGGCATAGCGGCCACTCTCGACCCCAAGCCGGTCAAGGGTGACTGGAACGGAGCGGGCGCTCACACCAACTTCTCTACCAAGCAAATGCGCGAAAGCTACGAGCCGATCATCGCGGCCTGTGAGGCACTCGGAACCAAGGCCCAAGAACACATTGCCAGCTACGGCGCCGATATTGAGCACCGTCTGACCGGACTCCATGAGACAGCTCCGTGGACTGAGTACTCCTATGGCGTCTCCAATCGGGGCGCCTCGGTGCGGATTCCCTGGCAGGTCGCCAAGGAAGGAAAAGGCTACATCGAGGATCGGCGTCCTAATGCCAACTGTGACCCATACGTGGTGACCCAGTTGATCACGGATACGATCTGCTCCCAAGCCTGAGTTGCAACTGAAGTCCCGAGTGACGCCCCGACCGGGGCGTCACTCGGTTAACCGTCCGACGATTGGTTCAGGACTTCGAGAGCGTCCTCGACCGAATTGGCGTAGGCAGTCGCTCCTAGGCCTTTGGCATGATTGGGGCCATCGATGGCCGGGCCACCCAGGAAGATCGGAACGTCCTGGGCAGAACGGGCTGCGGAAATGGCCGCTCGGATCGACGCCTCATTGTCTGGTTTGAACGCTGTGATGGCGACGGCCGTGAGGGGATGAGTCTCGGCCACAGTGCGTCGTAATGACTCGACCGGTACGGCCGCACCGAGGTCGACAGTTCGATAGCCCGCACCCCGAATCTCGTCGCTCAACATCATGACGGCCAGCGAGTGGAAGTCGTCCGGTGCGGCCGCGACCACAAACGTTCCCTTCGGTCTTCCCCGTCGGTTGAACCGCGGTGACAGTCGCCCGACCAGACGGGCAGCCGTAAGGCTGGCACGGTGCTCATCGGCGACATCGATTTCTCCCCGTTGCCACCGGGCACCTAGATCTCGCAAGACAGGCGAGATCATCTGGGAGTAGATCTCAGAAGGCTCGTGACCTGACGCCAGTGCTGCTTCGACAACCTGCCAGGCGGCCGCTTCGTCGCCGCTCAGTAAGACGGTTTCCAGCTGCTTGTCCCACGCTTTAGTGCTTTTTAGGGCCGGCTGTTGTCGATTCGAGTTGATGAGGTTGTCGAGGTCTGCCCGACGCACCTCCCAGACCCCTCCCGACTTATTGGCATCGAGTTTTCCCAGACGGACATAGCGATACGCGGTCATGTAGTGGACGCCCAATTCATCAGCGGCTGCCTGCAGGGAGAGAACGTCGTCAGTCATGTTCGTGAGTCTAACGCATGATTGAGTTGACAGATGACCGGTTTTAGTGCTAAAAATATGTCACACCAAGAAGGACGAGCAATGATGTATCGGGACGACTCAAGTTTTGAAGACGCTGATCTTGTACACGAGGTGACCGAACGAGACGAGGAAGCTCTTGCTGAGATCTATCGTCGTCATGGCGGTCAGGTGTTCGGGCTTGCCAAGCGAATCATCAGGGACGAGGAATTGTCTCGCGACATCGCCCAAGATGTATTCGTGTCTCTCTGGAAGAAACCCGAGGCGTTCGACAGTTCCCGCGGTTCTTTGCGCTCATTTCTTCTCGCCAAGACGCATAGCCGGGCAATCGACGTCATCCGCTCGGAGTCTTCGCGACGTACACGAGAGGAACGGGACGCCTTGTTGAGGGCTGAATCGGTCCCGAGTGTCGACGAAGAGGTTTGGCAGATGACAGTTTCAGCGAAAGTCCGATCCGCCCTGGAGACGATCCCCGAGCGTGAACGACAAGTGATCGAACTGGCGTACTTTGGCGGTTTGACCTATCGGGAAGTTGCCGGTCGACTCGGGATGGCAGAAGGAACGGTCAAGAGCCGGATTCGCAGCGGGCTGAGCCGACTTCAGGAATCGATGGGTCAGCTCGGCGTCGTCAACGCCTAGTTCTCGTTGTGGACCACGATCACATAATCGGGCTGCTCGGCGCGTATTCGCTCGATGCCGTAGATAACGATGAACGTCAGGTCATCGAGGCTCACGTTGAAATCTGCACGATGTGCCGCACCGAGGTGGGCCATTTCCAGGAGGCGGCCTCTAGCTTTGCCGAGGGGGCAGCCGTACCGTGGTCGCTTTGGCAACGGGTCGTTCGCGACATCAAGACTCCGGATCGATCGCCTGGTCAACCCTGGCCCTGGTTGTCAATGGTGGCAGCCACCGCAATCATTGCCCTCGTTGGTGTTGCGGTGATACAGCAACGTCGAGTCGTCACCTTGGAGGCAACGATCGCCCGGCAGACTCTCGCAATCGAAGGACAGAGTCGTCAACTCGATGAGGTCTCTCCGGATCGGTTGCTAGCGACTGCGATAGACAGTCCGTACGCTCGCACAGCCGTGCTCTCCGGTCCAGGCGGGTCCATTACCTTCGTCATCCAGCCTGATGGTTCGGCTTTGATCGTTGAAAATACCCTGCCACCACTCCCCGGGGATCACACCTATCAGCTTTGGGCGGTCATCGACGGTGAGGTCGTTAGTGCTGCAGTCCTTGGGCCCAACCCGCACGTCGCCTCGCTACGCATTGAGGGGCAAGTGGCTGTTCTGGCCCTGACGGTGGAGCAGTTTGGTGGAGTGGTCGTATCAGACCAGGAACCCGCCGCGGTATGGCTGGCGGGGGCCTGAGTTGGCCCAGATGGGCGCCCAGGAGCACGCCAGCCACCAGCTTGGCCGTATGCGTGCCATGGTGGGCATGTATCACCGGATGTTCTTCCGTGATGTGCGCCTGGCGATGGTTCTGGTCATTTTCCTGTTGGGGCTCGGTTGGTGGGGAGTCCCAGAGATGTTCTTGGTGGTGCCGTTCGTTTGTCTTTGGGCTGGCACCCAGACTGCTTTTGACGCCAGCTACCTGATCATGGCGAGACACTACGCGGCCGCTCTCGAGAAATTCCTAAATGACAATGGTGCCGAGGGGGTGCTCGTTGGGGCGTCACTAGAGAATTCCTATTTGTTTCCCTTGGACGCTCGAAAGGTCGTCACGGTGCCGATCGGCAGGCCATTCTCGTGGTTTTCGTTCATGACGATCCTGGTTACTGCCACCGGCGTGTGGGCGATGGTCGTTGGGTTGTGGGCCGGGTGGGGGACATTGCTCGAATTCGGAACCGCCGCCCAACGTACTTATCTGGTCGTGTTGGGCTCGTTCGTTTCGGGGGCGCTGGCGACCGGATTGTGGTGGTTCGTTGGAGGGGTCGGCGAACATCGTCTGCGAGTCGTCCTGGCTCGCAGGTTCGGGTAATCGCTTGCCTGGTTTGGCCTAGCTGTTGGCGGCGGCCACGGCGGCGTTGAATCCTTCGACCTGCGTCTTGAGGTCCGCTTGGGCAGCAGCCCGGGCCTCACCGGTGTCTGACGACTGGAGTCCGGCGAGAATGTCGCTGGAAGCTTTGACGATGGCGTCAGCCCGCCCGGCCAGCTCCGCTCCGAGCGCAGTAAGGGTGGTATTCGATTCGGGCGCGACCGTTGCTTTGACTTGTGCAGCCCATGCAACGAACGCGGGGTTGATCGTGTCGCGGATCGTGTCACGGGCTTCCGCATACGCCACGGTCCTGGCGTCAAAATCGGCATTCGTTTGCAGCATCGATGTGTAAAGGATTGTCAGATTGGCATCGAGTTCGGCGATATCTGCCAGGTAGGCGACCGATTCGGTGTCGACCACCACCCCGGACGGCTGAGAAGTTGAAGGGGTGGAAGTCCCCGTATCCGGCTCGGTGGTATCGGTGCTACCTGATCCAAGACTGACGGAAATGTCGGCCGGCTGCGTGTTGTTGCGGATGTTGCCGACGAATACGTAGGTGAAGATCACCATGCCGATGATCACGAGTGGGAGGATCCACCTCCCGGGCTTTGGGTCTGCCTTTGTGGTTGTCATGCGGTTTGAACGATAGCCGACTGCGCCGGAGTTCCCGTTGAACATCTTGATTCATGTAACAGAGTGTCATACGGTCGGGCTCTCCAACGCTTCCCCGGCAGGAACGGAGCCAGATATGGAGCCGACAGAAGAGCGGGAACGGGTCGAATTCGTTCCGTGGGACCAATTGCGCCGAAGTCCCGGGCAATCAACGACGATTCAGCTTCGCCTGGCAGGTATGGGAATCGCAGTAGTCGCAGGAGCTCTGGTAGTCGCTTGGCTGGCACTCGGGCGTGGCTCGAGTTTCCAGACAGAACCTGTGGCCTTGGCCGGCCCTGAAGGGGTGGCAACAACATTGCTCGAGGCCGAGCCCGCAGGCCCTCCCCCGACGGTGCCGTCCCCGGTTGGGTATGCCGAGGCCGATTTGCGAGCGATCGTTCCTCATCCAGGCCGGGAGTTCGCAGGTGGAGTCGCTGTCGAGTTCCTGCGGGACTATCTCGGCGGCCTTCGACCTGAACTCCATCCATATGGCGAGCCGGTCGGTTCGGTATACGTCGAATGGATCACGTTGCTGGCCGTCGAAGAGTCGGGCGAGCTAGACCGATGGCTGGTGACGATGCGAGTCGGTCTGCTCGAACTGGGTACCGAGCCGCGCCGTCTGCCGGTTTACGAGTATGCGATAGAAGTTTCCACCGTTGAAGGCACTACATACGTCAGCCTGCCGGTCCGTCGTGTCGGTTCGGGTGGGGAGCTCGCTGTCGTCGTCGATGATCACCCTTTGGTCGACCTGCCAGCCACCCTTCTGCAGGCTTCTCCGCTTCGACCGGGGGACGAGGTGGTCGGAGCGTGGCAGGACGAGTTGGGATGGAACGTGGTTGTTCGCGACGAGCGAGGGTTCGCCCTGGTCCTTGAGATCACTGACTAGGAGTGGAAATGCTCCGCCAGGAGCTTCTCGGCTACCGGCGCAATGAGGGTCCAATCCGCATCAGGAAGTTTACTGATGGTCACGAAGTCGGCAGTCATGAAACACGAAATCACGCCGGGAATCGTCACAAGGCCTTCGGCAAGTTCGTTTCCGTCCGTCTGACCCGGAAGGTAGGTTTTGGGCCCGCCAACCGGCACCCCGACGGTGAATTTCAAGGCGTTCGGGTTGGGAGTGTTTTCTATGACGATTGCCATGAGCTTATGCTAGACGGATTCGGCCTGATCAAATGTGGCGTGATGAACGTAGACCTGGCCGTCGTCGCCGAGTATCACCGAAGGTTCGATGCGCGGGCGCTCGAATCCTGGCTCACCGGCAGCCTTCATCGCCTGGCAAGTGGTCTCGTATCTTCCAAGCTGATCAAGGTTCTTCCTCGTTGGGAGGATGATGGACACCGAACCTGACCGAGCCGCCTCCAAGGCCGCGCCGGGCCTCATCCACCGGGAGTTCGTCGTTTCGACGTTGTCGTGCAGTGGTTCCTGGTCGCCCGGCAACGTCGCCACGAAGAATTTCGTATCGAATCTCCGGTGAACACCTCGCGGGGTTACCCACCAGGACCACCAAGCGATCGCCGATAGGTCGAGGCGGAGTCGTTCGTCGAGGAGCCACGCAGTCCAGTCCCAGGTACTCCCCCGCGTGGTGAGTTCGTTGCGTGCATAGACAAACGAGGATCGTCGAAGCCACTCCGCTTCGACGAAACCGTCAGGAGTCGCCGCCAGGAGGACCCCGGCCTCCTCGAACATCTCGCGGATGGCAGCCACGGCCAGCGCAGTAGCCATTTCGTCGCCTACTGCGGCTCTGAGAGAGGCCGGAGGTTCGCCCGCCAGCAGTTGAGTCGGGATTGTCCGATCCATGGGGTCGACCTTGCCGCCAGGAAATACCCAGGCCCCGCCGACGAAATCCGAGTCCAGATGGCGTTCGAGCAGGAACACTTCGAGGGTTGGGGCATCGCGGATCAGCATGATGGTGGCTGCTTCAACGGCTGGCCGGTCAGGTTGGTCAGCGAACATTCTGGCTCCGGGGAACAGGTAGGTCGGGTGTCGGGTTGATACTCGCATGAGTAGGCCCCATCCAACAGCCGTGGCGTGTTCCGTTGTCAACGTTCTCGTTCGGGCCCGTCCCCGAGCCCAAACCCGCCCGGCGGAGTGGATGAACAGTCGAGCATGATCGGGCTGGGAAGGGTTCTTGCCGGGATCCCTGAGGATAGGTCAGGGACGTTGACGAAGGCGTCTGACGATTTGGACGCCTATCTGGAGGAAACGTCGTCGTAGTCGGCTCGACGAGCTAGTGACTTCAGGGACGGCCCGACGGCCCGCTACCATCGCTCGGCGATGACAAACAGTAGTAAGCGCCGGTCGGTTGTGGAAGTGGTTCGTTCGGTGCATTGGATTCGATATTTGATGGCTTTGATTGCTTTGCTATCGGCGGCAACCGCCCTCTGGGTTCTCAACCTGGCTGGTCGGTTTGAAGCCGATCGGGTCGAATATGACCCGACCAAATCGGTGCTGGCTCGTGAACAGCTGACCGATGACGAGGTGGCCGCCGCCGGGATTGACATCGCCGCCATCGAGCAGGCCATGCTCGCCGAAGAACTCGCCAGGCTCGATGATCAGGTTTTGAAAGACATCATGGAGGCGGCCGCCGCCCAAGCCCGGCTGGTGGAGGAATCGAAGTACAAGAACCCGTTCGCGACGAACCCGCCATTGCCAGACGACATGTTTAACTCGTACTTGATCATTGGGGCCGACGCGTCCGGTTATCTGGCTGATGTCATCATCTTGATGCTTCAGCCGACGGATGGGGCAGCTCCGATCATGATGTCGTTGCCGCGTGACCTATACATTCCGAATGCCTGCACCGGCGAGTTCTCACGGGTCAACGCCAACCTCGGTGGATGCAAAGGTGTTGCCAACGGCCCAACCTTGCTGGCGCTCACGGTGGCAGATTTCACAGGAATTACGATCGACCATTTTGCCCTCGTGAATTTTGAAGGGTTTGCCAAAGTGATCGACGTACTTGGTGGGGTTGAACTCTGCTTCGATCACCCGACCCGTGATGCCAAGTCAAAGTTGGAAGTCGAGGCCGGGTGTATTCGAGCCAATGGTGCGACCACCCTGGCCTGGGTGCGTTCTCGAAGTACCGAACAGCTGGTGGATGATCAGTGGGTGGCGATCGGAGCGTCGGACTTTACCCGCCAACGTAAAGAGCAAGACGTCCTGTTTTTGATCGCTCACAAGCTCACTTCGTTTTCGTCACTGTCGTCGTTCCAGTCGGTGGCAAACTCGTTGTCGAACTCGGTGCGTCTCGACTCCGGGCTCTCGTTTACGAACGCGCTGGCGCTCGCCTGGCACTACCGGGGGCTTGGCAAGTCGCAGGTCAACCGAATTTCGCTCGACTACGACAATTACCGGACGCCGCAGGGTGCCCTGGTGCTCGCCCCGACTGAGTCGTTTAATGCGGTTCTTGCGGAGGTTTACCCACCCGCTGCGCCCTAGCCAGGCAGATCGGACCCGGCGAGTCGCTCAAACACGACGTCGGCGTTGCGTAGGAACCGTTTCACCGTGAAGCAAACCGCCAGGACGTCCTCGGACAGCGTCACGTCCGGGTCGGCCAGTAAACGATCATGCAGATTGCCGCCGTTCTCCCAGGTCTCCATGGCGTTCTTCTGGACGATCCGGTAGGCCTCGTCGCGACTCAGCCCGCTATCGATGAGTTCGAGCAACACGGCCTGAGAGAAAACCAGACCTCCAGTCATGTCGAGGTTGGCTTGCATTCGGGCGGTGTCCACTCGCAGGTTTTCGACGAGACCGTTGAACCTTTCCAGCATGTAGTTCAGCGTTCCACATGCGTCCGGTATGGCGACGCGTTCGGCAGATGAGTGGCTGATATCTCGCTCATGCCACAGGGCAACGTTCTCAAGTCCCACCTGGGCGTACCCGCGCAGCAGGCGAGCCATGCCGGTCATACGTTCGGACATGATCGGGTTGCGTTTGTGAGGCATCGCCGATGACCCCTTCTGCCCGGTCCGGAAAGCTTCGCCGGCCTCCCCGACTTCGGAACGCTGGAGGTGGCGGATCTCGGTGGCAAACCGCTCGACGGCCGCTCCGGTCAAAGCGATGGCCTGCAGGAATTCAGCATGACGGTCACGCATGGTGACTTGGCTTGAGGCCGGCTCGATGTCGATGCCCAGGCGTTCACACACGTAGCTCTCAACCGCTGGAGGCGTGTGGGCATAGGTGCCGACCGCTCCGGATATTTTTCCGACCGCCACCGCCTTCCGAGCTGCTGAAAGGCGCCGATGGTCCCGCTCGAGTTCGAAGGCCCAGTTGGCCAGCTTGAGTCCAAACGTGGTGGGTTCAGCCCAGATCCCATGGGTTCGCCCGATCATCGGGGTGGCCCGATGTTCGAGGGCTTTGGCTTTGACCGTGGCGTGCAGGACGGCGACTTTGTCGAGGAGTAGATCAGCGGCCTCTCGCAAACGAACCCCTCCGGCGGTGTCGAGCACGTCCGAGGAGGTAAGCCCGTAATGAACCCACTCGCCCCCATCACCGGTCGATGCGGCCAGCACATCGACGAACGCCGCGACATCATGATTCGTAACGGCCTCTCGATCGGCCACCTGGGACGGGGTCACTTCGGGAGCAGCCCGGACGGCTGCGGCTGCCGCGGCAGGCGCTACGCCCAGTTCCACCCATGCCTCGACGACCAGGGTTTCGACTTCTTTCCACAGTGTGTACTTGTGTTCTTCCGACCAGATATGGGACATATCCGGGAGGCTGTACCGCTCAATCACGTTGGTGTCCTCGTTTTTGGCTCGGCCAGATCGTACCCTGGTGGGGAACCGGTCCGGTCGTTGAGGCGTCTGGGCGGTAGTCGAACAGAGGGATTCTTTATGATTGTCGTGAACACTGAAACCATTCCAGGGCACCGGATTATCGCCCTGAAAGGGCTCGTCCAAGGCAATACCATTCGGGCCAAGCATCTGGGCCGCGACATCGGGGCGGGTCTGAAGAATCTGGTTGGCGGCGAATTGACGGCGTACACGGAGCTCCTTACCGAGTCGCGCCGACAGGCGATGGAGCGAATGATGGCTCAGGCTCAACAGCTTGGTGCCAACGCGATATTGAATGTTCGATTCACGACATCTTCTGTTGCTGCCGGGGCAGCAGAGCTCTATGCCTACGGAACCGCCGTCACCGTTGAACCCGTGACCTAGCGATGAACGATACTGCAGGAGTGGTCTTCCTATTGTTGTGGATGCTGGTGGTCATCGGACTGCCGATCGCCTTCATCATCACCGGACGGATCCGTGAGAAGAATCACTTTGAAGATATCGCTCGGCGAGAAGCCATTCACCGCAATTTCCCGGTAATCGACCTGTCGCTCTTGCCCGCCGGCATGACGGCGAGCCGCAGTACTCTCGTTACGGGGCAGGTGGTCATCGCCTCGGACTATCTCAAGAACTTCTTTGCCCAATACCGCCAGATCTTCGGAGGCGAAATGAAGTCGTACCAAACCATGATGCAACGAGCCAAGGCCGAGGCCCGTTTGAGAATGATCGAGGACGCTCGCAAGCTTGATGCCGTGGCGGTCATCAATGTTCGGTTTGAGACTTCCCAGATCGGGCAGGCGAGGGGTAAGTCGGCCGCCATGAGTGAGGTGCTGTGTTACGGAACGGCCGTCATGCCATGAACGATCCCGTCTCGGATGAGCCGGCTCTCAATGGTTCAATTTCTGAGACGTTCGATGGCGTTGACGAGGAGTCGGCCCTCACCGGTCGGCTCCCGGTGGAGCGGGGCACCCCCCTGGCGGCGCTTGGCAATGAGCCCGCACTGCAGAGCGATGGTCGGCTTCCCAATTACGCCGAGGTCTACCAACAGTTCAGGGCTGGAACTCCGGCCTCGTGGGGGACCGTACTCCTCGTCATGCTGGCGAGCGCGGCCATCACGTTTGGAGTGATGCTGGTCCCGATCGGGTTGATGTTGGCGAGGCTCTACGGAGACTTCGCCCTGCCGATTCGCTTTCTGGGATTTGGAACCTACCTGCCGGCGGTCATCGGGCTTCTTTTGGTAGCCCCGGCGTTGGTTTGGGTGGAGGTGCGGCCGTGGACCGTTCCTGGTTCCTTGGCCCTGGGGGCGGCGGCGGGAGCACCGGGAGTTCTGGCCGGTCTCGGCTTGGCGACCCTCGGCGTTGTCCATGGGAACGGCTCGATTGGCGTGGTAGCCGTCGCCTTTCTCGCTTTCATCATGCCTGCCGGACTGAGCGCCCTCGGCGTGGTTCACGTGTGGCGTCGCGTGGATCAAGAGGGTCGGATCCCCGCCCCTGGTCTGATTACGCCGTTTTCGATAGCGGCAGGCGTCGTCGCCATGATCGGCGTCATGACCGCCTGGCAAATCTGAACCGATTAGGGTTCGGCGGCTATGCGGACTGTCAGCATCGATCAAGCGCGTCGGATGGCACTCGGCGCCCAGGGCTTTTCGGACAGGCCTCCCGTCGGTCCGGTCGACGTCCGCCATGTGCGCCGTGTCATGCGTCGTATCGGTCTTCTCCAGCTTGACTCGGTGAACGTGGCCGTCCGATCCCACTACATGCCGCTCTTTTCTCGTCTCGGTTCATATCGCAAAGAGTTGATTGACGAGGTGGCCTATGAGCGAGGCGAGCTATTCGAGTATTGGGGCCATGAAGCGTCACTTCTCCCCATCGCCACCTACCCCCTTTACCGTCATCGGATGGAGAAAGATCATCCGTGGAGGCTTATCCAGGAAGAACCCGGTTACGTAGACCGGGTGCTTGAAGAAGTGGCGGCCCGTGGTCCGGTCAAATTGTCGGATCTCGGTGAACCGGGGGAGCGCTCAGGACCATGGTGGGGATATTCAAAAGGCAAGATCGCCCTGGAGTGGCTCTTCGTGAAAGGTCTCGTGGCTTGCTCGCACCGGGAGAACTTCACTCGCTACTACGACCTGGCGGAACGGGTTATCCCCCCATCGGTGTTTGATCTCCCGGCCGTCGATCCTGCAGAGGCAGGTAGGGAAATGTTGCGGATGGCTATCCGACATCACGGGATCGGGACCGCCGCCGACCTGGCCGACTACTACCGAATCCGCATGCCGCAGGCTCGCCCATTGATCAAGGATCTGGTGAAGTCAGGGGAGTTCGTCGAAGTGGGGGTCAGGGGCTGGAACCAGCCTGCCTACCTCGATCCAGAGGCGACAACTCCGCGGGCCATCGTGGGTTCGGCGCTTCTCACCCCGTTCGATCCAGTGGTGTGGACCCGTGATCGAGCCGAACGTTTGTTTGACTTCCGTTACCGGATCGAGATCTACGTCCCGGAACCAAAAAGGGTGTATGGCTATTACGTGATGCCGTTCCTAATGGACGGCGAATTGGTCGCAAGAGTTGACCTCAAGTCCGACCGTCAGTTAAGCCGATTACTAGTACGTGGAACATTTCTGGAAGACGACCAAGCATCTTCCCGGGTTGCACCGGCGCTCGCCGCCGAACTCGTCAGGATGGCCGAATGGCTGGATCTTGGCGGGATCGAAGTGGCGGACAATGGGAATCTTGCCCGGGAGCTTCGCGCCGCCATATGAGAGGCCCGTTTCCGCTGCCATCAAACCGGTCGTAACCAGTCCTACCGTTCCGGTGGACTCACCGTGAAGCGCCTCGATACGCTGCTGGTTCTGGCTCACGAACCGATTACAGCCAAACTCATCAAAGAGTTGGTTGGCGATGGCATGGCGCGCGAAGTGATCTCAATTGACAGTCCGGGTACCGCCATGGGCGTGATCAACAACAATGCTATCGATGCGGTCATTATGGATGCGTCCTTTCCCGGTTCCGTCGGTCGGACGGGGGTGGAGACTTTTCGTGAGGTACTCATCGATGCACCCATCATCACGCTGGTCCACCTTGATGCCGAAGAGGCCGGGGCGGTAACCATTGACCAGGGTGCCGATGACTTTCTCATCCTTGACCACGTCAACTCCCTGAACCTGGGACGGGCGATCACCTCGGCGTTACGCCGCCGAATGGTTGATCGCGAGTTGGCGAGGTCGAAGGCCTCGGTGAATCGTTTCTATGAAGTCATCGAAGCTGCCGACGATCTGGTTTTGGTCATCGACAACTGGGAAAAGGTCGAGTCGGCCAACCCCGCCGCCCGGGCCTTTTTCGGTATCCCCGACGGTGGTCACCCCCGAATTACCGACGTTCTCGGACCAGAAGGTAGTGGGATCTGGCATGAGGCCCTCCCGGAGCTGATGCTGGCTGGCCGGTTTGTCGGGGAGGCGGTTCTGACTCCTGCAGACGGGGAGCCAGCCGACCATGCCATCACCCTCATTCACCACGAACGGTCTGGTCTGTCAGGTCAGGCGTACACCTCGTTGGTTGCCCATGACTTGAGTGCCTTGAAGGCGGCGGCCGAAAAAGCCCACATGGAGCAGCAGATACGTGCCAAAGATCAGTTTGTCGCGAGTGTTTCGCATGAGCTGAGAACTCCCCTGACGGCCGTCCTTGGGTTCACCGAACTACTTCACTCCGGTGCCCTGAACGGGCAAGAAGAAGAGATGGCAGGGATCATGCAGTTGATTGCCGAACAGGCCAAAGAAGTCTCCAGCATTGTGGAAGACCTCATGGTCGGCGCTCGAGCCGAGATTGGCAGCGTTTCGGTCGTTCCGGTTCTCGTCAGCGTTGAGTCCCAGGTTCAATCGGCTGCAGATGCGCTCTTGGGTGAATTCGAGTCGTTCCGGATCGATGTCGACGCGGTTGACATCTGGGCTGATCCGGTGAGAGTGCGACAGATTATCCGGAATCTCCTTACGAACGCCCGGCGATACGGTGGTCCGAATGTCCGGGTCACCTCCTCCGTTGCCGATGATGTCGTGACGATTCACGTTCGCGACGATGGCGAAGGCGTGCCGGAAGATCGGCAGTCCCTGATTTTTGAGCCGTATCACACGTCCGGAGGTAGGGACTCTCGGAGCGCCGCCGTGGGACTCGGGTTGACGGTATCTCGCCAGTTGGCCCTACTCATGAACGGCGATCTGACGTATGACTGTGCCGATGGTTGGTCGACTTTCTCGTTGACGCTTCCCCGCAAGGACCTAACCCTTGAGGGTGACTTCCGCTAGTTCAGCGCGGTAGTCGGCGAGCTTTCTTGTCAGGGCTTCGTCGTCGATGGCCAGGATGGCGACTGCCAGAAGCGCGGCATTCGTCGCACCATCAATCGCCACTGTCGCAACTGGAATACCGGTCGGCATTTGGACAGTCGACAGAAGGGCATCCATGCCGTCGAGCGATGCTGACAGAGGAACTCCGATTACCGGGAGTAACGACTTGGCAGCCATGACACCAGCCAGATGAGCTGCTTTTCCTGCCCCGGCGATAATGATTGAGTAGCCGTCTCTTGCTGCGTTTTCAGCGAAAGACAATGCAACGTCGGGTGTCTTGTGGGCTGACATCACCGCCACGGTGGTGTCGATGCCGAACCCGGCGAGTGTTGTCGCCGCTTTCTCCATGACGGGGCGGTCCTTGCCCGACCCCATGACTATTGCAACCTTGCTCATATCTCCCTCGCTATGTCAGAACGATATTGCATTCCGGGCCACCGGAGTGTATCGACTGCCCGGTAACACCGGGCGCGTGCATCCTCGGCGGTCCGATCGATGGCAACCACACTGAGAACCCGGCCCCCGCTGGTCACCACCTGTCCGGCATCGTCATAGCTCGTTCCCCCGTGAAAGATGATGATGTCTTCAGCTCGTTCAAGTCGTGATAGCCGGGTGCCTTTGACCGGAGCGTCCGGGTAACCCTCAGCCGCCAGCACCACGTTGACGGCCGTCTCAGGAGACCAGCCGACCCTGGACTTCCGAATGTTTCCAGCCAGGGCTGCTTCGATGAGGTCGAGTAGATCGGTTTCGAGACGGGGCAGCACAACCTGGGTTTCGGGGTCCCCTAGTCGGCAGTTGAACTCGAGCACCGACGGACCTTCGCTCGTCAGAACGTAGCCGACGTACAGAAATCCGATGTAGGGGTTTCCGTCTTCGGCCATGGCGGAGAGCACCGGACGAACCACCCGATCGAGGGTAAAATCCATGATTCCTGGTGGAAGATCATCGACCGGGCTGAATGCGCCCATTCCGCCCGTATTGGGCCCGCGGTCGTCATTGCGGAGGCGTTTGTAATCGCGAGCCGGATCGAGCAGCACGGCATCGGTCCCATCACAAACGGCAAAGATACTGAGCTCGGGACCGGCGAGGAACGCCTCGATGAGGACTCGCTCGTCGCCGAAGCGGCCTGATAGGCAATCATCGATCCATGCTTCGCCTGCGGCAAGGTCTTCGGTGACGAGCACGCCCTTGCCGGCCGCCAACCCGTCAGCTTTGATCACATAAGGTGCCGTCTGGGCTCGCAGGAATGTCTTGGCCTCGTCCGGTTGATCGAACGATCCCCACGGGGCAGTCGGCACGGAGGCGCGATCCATGACTTGCTTGCCAAAGGTTTTGGAGGATTCCAGTCGAGCGGCGGCTCTGGTTGGGCCAAAGGCGGGAACTCCGAAGCTGCTGAGGGCGTCCACGATGCCGGCGGCCAACGGAGCTTCGGGCCCGACGACGACCAGATCGACCTGCTGGGCTTTGGCGAAGGCCGCCACTGCCCCGATATCGGTTGGCTCGATCCCTTCGATGACCGATCCGAGTTGGGCCAGTCCCGGATTGCCAGGTAGTGACATGATTTCGGTGACTCGCGGGGACTGCGCCAGCTTCCAGCCGAGGGCATGCTCGCGGCCCCCACCCCCGATGAGTAGAACCCGCATACTCATCGACGAGTCAGGAGTTGCTCACGCTCTGGGCCGACTGAAATCCAGTCACAAGGGGTCCGGAGTTGATCCTCGATGAACTCGATGTATTGCTGGGCCTCCTTGGGAAGGTCGACGTAGGCCCGGGTATCGGTGATATCAGTTCTCCAGCCGGGGAGCGTTTCGTAGATTGGTTGGCAGTTATAGAGAACTCGTTGTTGCCGGGGGAATTCGCTGTATTGCTCACCGAGCGACGTGTAGCCAACACACACTTTGATCTCGTCGAAAGCCGACAGAATGTCGAGCTTGGTCAAGAAGATCGAAGTGAGAGAGTTGATTCGAACGGCGTAGCGAAGCGCCACGACGTCAAGCCATCCGGCTCGTCGACGCCGCCCGGTGACCACCCCATATTCGTGGCCGAGGTCGATCATGCGATCACCGGTCTCGTCGAGGAGTTCGGTCGGAAATGGCCCGGTCCCAACCCGAGTTAGGTACGCCTTTGAAACGCCGATTACTTCGTCAATGGCTTTGGGACCAATTCCCGTGCCGGTCAGGACGCCGCCGGCGGTCGGGTTGGAAGATGTCACGAACGGGTAGGTTCCATGATCGACATCGAGCAGGGTTCCTTGACCTCCCTCAAACACGACCGTTTTGCCATCGTTGATCGCTTCCCAAACGAGCAGGGAGGTATCGGTGACGAACGGCATCAGCTGCTCGGCATAACCGAGGTATTCGGTGGCAATCTCATCGGCGTCCATCGGGAGTTGGTTATAGACGCGGGTGAGGATCTTGTTCTTTTCAACCAGGGAAAGGGTCAGTTTGTCGCGGAAGATCTTTGGATCAAACAGGTCCTGGACCCGGATCCCCGAACGGGCGAACTTGTCCGTGTAAGCCGGGCCAATGCCCTTCTTGGTGGTGCCAATCTGATTCCGGCCGAGGTATCGCTCCTGAATGGCATCCATCTTGCGGTGATACGGCATGATGAGATGAGCGTTTGACGAGATTCGCAGCTTTGACGTCGTGATGCCTCGTTCGTTGAGCATCGCCAACTCGTTGAGAAGCGCCTTCGGGTCAATCACGGTTCCTGAGGCGATGACCGGAGTTACGTGGGGATACAGGACTCCGCTCGGGGTCATCGACAGAGCGAACTTTTCCTCCCCGATGACGATCGTGTGGCCGGCATTGTTTCCACCCTGGAACCGCACTGCCATGTCCGCGTTCTTCGAGAAATGATCGACGACCCGGCCTTTGCCTTCGTCGCCCCACTGTGCACCGAGCACGATTGTGGCTGTCATCGTTGATCCTTTGGGTCGGTAAGACCTGATCGTAGTGGCTCGACGATCGCCCCGATTCAGTCAAGTTGCCGATATCCGTAGCGTCGCGCAATCCTCTACCATTGCGGTTCATGCCTCGCATCAGAGCTGCCAGCATCGGAGAACACAAAGAGTTAACTCGCGCCCAGGTGCTTGAGGAAGCCGAACGGCTCTTTGGCGAATATGGATACGAGCAAGTGTCGCTCGGTGATGTCGCCGGGGCGGTCGGAATCGGCCGGACGACCCTGTACGACTATTTCCGGGACAAAGAAGACCTGCTGGCAACCCTCGTCGAGGAAACCCTGCCGGCCACGATCGAGCGCATGGTTCGCGAGCTTCCCGAAGGACTCTCGTGGCGAGATCGGTTGGCCGCCCTCTCAGTGGCCATGGTCAACTTTGTCGCAACCGATCCGACACTCGGTCTCATCTTGCATCGCGAAGTGGCGAAGTTGTCAATCGAAGCCCAGGATCGAGTTGGCCGGGCTCATCGCGGTCTGTCAACCGAATTCGTAACGATCTACCAGGGCGGCGTCGACGCCGGTGAGCTCAAGGCCCTTCCGTACGATCTTGTCGGACGATTTCTTCAGGACCTCATCATGTCGGCTGCCAAAGCCCTTATCGACTCGCCCGATCCGCAGGTGAGGCGCCAAGAGGTCACCGACGCGATGGTGTCGGTGCTCCTGTCAGGAATGGGTACGTGAGAACGGTTCTGGCCGGGGCTCGGATCTTCGATGTCGAAGCTCGGGCTTTCTCGTCGAGTGATGTCGTTGTCGAAGGCGATCGGATCGTCGAGGTGGGTCCCGACCTCGATGGGGACGTTTCGGTCGACCTGACCGGGCGCACCATTCTTCCGGGTCTGATCGACACGCACGTCCATGTCATGATTTCCTCACTGGACCTGTTCGGGTCCATGCAAGAACCGTACTCCCTGCGCTTCTTTCAAGCCATTGGCAACCTTCGCGCCACACTTGAGGCGGGCATCACGTCGATTCGAGACGCCGGAGGTGCCGACCTCGGCGTCAAGACGGCCGTCGAACGTGGTCTGATATCAGGCCCACACATGCAGATCGCCATCGGGATGCTTTCCCAAACGGGGGGCCACGGCGACGGGTGGCTGCCGTCCGGGATGAACCTACGAGTTCTTGAGGGCGATCACCCGGGCGCACCGAAGACCATCGTGGATGGCCCCGAAGAGGTACGCAAGAAAGTTAGGGAACTTGTGCGGGCCGGAGCGGACGTCATCAAAGTAGCTACGTCTGGTGGCGTGCTCTCACCCCGGGACGACCCCCGGCACGCGCACTTCGATCTCGTCGAACTGCGGTCCCTGGTCGCTGAGGCCTCGGCCGCCGGACTCTTCGTCATGGCTCACGCTCAGGCCACCGACGGAATAAAGAATGCCGTGCGCGCCGGGATTCGGTCCATCGAGCACGGCATTTTTCTAGACGACGAGGCAATCGAATTGATGATCGCCAACGGCACCTACCTGGTCCCTACCCTGGTGGCACCTACCGGTGTTTCGAAGGCCGCCGCAGCTGGGGCGCGCATCCCGGAGGCGTCAATTCAGAAAGCGAACGAGGTGATCGAGATCCATCGCCAGTCGTTTGCCAGGGCAGTCCAAGCCGGTGTCAAGATAGCCATGGGCACCGACACTGGAGTTACTCCCCACGGTGACAATCTTGAAGAATTGAGCCTGATGGCGAGCGGCGGCATGGATCGGCGAGATGTGCTGGTCGCCGCCACCCAGTCGGCGGCCGACCTACTCGGCCTCGGTACCGAGGTTGGTTCCATCACCCAGGGGAAACGAGCCGACCTGACCGTGATTTCCGGCGACCCGCTCGAGTTCGACGATTGGGCTATCAGCTCTGTCTGGAAATCTGGCATACAAGTGGTCGGGTAGGCCGCCTAGAACCCGAAGGTCGGATCGTCGATGGATCGGCCAACCGCCAACTCATGCAGGACGGTGTGTGCCTCCGACATTTGGCCGGTCAGTTTCTCGTAGGTGCCGTCTGCTTTGAGTATCCAGGTCAACGTATCGTCGGCTTGGAGCACGTCGAGGATTTGTTGGAGCCTGGTTTGGAGTTCCGGAGCTTCGACCGGGGTGAGAGCCTCCACCCTTCGATCGAGGTTGCGGGGCATCATATCGGCGGATCCGATCCAGAACTGGTAACCCCGGTCGGCACTCCCGAAGCGAAGAATGCGCGAATGCTCAAGGTAGCGGCCCACGATCGAGCGGACGGTGATGTTCTCCGACAGACCGGGAATCCCCGGCTTTAGGCAGCAAATCCCCCGCACCAACAGATCGATTCTGGCTCCGGCCTGCGAAGCCGCATAGAGCTCTTCGATGATTCCGGCATCGACGAGGCTGTTCAGCTTCATCACGACGTGCCCATCGGGTGCCGCACCCTCGTGGCGAATAAGGTCGGTGACGGTTTGTCGGCCCGAATACGGCGAGACGGCCAGCTTGCGGTAGTTGATCAGCCGACTGTGGCCCGTCAAGAAATTGAAGAGGTCCCCGAGGTCGGCAGTGATGTCCGGGTTGGCGGTGAACAAGCCGATGTCCTCGTAGGTTCGAGCTGTCGAACCGTTGTAGTTGCCGGTCCCGATGTGGGCATACCTCCGGATGGCGTCCCGGTCCTGCCGGACGACCAACGACACCTTTGCATGGGTCTTGAGCCCAACCAGGCCATACACGACATGCACACCGGCCGTCTCGAGTTTCCTGGCCCATTCGATGTTGCGTTCCTCGTCGAAGCGGGCTTTCAATTCGACGAGCGCCACGACCTGTTTGCCGCGCTCGGCTGCCACGATCAGATCCCTGGCGATCGCCGAGTCGTCGGCAGTCCGGTATAGCGTCTGTTTGATTGCGAGCACGTCGGGATCACGGGCCGCCTGGCTGAGGAACTCCTCGACGGAACTGGTGAAGGAGTCGTAGGGGTGTTGGACCAGCAGATCGCGTTCTCGGATGACATCGAAGATATTTGGCGGTGAGCCATCCACCTGGGCAAGTGCCGGTTGGGTGAGACCTTTCCAGTATTCCCATTTTAGGTTAGGGCGGTCCTGGGAATACAGACTCATCAGACCGGTGAGGTCGAGGGGGCTTCGCAGAACGTAGATGTCGCGGGAATCCATCTGGAGTTGTCGCATGAGTACGGCCAGGCTGTTGGGTGAGATATCAGTCTCTACTTCCAGCCGGACTGCCCTGCCGAAGCGCCGCCGGGTTAGCTCGATGGAGATCGCTTCGAGCAGGTCGTCGGCTTCGGATTCCTCAAGGACCAGGTCGGCGTTGCGGGTGACGCGGAACATGTAGTGGTCGATTACTTCCATCCCGCTGAACAGATCGCTGAGATGCGAGGCGATGACCTGTTCGATCGGCACGAAGCGGAGTCCATCGGGCAAACCTACGAAGCGATCCAGTCGGGGTGGGACTTTTACCCTGGCAAAGCGCATGGTTCCGTCTTGTGGATCCCGGATATTCACGGCGAGGCTCAGTGACAGGTTCGAAATGTACGGGAAAGGATGGGCCGGATCGACAGCCAGCGGGGTAAGAACCGGAAATACCTTGGAGCGGAACTCCTCATCGAGCCAGTCCAGGTCCTCGCCGGTCAGGGTGTCGACATTGACGATGGCAATGCCTTCGGTTGCCAATTTCGGAATCAGTTCGTCCTGGACCACACCGGTCAGGCGATCCATCAATTCGGTCGCCCTGGCGCGCACTGCTTCAAGTTGTTCGGTTGGTGACATCCCGTCCGGTGGCGGGCTGGTAACTCCGGCAGCTACCTGTTCCATGAGGCCCGCCACTCGAACCTGGAAAAACTCGTCGAGGTTGGTCGAAAAGATGGCGGCAAATTTGGCGCGTTCCAACAATGGTGTCGTCGGGTCCTCGACGATGGTGAGAACTCGTTCGTTGAAGTCGAGCCACGACAGCTCTCGGTTGGTGAATCGCTCCATGACACCGAACAGTACCGATCGGGACTCATTTTGGGAACTAACGGCGTAGGGTTGGCCTATGGTGTTCCGGGTTGCGGTCACGACCACATTGGATAGAACAGCAGGCATGTCTTCCGAGCTGGTTGCGGTCGGCCTCACTCCGATCGAGTTGCCGTGTATCGAAGTTGTCCGGGGTAGGGATGAGGACATCGTGCGAGCCAGGGCCGCTTGCGAGGAAGCCGACTTGATCGTTCTCGCTTCGTCCCGGCCGTTGGACGCTCTCTGGCCTGACGGGTCCTTTCCGGAGGTCGACGCAGCCGTCATTGGGCCGGCCACGGCCACATCGGTCGTCGAGCGCGGAGGGTCGGTCAGTGTCGTCGGTAACGGCAGTCTGCTCAGTCTGGTGTGCTCGCTCGACGTCGAACATTGCCGGGTGGCTATCCCGCACGCACCGAGCACCGACCCACAGGCGCTCGCTCAACTGGCGGATCGGTGCCGCAACCTTGTGGCGGTCCCCGTGTACTCGACCGCTCCTATCGGACCAGCCGATGACGAAGAGGTTGATGGGGTGGTGTTTGTCTCGTCATCAGCCGTACACGGCTGGGCGCTTACCCGTAGTTTTGATCGGCTGCGGATTGCCTGTTTGGGCTCTTCCACATCGGCGACGCTGCAACTGTACGGTCACGATTCGGACGTGGCTGACCGCCACCGGTCGTATCGCGATTTGGCCGTCGGCCTTGCCGCATTGGTGGCAACCTAACTCGTTAGGTGTGCTGCGACATTTGTCCTCGAGAAGGTTCTTGTTGATCTTCGGGCGCTCTTTCGTCTACCGTGGTGGAGCTTGCGGGACGCCCTGTCCAGTTCGGGTCGCCCTTTCGTACATCGACAAACTGGAACTAAGGAGAGAAATGAATAAGATCCAACGCATACTTTCGGTGTTGGTGGTACTGGGTGTTTTCGCAACGGCGTGTACCGCCGATGACACCGCACCGACTACCCCGGATGACACCACTCAAACCGACCCTGGCACTACAGATACAACTATCGCCGGCGGTTCGACCGATCCAACTACCCCCGTCGCCGGCCAGACCGGTGGGGCAACTCTTGACGAAGTTCGCGCTCGCGGCGTCCTCAAGTGCGGCGTTAGCGGCAGCGCGGTTGCGTTCTCTGAAACCCAATCCGATGGGTCGATGACCGGCTTCGATGCCGAGATGTGTCGCGCTGTTGCTGCTGCCGTTCTTGGCGATGCCACCAAAGTCGAGTTCGCAGCGTTGACTGCAGCCGAGCGGTTTACCGCTCTTGCGGCCGGCGAGATTGACGTTCTCATTCGCAACACAACCTGGACCCAGTCCCGTGATACAACCCTTGGACTCGACTTTGGTCCGACCACCTACTACGACGGTCAGGGTGTTATGGGTAAGGCGAGCGACGGCTTCACTGCCGACTCCACTTTGGCCGATGTTGACGGTGCCGTGCTCTGTACCAACGCCGGCACGACGACTGAAAAGAACATTTCCGAGGGTGCTGCTCAGGCCGGTGCCACGATCGTATTGAGTACGGTGGCGGAGTTCCCCGAGGCTATGGAAGGCTTCAAAGCCGGCTCATGTGACCTCGTGACGACTGATGCTTCTGGCTTGGTTGGCAACATGGTGACCGCCATTCGCGACGGATCAATCCAAGAGGGCGATTGGGTCGTGTTCCCACGTGCCCCGATTTCCAAGGAGCCACTCGGCCCGGTATATCGTCAGAATGACAGCCAGTGGGCCGACATTGTCAACTGGACCGTGTATGCGACCTTCATTGCCGATGAATTCGGCGCCACGTCCGGAAACATCGATTCCCTGATTGGCGACGCTGATCTCAATCCGGAGCTCGGCCGTTTGTTCGGTGTGACGGATGACGAACTGCAGTCCACTATGGGTCTGTCCGCTGACGCGTTTTACCAGGTCATCAGCCAGGTCGGCAACTACGATGAGATCTTCACTCGTACCCTTAACCCGGTCGGAATCTTTCGTGATGGTTCGTACAACGCCCAGTGGTATGACGGTGGCATGATCTATGCTCCGCCCGCCCGCTAGACACCTTTAGGCGAAACAGAAAAACCCGGGAGGGACGCCATCGGCGTCCCTCCCGTTGGTATGGTGACCTGGCGATAACTAGTTACGACGGAAGGAGAGCCCGTGACGACAGCTATTCAGCGCCCAACGCGCCCTCCCTTCTACCGCGATGTCACGGTCCTCAAGTGGGTCTTCCAGATTGTGTTCCTGATCGGAATCGTGACCGTCTTTTGGCTTCTCGGCAGTTTCTCGATTGCAAACTTGGCCAAACAGAACCTGGCGGTGTCATGGGACTTCATGGCGCGGCCGGTCGGATTCCAGGTTGCTGAGGGGTTTACCACGCTCCCCGAGAGCGGTTTCCAGGCGCTGCTGGTTGGTATCACCAATATGCTCCGGGTTACGATCTCCGGGATCCTGGCCGCCACGATTCTCGGGGTGATTATCGGGGTCAGCAGGCTTTCGCACAACTGGCTCGTCAACAAGCTGGCGACTGTCTACATTGAAACAATCCGCAATATTCCGCTCCTGGTTCAGATCGTTTTCTGGGGCATTGTCGTTTCGATCATTCCCGATATTGTGGTTGACGAAACCAGCGACGGTTCGTTGAAATCCCTATTTGGCCTGCGTCTCCTCCCGGAGGGATGGATCTTCGCCTCGCCCAAGGGTTTTGCTATGCCGTGGCTCGTTCCAACCGACGGACGCTGGCAGTGGGTCGGGTTCATGATTGTGGGAGCCGTGGCGGCTTTGTATGCCTACCGATGGCGGATTCGCCTCCAAGAGGCCGGTACTGCCGAAGCCCGGGCGTTTCTTTGGTCGGGTGGTGTTTTGGTCGCCTTCGCCATCGTCGGAACGTTCGCCCATCCGGTGATGGGCATCTTCGGACCGGTGTTCGGGTTCGTGGCGGCGTTCTTTCAGAACACGCCGATCATCATCTTCCAGATAGTTCTGGCCGGCTTGGCGGTCGGTGGCGCCTATTACATCATCAAGAAGCGACTCGACGAACTGCGTACTCCAGCCGGACTTGGAAAGCTCACCGATGACGACTGGTTCCGATTGGCCATGGCAGCGGTGGTGGCGTCGGGCTTGGCGTTGTTTTTCCTCCTTCAGTCTGGTCCGGTCAAGGCGATCGTTGGGCAGGGCACGATTTTTGGACAGGAGATCGGCTTGAGCCAGCTCTTTACCGGTCTTGAGAGCCGCTTCTCATTCGTGAGCGGTGCGCCATTCGACTTTTCCCTCCCGGCGATAGATGGACGTTTCAACAACTATGCCGCAGATGCCGGGCATGTCATCACCCGGGCGTACTTCGCGCTGTGGATTGGTGTGGTTCTCTATACAGCCGCGTTTATCGGTGAGGCTGTGCGAGCTGGTGTGCTCGCTGTACCGAAGGGTCAGACCGAGGCCGGTTTTGCCGTCGGGCTTCGGCGAAGCCAGTTGCTCCGTATGATCGTTCTCCCGCAGGCCTTCCGGATTATCCTGCCGCCGGTTGGCAACCAGTACCTGAACCTTGCCAAGAATACTTCGCTGGGTATCGCGGTCGCCTATCCGGACATCGTGCAGGTTGGTCAGACCATTTTTAACCAGACCGGTCAAACGATTCCGATCGTGATTTCCTGGATGGCCTGGTACTCGTTTGTGAGCTTGACGTTATCCGCAATCGTGAACCGATGGAATAAGAAGTTGAAGTTGGTGGAGCGCTAATGGCCGAAGGTACCGTTTTTGTCGAGACTGTCGAGCTAGCTCCGGAACCACCGCCTTCGGGCCCGGTTCAGTGGATTCGTGAAAACCTGGCCTACTCGGTGAGCAGCACGATCACCACGATCGTGATTGGTCTGGTTGTCTTTTTCGGACTGCGCGCGCTGATCGCCTGGTTCCTGAATCCGTTCAGGAAGTGGTCGGCGGCCACGGCCAATGCTCGTTTGCTTATGGTGCAGGCCTACCCGGACGACCAGTTCATACGAGTGTGGATCTCTGTTGGAATTGTCGTGGTGCTGGCGGGCCTTTCGGCGGCAGCCTGGCGGGTGGCCGGGAAGGTCTCGGTGGGTCAGGTCGCCAAGGGTCTTCTTTCGGTTGGTTCCGGAGCTCTTGTCCTCGCCCTGCTGGCTCCTGGTGGCCTCACTGGGGGTCGAGTCATCTTCGGTTCGGTGGGCTTGGTCATTGCCGGTATCGGCTACATGTGGAAGCGGGCAAGGAAGAGCTCCGTCAACGAACCTGTCATCTCAACCGTCGCCCTTGCTGGTCTCGCGCTGGTCCTTATTGGCGTGTTTTTGTGGACGGTCAAGCTCCCCGTTCAGGAGGTATTCGCCGACGGATCGAAGGAAGTCACGAATCAATTGATTGCCCGCTCGACCAAGCTTCCGTGGACGGTCCAGCTTCTTGTGCTGGCGGTGTCGTACCTGGTGGGTGTGGCGATCCGAGACTCGATTAGCAGTCTGCGCCGGATCCTCGTGGGTCTATGGGCCCTGTCTTTCCCGGCCATTTTGATGGTGGTGATGAGAGCACCGGATATTGAATGGGACACGGTACTCAGCGTTGACCTGCCGATCTTTCTTGCAATAGGTGCCCTGGTCGGCGTCATTCTGTACGTTATCGGCGCTCCCGATGCCGGAGAATGGAAGTACATCGTCTCAGCAATCTGGCTGGTGCTGGCTGTTCTGTGGGTACTCTTCTCTTGGTATCTGTTTGACCCGGCGTCTTCGTCACCGTTCCACTTCACCTCTTCGGCGGCTGACGTGCTGAAGCGACTGGAATTCAAGTTTCCCTTGATCCTGGGTGCCCTCTTTGCTCTCGCGGCGCCCTCCTTCGGCGGTGCCAGGGCCGCCCGGCTGCGATATATCGGAGTCTGGCTTGGGGCCCTCGTTCTGTTGATCATGTCGTTCCGTCTCGGTGCGGCTTCCTCGCTGTTGGAGTTGAGTGGAACCGCGTTCGTTGGCGGATTATCGCTGACCTTCACCCTCGCTATTGCCGCCATTGTCCTGTCGTTCCCGCTCGGTGTCCTCCTGGCGCTTGGCAGGGCCTCGACAATGCCGATTGTCCGCATGATCTCTACCACGTATATCGAGTTGGTGCGGTCTGTGCCGTTGATCACCTGGCTCTATATCGGTTCCAACCTTCTCAATCTTTTCCTGGCAGGGGTTGTCGACATCTTCAGCGTGGTCAGGGCGATCACGGCGATGACATTGTTCTCGGCCGCCTATCTTGCCGAAAACGTCCGCGGCGGTTTGCAGTCAATTCCCAAAGGTCAGTATGAGGCGGCCGATGCGGTGGGGATGAGCGTCGTACAGAAGACCGTGCTCATCACGCTTCCTCAGGCGCTCAAAGCAGTCATCCCTGCGTTGGTTGGTCAGGTCATCTCGCTCTTCAAAGACACCTCGCTCGTATCTATTATCGGGCTGTTCGATCTTCTCTACATCGCACGAAATGTCATCCCGGGTCAATCTGCCAATATTGGTTCGATCCTGGAGTTGACCGTTGTGGCAGCGGCGATCTACTGGATATTCACATTTACGTTCTCTCGTTCGTCGATGCGCCTTGAGCGGCGTCTCGGCCTAGGCACACGGTAAGGAGTCAATGACATGACTGATCAAGCGATCATCGATTGCCGGGGCGTCAAGAAATGGTTTGGCGATTTCCAGGCGTTGCGCGGCGTCGACCTCGAAGTCACGAAGGGCGAAGTGGTCGTCATCATTGGCCCGTCCGGTTCGGGCAAGTCGACGTTTATTCGATGCATCAACCGACTCGAAGTTCATCAGGAGGGTCAGATCTTCGTCGATGGCATCGAACTGACAAACGATGTTCGCAATATCGAGGCGATTCGCAAAGACGTCGGCATGGTGTTCCAGTCATTCAACCTCTTTCCGCACCTCACCATCATGCAGAACATCACGCTGGCTCCGATCTGGGTGAAGAAGCAGTCGAAGTCCGAGGCTGAGGCGTACGGGCGCGAACTGCTTGAGCGGGTCGGAATTCCGGAGCAAGCCGACAAGTATCCCGGTCAATTGTCGGGTGGTCAGCAACAGCGAGTGGCGATTGCCCGGGCACTGGCGATGAAGCCCCAGATCATGTTGTTCGATGAGCCAACCTCGGCTCTCGACCCTGAGATGGTCAAGGAAGTCTTGGATGCCATGAAAGAACTCGCCAAAGAGGGCATGACCATGATTGTCGTCACCCATGAGATGGGTTTCGCCCGTGAGGTGGCCGATCGCGTGCTGTTCTTCGACTACGGCCAATTGGTCGAGGCGGGCACTCCCGAGCATTTCTTCACGAACCCCCAGCACGACCGCACCAAGCTCTTCCTGAGTCAGATTCTTTAATCGCGGCAACCTCCGCGCCTTTGGTGAGTTATGGAATCCGTGGCAGGTGGTCGTTGGTTGAATAGGGTTCAGCCCTCTTGACGACCCAATCGCTTGTAGACCAGCGCCGATCCTGGGCTGCCCTTCTCGGCACCTACGTCACCGTCAGCTTTATCAGTGCCGGATTGGTGTTCCTTGTTCAGCCCATGGCTACCCGGCTGCTCCTACCTCGATTCGGCGGGTCTGCAGCCGTCTGGAACACAGCCATGGTCGTTTTCCAATCGCTGCTTCTTGGCGGGTATTTGTTTGCGCACGCCATGGTTCGTTTGGCTCCCGGCATGCGAAGACTCATCCAGCTGTTGGTGGTTGGCGTTCCAATCCTCACGCTGCCGTTTTCGCTGCCAGGTGGACTCACGGAGGAATCCCCGACCTTGGCGGTAATTCTCACTCTGTCAGTGATGGTGGGTGCCCCTTACTTCGCGTTGACAACGATGAGTCCCACCATTCAACGTTGGTTCGGTGAGACGAATCATCCGCTAGCCCACAATCCGTACCCGCTGTATGCGGCCGGTAACGCTGGAAGCATCATTGGCTTGCTCGCTTACCCTCTGATCCTTGAGCCATTGTTCGACCTGCGCAGGCAGGCTGTGGCATTCATGGTGGGCTACGTCGTGTTGGCGGTGCTGCTCGGCTTGATCGTCTGGTTCTATTTGTCCAGGCGGGAAGTCAGGACGAACATCGCTGCAGTAGCCCCGTCCGCCGCCGAAGCGGCACCGATTTCAGCGGGTCGCATCATCTATCTGTCATTCATCCCGTCTTTCCTGCTGCTCGGGGTGACACGCCATATCTCGACCGACGTCGCTGCGTTTCCCTTGCTGTGGATTGTCCCGCTGGTTATGTACCTTGGCAGCTTTGTGGTGTCGTTCCGCGGTGATGGGCAAGCTCTGCCGATTGCCGGTCGGGCTCTTCGGCTGGTCCTGATCCCGGCTGTCATCATCGCGACCGGTGCGGCTTCCCGGGTGTTGGCAGTCGCCATCACCATCCCAATGGTGGTGTTTGCCCTGGCGGCGTACGTGGCCCATCGCCAACTGTACGACGGACGCCCCGGGGTTGATGGGCTGACGCGGTTCTATCTACTCCTGTCGGTCGGGGGTTTGCTAGGAGGAATCGCCGGTGCGCTCGTGGCGCCGGTTGCCTTCAACAGCATTCTTGAATATCCCATCGGTCTGGTGCTCGCAGCGACGCTGTTGGTCCCGCAACGGATCGCCGCTCTGCGGCTCTCTACCCGCTTGTTGGCCTTGGTGCTGTTCGTATCAGCGCTCGGGCTCGGGGCTCTCGCTGGCACCGATCTCAGTCGGTTGCTCCTCTTCGGACTGGCCGGTGTGATTGCGTATGCGTGGTCCGGGCGAGCGTGGGTATTCACGGCTGCTCTCGTGCTGATCGCTCTCATTGTCGCTCAGCCGGGCGCAGGTTCGAAGGTCCTGGCAGCCGAACGCACCTTCTATGGTGTGTATCAGGTCCGAGAACTCAGCGACGTCCATGTACTGCTGAGCGGGACGACCATTCACGGTGCTCAAATCTGGGTGGGCGACGAGGCTGATCCAGCTGCCATCGGCTATTACGATGTTGCTGGCCCGGTCGGGCATGTGCTTGCCCATTATGCCGATCGGCCGGAGCCCATCGATGTCGGCGTGGTGGGATTGGGGGCCGGCGCGCTTGCAGCCTATGTCGACGAAGGCGACTCGATGACCTTCTACGAAATCGACGAAGCGGTAGTTGCCTTCGCCAAAGATCCAAAACTCTTTACCTATTTGAGCTCGTCTGGCGGCTCCATTGGGGTGGTGTTGGGGGATGGCCGAATTGAACTGGAAAGAATCGCCCCGAAACACGACGTCCTGATCATCGACGCTTTTTCATCGGACTCAATCCCGATTCACCTGATGACCCTTGAAGCGGTTGAGCTCTATCTTGATTCGGTAAAGGCTGATGGGATCGTCGTCTTTCATATCTCCAATCGGCATCTCGCTCTCGAACCTGTCGTCGGTCGAATCGGAGCCGAATTGGGTCTGGAGCGTCGCGTGGCGGCGTTCCAGCCGTCCGCTGAGGACACGTACGCCTCACCGTCGATCTGGGTAGTCATGGGTCGATCTGAGGCAGCTGTTGCAGCGGCCACCGATCACCCGATGTGGACGGGCATGGCCGGCGATGGCCCGTTATGGACCGACAACTATTCGAACGTCGTTTCGGTGATCCGCTGGAAGTAGCGAGTTCGGCAGAGAGGCTACGACTGGGCGATGGGCCACTGGTTTTGTTCGGCCATGTCGATGATCGTCCACGCCATGGCGAGGGCACCGTCTCGAAGAGCCCGATGGCCGTCTGGCGACACCGTATGGGCGGCGAACTCGGGTTGGTGGTTCACGGCGGGGTAGCAGTCCAGGGACAGTTCCGGGTGGATGGTCGGGACCACGTGGCTCACGTTGCCCATGTCGGTTGAACCGGCCTCGCCGGGGGGCAGGTCGGCCCCCCGGGCCATGGTGCGTCCCAGGATCGCTGCGTTGGCGTCGAATAGTCCCACCATGGTCGGATCCGCGATCAGGTTGTCGAATCGATGTCCGACCTCTGTTATGTCCCAGGTGCAGCCCGTTGCCAGGGCGGCCGCCTCGAAACATGCCTCAACGCGACCGGATAATTCATCCATCCGGTCTTTGTCGGCGGCCCGGATGTACCACGAGGATCGTGTGAACGACGGGACGATGTTCGGAGCGTCGCCGCCGTGGGTGATGATTCCGTGAATCTTGTCGGTCGGATAGAGGGCCTGGCGGAGCGTCGAGACATTGACGTATGCCTGCACGAAAGCATCGAGCGCGTTGATACCCAGTTGTGGGGCTGCGGCGGCGTGTGAATCCTTGCCGTGGAAATCGACGGTGACGTGCCGGACCGCCAGGACTGCCGGGTCGACGACGTCGACCGGGGCGGGATGCACCATCATGGCTGCGGACGCATCGGCAAAGGCTCCGGCATTGAGCAGATCTACTTTGCCGCCTGATCCCTCCTCGGCCGGGGTTCCCAGGATCGTCACGCGGATCCCGAGTTCTTCAGCGAGACCCTGGAGTGCAATGCCGGCCCCGAGAGCCGAGGTGGCGATGAGGTTGTGACCGCACGCATGACCGACGACCGGTAGGGCGTCGTATTCGGCACAAATGATGACCTCTCGGCCCGACGATCCGACGGTGGTGACGAAGGCCGTTTCGAGCCCGTACGCCGGTTTGGTAACCGTGAAGCCCCGGCTCCGCAGGTAGGCGACGATGCGGTCGGAGGTCTCGAATTCCTCATATCCGACCTCGGGATTTTCGTACATCCACAGCGACAAGGCCTGAAGGTCGGCTTCAACCAGATTGAACGCCTCGGTTGCCTGGTCCTTACGGTTCATGACGTCCTCCATTTGTGGCAGCAGAGCACCGTAGCACCGGGCTACGTCGCCTACCATCGTTCGGTATGAAGACCCGGGTTTGGCTGACGTGTTGCCTTCTGTGGCTGGCAGGCTGTGTCCCAGCCCCCCCGACGTCTTCGTCGGTTCCAGCCAGCGTCCCCAGTTCCACCATGCTGGCTACGACTTCGACCACCTTGGCGCAACTTGAGCCCTGTCCGCTGCCCGATGTTGTAATCGACGTCCCGCCGGAGACCGTATCGGCGTCACGGGCGATTGCCAGCGATTATGGCGACCTGTTCACGTCGATTCCGGGGACCAGCCAGATTGTCTTTGCGAACGATGAGGGGGAGCCGGCCATGGTGGTGGTTCGAGGATCATTGCCGCCGACCGGTTGGGTGGGAGCGACCGAGCGTTTTGGAATTCGCGAGGTGACGGGAGCCCTTGGTCCACTCGCCGACGGTATGTGGGCGCTGGCCTGGGCAGAATCGCCTGACCGATGCGACGCCTATTCGATATTCATATACCCGCCGGGCACCGTAGACGATGCCCGGCGAGTAGCTGGATCGATTCGCTAGCTGCCGGCGGGCGGCCTGGGTGCCGTCGGTGGTGGTGGTACGTCCATCGGCTCTCCGATTGGCATGGACGCCGTGTGGTTGCCCTTGTCAGTGAACAGCTCGCCGATCGCGCCGACGCTTCCCAAGATGCCGGAGACTTCCATTGGCATGAAGATCTTCGTGGCGGTGCCGTTGGCAACGGCCGCCAGGGCCTCCAGATACTTGATTGCGATAAGGTCGTTGCTCGGGTTGCCGTCGTGGATCGCCTGGTAGACGCGTTCGATGGCCTTGGCTTCACCTTCTGCGACGGTTTCCTTCTGGTACCGGTCGGCTTCGGCGACCCGCTTGATGGCTTCTGCCTTACCTTCGGCCTGAAGAATATCGCGTTGCTTGACACCCTCGGCCCGCAGAATCGCCGAGGTCTTCTCACCCTCGGCTTCGGTAACGACGGCCCGTCGTTCGCGCTCGGCTTTCATCTGGCGATGCATCGCCTGGGTGACATCGGGTGGTGGCTCAATCCGTTGGATCTCGACCCGTACGACCCGGGTTCCCCACTTGTCGGTGGCATCATCAAGAATTTGGCGTAGCTGGGTGTTGATGAGTTCTCGTGATGTGAGTGCCTCGTCGAGTTGAAGCTCACCGACGATGTTCCTCAAGTTCGTTTGAGCGAGTTTGGTGGCAGCCACGATGAAGTTGGCAACGTTGTACTTCAACTTGACCGGGTCGGTCGCCTCGTAATACACGACAGCGTCGACGGTCACCGCCACGTTGTCTTTTGTGATCACCTCTTGGGGAGCGACATCGACCACCTGCTCTCGCATGTCGACTCTCGTGATCGTCTGGGCGAACGGGATGATGAAGTTCAGCCCCGGGTCGACCGTCTTGCGGTACTTGCCGAACGTTTCGACGAGACCCTTCTCGTATTGGGCGACCACCTTGATGGACGCGAACACGAGGTAGAACCCCATGACCGCCAAAAAGATGATTACGAACGCGGCAAAATTAGGCATTCACTCTCCTTCGCTCTTGGTTTCCCTGGCCGGGGTCACGACCAACCGTGTTCCCCGCACTTCGACAATGTCGACGACCGTTCCCTCCGAGATGTCCGTGGCGTCACTTACTGCCCGCCATTCTTCGGCTCCCATTCGGACCGCCCCGGTACCCGCCACATGGTTGATGTCTTTGATAACGACGGCCGTCGCCCCATCGAATCGATTGGCGCCGATGGGGTGGACTTCGTCGGATCGTGCGAACCGGCGCATCCACATGAATGCGAGCGTGCCAGTCGCCACGAAGGCGGCCCACTGGGCTACCACGGGCAAACCCGTCCATGCCATCACCGCGGCCACCCCTGCCCCGATGGCGAACGGAAGCATAAAGAACCCGGCCGTCGCGACCTCACCTACGACGAGGGCAACCGCCAGGACCGTCCAAAAAGGTCTCCAGAACTCATCCACCCTTGTCTCCTCTCTTTCCAGGGAGACGCCGGGGAATGACTCCGGTTCCCTGGTTTCTTTGTGTGTCTAGTCCCATCCTATTGACCAGGGGAGCATCCGACGGTGTATCGTCGCCGATATGTCAAACGTATCGTTCAATGCGGACGGTCCCCCCAACGTCATTTTGCCTGACCCACCTGATGAACTGCTGGCGGCATTGACGCGGGCTCAGGCACAACCGCAAACCCATATCGCCGTGGCCAAAGTCGTTGCCCAATTCCCGGAAATCTCGTTGGTTTGGGCGACCCTTGGTGAGTTGGTCGAGAGCCAGGCCCTCGACGTGCAGGCCAAAGTCGAGGCATACGCCTACTTCAGGATCGGATACCACCGGGGACTCGACGCGCTCCGCCAAAACGGCTGGAAGGGCTCCGGATATGTCCGTTGGACTCATCCATCAAATACGGGTTTTCTCCGCAGCCTCGACGGTTTGCGTCGAATGGCCGAAGCGATCGGCGAGAACGGGGAGTCGATCCGCTGCGCCGACTTCCTCCAAATGCTCGACCCGTAGCTCTCGCGGGAGACCTAGACGATGGCTAGTTCGTCGTTTTCCACTTCGACATGGATCGTGGATCCCTCGGGGTAGGCGCCCTCCAGCAGCTTGATCGCCAACGGGTTGGCGATGGCCGTTTGAATCAGACGCTTGAGCGGGCGGGCACCATAGGCCGGGTCGTAGCCGTGGTCTGCCAGCCAGTCGAGGCCGGAGTCGGAAACCGCCAGTGTGACGGCGCGCTCGGCCAGGCGATGCTGAACCAGCGTCAGCTGGATCTCGACGATCTTGCGAAGGTCATCCCTGGTCAAGCGATGGAACACGATGAGGTCGTCGATCCGGTTCAAGAACTCGGGCCGGAAGTGGCTCCGGACGACCGTCATGACTCGTTCGGACACCACCTCGTCTGGGAGGTCCGGTGTGATCATCTCTGATCCGAGATTGGATGTCATGATCAGCACCGAGTTCGAGAAATCGACGGTGCGGCCCTGGCCGTCGGTCAGCCTCCCATCGTCGAGGAGTTGCAGCAGTACATTGAAGACGTCGGTATGGGCCTTCTCGATTTCGTCGAGCAGGATTACCGAATACGGACGCCGCCGGACGGCTTCGGTTAGCTGGCCGCCCTCCTCGTAACCGACATATCCGGGAGGGGCACCGATGAGTCGCGAAACCGAATGTTTTTCCATGTACTCGGACATGTCGATGCGGACCATCGCCTGTTCGTCGTCGAACAGGAACTCTGCCAGTGCCCTGGCGAGCTCGGTTTTGCCAACTCCGGTTGGGCCGAGGAACACGAACGAACCAACTGGACGTAATGGATCGGCGAGCCCTGCCCGGCTCCGTCGGATGGCGTCTGCGACGACTCTCACGGCCGCATCCTGACCGACGACCCGGTGGTGCAGATGATCTTCCAGGCGGACCAGCTTTTGGATCTCGCCTTCCATGAGTCGTGACACCGGGACCCCGGTCCAGCGGCTGACGATCTCGGCGACATGCTCTTCGTCGACCTCTTCGGTCAACATGCGCATGTTTGACTGGAGCTGTTCGAGTTTTGCCTGACCGGCTTTCAACTGATCGCCAAGCAAGGGGAGCGATCCATAGCGAAGCTCGGCGGCCTTCTGGAGGTCGCCGGCCCGTTCGGCTCGTTCGGCTCCAGCGCGGGTTTCTTCGATTGATTCGGCGAGCGATCGGATCTCGGTGATGGCTTCTTTCTCAAGCGACCAGTGGGCAGTCAGCCGGTCGCGCTCTTCGGAGATATTGGCGAGTTCCTCTTCCAGCCCTTCGAGCCGGGTTCGCGACGCGTTGTCGGTTTCCTTCTTGAGTGCCGCTCGCTCGATCTCGATTTGGATGATGCGCCGCTCCAACTCGTCGATCTCGTCTGGCATGGAGTCGATCTCGATTCTCAGTTTCGAGCCCGCCTCGTCAATGAGGTCGATCGCCTTGTCGGGAAGATGTCTGCCGGTGATGTACCGATCAGATAACACCGCGGCGGCGACCAGAGCCGAGTCCTGGATGCGGACTCCATGATGAACCTCATAGCGTTGCTTGAGTCCTCGCAAGATTCCGATCGTGTCCTCGACCGAGGGCGCCTCGACGAGAACCGGCTGGAACCGGCGTTCGAGAGCGGCGTCTTTTTCGACGTACTTGCGGAATTCATCGAGGGTGGTGGCGCCGATCAACCGCAGCTCACCACGGGCCAACATCGGCTTGAGCATGTTGGAGGCGTCCATCGATCCTTCGGCGGCTCCGGCTCCCACGAGTGTGTGCATTTCGTCGATGAACGTGATGATCTGGCCTTCGGAGTGCTTGATCTCGTCGAGTACCGCTTTGAGGCGTTCCTCAAATTCGCCGCGATACTTGGCGCCGGCCACCAGGGCTGATAGATCGATGGCGACAATTCGTTTTGTTTTGAGTCCTTCGGGGACGTCGCCATTGGCGATCCGTTGGGCGAGGCCCTCGACGATGGCCGTCTTGCCAACCCCTGGTTCACCGATGAGCACCGGGTTGTTTTTGGTCCGACGAGACAGCACCTGGATGACGCGACGGATCTCTTCGTCACGGCCGATGACCGGGTCAAGCTTCTGGGCCCTGGCGACCGCGGTGAGATCGCGCCCGTACTTCTCAAGCGCATTGAGGGTGGCTTCTGGGTCCTGGGAGCTAACCCGCTGGCTGCCCCGGAGGGTGGTGAGCGCTTCCAACACCCTCTTTCGAGTGATGTTGAGTTGGGCAAGCGCCTGGCCGACCGGGTCGCTGGTCTTGAGAAGGGCCAGCACGACGTGCTCCACTGAAACGTAGTCATCAGACATGCCCTGGCGCTCGTCGTTAGCCCGATCGAGTACCTTGATGGTCTCGGGGGCAAACGAAGGCTCCGTGTCGCCATACACTTTGGGAAGTTTGTCGATAATGTCGTTTACGGCGTTTCGGAGGGCGCCCGGTGTAACGTCAAGTCGGTTGAGGAGCGGATAGACGATGCCATCGGTTTGGCTCAACAGAGCCAGGACGAGGTGACCAGGGGTGACATATTGGTGGTTGGCGGTCTCGGCTAGTTGGCGCGCCGCGACCAGCGATTGTTGAGTTGCATTGGTGAGTTTTTGCATGTCCATAGTGTCTTCTCCAAGTACCTACAACCACCGAATTGTGTAAAGTATTTCAATAAATCTGAGTCTAGTTATATCAATTTCCCCGAGAGGTGCCCTCGCCATGACCAGCCAACCCAGAGCCAAACCGCCCAGCGAGTCCTTGACCAATATGACACTGATGATGGGTGTCGACCACGGGAATACGGCAGGTTTTGTGCATGGTGGCTCCATTATGAAGTTGGTCGATGAGGCGGCAGGGGTGGCATCGATGCGGCATTGTCGGGGACGGGTGGTAACCGCCCAGGTCGACTCGCTGTCGTTCCTGGCTCCGGTACACATGGGCGATGTGTTATCGATCGTTGCCCATGTGACTCAAGCGTGGACGACCTCGATGGAGGTGGAAGTGGAAGTGAATCGTGAAAACCCTCGCACCGGCGAGGGGGAACTCACGACCAGGGCTTATCTGACGATGGTGGCCGTTGATGAGGATGGACATCCAGTGTCGGTTCCGCCAATCCTCGCCGAAACCGAATCCGAATTACGAGATCAGCGTAAGGCCGAGGCGCGCCGGTCGGCTCGTATCGAACTGCGATCTCGTCTCGACATGCAGTAGAAGACCGGGCTCGTCGCCTTAGAGGGTGGCTTCGAGGTGCCGGTTGATCGCATCGAGAACGGCGCGAGCGGTGGCCTTCTCAGGGCTGTTCTCGTGGATGACTGCACTGCCGACCAGCGCTCCGGGAGCCGTGGACGAATGAACCTGGGCGATGGCGATCCGGGAGGCACCGAGATCGGTGGTCGCTACGGCAGCCAGATCGAGGTGGAGTTTGCCGGCGGCGATGGATTCGACTGCTCGTAACGTGGCTTCGCCGACCAGACGGGGACGGGCAGACAGGGATACGGAACCGACAGAGGTTCCTTCGTGAATTTCTTCGCCCCACGCCAAAATGACTTTGACGCGGGTCTCGTCCCCCTCGGTCACTTCTTCAAATTGGGCGAGAGCTGGTCGCAGTTTCATCGGGGCAAACTCTAGCGGATATATACATGGGCGCCCTGTGTTACGCCCGAACGGCCCGTTCGGATGCCCATGCTCGAAGGGCTCCGATACTCTCTGCCCGCGACACCGAGAGAGGGACTGCGGCGGCCAATTCCTGGAGGAGGGTGTTCGTAGTGAGTGATTCGTCTTTCGCGAAGGCCCGGTAGGTGGCCCCGACGATTGCCCCTTCGATCTCGGCCCCTGAATAGCCCGACGTGGCCGCGGCGAGGCGTGGCAGGTCGAAACCGGCCGGGTCGTGATCTCGGGAACTCAGATGATACGTGAGAATCTCGCTCCGAGCGGCGGCGTCAGGGAGATCCACGAAGAAGATCTCGTCGAATCGGCCCTTTCGAAGGAATTCTGGTGGGAGCCATGCAACGTTGTTGGCGGTGGCCACGATGAAGACCCCCTCGGGACGATCCTGCATCCATCGGAGGAACGTCCCGAGTAGGCGACTGCTGGTTCCCCCGTCGCTGTCCGATCCGGAGGTCGCGAAACCCTTCTCGATCTCGTCTATCCACAGCACGGCCGGTGCCATCGCGTCGACGGCCGTCAGAGACTTGGCGAGACGGGTTTCCGACTCGCCGATGTACTTGGAATAGAGGCGTGACGGATCGAGCAGTACGAGAGGTTGTTGCCAGGTCCTTGCCAATGTCTTGGCGATGAACGATTTGCCGCATCCGGGCACTCCGGTCAGGAGGATTCCGCGCGGGGCCGGCAGGTTGAGCTGAGGAGCGGCCTGGGCGCGGATTCTCAGTCGCAACCAATCCTTCAATCCATTGAGCCCTCCGACGGAGTCGAGAGTGCCTGAGTTGGCTTCTATGAGTTCAAGGATGCCATCGGCGGTGAACAGGGCGGCTCTGGCATTGCGCAGGGGAGCTACGTCATTGGCGCCGAGAGCGCCATCGGCGAAGGCAGCTTGCTGAATCAGACGCTCAGCCTGGCCGACGCTCAGTCCTCGTAGTGCGCTGGCCAGCGAGGGTAGGGATGCCTCATCAATGGCCACTTCGAAGCCTCGTTCCGCGAGATCGCTGGCGGTTCGGCGGATGAGGTCGGTGAGTTCGTCGAGTTCGGGTGGACGGAGTTTCCATAGGTGAGCGACCGAGCCGAGCTCGGGCGGTACCTCAGCAGTTGGAGTGGTCAAGATGATGGTTTGATCAGGGGATAGCTGAGCGGCGGTCTCCTTGATTCTGCGCACGACATAGCTGTCATTGAGGATCGGCTGGGCATCGGCAAAAACGAAAACCGCCCCCGCCTGCACGTCGGTTATCCAGTTGAGTGCTTGATGGGGGTTCTGGGTCTGATACATCGCTGCACCGGAGTTGTTGGTTAGGCCACTGGCACTGGACCACTGCCAGACGTCCGCCTTGAGGTCGGTGGCGATCGATCGGAGTAATGCCATGAAACGGGCTTCTTCGTCGGTCTCGACAATCACGAGCGAAGCTGGCGAAGCAAGTAACACCTTCAGATCGACCGAGTTGTCCATTTTCGCCTCACATAGACCACAATTGTCGGATGGCTGCTTTCGAATTCGTTTCGGCAGGTCTCATGATTGCCTACGGGGCGACGCTCGCGGAGCTTTTCGAGAACGCTGCCTATGGTATCGCAGCGCACTCAGCTTTCGACGGTCGACGGGCGCCGTTGTATGACGTTGCCGTCATGGCCATCGGGGATAGTCCTGAAGCGCTGCTCGGCGATTGGCTGGTGCAGCTCGACCTACGGAGCATCGAAGCGGGGTTGAGGCTGGTCTCTTTCTCGGTCGACCGACTCGAGGAGGGTGGGGTGCAAGGGACCGCCGCCGGATTTCGATCTTCAGAAATGGCCCTTCCTCAGCAGTGGGATGTTGAGACGATTGTCCTCATGGTCGACGCTGCTTGGGCTCGAGTTCGGAAAAGGTCCCCCCAGCAGGTCACTTGACCGTCGCTTTCGATACCATGTTGCAGGTCTCACACACCCAAGGAGGGAATGATGCTCAAGGAGTTCAAAGACTTCATCATGCGACCAGGGTTGATCGACATTGGCGTCGGCTTGGTCATGGCGGCAGCGTTGGGTGCGGTGATCACTTCTCTTGTCGACAACCTGCTGATGCCGATCGTCGGTCTCGTCTTCGGTGAACCAAGCTTCGACAGTGTGCTGGCGTTCAACACGGCTGCCGATGGCACCGGTGGGATCCGCATTGGGTCTTTCATCACCGCCTTGATCACGTTCATCATGATTGGTGCCGCAGTGTTCTTTTTCATCATCAAGCCGTACAAGGCGGTCATGTCGCGCGTGCAAGGTCCTGCTGAGGAAGAGGCGCCCGCTCCCGACCCAGAAGACATCGTCCTGCTGCGCGAGATCCGCGACGCCCTGAGCCGTGGCTAGGGTTTCGTTGACGATCTCGTAAGCCGGCGGACCCGGCTGAATAATCGAACCCAGGGTTGAACCCTGGGTTCGTACGCCCGATTTCGGGAGCTGGGGCCCTCGGAACCCGGGTTATGGATGCACGGATGGGGCCGCAGGGTCACGGTTGCGTTCGGTCCCGAGTTGGGCTCGGCTGATCGTGGTTACCGGTTTCGGTCCGGCAAATGAGTCTGACGGAGCACGATTTCACTCCGATACGACGCGTGGACCTGACGGACCGCGATCTGGGCTCGCTCTTGCTCCAGGGCCAGGTGGTCTATGAGTTCGGCAACCTGTTCTTCGAGGGCCTGAACTCGATCTTGCAGGGCCATCACCTTTTTGACGCCCTCGAGATTCAGCCCCTGTTCGGTAAGCGTCTGAATGAGTTGGAGTCGGTCGATGTCGGCCTGGGAGTAACGGCGAGTCCCACCGGCGGTGCGGTGCGGCTCGACGAGTCCTCGCCGTTCATAGATCCGCAAGGTCTGTGGATGGAGCCCCGACAGTTCGGCAGCCACCGAGATCACAAACAGGGCGTGATGGGCTGACTTGCCGGTCATGTCAATAACCTCGCTCTCGGGTCGTCGGTTTCAAACTCTTCGCGATACTGCTCGAGCAACTTCTTGGCTTCGCGCGATAGCTTTTTCGGAACCGTAACCTCGACGGTAACGAGAAGATCGCCTGGCTTACCCTTGGTTTTGGGGACGCCCTTCCCCCGCACCCGGAAAGTCTGACCGGTCGTGGTACCGGCCGGTACCTTGAGACGAACCGAACCGTCGAGGGTTGGAACAGTTATTTCAGCGCCGAGGGCAGCCTCGGTGAACGTTATGGGGATCGTGGCAGTCAGATGATCACCTCTCTTTCCGAAGAGGCGGTGGTTGTCAACCTTCGTCCGGACGAGGAGATCTCCCGCCGGTCCGCCGGCGCTACCCGGTCCGCCCTTTCCCTTGAGGCGAATGGTCGAGCCATCCTTCACACCGGGTGGGATCTTGACGTTGATCTTTCTGGTGCGAACCTCGGTTCCGCGCCCCCGGCAGTTCGAACAGGGTTGGACCACCATCCGACCGGTCCCCTGGCACTGGCGGCACGGTTGGGCGAACGAGAAAAAGCCTTGGTTCTGAGCGGTGGTTCCGCTGCCCCCACATGATTGGCAGAGGTCGATTTTGGTGCCCGGTTCCGCTCCCGAACCGTGGCACAGATGACACGTGGTTTCGCCATCGACCGCGATGGTGGTCGTGATGCCTTTGATGGCGTCTTCGAACGACATGTGGAGTGTCGCTTGCGTATCGGCACCTCGTTGAGGCCCCGCGCGCGCACGGCGGGTACCGCCGCCGAGCAGATCACCGAGACCACCGAAACCGCCGAGCAGATCACCGAGATCCTCGACTCTCACTCGCTGCTGTGACCCGCCTCCGTACGGTCCGGCCGAGCCGCCGAATCCACCGAACGTACCGGAGTTCACCATGCGACGTACGTCGTCATACTCTTTTCGTTGATCCTCATGCGAGAGAGTTGCATACGCTTCGGATATGTCTTTGAACCGGCTTTCGGCGCTCGGATCGTCCGGGTTGGCGTCGGGGTGGTTGGCCTGGGCCAACTTGCGGTAGGCGCGTTTGATCTCGGCCTGTTCGGCCGTGTTCGAAACACCAAGGACTTTGTAATAGTCCTTGTCTACCCAGTCTTTGTTCACTCGCCGTCCTCACCCTGGTCGTCGTCGGAGGCTGGGCCATCCGTGGCTAGATCGGCGGCAGGACCAACCGCCACGAGAGCGGGCCGGATGACCTTGTCGTTCAATCGATACCCGCGCCGGAGTTCGCCAATCACGACGAGCGTGTCGCCGTCGCCTAGATGGGTGACCGCATCATGTACGGCCGGGTCGAAGGGTGCCCCGACTCCGGGAATCGCCATCAAGCCTTCCCGGGTCAGCACGTCCATCAACTGGACGTAGGTGGCCTGGATTCCAGCCAGGAGTTTGATCTCGTTGTCGGTCGCAGCCGGTAATTCGAGGGCGGCTTGGAAACTGTCGAGAGTGGGCAGCAACGAACCGACAACTCGTTCGGCAGCAACTGACCGGATTTGCTGGAGTTCCCGTAGGCTGCGTTTGCGGAGATTGTCGAAGTCGGCGGCTGACCGGTGCCAACTATCGAG
>JAHEDI010000078.1 GCA_024641305.1 bacterium | reverse complement strand
CTCGTCGGGGGCATGGTGCTCGCGGTCGATCGAGCCGGCGATGTCGTAGAGCAATGCCCGGGCGCCTTCGACGTACGCCTTCATGGTCATCAGCATGCGGCGGACGTCGGGGTGCTCGATGATGGGGGAGACTGCGGTCTTCGGGGCACCGACGGCGCGGCCCTGCGTTCGTGTGGTGGCGTATTCGAGGGCCTGTTGGTAGGACCGCTCGGCGACCCCGATCCCCTCGAGGCCGACGTGGAGCCTGGCGTCGTTCATCATCGTGAACATTGCGTGCATGCCCTGATTCTCTTCACCGATCAGCCAACCGGTCGAGTCGTCGAAGGCCATGACGCAGGTTGGGCTTCCGTGGATCCCCAGTTTGTGCTCGATCGACACACAGGAGACGCCGTTGGTTTCAACGACGGCCCCGGAATCGTCGGGAATCAGTTTGGGCACGACGAACAGGCTGATGCCTTTGGTCCCGGGAGGCGCTCCCGGGGTGCGCGCCAATACGAGATGAACGATGTTCTCGACCATGTCGTGCTCGCCCCACGTGATGAAGATCTTGGTGCCGGATATCGCCCAGCTTCCGTCATCGTTGGGAGTGGCTTTGGCGCGTAGCGCCCCGACATCGGACCCGGCTTCAGGCTCGGTCAGTACCATCGTGCCCGTCCACTCGCCACTGACGAGCTTTTCCAGGTAGGTGGCCTTTTGCTCGTCGGAGCCGTGTGCATTGATGGCGAGGATGGCGCTGGAGCTGAGCATCGGGCACAGCGAGAACGCCATGTTGGCCGAAGTCATCATCTCGAGGATGGCCAAGCCGACGCTTCCCGGAAAGCCGTGCCCGCCGTACTCCATTGGGCCCTTGACGGCTCCCCAGCCGGCGGCAACGTATTGATCGTACGCCTTCTTGAACGATGGCGGGGCAGTGACCGTGCCGTCGTCGTTGCGAATCGATCCGATCGTGTCGCCGTCCCGGTTGGTCGGGGCTACAACCTCGGAGAAGAATCGCGCGGCCTCGTCGAGCGCACCGAACGCCAATTCGGGGTCGACGTGCTCGAACGCCGGGTAGGAAACGATCTCGTTGATCCCACAGATGTGCTCGAGGATGAACTTCACGTCGCGGACCGGGGGGCTGTAATCGCTCATACGATTGAGGATAGGCTGTCGTGCCTCTAGGCGCCGTCGCTGGTTAGCCGCCCGGGACCGGCGGGAATTCGATGGCGGCCAGCCTCTCGTCGAACGTGGTGCGCTCCTCTCCGGAAGACCAGATGTGGTCGAGCCCATTCTTCTCGATGAAGCGGCAGTAGGTCGCGAAGCGGGCCGCGTGCCCCTCGTTGAGTTTCTTGTAGTCGGCCTTCGCGTGGAGCTTTTTGGCATTGATCATCTTGATATCTCGCATTCGGGAATGGGGTATCTCGAAGTAGCGGGCGAGTTCGAGGGTTCGCCAGTCATGGGTGAAGACGAAGGCGGGGGTTCCTGCGATCAACGCTGCCATGTTGCCGTGAACTCTGGTCCCGAACGAGAAATCCTGTCCGGCCATGAAGTCCAGCCAGGGGGCAACGTCGATGAAGGTGCGTACCTTGTCTTCACGAAAGACGGGGTGGGAGGTATGCAGTGGAACGGTCGAGTCAATGGCCTCCCGGCGGGCGAACTTGGAGTCTCCTTTGATCAGCCGTCCCAGGGTGGCGTGGTCCTGCGCCACATAGGTGAGGTGTGGGTACTGCGCCATGTGTCGCTGCAGCACCGTGCCCATTCGCTTCCGGTAGGGGGAGATGTTGATCGCGATGTCGGATTCGATGCCCAGTTCCCGAACTCTCTTGGCGACCTGCAGCCTGCTTCCGTTCATGAACATGGAAGGGCACCCGATGATCTCCACGTCCTTGAAGCCGAGCCCCTTCAAGTACTCGGCGGTGAACTCTCCGCGAACCCCGATGGTGGCCGACCGGTCGAGTACGGCCCCCACGAAGGCTTCCACCGACTTCCGGATCGGCTCCAGGGGGGCCGCTCCCCGCGCATGGGTTCCCTGAGCTCCGACGCCGAGGACGACCACCGGGATCGTCAGTTTCGAGATCATCGCCGTGATCGCTTTGAGCTCCCTCTCGAAGGACAACCGGAAGGCGTTGGCGAGCGGCACGACGAATACGTCGAACTCACGGTTGATCCGGCGTGCCTGCCACTTCCGCCAGCGGAGCCCACCGGCAACCACCTCGGCATCGATGGTCTCGAGTGCACGATGGGCTGCATGGCTGAACAGAAGATTGCCCACGTTGCCGCCCAGCAGGTTGCGGCTGTAGGTAGCCCCGGGAGACACGACGTCGAATGGAGACTTCGCGGCTCGCATCAGGATTCTCTTTGCCATGCCCTCACCCGCTTGGAACGCCGAAGGTGTGCCCTACCTAACTACTTCGCCCGCGGGTGCGCCAGCGGAAGGTCGCCGGGCGCCGGGGCCCTGATCCTACTTAGGGTTGCCGACCGGGTTAGCCTTGTGGCCACTTCCGGGAGAGAGTCACTTGGCCACGCTTGTTGCATTCCATGCTCATCCAGACGACGAGTCCATTTCGATGGGAGGCACTCTGGCGCGTGCCGCCGCAGAGGGCCACAAGGTGGTTGTGGTGACCGCGACCGATGGTGCGGTCGGCGAAGTCGCCGACGGATTCCTCAACCCGGGTGAGACGCTCGAGGCACGGCGCGCGGTCGAACTCCGGCGGGCCGCCGAGATCCTCGGGATCGATCGGGCGCTCCAGCTCGGCTACCGCGACTCAGGGATGATGGGCACAACGGACAACGAGCATCCCGGCTGTTTCTGGCGAGCCGATGTCGATGAAGCCGCCGCCAAGCTGGCTGCCGTCCTCGGCGAGGAGGGTGCCGATGTCCTCACGGTCTACGACAGTTACGGGGGTTACGGCCATCCCGACCACATCCAGGTCCACCGGGTTGGGCATGCCGCCGCCCGTCTGGCCGGGATCGGCCGGGTCTATGAGGCCTCGATGAACCGCGATCGTATCCGGGCGCTGAATTCGATGGGTCCCGACGGGGACGAGGGTCCCCGGGCCGATGATGAGAGGTTCGATCTCGACAAGATCGGCTTTGCCGAATCGGAGATCACAACGGCAGTCGATGTCACGGAGTGGTTGGATATCAAGCGAGCCGCCATGGCTGCGCATCAGAGTCAGGTAGCCGAAGACAGCTGGTTCTTGCAGCTGCCGCCGGACGTGTTCGTTCAATCCTTCGGCACCGAATGGTTTCGGCGGGTGACTCCGGAATTCGTGGGTGATCCCACCGTCGACCGCGAGAGCTGGTTATTGCATTAGGGCTTGACGTTTTCCGGCTACGGTTTGTCTATGAAACGTGGATATGAATGGCGGGTCGATTCAGAAACCGGACAGAAGTATGTCGGCGTCAGCTTGCGTGGCTCGGACATCCTCAAATCGCCGATCCTGAACAAGGACACTGCGTTCAGTCGCGATGAGCGCGACGAACTCGGTCTGACCGGACTGCTGCCCGATCACGTCGACGATATCGAAACCCAGTTGTCGCGTGTGCAGGCGCAGATGGACCTCAAGACCACCGATCTTGGACGCCACATCTACCTGAACAGCCTCCTGGATCGGAACGCAACTCTCTTTTACCGCTACCTGCTGGCCAACCTCGAAGAGCTGGTGCCGATCATCTATACGCCAACCGTGGCAGAGGCGACGCGGCACTGGAGCCGCATTTTCCGGCGCAGCCGGGGCCTGTACATCACGCCGCGTCATCGGGGATCAATGGCGTCGATTCTGCGAGCGAGGAGCTATGGCGAGCGGCCGATCATCGTGGTCACCGACAACGAGCAAATCCTCGGTATCGGTGATCAGGGCGCCGGCGGCATGGGGATCCCGATCGGCAAGCTGGCGTTGTACACGGCGGCGGCCGGTATCAACCCGGATCGCACCATTCCGATTTGCCTCGATGTGGGCACGAACAACGAGGAATTGCTGGCGGACCCCCTCTACGTGGGTTATCGCCAACCCCGACTGCGCGGCGAAGAATACGACGAGGTCGTTGCCGAACTGGTGGATGCGATCAAGCAGGTCTACCCCGGTGCGCTGCTGCAGTGGGAGGACTTCGCCAATCTGACCAGTTTCGCCAACCTGGAGCGTTACCGCGATGAACTGGCGTCCTTCAACGACGACATCGAGGGGACTGCCGCAATGACGGTGGCCGGCTTGATGGTCTCGAGCAGAGCCGCCGCTCAATCGATCGCCGATCACCGGGTGGTCATTCTGGGCTCAGGCTCGGCCGGCGTCGGGATTCATGATCAGATTGTCGGGGCGATGGTCGACAGCGGCCTCACCTATGACGACGCTGCCAATCGTGTCTTTGTCCTCGACTCCAAGGGCCTGGTTGTCGACAGCCGCTCCGACCTGACCGACGTGAAGCAGTCGATCGCGGTCCACGCCTCCACTATCGCCGACTGGCCCGGGGGACCGATTTGGGACTTCGAAGAAGTTGTCCTCAATGCCAAACCGACTGCGTTGATCGGTGTCAGCGGCCAACCCGGCGCGTTCACGGAGCC
>JAHEDI010000052.1:3114-16789 GCA_024641305.1 bacterium | reverse complement strand
CATCTGGAGACTCTGATCGTAACTTGGCCAGCCAACAACCTCTGATCCTGGTGGCCGAAGATGTGCCAGTCATTCACGACGTCATCGAACTAAGCCTCAGGGAGTTCAAAGCCGACTACTTGTTCATAACTGACGGCCAAGAGGTCCTCGAAACACTGGAACACACCATCCCAGATCTTCTCCTACTCGACATAGCCCTGCCTGGGACGGACGGCTGGGACGTACTCCGCCAGGTACGGGCGAATCCCCGCTTGTCACATCTGCCGGTGGTAGTCATCACGGCGCACGGACCCGGTATCGAGCAGGACTTGATGGAGCTCGGAGCCGACGCATACCTGGATAAGCCGTTTCTGCCGAGCGCATTGCGTTCGATCGTAAAAAAACTGCTCTGACGCCAGCCCACGGTCAGGATCTGCACATTAGGCCAGCCATTCGCGGTCATAAACGCTCATTAGCTGTCAACTAATGGTCAACTAACCGCCTTTTCGTGCCGATACACTCAGGATGGGAACCAACCGACGAAAATGGTCGGCGGCAACAGATGCCATTCCGCTTCGCAAGGCCGTGAGCGGGGCTGCAGCCATCGTCGCTGTCAGTCTTCTTTTGACCGCCGTGGTCTTCTCCAATACAGTCGTCGCCCAGCGTGCCGCCGACGATGCCCGCATCCTGCATCAAGCAGAGGCGACTCTTGGGGCAAACAACCTCGCCCTCAAGGCCCTGAGCCAGGCCGTTCTCCTGGCAGAAGACGAGGTTCTTGGGGTGGCGAACGCAGATACGACGGTAGCTGCCATTCAGGAAGCAAGCATGGCCATCGCCGACCTCAGATCTGTTACCGAGTCATTTCTGATTGCTCTAGACGGCGACACAGCAGTCGGAGAAGCTGCCGGGACAGTCATTCGAGCCGGCGATGAAGTGCTATCTCTGCTCGATGATGGTGACGTTGAAGGGGCAGGAGTACTTCTCGCCGGCCCGGCCAAGCAAGCCTTTGAGCAGTTGCGCGACGAAGCGGCCGTGCAGAGAAACGAAAAGCTAGAGGCCGTGGCCTCAACGAACGACCTGATCTCCAGGGTCGGAAACCTCCCAGCTTTTCTTGCCGCCTTTCTGATCCCTGGGCTCGCAATCCTTTCTTACCGCAGGATTGCCCGGAGTCAGTTGAAGTTGGCCGAAGTCCAGCTAGATGCTCGCCTGGCATCTGAGCGCCAGTTGGTCCGAGCGAAAGACGACTTCGTCGCCAACATCTCGCACGAGCTTCGAACCCCCCTCACCAGCATTTTCGGCTTCTCGGAGATCCTGCTCGACCAGGGACTTGTCGACCCTGAACAATCGTTGGAACTGCTGGCAATCATTAATTCCGAATCAGGTGAGTTGCACCGCATGGTCGAGGACCTCCTAGCAGCTGCCCGCAGCGAAGCCGGAACACTGAGCGTCCAGCAATCACTGGTCGATCTGGCCTCCACGGTCAACTCGGAAATCTCAAGAGACCGATCAGCCGAAAAACACGTCGAAACCAATTTCGCAACCGCCCAGGCGTGGGCAGACCGGGAACGGGTCCGCCACATCACACGCGATCTACTCTCCAATGCTGAGCGCTACGGCGGCGACAGTATCCGGGTTGAATGCGAACGGCAAGGCGATCACGTGGCGATCATCGTTTCAGACAACGGCCCCGGCGTGGAGCCCCGAAAGGCCGTCCGATTGTTCACCCGCTACGTGCACGACGGGGACGAGCCCTTGATGGTCGGATCAGTTGGGCTCGGATTGTCCGTGGTCCGAATCTTGGCCGAAGCGATGGGCGGCGACGCTCGCTACGAACGAGAGGACGGTTGGTCCAAGTTCATCGTGCGTCTACCTGTCAGCGAGCAAGCGGCCGTCAGTTCCCGGCTTCTCCCAGCCCGCACCGGCAGCCTTCCGCCCCAAGTGGCCGCCAACCTCCATCCGGCTAGCTCGCAGCCATCCTGTCCTCTCGTCGAGGAACCCTCTTTCGAGGCTGTCTAGTGTCCATCGGGCCAGGGCGTCACTGGGTCAGGAACACCGCCCGACTCGTACTGCTTCTGGTGCTCGCCCCGCACATTGTCGGGATACAAGCTGGTCCGGCGAGGGCGGCTAGCGGAACCTGCTACCTGATCGGCGGGTCGGTTGCGTGGGACCTAAGCGTCACCGATCTCGGGGACGTCAATTCGGCAACCAACGAGACCACCATAGGGGGAGCCAACCTCAGTCTTTTGACCACAGCAGCCGTGCAGCCGGGTACCGGTTGGATCTTCTCTGTCAAGAACAGCAAGCTTGGAACAATTGATCCAGGAACCGGGATCTTCTCGGAACTCGGTAGCGTGTTCGGGTCCCAGCCCGGGTCCGCCGGTAATCAGAACCTCAATCAGGTCACCGGGTTGGCGTTTGACCCGGCCGACGGAACCCTCTTTGCGGTGGCCCGCCGTATCGGCGGACCCGATGTGCTGTTCAAAGCGAACCCGAGCACGGGTGTCGCCATCCCCAATGCGTTCGGTCTGGGGGTCGGTTATGTCGAAATCATCTCGAACGATCCAAGCGAAGTTACTTTCATCGGGATCGCCCTTGCCGCCGATGGCCAGATGGTTGGGATGGGTTCAGACGGCACCGGCCAGTGGAAGCTGCACACCATCAATAAGATGACTGGAGCGGCGCTCGCCGTGCTTAGCTCGTCGGCGGTCACCGACCTCAGCTACGACTCGACTGGCACCCTGTGGGGTGTCGCCGCCAGTGGAACCCTGTTCGACGTGAACGGCGTTGAACCGTCGCGGTCCGTCGACAACCTCGTTCCATATTCAGCACTGGCCTGCCCGTCGGTTGCCAGCAACCAAACTCCAACGTTCGGTCAGAACCTCGAAGACCGTTCCGACCCGGAAGGCAGCGCCATCTCTCTGTCGGCCGGCGCCACAGACGGGGACCTCGGTGACATACTCCTCTTCTCCGCGGTCGGCCTCCCGGCCGGGCTAACTATTGCGCCTGACACCGGGCTGATAACCGGTACGGTCGGCGCAGGCGCAGCGGCCAGTTCACCCTATTCGGTAACCGTCACGGTCACCGACGACGGGACCCCCATTGCATCGGCCACCGACGTGTTTAGCTGGACGGTCACCGAAGTAAACCAAACCCCCGCCTTCGGACAAGACCTCCCCGACCGCTCCGACCCTGAAGGCACCGTTGTCTCCACATCAGCGGGAGCCACTGACCCCGACACCGGCCAAACTCTCGACTATTCGGCACTCAACCTGCCGCCGGGCCTATCCATCAATTCCACGAGCGGACTGATCAGCGGGACCATCACCTATGTGGCGTCCGGTTCGTACGCGATAACGGTGACGGTCACCGATGATGGAACCCCGGTCGCGTCGGCCACCGACACGTTCACCTGGACGGTCACCAACACGAACCAGACCCCCATCTTCAACCAAAACTTGCCAAATCGCTCGGACCCCGAAGGAACTGTGATCTCACTATCGGCGGCCGCCACTGACCCCGATGTAGGGGACGTCCTCGGCTACCTGGCGACCGGACTACCACCCGGATTGACGATCAACCCGACCACAGGTCTCATCACCGGGACCATCGCCAATACGGCGAGTGGACCGCACTTCGTCACCATCTCGGCAATCGACCACCTGGTCCCGCTTTCGTGGGCAGCCGACACATTCACCTGGACGGTCAGCGAAGTCAACCAGACCCCCATTTTCGGACAAGATCTTCCCGACCGCTCCGACGCAGAAGGAACCGCCATCAGCCTGTCGGCGGGCGCCACCGACCCCGACCCGACCGACACCCTCACCTATTCGGCCGCGGGACTGCCGCCTGGCCTGGTTCTCGACACTGGTAGCGGACTCATCACCGGCACTATCACCTACACAGCCACCGGCACGTACCCGGTCACCATCACCGTCACCGATGATGGAACCCCGGTCGCCTCGGCCACCGACACGTTCACGTGGACGGTCACCGAAGTCAACCAAACCCCCATCTTCGGACAAGACCTACTTGATCGTTCGCACCCCGAAGGCGCCGTCATCTCACTATCGGCAGCCGCCACCGACCCCGATGTTGGCGACACCCTTTTGTATTCGGCGACCGGGCTACCACCGGGATTGATGGTCAACCCGACCAGCGGTGCCATCACCGGGACCATCACCTACACAGCCACCGGCACCTACCCGGTCACCTTCACCGTCACCGACAACGGCACACCGGTCGCCTCGGCCACCGACACGTTCACCTGGACCATCAGCGAACAAAACCAAACCCCCATCTTCGGACAAGACCTCCCAAACCGGTGGGACCCCGAAGGCACAATCATCTCCATCTCAGCGGGAGCGTCGGACCCTGACCCCGCTGACACGTTGACATATGCGGCCACGGGGCTGCCACCCGGGCTAACGATCAACCCGACCACCGGAACCATCACCGGCACCATCACCTACACAGCTACTGGCACCTACCCGGTCACCATCACCGTCACCGATGATGGAACACCGGTCGCCTCGGCCACCGACACGTTCACCTGGACCATCAGCGAACAAAACCAAACACCCGCCTTCAACCAGAACCTTCCCAACCGCTCCGACGCAAATGGTGCAGCCATCAGTCTGCCGGCAGGAGCCAACGACCCCGACGTCGGGGACACCCTGACCTTCACCGCCGCAGGACTCCCCCCAGGCCTAGCGATCAACCCCGCCAGCGGACTCATCACCGGGACCATCACCTACACAGCCAACGGCGCTTACCCGGTCACCATCACCGTCACCGACGATGGGACCCCAAACGCGTCGGCAATCGACCTGTTCACATGGACTGTCAACTGGACCAACACTGCGCAAACGCCTGTCATCAGGAATCAGGACCCCATCGCCATCTCCGATGACTTCTCAGGTCTTGACACGAGCCCCATTTCCATAGATGTGCTGGCCAACGACTCGGATCCTGACGCCGATGAGCTAACTCTGGTTTCGTTCGACGACTCGACAATCACTCATGGGGACCTGGTAGATCTCGGCGATGGGCGGTTCAGCTACACGCCGCAAACCGGCAACAGCTATACGGAGTTCTTCACCTACACGATCACCGACGGGTGGGGTGGGTTCGCCACCACGACGGCCACGATCACGGTGACCGCTGCACAGGTATCAACGGCGCCACCGATAGTGGACCCTACTCCGCCTGCGGCCGACGACGACGGCGAACCTCCGCAAGCAGCGATTGACATACCATCAGCAGACCAAACCGTGCCGGGCGTCATCGGCGGTCAAGAAAGCGCACAGCGAAAGGGCAGTCTGGTAGCCGAACTCGCCGATTTTCAATCGGACTCGACGGTCGTCGTCGCCGAGCGGGGGCCCGTTCGGCGCACCCTGGTCGTTCTCGGCCGCGTGAGCCTCGATACGTTCGAAACGATGGGACCGTCCCTGGCGCTGCTCGTCGGGCTCCTGGTCCTCGTCGTCGCTTTCGGCCGAATCGGCCTATTCCCCTTCCTCAAACGAACCCGCCGCTTGAGAGGCGTCGTGGTGTGGCTCGATCGTGAATCCGGCTACGGCTTCATCCTGCCCGATCAGCACCAGGCCGAGGTCTTCTTCCACCAGGTCACGGTTGGTCAGGGTGGCGAAGTCCCTGCGCCTGGAGACCAGGTGTCCTATCGAATGGTCAGGGGCGGGCGACGAGATTTTGCGTTCGGCGTTCGATCAGTTCAAGCGACCTGATCGATGCCTGGCAGCGAGCCACCCACATTGACCATTACACCGGCTCGAAACGAGCCGTAAAGTGGCGCAGCCATGGCGCTTGCTCAGTGATCCGCAACCCCCGAATTTCGCCGGCTCGTTCGGCAACGTCGATCATCACTTCTCCGACATAATCGATATGGCTCTGCGTATACGTTCGACGCGGGACCGCCAGTCGCACCAGTTCCATCGAAGCAGGAACCTCAGAACCGTCGGGCTGAGGTTTGCCGAACATGACGGACCCGATCTCAACGCCTCGAACTCCCCCATCGAGATACAGCTCCACAGCCAATGCCTGGGCCGGATACCGGCTGGCCGGAATATGCGGTAACAGGGCAGCGGCGTCCAGATACACCGCGTGCCCTCCGGCAGGCAGAACGATCGGCAATCCGGCGCTCGACACCTTTTCAGCAAGGTATTCGGTCGAACGGATCCGATATTGCAGATAGTTCTCTTCGAGTGCCTCATTGAGTCCCTGGGCGATGGCTTCAAGGTCGTAGCCGGCCAATCCCCCGTAGGTTGGGAAACCTTCCGTGAGAATCAATAGATTCCGACATTTGAGAGCCAGGTTTGGATCATTCATGGCAAGGAAGCCGCCAATATTCGACATGCCATCCTTCTTGGCTGACATCGTGCATCCGTCAGCCAGCGAAAACATCTCCAGGGCAATCTCCCGTGGTGTCTTGTCGGCGTATCCCTCTTCCCGAATCTTGATGAACCATGAGTTTTCTGCGAAACGGCAAGCGTCCAGGAAGAACGGTATGCCATACCGGTCACAGACCGCTCGGACAGCCCGCAAGTTGGCCATCGAGACAGGCTGGCCGCCACCTGAATTATTGGTCACCGTGACCATGACCAGCGGGACCCGATCCACGCCGACCTCTTCGATGGTGGCGACCAGGGCGTCCACATCCATGTTGCCCTTGAAGGGATGGAGCAAGGCGGGATCAAGCCCCGCGGCGATCACCAGATCGCGTGCTTCGGCTCCCTGAAACTCGACATTGGCCCTGGTCGTATCGAAATGGGTGTTGTTGGGAACCACGTCTCCGGCCGAAACCATGGTCGTAAAAAGAATCCGTTCTGCGGCACGGCCTTGGTGGGTGGGGATCACCTCAGCGAGACCGGTAATGGTTTGTACCGTGTCCTCGAACCGGTAGAAAGAACGGCTGCCCGCGTACGACTCATCACCGAGCATCATGCCGGCCCACTGTTGAGCCGACATGGCTCCTGTCCCTGAGTCGGTGAGCAGATCGATCGTCACTTCCTCGGCACGGAGCCCGAACAGGTTATAACCGGCTCTCTCGAGAGCTGCCTGGCGGGTGGCGCGATCGGTCAGGTCTATGGCTTGGACTGAGTGAATACGAAACGGTTCGATGATGGTCCGATATGGCATAGGCGCCCCTTCAAGCTCGTTGGGTGGAGTCTGTCACGTTGCCAGCCGGAGCGCATGCAATTCGACCTGCAGGGAACGCCGGCTCCTTAGAACTTTTTCATCAGGGAATCAGGGCCGTCTCATCGTTCAGTAAGGCTCGATTCACAAGGGTATCCGAAAGTGATCACAAGTAATTCGCTACAAAGGAGTCCAACATGCGCAAAGTCACTGCCATCACGGCGAGTGCCCTTACCGCCGTGGCAATCGCCGTCCCATCTATTGCCAACGCCCAGGGGGACTCGACCACGGATACCACGACCAGCGACGCACCCGACCAAGCACGCGGGCAGGAACGCGGTATGAGACTTGAAACGGTTGCCTCTGCCATTGGCATCACGACGGCTGAGCTACGCCAACAGATAGCCGACGGACTTACCATTGCCGAGATCGCCACCGCCAACGGCGTAACTGCCGACACCGTCGCCGAAGCCGTACTGGCCGACATGCAATCGCACCTCGCGGAGGAGGTCACTGAAGGCGACTTGACCCAGGAGCAGGCCGATCTCCGTCTGGCGAACAGCGACCAGGCGATTGCCGACCTGTTGAATGGGACGATGCCGCTCGGCGAACGAGGCTTCGGACCTGACGGAGATCGTGGCCGACACGGACCCGGACCGGGCTTCGACATGAACTCGACCCTGCCCGACCTGCTCGGGATCGACGCGACCGAACTCATGACCCAACTCCAAGCCGGCTCAACCATCGCCCAGATCGCCGAAACCAACGGAGTGGCCGTCGACGACGTAATCAACACCCTCGTCACCGAAGCCACCGCCCGACTCGACTCCGCAGTCACCGACGGGAAACTCACCCAGACCCAAGCCGACGAAGCCCTCACCACCATGACCCAACGCATCACCGACAGGGTGAACGGCACGATGCCGCTCGGCGAACGAGGCTTCGGACATGACGGAGACGGATTCGGTCCCCATGGCCGCCACCGAGGGTTCGGCCCGGACGGCGGACGACTCGATCGATTCGGACCCGGCCCAATAGAGCAGGATCCAGCCGCCTAATCAACCGACCTCTACCAACAGCAAAAAGGGGGCGGACCGCCGGGGTCCGCCCCCTGTACGCGTCGAGTGTGCATCAGAATTGCGTATTCCAACGTGGATGCACCCTCGACCAGGGACGGTGGGGACCTACAAGAACGAGTGTGTATACAAGTTGCGATAGCGAACGTGGATGCACACTCGTCCAGGCGGCGGTGGTGGCAACCGGCGGCGTTGGCGTTAACATGCCGATCCCCGAATGAGGCGCTATGGAACCCTGGCAACCAGACACAAACGCAGTCCGCGGCGGCCTCGAGCGCACCGGCTTCGAGGAAACCTCCGAAGCGCTCTTCCTCACATCAGGATATGTCTACGAGTCGGCAGAAGCGGCTGAAGCGGCCTTCGCAGGAGAGACCGACCGGTTCATCTACTCCCGCTACGGGAATCCGACCATCCGCATGTTCGAGGAACGACTCCGACTCATAGAAGGGGGCGAGGCGTGTTGGGCGACGGCCAGCGGCATGGCGGCCGTTTTCAACGCCCTACTCGCTCTGGTCGAGAGCGGCGATCGCATTGTGGCGGCCCGCGGTTTGTTTGGGTCCTGTTCGGTGATCCTCACCGAGCTCCTCCCCAGATTCGGAATCCACTCCGACTTTGTTGACGGGACCGACCTCGCCGAATGGGCCACCGCCTTGGCAACCCCGGCCAAAGTCGTCTTCTTCGAAACCCCGTCGAACCCGATGCTGGAACTCGTTGACATCGCAGCCGTTTCGGAACTTGCCCACCAGGCCGGGGCAACCGTCGTCGTCGACAACGTGTTCGCCACCCCGCTACTCCAGAAACCGTTGGAACTCGGCGCCGACGTTGTTGTGTACTCGACGACCAAACACATCGATGGGCAAGGCCGCACGTTGGGCGGGGCGATCATCGGAACCCAAGAGTTCATCTCCCAGGACCTACAACCGTTCATGCGCCACACCGGTCCCTCGATGAGTCCATTCAACGCCTGGGTGGCACTCAAGGGGCTGGAAACGCTCCGTTTACGGGTGGACCACCAAAGCCAGGCCGCCCTGCGCGTCGCAAGCTTTCTTGAAACTCGCCTGGAGCGGGTGCTGCATCCATTCCTTGCCAGCCATCCACAGCACCATCTCGCCCGCCAACAGATGACCGGTGGCGGAACAGTGGTCACCTTCGAGGTGCCGGATGGAAAAGAAGGCGCGTTCGCGGTACTGAATCGTCTCCGACTGATCGACATCTCGAACAACCTCGGGGACGCAAAAACGCTGATCACGCACCCGGCAACCACGACACATCGACGCCTCGGCCCTGACGGCCGCGAAGCCGCCGGGATCAGCGACGGGACCCTCCGCATGTCGGTCGGCCTGGAGGACATTACGGACATCATTACCGACCTGGAACAGGCTCTGATTACCTAGCTCGCCAGCCCGCTCGCCCGACCCGACCTCGAACTCTTTGAAGAAAACCCTTCCTGAACCATTTCGCCGCATTCCGCCTGGCTACAATCGATTGCAGTAGAACGACGAAACAGGCCAAAAAGCCACCGGAAGGCAAACGAACATGAGTGAATTCCCCCACAGAATCGGCTGGATAGGCACAGGGCGGATGGGATACGAATTGGTGTCGCGCCTGCTCAAGGCAGGCGTCGATGTCGGGGTCTACAACCGGACCCGTTCCAAAGCGGAGCCTCTCGCGGCGCTCGGAGCCCAGATCGTCGATACCCCCATAGAATTAGCGGACCGGGACATCATCTTCACCATCGTGGCCAGCGGCAAGGATGTCGTCGACGTGACGACCGGCCCCCAGGGAGTGCTGTCCGACCCGAATCAGCGGCCGTCGATAGTCGTCGACTCGACCACCATCGACCCGCCAACCTCAGTCAAATTGCGCGAGAGCGCCGCGGCGCTCGGTGTGCAGATGCTGGCCGCACCCGTATCGGGCAACCCCAAGGTCGTTGCATCCGGTGGACTCACCGTCGTGACGTCCGGCCCCCGCGATGCCCACGACGCCGCTCTTCCCTACCTTGAGCTATTCGGGAAAGGCGTGACCTACGTCGGCGCCGATGAGCAGGCCCGGTTGGTCAAGATCTGTCACAACGTGATGCTCGGAGTGGTCGCCCAAACGCTCGCCGAAATTACCGTGCTTGCCGAAGCCGGCGGGGTCGAACGTTCGGCCTTTCTCGACTTCCTCAATGACAGCGTCATGGGATCGGTTTTCACCCGGTATAAGAGTCCAGCAATTGTCAACCTCGACTACACCCCGACGTTCACCTGGCCCTTGCTTCGCAAGGACCTCGAGTTGGGCCTGTCAGCCGCCCATGACTACAACGTCCCCATGCCAACTACCGCCCTGGTGAATCAGATCGTGATCGACGGCATCGGTCAGGGATACGGCGAAGAAGACTTCATGGCGTTGCTCACCAAAACTGCTCGCGGCTCCGGCATGGAACTCAAGCCGGAGAACATCGAGTACGACGACGGACTTTAGTCCCTCGACAACCGGGCCCAACGAGGCGCATTCTGAGAACATGATGTGGTTCATCGGAATAATCATGTTGTTGGTCGTGGCGCTCGTCGTTTGGTCGATGCTTAGAGCAGCCACCGGTCGAGGCGGGGAGCAAGAAGGCGACGCCGCTGAGATGGCCAGTCAGGTGATCGCCCAGAGCGCCGCCTTCCCCGGCGACCGGACCGATGACTATGAGCGGTGGGACGGAGAAGAGAGACTGAAGGGCATCCAGGGAACCGACGCCGGAGCGGGCTGAGCTTTACAGCTCACAAGGATGAGGACGACTGGCGTCGGCCACACCACGGAGTTAGTTCTGACCTTATCTATCCCTGAGACGCGGCGAGCCCAGCCTCGGTGTCGGCCATCACTTCTCGATGACCAAGGTCCAGTGTTTTGATCCAGCGTTGCTGACCTGAGGTCAACGCAATGAAGAATCCCAGTTCCACCAACTCCGGTTCGGTGAAGTTGGCGTGGAGTTGTTCCCACACCGCATCGGTGGCGAGGCCGGCATCCCACACGATTGAGTCCGTGTAGCGCAAGGCAGCCTTTTCTCGTTCGGTGTATTTGTCCGACTTTTCGAACATGAGCAGGTCGTCGTAATGGTCTTCGGTGACATCGGCGTCAACCGAACGCTGGGCCGAGCAATATCCACAGTTGACGGTCTTGGTGACGTACACCCGGCACAACTCTTTGGTTTCGTGGTCGAGAACTCCATTGACAAACGTGTCCATCCAGGCCGCCGTGAAGGTCTTGAGAACCGCAGGAACATGAGTTCGGATCGCCTGGCTCTCAGGGCGCGGGGTACCGACCCGACGGGCCCTATCAAGAATGGCCAAGGTCTCAGGATCGGTCACCGCGTCTAGGATCGGGTATGAGATACGTGGCATAGGTGGCTCCAATCGTTAGACGCCATGGTAGCTGCAAACGATTGCAGCCGTTCGGCTATCGGTGGGTTTCCGGCAGCCAGAGAAAGGCAGCCACCAGCACAAACCCGGTCAGCGCAACCGATGGAATGGTTGCAATGGCCTGGCCCGACCTCGCATAGAGCCAACCGGCGAGGAGCGGAGCAACCACAAACGCCGAGTCTCCGGTCAGTCGAAAGACGCCAAGGCGATGACCCAACGCTCCACCGCTGAGGTCAGCGAGGATGGTCGTACCAACGTTAACCGTGACCGAACCCAGACTGACCAGCAAAATGGTTGCCCACCAAGCCCAGGTCGACTCACTGACCATCAGCATGGAAAGTCCGACAATCTGCACGGCGAGTCCTGGCAGAAGGGCGGGCCGCCGGCCAAACCTATCTGAAACCTGCCCGGCCAACATGGCGCCGGCAAATCGGCCGACGGCCCCCAGGCCAAGAGCAATCCCGACTATCCCAACCGGAATTCCCAGCGGACCATCCGCCAACAACGGGATGATCGTCTGGATGATGGCCGCACCGATGGAAAACTGAACCGCAGGCAGTAGATACAGCACGGCCAGCACGAGCGGCGTCGCCCGGTCGTCGCCCACTTCCTCGTCACCGCCGACGGCCTCGCGAGTCGGACCCCGCCATCTCAAGAACGGAATCGCGGTCATTCCGGCAAGGGCGGATGCAAGTACCAGCGACCATCGCCAATCAAAGATCCCCGCCAACACCCCACCCACTGCCGGGCCGACCGCCTGGCCCGTCAAAAGCGCGGCGGCCATGTACGACAGAGATTTGCCGCGACGAGCCTTCGGAGCCCGGGCAAAGTAGGCCATCGAAGTTGTGAGCGTCCATGCCGATCCCGCCCCGGCTATGAAGACTCCAACAAAAGCGACCAAGGGCCGATGGGCAATGGCCAGAAGAGCGCTGCCAACCATGACCAGCGAACCAGCAATCGCCATCATGAGTCCGGGCTTGACCCGATCGGACAGCCGACCCGCCGGGATGTCGGTCACGACTCTCCCGACTGCGAACATAGATGCCAGGGCGCCAACGCCGACCGAAGACAGACTGAGGTCCCTGCCGATCTGCGCAACGACCGGGATCCGGCTGAAGGCAGCCACCGTAATGACGAAAAGCCCGCCGGCGAGTCCTATCGAGAAGCCCCGGGAAGTGGTGACCGTGGTCAGGTTGCCACCAATCCAGTAGAACCCCGGATCGAAAGCTTCGGCGTCAACTTAACCTGATTGATCTCTGGAGAGGAACTTCGCATGTTCAAGAGGAGCCGCCGGGCGGCCTCGGCCCCCATTTCCCGGTACGGGATCCGCACCGTCGTCAATCCGGGTTCCATCAGATCGACCAACGGCATGTCGTTGTAGCCAGTGACGGAAATATCCTCACCGACCAGGAGGCCCATATCTCGGATGGCCCGGTACGCCCCAAGCGCCAGCAGATCGTTACCGGCTACCAGGGCGGTGAGATCGGGGCGTCGCTCGAGAAGGGTTCGGGCAGCAACGTATCCGGGCTCGACCTGAAACCAGTCCGCTTCTTCGATGTTGGATCGATCAGCGACCAATCCGAGCTTGTTCATCCAGTTGTTGAACGCTTCGCATCGATCGCGCCCGGTCGACAGCGACAGCGGGCCGGCAACATGCCCGATGGCGACGTGACCGAGGGCTTCGAGGTGCTCGACGGCCAGGCCAATACCGGCATGATCGTCGCCAAGAACGGAAGGAAGGTTAACCCGTTCGGTAGTTCGGTTCACCAACACGATCGGAATATCTCCCGAGGCGAGCGTCTCAAGAAGCACATCGTCGCGCGTGGCCGTCGCCAAAATGAGTCCATCAACTCGTCGCTCGACGAACGCCCGGATGGATGAATCCGGATCCGGATGGTTTCGTTCCGTGTTGGCGATGAGCAGTGAATACCCGTCTTCGCCGAGCGCCGACTCGACGCCGGCGATGATTTGGCCGAACAGTGGGTTTTCGACATCAGGTATGACGATCCCGGCGGTCATGGTCTGGTTGGTGCGCAGACCGCGGGCCAGAGGATGCGGAGCATATCCGAGGCGATCGGCCGCCTCGAG
>JAHEDI010000052.1:0-3014 GCA_024641305.1 bacterium | reverse complement strand
GCTCGAACCATCAACACCGACGACGACGAGCGCTTCGAAATCCTCAACTACGAACGGTCCGACAAATACTCCGATCGTCAGAAACTGGCCATGCGATATGCAGATGCCATCATGTGGAACCCCGATCTCGCCGACGACGCCATGTGGGTAGACCTCCACAAGGAATTCACCGAAGCCGAACTCGTTGAACTTGGCTACTGGGTCGGATTCACGTTCGGTGGTCAGCGGTGGCTGCGGACCCTCGGATCCAAGCAAGGTCAACTCCAAGCAGCGATTGATCAAGCACACGGCGAAACCGTGGTCGCCGGGCACAATGCGACGAGCGACTGATGGGACATTCTGAGGACTCCCTTGGTTTCAAACTCATAGGTCATTCCAATCTGGGGGGCAACGGCGACGGAATGCAGATCGCCCGCAACGGCGACGCGCTGTACGTTGCCCACTTCGGTCCCTCCCGACAGGGCACCTCGATCCTGGATATCTCAGATCTGACTGCGCCACGTCTGGTCGACCAGTGGCCGGCGCCCGACGGCGGACACACCCACAAAGCAGTAGCGGCCGACGGAATCTTGCTCACCAACCATGAAGCGTTCCGGGGCGGCCCGCCAGCTCGGGTCGGCATGGCAATCTACGACACAACCGATCCACTCGCCCCAACCGAGGTGGGCTTCTGGGATTCAACGGGGATGGGGGTTCACCGCATCTCCTACACCGGAGGGCGCTACGCCTACGTTTCGTCGCGACCGACTGGATTCGTTGAGCGGATCTGGAACATCATCGACGTTTCCGATCCGACCAATCCGGTTGAGACCGGCCGCTGGTGGTGGCCCGGCATGGCAGACGGCGAAACCCCCGATTGGCCGGCAGACGAGGAACGATCGGTCCACCACGCCCTGGTCCATGGCAATCGCGCCTACGCCGGGTTCTGGAACTCAGGCATGGTCATCCTCGATATTTCCGACCTAACGAGCCCTCAGACCATCTCACACCTCAACTGGGAGATCGGCGGACACACCCATACCTGCCTCCCCCTGCCGGACCGCAATCTTCTGGTCGTCACCGACGAAGCCGTCACCAACGGCTGCGAGGACGACCCGCACATGGTTCGGATCATCGACATCAGCGATGAAACCAACCCACAAGTGATCGCCATCTGTCCGGTTCCCGAAGGTGACTTTTGCGAGCGAGGTCTCCGATTCGGAGCCCATTGCCTGCACGAGAATCAGCCAGGGTCCTACCAAAGCCAGACACTCGTGTTCGCCACCTACTTCAACGGTGGCCTACGGGTCTACGACATCGAAAACCCGGCCGAACCGGTCGAGATCGGCCACTACCTTCCGGATACGCCTGACGGCCAACCGGCGGTTCAGATCAACGATGTCTGGGTAGACGCCGACCACACGGTCTTCATTACCGACCGGGTCAACGGGGGCGTGTACGTCCTTGAACCCGAAGGCTGGTTGAGCGAACGGATGACGGCCGCCTACTCCAAGATCGGATAGTCAAAGGGCTAGCCGGGCCGAGATCTGAGGTCAGTCCCGCAAGTTGATCACGAGCTTGGCCGGGGCATGGCCGCTGCCGAGCAACTCGACTGCCTGCATCGTCTCGTCGAGTGAGAACGTGCGATGAATGGCGGGCGTGATCAAACCGGCCGCCACCCAGTCGCCGATCTGTTGGAGATCCTGACGCTTGGTGACGGCATTTATGTTCTTCGCTCTGCGGGTCCCGAAGGCGAATCGAAGCTTGGATCGGGCGATGTGGCCGAGTGGACCGATGACCTTCCCGCGCTTCGGGCCGGTAACCAGGACGACGATGCCACCGGGCTCGAGCATCCGGGCGAGCTTCGATGGACGCTGGCTACCGGCGTTGTCGAAGATGACATCGAAGTGCAGACCAAGATCGCTCACATCGGTCTTCGTGTAATCGATGACTTCGTCGGCGCCCAGCGAGCGAACCATGTCAATGTTTCGCCCGCTGCAGACCGCAGTGACGTGTGCTCCCATCAGCTTGGCGATCTGCACGGCGTACGTCCCCACACCGCCGGCCGCTCCGTTGATCAGCACGCGTTGGCCCTGCTTGACACTCCCTACGTCCCGAAGCCCTTGAAGAGCGGTGATGGCGGCGACATTGAAGGTGGCGGCCGGAATGAAGTCGACACCGTCGGGCAGCGGCAACAGGAGTTCAGCCTTGGCCAACGCATACTCGGCGCACGTACCAGACCCGGCACCATACACGGCGTCGCCGGGCCGGACCCCCTCGACACCTTCGCCGACCGATTCGACGATCCCCGCGACATCGACCCCGATCCCGGCGCGCTTGGGCGCCCGGAGCCCGTTGATGAGCCGGACCAAGTACGGCGTCCCGGTGAGGAGGTGCCAGTCGAGGGCGTTGAGTGAGGCGGCCTGCACCTCGATGAGGACCTGACCCTCGCCGGGCTCGGGTCGCTCGATCTCACGAAGTTCGAGTACTTCGGCCCCGCCGTAGCGACTTCTGGTGACAGCTTGCATGGTGCCTGATTCTGGTCGTTGCGACCCGGCTGGGTCGGAGGTGTGCGATGTCATGTGGTAGCCCTCGGCTCTCTCCGGTCGTCACCCGATCACTCCGCCGGCTGACGTACGATGTACGTTGAATGTGCTGAGCACGATACATGTACAATGTACGTACGTCAACAGGGTTCACCATCGTGAGGGCATCATCACCGTGACCGACATCCGCATTCCGCTCTCCCGGGAGCGCATCCTCGACGCCGCCGTCGAACTCGCCGACGCCGAGGGGGTCGAGAAGATGTCGATGCGCAAGCTCTCGGCTTCGCTCGGATTCGAGGTGATGTCGCTCTACAACCACGTCGCCAACAAGCGGGACCTGTTGACCGGCATGGTGGACTGGATCGCCGGCGAGATGGCCCGACGCCAGCCACACCGCCCGTGGACGGAAGATGTGCGATCGATGTCGATGTCCGCACACGATGTTCTGTTGAGCCACCGATGGGCGGCGCCGTTGTGGTCGGAGTCGAT
>JAHEDI010000051.1 GCA_024641305.1 bacterium | reverse complement strand
TGACCTCTCCACAGCCAGCGGGCCAACGTTTATCCGTGGAGCTGCCTGAAACGACCAACCGCCCAACGAGGAGAGATTCGTTGGGCGGCATCAGGGCCGGAGGAGGTGGCCCGTGGTCTTATTTGCTTGTTCTAAATATGATCGGTCCGGTTAGGCAGGACCTGAAGGATTTCTAAGATTTCGGTGAATGTGTTGTGGGTGGAATTTTCGAGCAGTTCAGCCGAGCTGGCGACAGCCGTTCGAGCTCGGTTCGAGGCGAACCTGCATCATGTGATCGCCACGCTTGGACGCGGCGGGTCTCCCCGGGCCAGCGGCACCGAAGTACGCTGGTGGAACGAGGACATCTGGCTCGGCTCGATGCCAGGATCCCGAAAGAGCGCCGACCTCAAACGCGACCCGAGGTACTCGATCCACAGTCATCCCGACACAACCGAACTACTCGATGGAGACGCCAAGCTCGCCGGCACCGTGGAACTCGTCGATGATGCAACCGAACGGCAGGCGTACTCAGCCTTCATCGGACACCCGGGAAGCGATCCGTATGACCTGTTCCGACTCATGGTCTCGTCAGCGTCGCTGGTCAAGATCTCCGATGACCATACGCACCTGGTGATCACGTCTTGGACAGAGACGACAGGAACCACGACCATCAACCGGTACTAACCAACCGTCGACGGTCGGAGATTTCTGGCGTCCAGACCTAGTGGTGGAGCCGTTGGCGGAGAAGATGCACGATCCCGCCAACGGCGACGGCACAGCCAGCCGAAAACAGTCCGATCAACAGGAACGGAAACACACGGGTGTTGAACGGGTCGGTTCCCGAATAGCCAAATGCCATGAATCCAAACCCCAGTGTCAGCCCATAGGCGCCGAGGCGAAGCGTTTTCGATAGGCGGGAACCAGGCACATTGCCCAGAGCCACGTTGCCGATCCCCCAGATTGCCAGGTTCCAGGCACCAAGTCCTGAAAGCGGAAACGCGCTAACGAAGCCAAGCAGCGGTCCGATCGCGATGGCGGCCAAGAGCCAAACCAACTGCTTGTTCTTCATCGCCCTCTGCTAGGTCGTCCGCCAATGAAACGGGATCGTGTTGATCCTCGCGACCAAAGAGATATTCGCACTGTTCATCGTCGATAGGCGGGATTTCTTCTCACGGCTCTACTGTCGCCACGAGCCTCCTGTCTTGCCGGTCTCAGATTTGCGGTCGATCGATTGGTTCACGCTCCCCTGGTTTGGTTACTTCTCAAGTATGCAGCGAGGTTAAGGACGGTTCTCATGGTGGGTTAGTTTGCGTATCGGGAGTTGGTGCTTCCCGGAGTGCGATGAATCGGGTTTATGTCTTGAGGTCCGTTTCACTAATGCGGCGACCGACACGATGCGGGCGGGTTCCTTGGGGAGGTTTGGCCTGGGAGCGCCGTGGTGGTGGTGGTGGTGGTGGTGGGAGTTCGATTACCGGGCATCTGAGTTGGGTGTCGTTATCAATGATGCAGCGACGCCCATGGTGGACGTGCGCGGGCGGATGTTCCAGGTCCTCTTGGTCGTGGCCAGCAGAGCTGGTCGGCAGGCGAACCTGTTCCCTGGGCGAAGGAGCAACGGGTGTTCAGGTTCAGGAAGCTGCGAGCGGGCCAACCGAATGGAGGGTGCGAGAGCCCGGTGCAGGACCTTGGCGATCTGAACCCAATTCGTCCAAGATTCCTTCGAAAATCCTTTGTGGTTGGGCGTTTTGGGTCCGTTTTTGTCACTGCCGGGTCGTATGGTTGAGGAATGGAACCCGATAGTTTGCGATTGGTTACCACCGATCAACTCGAACAAGATTTTGTGGCTGACGAACGGCTGATCGGTCGCCTCCGGGCCCGCCAGGCCATCCGGTTGGCCGAACTCGATACCCGCCAGGTCCACCACGCCGACGGGTGCCGGACGATGTCCGAATGGGTCAGTTCCCGAGCCGATATGTCGAGCCATACTGCCAAACGACTCGTGGCGACGACGAAGCGAATGCTTGACCGTCCTGACGTTCTCGGATCACTCGCAGCCGGCGAGACTTCGTTTGAGCGGGCCGAACAGGTCGTTCGAACCTCGCACACCATCGAAGATCTCGCCCACCTCGACCTAGGCGGGATCAGCCGTCTTGTCGCCAAAGAATCCCGCCTCAGCCGGGTCGACGAGCGCCAGGGGCATACAGATCGGTACCTGACCATGCAGCCCAACCTGGATGAATCGATGTGGAAACTCTGGGGTCAGCTCGCCGGACTCGACGGAGCCATCGTGCAGAATGCCCTCTTCGCACGAGCCGATACATTCCCGACCGAGTCACAGGAAGATTCACGAGCTACACGGAATGCCGACGCGCTGGTGTCGATCGCTCAAGACTCAATCGGAGCCATGGACGAGGCCGGCAACCCGACATCCCTGGTTGCTGACCTAGTGGTGTTTGTGGATACCCGTTCCGGCTCAGCAACCAACGGATACGTGCCAGCAGGCCCGATCGTCGGACCAAACACCATCGATGAGCTCCTTTGTGCCGGTGGTGGCACCGATTATTTGACACTCGATCCCGATGGAAAGAGCCTCAGTGTCGGACGCCAATCTCCCAAGATTCCCCGGCGGCTCCGCCGAGCCGTAATGGGCCGAGACGACGGCTGCGGGGTCGATGGCTGTACCTCTCGATACCGTCTTCAGGTACATCACATCGTCCACTGGGAAGACGGTGGCGAAACCGATGAAGAAAACCTCGTGACGCTCTGCTGGTACCACCATCACGTTGTAGTCCATCAGCGGGGCTTCACGATCATCCCCGGATCACCACGTCAACGTCTCCGGCTCCGCCGTCCCGACCGCGGCCCACCGCACTAGCCGCTCGCCCGCTGCTGCGTCCGTAAACGCAACCGATACGACCAACCAACCTCGCATCCATCCCCAAGAATCGCTACCGGACCGCCACAATCAGGCGCCCGTTCAAACGCGTCCAAGCGTATCGCCAGTCGAAGTATCGACGAACCAGCAATAACCACTCAGGCGCCCTCTAGCGTGCCACAATCCCATCTATGCTGGGGATCGAACTCTCAGAAGCCATCGAAGCGTCAGATCGCGCCTACGGCCTCCTCATATGGCTCGGCGACCTCGTGAACGACGATCGCGTGTCGCCGGCGGACGTCCGGAAGATCCTCAGCGCTCCAGCAGCAGCCGAAGCGTTTCTTCTGGCCCATGATGCAAGCGTTCCCTCAGGTCTGAGACCCAACGCACGCGAACGACCTGCCACCGCGTTCATTCTCGGCAGCTATCTCACGGTTTCCTTCGACTTGGCCGACGAAATAACCCATGAAGCGCGACCTGATCCGTCCTGCGGGCCAGGTTGCCCATGGTGTTGGCATGTCGAGCGCAAACCCCACCTGACGACCAAAAAGCTCACCAAAACTGAGAAACAGCGGGCTCAGTCGATAATGGAAAGCGCCGTTCACACGCGGGCTGAATCTGTTCAACCCGAATCGGTGGAGTCTGCCGTTGGTGTCGTATTGGCCGAGCACTCCCGGGAGGTTGCGACGGTGGCGTATGCCGATGAACTCATACGTCGAGCCTCGGGGCAGCGCTCGGGGCTATGGGCGTTGGCGCTATGGCGACAAATGGCGTGGGCGGGTGGTTCACCACGAAAAGGCTTTGCGTTCACGGTTGACTTTGTCGTTGCCGCAGAAGAGAACCTTCGGACTGCTCTCCTGGCCCAGGCCTACTAGCACGCCTGGTCAACCCGCGAATCCAATGGTTCGGTCAGGAGGCTTCAAGGCCCAAGCGCATTGCGCTTCCGGATCACCGAGAAACGACGTGATGAGCCAACGACTCGATCAATCATCGGCTATCGCGAGGCGTCTGCCGATAGCCGTCCGCCAGCTTCGTCGATGTCTACCTCCAGTTCATCGATGACCGCCATCGAATCAGCTCCTTGCGACTTGGCGACGTCCAGTAGCCAGCGGCCAGGTCTTGAACCTCGAAGCCATCGGGATCGACCTCGAAACTTTCCTCATTGATAGCCCGCACCAAATCGTTGACCCGTTCGAAGGCGTCGATGTCGCTCTCCTCCGAGAGTGGAAATGGGCGCACCGGATGACCTATCGGCCCATCGTGTAGAACTCTTCGTTGGGCTGCATGCTGGTGAGGTGAGCCATTCTGTTTGACAGGCCAAACAGACCAACGATCGCCCCTACGTCCCAGATGTCATTGTCATCGAGACCGTAGCTTTTCAGCCCATCCCAATCTGATGCGATGACAGACTCGGGCGTGCGGGCGAAACGGACCGAAATGTCACAGATGGCTCGCTGACGATCATCCAGGTCGGCCTTACGCCAATCCGTGGCTACCTGATCGGCCAAAAGCGGGTTCTTCGATCGGATCCGCAACACCGCCCCATGGGCTACGACGCAATAGAGACAACCATTGGCTGAGCTAGTGACTACCACGATCAGTTCGCGATCCGCCTTCGAAAGAGCCGGCGAAGCCTTATCCATGAGGGCATCGTGATATGCAAAGAAGGCGCGTGCCTCTTCAGGACGATGGGCGAGAGCCAGAAAGACGTTCGGGATGAATCCGGTCTTGTCGGCAACCTCCACGATCCGACCGCGCAGATCGTCAGGCAATGATTCCAGGTCAGGTACGGGGAAACGAGAGAACATGCGTGAAGTATGCCACTTCACGTACGGGCGACACCGCAGACGAACAGCCGTCTGAACGGATAGAGGGTTGTACCATCCGGCCCCGGTGGGTAGGCGGCGAGGATCTGCTCTTCCACGGCTTTCATGAACTCATCCCGGTCTTGCCCCAGGGCGGGCAGATACGGACGGAGGGCAGCACCCTCGATCCAGCGGGCTACCGGGTTCGGCCCTTCCAGGCGTTGGCAATAGACAGTCTCCCAGACGTCGAGCTGCGCACTGATCGGACCCAGAAGGTCCAGGTAGAACTCAGGGCTGCCCACCCTCTCTTCGGACCAGATGGAGCTCAGCCGCCCATCCCAGCGGTCGTCATGGACGATCTGCTCGATGACGCGGTGGTCGGGCTCGGAGAAGTTGCGGGGCATCTGGACGTGAAAATGGCCCCCTCGGCTGAGATTGCCAACCAGCCGCGGAAACAGAACCTCATGATCGGGCAGCCAGTGCAAAGCAGCGTTCGAAAAGATGAGATCAGGAGCCACGGAAGGCCTCCATTCCGCAATGTCGCCTAGGTCGAAGCGAAGATTGGCAGGATCGTCACTGGAATCGCGGGTCAACATCGCCGATGAAACGTCTAGTCCAACTACTTGCGCGTTCGGATAGCGCTTGGCCAGCTCTCGAGTAATCCGACCGGTACCGCAGCCGAGGTCATATATGAGCTGCGGGCCCTCGATCGAAATCGACCCAAGGAGATCCCGTGCAGGTCGCTCCCGATGACGGCGAAACTGCTCGTAGAGCCCGGGATTCCAATCCATTTGGTTACTCTACGCACGGACTAGACCATCCGGCTGTCGCCTAGGATCTTGGGCATGGCGATCATCGCATTGGCGAACCAGAAGGGCGGAGTGGCCAAGACCACGACTGTCCATGCACTGGCAGAAGGCATGGCAGAACTTGGCCAATCGATCCTGGCGATCGATCTCGACCCTCAGGCCAGCCTCACGTACGCATGTGGGATCGACCCCGAAGCACTTCCCGAATCGATCAATGAGGTTCTCGTCAAACGCACCGCCCTCGCCGAGGTGATCGTCGACGCCGGGCTCTTCAATCTTGCTCCCTCAGCTATCGATCTGGCGGGAGCTGAGATTCATCTCATGACCAAAACGGGCCGAGAGTTCGCCCTTGCCAAGGCTCTCAGGAAGATCGAGTCGGACTACGACAACATCCTGATCGACTGTGGACCGTCGCTTGGCATTCTCACGATCAACGGCTTAACCGCCGCCGAATACGTGCTCGTCCCCTTCCAAGCCGAGACTCTGTCGCAAAGAGGCGTCGGCCAACTCCTTGAAACCATTGAAGACGTGCGGAGCTACACGAACGACAACCTCAAGGTGTTGGGGGGAATCGCCACGATGTTCGACGGCCGCACCAATTTGTCGCACCAGGTCGTGGACTCAGTCAGCGCCGAACACAAACTTGAAATCCTCGACCCGCCGATTCCCAAGTCGGTACGAGTAGCCGAAGCACCTGGCTTTGGCCGGTCAGTACTGACGTACGCGCCGAATTCGAAACCCGCCGTTGCCTACCGCCAACTCATCCAGACGATTCTTGGTCGATTGTGAACACCGGCAAGCGGGCCTTGTTCGAAGCGTCATCCACGGAGGAACATCACCGAGCCCCGGGAAAGGATGCCCTGTTCTCAGGCGCCGATCCACGTGGCGTCCACATCGAATGCTCCGGGTGCGGATCGACCACCTCGTCAGATCTCCTCGACGTCGTAGCCCGCATCAGCTGGTTCTCAGCCTGGATTCCTGGCAAGAAGTACAACCGTTGGATCATCTGTCCGGCCTGTCACGAGCGGGCCTGGGTCCGACTCCGGTGGCTTGGTTGACGCATCAGGTCGTCATCGTTGGTGCCGGGTTTGCGGGTCTGAATGCCGCCAAACGACTCAGACGGGCGCCGGTAGCGATCACCATCATCGACCGCTCGAACTATCACCTCTTCCAACCCCTCCTCTATCAAGTTGCCACGGGTGGCCTCTCACCGGCTGACATCGCCTCCCCCATTCGCTACATCTTGCGACGCCAGAAGAACGTCCGGGTCATCCTTGATACGGTTACCGACGTTGACGTCGACCACAAGAACGTCACCACCACCAGTGGTCTCATTCCCTATGACACGCTGATTGTGGCCACCGGCGCCACCCATCACTACTTCGGACATGACGAATGGGAATCGTCGGCGCCAGGACTCAAAACGCTCAAGGACGCCACTGGCATTCGGGCCTCCATACTCGAAGCCTTCGAACACGCCGAACGGTCACACAGCCCGGATAGCTTGAACTTCCTGGTCATCGGCGGTGGACCAACCGGTGCCGAGATGGCTGGAACCATCGCCGAGATGGCGCGCGACACGCTGCGAAAGGACTTTCGAGCCATCGACCCGAGAAGCGCACGGGTCATCCTCGTCGAGGCCGGACCGGCAGTTCTCCCGGCGTTCTCCAGCGATTTGCCCAACCGAGCAGCCCTCCAGCTTGCCAAACTCGGTGTGGAGGTGAGAACCGATTGGCAAGCCACCGACATTTCGGCCGATTCGGTCACAATAACCGACGGCACCACATCAGAAACCGTCCTTGCCGCCTCAATCGTTTGGGCTGCCGGGGTTTGGGGCTCACCACTTGGCGCTCAGCTGGTCGGAAGAGAAGGCCTAGACCGCTCTGGCCGGGTCATGGTTGCGGACGATCTCACGGTACCCGGCCATCCAGAAGTATTCGTTCTTGGAGACCTCGCCCACGCCGTTTCGGAATCACGACTCGTACCGGGAGTTGCCCCGGCGGCCATCCAAGCAGGCAGATATGCCGCTGATGCCATCGTCGATCGGATCGAGGGTCGGACGCCGCCCGTCTTCAAGTACCGAAACAAGGGCACGATGGCCACGATCGGACGCAGAGCAGGCGTGGCCGAAATCGGCAAGATCCGATTGCACGGCTGGCCGGCCTGGATGGCGTGGCTTGTCGTGCACCTGTGGTTTCTGATCGGATTCGAAAACCGGCTACTCGTCCTGACCCAATGGTCCTGGAACTACGTCACGCGCAATCGAAGTGCGCGACTGATCGTCCGGTATCGGGACTAAAGATCAGCCTTCTTGGCCGCTTGTTTCCGGTCCGATTCGGTGCGATGGCGCTTACGAACCCGAATCGACTTTGGCGTAACCTCGACAAGTTCGTCGTCACCGATCCACTCGATCGCCAGCTCAAGGGTGAGAATCTTGGGAGGTGTCAGCTTGATGGCATCATCGGCTGCTGCCGAGCGGATGTTGGTCAGCTGTTTTGGCTTGGCCGGATTGGCGGGGAGGTCCTGAGGGCGTGAAGACTCCCCGATGATCATCCCCTCATACACAGGGGCGCCGGGGCCAAGGAAGAGCGTTCCGCGCTTTTGAAGATTGTCGAGAGCAAAGCCGGTCGTTTCGCCTGACCGATCCGAGATCATGGCCCCACCTTGGCGGTGCGGAAGGTCACCAACAAGCGGCATCCAGCCAATATGGCGCTGATGAACCATCGCCGTTCCGCGGGTCGCAGTCATCATCAATGACCGGAACCCCAAAAGTCCCCTGGCGGGCGCTGTGGCAGTGATAATCGTCCGACCGGTATCGCCCGGGGCCATATCCAGGACTTGACCTTTGCGGGGGGCCAGGGTCTGGGTCACGGTCCCGATGTACTCGTCTGGAACGTCGATTACGGCTTCTTCCACGGGCTCTTGACGCTTCCCGTCGATCTCACGGACGACCACCTCGGGACGACTGACCTGAAGCTCGAAGCCTTCGCGTCGCATCGACTCGATAAGTACAGCCAACTGCAGCTCTCCACGACCAGCCACCTCGATCACTTCCGGCGACGAAGTCTCACCGAGCTTGATCGACACGTTCCCGAGGATCTCCTTCTCGAGACGATCGCGAATCTGCCGCGAGGTGAGAAACTTGCCTTCTTTGCCGGCCAACGGGGACGTGTTGACCCCGAAGGTCATCCGAAGAACGGGTTCGTCGACCGACAATCGATCGAGCGCCACCGGATTGATCGGATCAGCCAGTGTGTCACCGATCTCGACTTCGGGGATCCCGGCCACGATAAAGAGATCACCAGCGGTACGTTCGGCAACGTCGATGCGTTGCAGACCTTCGAAACCCATGAGTGCAGTCAGACGCTTTTTGATCGGAGCCTCATCTTCGCGGCCGTGGCAAACGGCGATCTGGCTGCCCGATTTCATCGTTCCCTGAATGACCCGCCCGATCGCCATCCTCCCGAGATAATCCGAAGCGTCAAGACTCGAGACCAACGCTTGAAGCGGGGCATCAGGATCGCCCGTGGATGATGGGATGGTTTCCAAAATGGTATCGAGCAACGGACTCAAATCGCCAGCAGCATCCGGCACACCAATCCCGGCGATTGCGAGACCCTGGCGGGCAATGGCGCTCACAATCGGGAACTCGATGTGATGCTCCCCCGCATCGAGATCAAAGAAGAGCTGATAGACCTCGTCTACGACTGCGGCCGGACGAGCGTCAGGCCGATCAACCTTGTTGATGACAACGACGGCCGGTAAGTCCAACGCCAGGGCTTTCTGCAGTACGTATCGGGTCTGGGGCTTGGGTCCTTCGGCGGCGTCGACAAGCAACAACACACCGTCCACTAGCGCCAGAGCCCGCTCAACCTCGCCACCGAAGTCGGCGTGACCGGGCGTGTCCACGATGTTGATCCGAACGCCCTTCCACTCAACCGAAGCGGCCTTGGCGAGGATGGTGATACCACGCTCTCGCTCTTGATCGTTTGAGTCCATGACTCGTTCGTCCGGCCGTTCATGAGCCGCGAAAACCCCGGTGGTCCGGAGCAGGGCATCCACGAGGGTGGTTTTTCCATGATCGACGTGCGCGATCAAAGCTATGTTACGAAAAGAGGAAGCAACCATGCGGCCGGGAATGGTACCTGAATCCCGGCCAAGTGAGACATCCGGTAGCAAGGGAACGCCTCGGACCACGCGACCACTCCGAAACGTACCTCCCGATCATCCGGCCGCCACCGTCGGACATCGTCAAGGTCGACGTCAGACTCAACCCATGTTGTGCCCGGCCCAGGTCGTGGACCATAGGTCAACAAGACACCGCCTAGAACCTCTCCTGGCAGTGAGGCGCCACGTCCCAGGCGAACATCCTGGCCAACTGGGACAGCGCTTCTGGATCTCCGGTTGCCCTCCCGACGGTTGCCAAGGTGACAAATGATGCGTCACCTAGGTACGCCGACCCGAGAGCGGCGACGTCGACTCGCACGTCTGGATCGGCATCGACGGTTTCACACGTGGGTCCGTCGACAGTTACGGACAGGCGAAACGTCCGCTCATTCCAAGGGCAGATCGGATCGGCGACACCCAGGGCGACATGTCCAACTGAGGCATATTGCCTCGACCGGAGAGCCGTTTGTACATCCACGAGGCGAAGGTAGAGCGCATCACCAGCTGTGCGGGCCGCCAGTCGAGGGTTGGTCAGCCACCAGTCGAATGGTCGGTCGATCGGTTCATTCCAATTGATGATTTCTTCGACCAGATCCATTTCGGTGAGAAACCGCCAGAGTTCCCGCTCAGTCGCGTCGTCGATTCCAAAGACCTCGGAGACTCGCACGGTTTGGCGGCCCTGATCGTTCCATCGCGCTCGGAAAATGGCGTAACCGACATCCTCACCTCCGACGGAGGCCACGACCCGACGATGGGAACTCCACCCTTCGCGTTGATCGGCGGGATCCTCCAGCAGGAAACCCCACCATTCGGGGGTTCGTGCAAACATGCCGGGGGTTTGTATCCGGGCATTTTCAAACATTGGAGGCAGAAGTTCGAGAGCCACGACGGTCGAAATCAGCCGAAACTCGTACCCGGACGTCCTCGGCTCGCGGAACATTTCCGGCTGAACGCTCAACTTCAGGTCATAGTGTCCCACCGCCAAACCAAACCCGAAACGGCCATATATCGCCGGTTCCGACGCCCAGAGGGTGGCCAACGGCTCGCCACGAGCATGGCAGACTTCCAGATGCTCGGTCATGAGGCGGCGCAAGATGCCGCGACGCCGATGGGTTGGAAGAACTGTCACGGCAGTTACACCGCTGGTCGACAGTTCGCCACCTGGCACCGTCGTGAGGAACGAGAAGGAACCGAATGTTCCAACGATCTCGTCCCCGTCTTTGGCAGCGGTGGCTCGATCCAACCGATGGCGCCGCTTGCTTCGCTCGATCCGCTCCGGGGTGAAATCGTCTGCGAAGGGAACCGACGCGGCACCAAACCACTTGTCAACCTCGTCTGGCAACAACGGTCCAGTGGTAATCGTCATGAAACGCAGTCTATGACGGGTGGACCTGACGGGCCGATGAATTTGTCAACTCGATTCTGTCCTACCGACCCGATACCGTAGGGGCCATGGAAGTGAAAGTCATCCGTTCGGCGAAACGTCGAAAGACCATCCAGGCTCGGATGGAAGGCGACATACTCAAAGTAATGGTTCCCGATAGCCTCACCGCTGAGCAAGAGGCCCATTGGGTTGAGATCATGCAAACGAAGCTGGCCGCCAAGGAAAGGTCCGAGCCCGGCCTCGCCGAACGAGCCAACCGACTGGCGGACAGGTTTGACCTGCCGCGCCCGACATCGGTGGACTGGTCAACCCGCCAGAACCACCGCTGGGGCTCGTGCACACCAGCCACGGGCCGCATCCGGCTGTCTTCAAGAATGCTCAAATTCCCCGACTGGGTCATCGACTATGTGTTGATCCATGAACTCGCCCATCTGGCCGAATCGGGGCATGGACCCACCTTCAAAGCGCTACTGGCGAGATACCCGAAGTCGGAACGGGCCGAGGGCTACCTCATCGCCAAGTCAGAAGAAACCGGCTAGGCAATCCGAACGACCCTTGCCCGGAACCATGCATAGGCCAGCACGAGCCAACTGGCACCCAGTACCGGCCCGAGGACCTCAATGGTGAGCCACTCAGCAAGAATCCCGACGACCCACGGAAGAATGGCTGCCCCAAGGCCGGCCACTGCCAACTGATAGCCCACGGCCGCCTCCGTCCTGGACCCACCGACCTGGGCCGGGGTGAGCGAAACCAATCCCGGAAAGACGGCGGCCATACCGAAGCCAAGCACCGGGAGTCCGACTGCTCCCAAACCCGCCGGATCGAGCCACAGGAGCAGGGTCCCGATGGCGATCGTGAGAACCGAACTGTCGATGGCGGTGCGGACGGATATCCGCTTGCCGAAGAAACCCATCCCCAGTCTCCCGATCGTAAGGCCGGCCCAGAAAAGTCCCACCCACCGCCCGGCCGAGGATTGGCTCATGCCCCGTTGCTCGAATAACAAGGTGAAAGACCATTGCCCGGTGGCAACCTCCATACCCGTATAGAAGAAGAAGGCTGCCAAAGTCGACCGGCGAGGGGGACGAGTGGGTGAAGCGATCTCATCCGGCGCGGCCTTCCACAGTGGCGACACGGCCAGAGTGATCGCAAAGAACACCAAACCGGCGGCGGCCAGACCAACAAAGGCCCACCGCCAGGCAGGGAGAACCATGACCACCGCCAGCGGCCCGAGCGTGGCTCCCACCCCGAACATTCCATGGAGCAGATTCATCGCTCGCGGCGATCGATAGCGCGCAAAGTAGCCGTTCATGCTGGCGTCGAGCCAACCCCCTGCCAATCCGATGACAAACCAGGCAAGATTGATGAGCAGCCAGTTCGGGGCCAGAACAAAACCGAGAAGCGCCACCTCCGACAGTCCGACGGCGCCCACCATTGACCGGCCGATACCTGCCCGGCCGGTGATGCGGGCCGCGATCAACGATCCGGCGATAAACCCCATCGTCAGGACAGCGGTGAGGGTTCCAAGTCCGGACACGGTCAGGCCAAACTCGGCTCTCATCGCCGGCCAGCTAGGCCCGATCGAGCCATCCGTAAAGCCAATCTGGGCGAGAGCCGCGAAGCCGAACGCGGTCAGCAGTCCGACAGTGGAACGCCGCCCACGGTTCAAGACCGCCGCCATCAATCGTCCTGGCTGAGGTCGTGTGCACCTCTTCGCCGATGGACGCGGAATCGCCAAACTTCGCCAGGCAAAAAGAAGGGCGTTTGTTGGGTGTCCGACATTTCGCCATGACCCTAACCAGTCTGGACACGACCCGAATCAGTCCATCGACTAGGTTCACCGATAGGCGAGATCGAGGACCACGATGAGCGACGCAACAGTCCGGACTAGAGCGAATGACATCCCGGTATACGAGTTTGATTCACTCGCCTGGACAACTCCTAAACCACTTGCCGAGTCACGGGTCGCCATCGTGACCACCGCCGGACTGCGCACCGACACCGTCACACTGTGGTCCCAGTCAGACGAAGGATTCACCGTTCTTCCTCATGGGACCAACGATCTATCGTTCGCCCACTTCAGCCCGAATTTCGATCGGTCCGGATTCAACCTCGACATCAATACCGTCCTTCCGACAGATCGACTCGATGAGATGGCCGCCGCCGGCACGATCGGGTCAGTCGCCAAGCAGCACATCTCGTTTATGGGCGCTCAAAAGGATCACAACCTCGCCACGATGCGACTCGACACGGGACCGGCCGCCGCTCAGCTGCTCAGAGAAGATGAAGTCGATACCATCCTTCTCACACCTGTCTGACCTTTCTGTACGCGTACGGTCGGTACGCTCGCTCACATTCTTGAAGCAGAAGGCTTCGCCACAGTCGCCTTGGCGCTGGTCCGGGGCCAGATAGAACGATCGGCTCCCCCGCGAGCCATGTATGTCGACTTTCCGCTTGGCCGCCCACTCGGCAAACCACTTGACCCGGAGTTCCAGACGTCAGTAATCACCGCGGCCTTCGCCCTGTTGAACGCACCATCTGGACCTGTGCTGGTTGACTTCCCGATCAGCATTGAGGACTCCTCTTCCGAAATGCTGGCGTGTGCGATCCCGCCCCGCTTCGACCCCGATCTACATGAAGCGGTCGATGAGGCGCTCGGCCTGCGCGCCGCTTACAACCGGACGGTCGAAAAGCACGGCCGCACCAGTGTTGGTCGTTCTGGGACGACGGACGACATCGCCGGCATGATCGAGGTATTCATAAAGCTTGCCGCAGGTACGCCACTTGACGAGATCGAAGTGCCTGGAGGTGACCACATTGCAGTCGCGATGGATTTGCGTTCCTACTACGAGGAAGCGGCACTGTCTCTCTCCGACCACGTGCCCGCCGCCCGCCAGGCCGAGTCGTGGCTGTACCGGGCCACGAAGCTTGGGGAGTTGCTCCACCAGGCGCAAGCGAATCTGAAGGACAGCGGTGCTGAACGGCGCGATTGGTACTACGTCATGCCCTCGACTCACCATCGAGGTGACTAAGACTCATCAGCTTTCGTAAACGCCGCCGCCACCAACACGACCAGCGGAATGGCGGCGGCAAGAGAAAGCGCCGGACCATACTTCCCTGTTATCCCATAAACGACCGCCAGGCCAAAAGGACCGACCGCGGTCGAAGCGACGTTGGTAAAGGTTCCGAATCCTTGAATGGCTCCGATGTGCTCCGTCCCGAACCAGCGAGGAGGCAGGGCACTTCCAACCGTCCGGGAGGCACCACCGGCCGCTCCAAGCAGGATCGCATAGAGCAAGATGTCACTCGTCGAGTTGAGAAAGTTGACCATCAAGAGGGCCGCAGCTAGCAAGGACATCGCCGCCATAATCAGCCAACGACCGTGGAGTCGGTCGGCCAGAGCGCCAAAGCCGAGTCCGGCCAGCGAACTACCAATCACCTGCGGAGCAAACATGAGGGCAGCTTCTCCCGCCGAGAGTCCGGCCTCGCCGAGGAGACTGATCTGATGGAAATTGAGCGCCGTGCTGAGCATCCCGGTGGCCCCCGAAGCCGCCAGAATGACCCACAAACGACGGGTGCGAACCGCTTCTGACCGGGTCAGAGACTTGCGGGGAGGCAGGGCGATCTCACCGTCGACCGGGCCGCCATCGGGAAGTTGATCGACCAGGGCCGGTTTGTCGATAATGCCGAATCTGGCAATAGGAATGACTACCAGCCAGACGATCACGCCGGCCACGATCCAAGCCACCCGCCACGAATATGCTTCGATCACGAGGTTGAGACCGATCGGGCCGAGTGCCATGAGTGCCGACACCGAGGTCGCCATGATCCCGAGAGCGAGGCCGCGCCGACGGTCGAACCAGTGCGTCACCGTAATGGTCGACACAAGGCTCAACGATCCCTGACCCAGGAAACGAATCATCCCGTATCCGATGGCCAGGCTGACAAAACCCTGCACGCCGGACATGAAGACGAGGCCGATCCCGAAACCGACGGCGATCCAGGTCATTGCCTTGCGGACTCCCACCCTGTCGATAGACCGGCCGACGAACGGCATACCGAGGGCCCCGATGAGCGTTCCCATCAGATAGGCCAGAGAAACCGCGTCCCGCGATAGAGACAGATCAGAGATGAAGGATTCGACAAAGACCGACACGCCAAGGGTCTGACCGGGGACCGAAAGGGCCGCAGTCACGATGGCCAAAGCGAGTATCCGCCATCCGGAGAATTTACGAATGGGCGAGGTAGGGCGGCCGGACATCAGGCGACACTAGCCGTCTTTCACGGTCCCCCAATCGAGCCTATTCGAGCGCCAGTCGGGCGGCAGCTTCTGCATGGATCCGGGCAGTCGGGTAGTACGGAAGCGTCAGATCGCTCGGCCGAACGAGCAGTTCGATCTCTGTACATCCGGCGATGATTGCCTCCGCACCCTTTGCCGCCAGGGCACCGATGACCCGGAGGTACTTGAGTCTGGAATCGTCAGAGATGATGCCTCGGACCAACTCGTCGTAGATCACATCGTGAATGATGGTTCGGTCTGGGGGTTCCGGTACCAGGATATCCAGGCCATATTCCCTCAACCGCCCTGCGTAGAAATCGGCTTCCATGGTGTAACGAGTCCCCAACAGTCCGACCGTTCGTACACCATCTTCGACAATGGCCTTGGCGGTCGCATCGGCAATGTGTAGGAACGGGACGGTTATGGCGTTCTCGATCTCATCTGCCAACCGGTGCATTGTGTTCGTACACAGAATGATGATTTCTGCTCCTGACTCCTCAAGACGCGCTGCGTCCATGGCAAGTCGCTTTCCGGCCGCCCCCCAACCCCCCGTGTCTTGAAGCTCATGAATCTCGGCGAAATTGTAAGATCGAATGATCAGACTGGCCGAGGCCGACCCACCGAGCCGGGTTCGAACGTACTCATTGATCGTCCGCTCATATTCGATGGACGACTCCCAACTCATCCCACCCAACAGGCCAATGGTCTTCACACGAGGTCTCTCAACGTTCTCCGCATCACCTTGGCGGACGCGGTTCTCGGCATGGCTTCAACGAGTCGCACCTCGGCGATCTTGAACAATGGGTTGAGACGGTTCCGGATGGCATCCTGCATCTGGACAAGAAGCACCTCGGCATCTCCCCCCGGCGCAACCACAAAAACCACCAATCGATCGGGTCCACCGTCGCCGGGGGGGACCCCGACGGCGGCGCTTTCGACAACGCCTTCGATCGTGTTCACCGTGCGTTCTATTTCGGCTGAGCTGACCTTTATCCCGCCAAGATTCATCGTGTCGTCCGACCGTCCCATCGCCCGGTAATGACCCGAAGGGAGACGGCGAAGCTGATCACCGTGCCTCCTTAGTGGCACGTCCGCCGCGGGAACTCCGTCGTAGTACACCGCCCGGTGATCACGATTCAAGAGAACGGTGGACAGGCCGATCGAGGGTGGCACGATGAACACCTCCCCCTCATCAGGCGACTCGTGCCCTGAATCAAACAGTCGGATGTCCAGCCCGGCGCACGGAGTCGTGAACGTGGAAGCATCGAAGGACTCGATTACGGTGCTCGACAAGTATCCGCCCCCGATCTCGGTTCCGCCGCAGTATTCGATGACCGGGGCGTTCGTCAATCTCATAAGCCACTTCATATCGTCGGGAGTAGAAGCCTCACCGGTGGATGTCACGACCCGAACGGAGGACCAGTCGAGTTCTTGGACGCCAGGCTCGGCCCGCCAGGATTTGACCAAGGCCGGTACGACGCCCAGTACGGTGACATTGGCTTTGGTCACGAAGCGGCAGAACTCCAGGGAGTTGGGCAACCGACTTGAGAGTGCGATGGTTGCCTTGTTGAGAAGTGCTGCATAGATGAGCCATGGACCCATCATCCATCCGAGGTTGGTCGGCCAGGCGACAACATCGCCCGGCTTGATGTCCTGATGGATGTATCCGTCGGTTGCCGCCTTGATGGGCGGAGACTGACTCCAGGGAATGACTTTGGGGTCGCCCGTCGTACCCGAACTGAACAGAAGGTTCGTATAACCATCAACCGGGCGAATCACCGGCTCTTCCATGGGTTTTTCGTCCAGGAGGGAAGTCCATGTCGAGTCTTCGTCCCGCATGCCCAAGCCAGCCCCGGTCTCAACAACAATGCACCGGGCCGCACCGGCGTCGACCACCTTCTGGTACATCGGAAACTGTTGTTCACCCCGGATGACCACGTCCTGGGTGATGACGGTATCGCAG
>JAHEDI010000025.1 GCA_024641305.1 bacterium | reverse complement strand
GCCATGTCGGCGTATACCTGAGCCTGATAATGCGATGCCATCCGCTGACGGGCCCGCAACACGACTACCCGGTCATGACCCGACAAGTCGCCCACATCGATCGACGAGAGCACGGCTGCCAGAAACGGGCTGGCAGCCATCGTGTCTAACCCGGCAGGGATATCGGCCCCATGCCGAACGGTTTCTACCGTTCGGATCTCGTCGTCAAATGTGGTGTCTTCCCACCCTTCAAACATAACCCAATCGTATAACCCGCCTGTGACAAAAACCCTCACGAACACTGCACAATCGACCACAAATCTCGGTTTGGGAGACAAAGGTCGCGTCCAGTTCAAGAAGACGGGAACGGGTCCGTCAGTTGCATGGTTGGAGCAGAGAACGACCCCCGTACCTCCGACCCTGCGGGTCGCAGGAACCTTCCCCCCCTTATCGTTCGCTTCGCTCACTGGGGGGAACGACCTCCGTCTACCCAACCCCCGCCAGAGCCGGGCGCTCGAGTACGTTGCGCTGGGGAGGGACCGACCCTCCCAACACCACAACGTACAACACTCTATGGTCGCTGATTCGTTAAGACAGCCCAGCCACGCGACAACAGTGGGCGACTCGCGGCGCCGTAGAAGCGAGCGCCGCTGGCGCCGCGCCTGCCAGGTCCTCTATTCGACGGTGAATCCTTCGGAGGTGAGGGCCTCGCGCAGCGCTTCGGCTTCACCTGGTCGCACCGACAGGCGAAGAACACCGCCACCACCATGCTCGCCATGACGCAGTTGCAGGTCTCGAATATCAACCTGGGACGCATTCAGCGCCCGACCAACCCCGGCCAGTTCACCCGGCTTGTCCTCCAGCATTACGAGGACCACCGTGACTGGTGGCGCCAACGACTGGCGAGCCTCCCGGGAAAGCTGGAGTCGCTCAACCAGGGCAGCTTGATCTCCAGAGGTGATCAGAGCCGACCAGTCCTGAAGTTCCTGGGTCAAATGAAACAGGGTGGCGGTGACCTCAGCCTGATTGGCGACGAACAAATCAGCCCACAGGTGCGGATCGGATAAGGACACGCGCGTGATGTCACGGAAACTCCCGGCCGCCAGAGACATCGCACTGAGGTCGCCCATAACCAGATGCAACAGCGAAGCCGAGATAACGTGGGGCACGGCCGACACCAGGGAAATTGCCGAATCGTGCTCCGCGGCTGTCATGCGGCGCGGAACTGCTCCAAAACTCTTAATGAGCTCCTCAACCTCGGCGAGATCCGCTTCGGCACTGTGATCTGTGGCGAGTATCCAGGAGGCACCCTTGAACAATCCAGCCGACGCCGCCCCCGGTCCCGACTGTTCACGACCAGCCATGGGATGGGTTCCCACGAACCGGGCCATTCGTTGTCCCACCCGCACGATCTCGTGTTTTACACCGGCTACGTCGATGACCAGGGCAGGCGTTGAGAGTTCGCGCAGGGTCGTGATCATCGCGTCATGAGGGCCTGCCAGGACGACCAGATCAGCGCCCGACACGTCGAGCGTGTCTGCCTGTTGGTCGAGAGCGCCAACGGCCATAGCCTCGGCCAGGGCAGCTGGATCGGGATCCCATCCAGTGACCGTCCATCCGTTCGAACGCAGAGCAAGTCCAACAGATGCACCAATCAATCCGGTTCCCGCTACGAACGCATTGCTCACCGCTACATCTCCAAATCGACGGCGGCAGCCAGCTTACGAACCCGATCCATGAGCGCGGCAAAGTCAGAAGGAAGCAAGGCCTGGGAACCGTCAACCAGGGCAGTGTCAGGTGAGGGATGCACGTCCACCATAATGCCCGATGATCGAACCGCCACGGCCGCCTGGGCCAGCGGGGCCACCAGGTAGTGATGACCGCCGGAGTGGGAGGGATCAACCATGATCGGCAGATGCGACAATCGCTGCACCACCGGCACGGCCGTGATGTCGAGGGTGTTCCGAGCTGCCGTCTCAAAGGTCCGGATGCCCCGCTCGACAAGCACAATCTGGTGGTTGCCCTCTTTGTAGATCGTCTCGGCAGCGTGCAGCCAGTCCTCTATCGTGGCCGTGAAGCCACGCTTGAGTTGCACCGGTTTTGGTTGCTTTCCAACTTCCGCGAGCAGCGAGTAGTTCGACATGTTTCTCGTACCGACCCGGAGCATGTCTGCGTAACTTGCCACCAACGCCACGTCGCGGGGGTCGAGCACCTCGGCAACGAACGGCACACCAAACTCTTCTCTGGCTGCGGCCATCAACTCAAGTCCGGCTTCGGCCAAACCTTGAAACGCGTATGGCGAGGTACGCGGTTTGAACGCATCACCGCGCAACACGGTCGCCCCGGCTTTGACGACCTGCTCGGCCGTGCGGAACAGTTGATCGCGCGTTTCTACGGCACACGGACCGGCGATCACCGTAAACCGGTTACCGCCGATCCGAACGCCCCCGACCCGAACGATCGTGTCTTCCTCCTGGAAATCACGGGATACAAAGGTGAACGGCTTGAGGACGGGGATCGCCTTCTCAACGCCCTCCATGGCTTCCCAAGGTAACTGTTCAAGATCGGTGCCCGCACCCATGGCGCCAATGACGATCCGCTCCTGGCCATCAGAGATATGGATATCGCAGCCGCGCGATTCGAGGCGCTCGACGACCGCTTCAACCGCTTCGGGAGAGCAAAAACGTTCCATTACGATCATCATGGCGTTCAAAGTCCCGAATCCTCTACCGCAGGCACCGATAGGACCATTCGACGCACGTTCACCGCCGGGTCCATTGCGACGAGAGCGGCGGCAACATCTGCCGCGACGTCAGCCGACCACATGGTGGTGAGTACAACACCCTCCTCGTCGGCTCCGACCATCACCAGATGACAATATGGATCCTCGATGAATTCATCGACCATTTCTTGAAGCCAGGCAGGCTCGTGATGGCGGGGAAATTCGACCGAGATGGATTCCATAGGCCGCCATGCTATCGGGTTCGAGCCAGTTGCCTACACTGGTCCGGTGGAACGAGTGTTGGTAACGGGAGCGGCCAGCTGGATTGGTGGTCGGGTCGTGCAAGAACTCGAACCGCACCATGAGGTTATTGCCGTCGACGAATTAGAACCGAAACTGGCGTTTGCGGCCCGGCTGCACCGCTACTCGATGGACTCGCTCGACTTCGCCCAGTTTCTTGTAGACCGCAAACCGACGACGGTAATTCACCTCCAGACCCTCGATCGATCCGCCGAGATCGGCAACACCCGTTCGCGGGCGGGAGCAGTCCAGGGAGCCCAAGCACTCTTCGGGGCCATCGAGCGGGTCCGATCCGTTCACCACGTCGTCGTCAAGTCTGATGCCGCTATCTATTCGACAGGCCCCCGTCACGCTTCGGTCCTCTCTGAGTCGACCCGAATCAGCGGTCGGGCAACCCGGTATGAACGCAACTTGCGCGACATCGAACGTTTTGTGGCCGACCTTAAGCCATCGATGCCTGAGGTCTCGTTCACAGTGTTACGGCTCGGACCGATTCTCGGCCCGGCGGTCGGGAATCCGATCAGTCGCTATCTGACGCTCCCGGTGGTTCCGACGTTGATGGGATATGACGGACGGCTGCAATTTCTGTACGAAGACGACGCGGTTCAAGCGATCGTCTTTGCGTCGCGGTCTACTGCGGCGGACGGGATATTCAACGTCGCTGGCGACGGCATCCTGTATTTGAGTCGATTGCTCAGAATCGGCCGCCGTCTCGGTCAGCCATTACCGCCTCCCCTCCTAAAACAGGCACGTCGCTTCCTGGCCGTTTCTGGCATTCGACTCCCGGAGCACACCGCCAACCTCCTCAAGTACGGCAGGTACACGACGACCGATCGGATGGTCACCAACCTCGGATTCAACCCGGCCCACACCACCCGGCAAGCTGTTGAGCGCACGTATCGGGGGGCCAGGTGACCTCCCGACTCGCAACAATGCTCGACGGTCTCTCCAAGGAGGAACTCGCCGGACTGGCCAAGGCTGCCCAGCTTCCGGGTCGCTCTTCGATGACCAAGATGCAACTCAAGGCCGCACTACTCGCCCATCTCAGTGCTGATGTGGCGGGTCCGCCGCGGGCCGGTCCTGCCCCGCGGCAGAACCGGTGCAGCTCAGTAAGCGGCAACCACCCTTGTGGCCTTCCGGTTGGACCCGGGTCGGACCTGTGTGGCCTTCATGGCGGCTATGACGTCTCTGATCTCGCCATCCCCGTGGCAGGCAAGCTCGGTTTCGATACGTGGCCGGCCCTGATGCGGCAACTCGCACTCGCCACCTATGACGTAGATCCGCTCGGGCTCGACCCGGTCATTGCCGACATGGTCTGGCACCTGATCAACTTCCTGTACTTCGACTACTTCCGGGTCGAGGTGGAAGGAATCGAACATATCCCGTCGGAAGGAGCAGGCATCCTCGTCGCCAATCACGCTGGTGCTGCCCTTCCCTACGACGGCGCCATGCTGGCGGCGGCGGTAGCCAACGAGGCAGCGGTTCCACGCCGAGTGCGGCTGATCGGAACTGAGATCTTCAACATGTTGCCTTTCGTCTCCCATCTCTACCGCAAGAGTGGCTCGGCCTACGCCGCCCGAGACGATGCCAGGTGGGTCCTCGACCACGGCCACCTGCTGGGCGTGTTCCCCGAGGGAGTCGCCGGGTTCCAAAAACCACAAGAGCAGGCATACCAAACGCAACGGTTCGGACGGGGCGGGTTCGTCGATCTGGCATTCCAAACCGGCGCCAAAATCATTCCCGTCGCCATCATCGGTGGCGAGGAGGTTCATCCGGTGCTCTTCACTTCGAAGCGATTGGCCCAACTTATCCGCTTGGTATTTCCCGAACAACGGGTCGAGGAAATGGCCGTATGGCTAAACCCAATTCCATTACCGATCAAATGGAAGCTGAAGTTCCTTCCGCCAATCGATGTGAGCACCATCGAACACACCGATCGACTCGCCGTCCTGGAGCTATCCGAGTCCGTGCGGAGTCAGATCCAGTTCGCCCTGAACGCAATGCTGGCCAAACGAGACTCTCTGTTCTGACGTACCGCTAGCCACAGCTAGCAGAAAGACAACTTTCAGCTAACGCTTGCAATAGTTAGCAAACTGCGTTATTCTGCTAATATGAGCGAAGAAAGCCATGACATCGGGGGCTTCATTCGAGAGCAGAGAACCCGCTCGAAGATGTCGCTGCGTCGATTGGCCGAGAAGGCAGGAATCTCAAACCCCTATCTCAGCCAGATCGAGCGGGGTCTCCGAAAACCGTCCGCAGAGATACTCAAATCTCTGGCGCGGGGGCTGTCGATTCAGGCTGAATCGCTCTACATACAAGCGGGATTGCTCGACGATTCGAGCGTGCCACCCACGGTTCGGGCAGCACTGGAAGCGGACGAATCGCTATCTCACCGCCAGAAACAAGTCTTGCTCGACCTCTATCGCACAATGGTCGAGACCCAACAAGGAGAAATAACGTGAACGATACAAAAATCAGAGAAGACGCCCGCAAGGCAATGTTTGCCGCAGTCGGCGCCCCCGTGCTCGTTGGCAAATCGGTCAGCGAGAAGCTGAGCAGCCGATTCGCCGAGGTCAACACCAAAGCGAGTGACTTTCGCGGGAAGTTCCTCAAGGACGCTCGTTCCGAGTTCGAGAAGTGGGCCGCCGAAGGCGAAACCCTCGTGAAGAAACTCCAGGACGGCGAAGCCCTAGAAGACCTCACCCAGCGAGTCGACGTGGATCAGTTCCAGCAGCAGGTTGGAAAACTCCGGACGCAGCTTGAGGACATAATCGAGTCGTGGCGTTCGAACTTCATGCCTGATTCCGAACGAGCCACCAAGGTCGTCATTGAGGTTGATGAGGCTGCCAAGCCGGCCGCGGCCAAGCCAGTAGCCAAGAAGCCCGTAGCCAAGAAGCCCGTAGCCAAGAAGCCCGTGGCGAAGACGGCCACAGCCAAGCCTGCGGCGAAAACTGCTGCCAAGCCAGCTGCCAAGGCCGCTCCGAAACCGGCCGCCAAGACGGCCCCGACGACGACGGCTGCCAAGAAAACCGCCTAGCCAGCAACCTTGACAAGACCTCCTCCAAGGTAGGACGGGGAGCGCCATTGGCGCTCCCCGTCTTGTTAACCACAGCTGGTTACCGCCAGTCGACAGCCGCCGGCCGCCGCCCAACTAATACGAAACGATCGCTTCGAGTTCCTTGGCGTTCTCGATCCAACCGGTGACCATCGACTCCGTGGGAAGACGACGAACCAAGCGTTTCTTCTCGTTGAGTTCGATCATCTTCGCAGTCAGACTGATCGGATTGCGTCGCCGGAGTTCTTTAACCGTATCGACCCCGGCCACCTCAAGGAGATCCGAGTACTCAGAACCAACCCCTTTGCAGCGCATCAAGTCGGCTCGATTCACCCAATCGAGAAGAACCTTCTCATCGAGCTTGGTGATCCGGGCCAATTCCTTCCTACCTCGCTTTGTGGCGCCACGCTTCAAAAGAGCTTCAGTCGTCCGGATACCATTCTTTCGCAAGACGGTCGCTCGCTTGTGGCCAATGCCATCTATGGCGTCAATCGAGGGCATAACGGTCCTTTCCAAGCTGACACAACCGAGAATACTGGAGTAGCACGAGCGAGGGCCCGGTGGTTATGACTTTCCGAATAGCTTCTTGAAGAAGTTAACGATCGCCGCCCACAGGCTCGCGAACACCAACCCGGCCGGTTTGACGTCGGGGGCCGTCACTGCCTCGGCCTCCTCAATGGTTTCGGCCCCTAGCTTGCCTTCAAGACACAAGACGAAGTCGGCCACGAGACGATTCGAAATTTCCTTGATCAAACCGGTCCGTCCGAACTGAGCAGCCGAACCCGATAGCGTCACGTCAGCGTCCACGTAGACATGTGTCCCGTCGCCGTCAGCTTCCAGTCGGTAGTCCACCGCCACCTGACCACGGCTACCCCCACGACGGTCGGCACCCTTGCCGCTGATGTGCCCGGACTTCGTCTCCGGGTTCGGAGTGACCGTGGCATCCCCTTCGAAGGTCGCCGTCATGGGGCCCAACTTCGCCTCGACCTTCCCAACGTAGGTTCCGTCGCCGCGATCCTCAATGAGCTCGGCCCCGGGAAGACATTGGGCCACCGCCGCAATGTCTTGAAAAAACTGCCAGACAGCCTCAACCGACCTGGTAACAGTGAACTCTTGTTCGATCTTCAATGTGTGCTCCTAGGGGCTAGCTCTTCAACGTCGGCGGGAGTGTCAACGTCTCGGGGCGGAAGCTTCTCCACCCAAACCTCTTCTACCCATTCCGGATGAGCCTTCAGCAGCTTTTGGGCTCCGAGGTCGCCTTCAAGGCTCATCAGACGAGGCCACAACGACTTCTCAACCAGGACTGGATTACCAACTGTATACCGATATTTCGGGACGAGTGCTTTGGATGTCGACTCTTCAAATCGATCGATGATGGTCTCGACAACTTCGAGTTCGATGAACGGCTGATCGCCAAGAGCGATAAAGACACCATCGACATCAGCCGAGCGTATGAGCGCATCGATGCCAACCCGCAACGAAGACGCCAGACCTTCCTCGTAGTCTTCATTGATGACCACGTTCACACCTTCAAACTGGCAGGCATCAAGAATTTCGTCAGCGTGAGCCCCGAGAACCACCCAGACGCTGTCAATCGGCCAGGCCTTCACCCGATCAACAACCACGTTCAACATGGGTCGTCCACCCCAATCGAGTAGTTGCTTTGGTGTGCCGAGCCTTCGAGAGCTCCCGGCGGCCAGGACGAGAGCGGCGATCTTGCGCATGGTGCCAGTGTAGGTGGCATGGTTCTGGGTACCGAAACGGACCGAATATCTGTGGGGATGACGATCGCTAAATGTCGCCCAAATCGTCAGTTCGTTGCATATGGATGCGCCCGGTGCGCCCGGTGAGCGAGACACCGCTACCGGATCCGTACCGGACCTGAATCATCTCTGCGAGAATCGAGATCGCAGTTTCCTCAGGGGTTTCAGCACCGATATCGATGCCAATGGGTCCATGAATCCGGGCCAAGTCAGACTCCGAATAGCCAGCCGCCGCCAGACGCTCTCGACGGTTGGCGGCGGTTCGGCGACTGCCCATCGCCCCGATGTACTTGGCCTCCGACGCCATCAACATGGGCAGAACGGGATCCTCGAATCGGGCGTCGTGCGAAAGCAGAACAACAAATGTGCGGCGGTCGATCAGGAGCTGGTCAGATAACTCGTCAGGCCAGCCCACCAGCAGCTCGTAGGCCTCGGGGAAGCGCTCTTTCGTGGTGAAGGCAGCCCTGGCGTCCGACACAGTCACCCGGTAGCCAAGCTGGGTGCCCAAGGAGCACAACGCTTGGGCGATGTGAACGGCCCCGAATATGAGCAATCTGGGCGGCGGACCAACCGTTTCCACAAATATGGACTCGTCGTCGTAGGTAAGGGCGAGGTTCTGCTCGCGATCCATGAGCTGTTTGGCGTCGCCGACCACAGCCTCAGAGAGCTCCAGGTCGCCAGCGATTACACCGGCTTCAAAGTCGTAAACGGCCCGCCGACCAACCCGTTCTCCTTCGACGACCGTGAGTACGGCGCCGAGCCGTTCACTGGCGATCAGATGGCGAATGGCCTCATCAATTCCCATCACCATTTCTCGATAAACACCTGAATCGTCCCGCCGCAGGCCAACCCGACTTCAAAGGCGTCGTCATCAGCGATGCCGTAAGTGACCAACTTCGGCTGCCCGGTCAGAAGCACGTCCTGCGCGTGCAGAAACACGTCGTTCTCCACACATCCACCCGAAACCGAACCTTCCATATCGCCAGCCGACGAGACCAGGAACTTGGATCCCTCAGGCCGCGGTGCCGAGCCTTGCACACGAACCACCGTGGCGACGGCGACGTCCTTGCCAGCCGACTTCCAGCTGTCAACCGTATCGAGCGCTTCCTTCATCATCCTATGGACTCTAGAAGATCGACCACCTCACTGAGGTGACGAAGATTGGCCGAAGGAAGAAAATCGTCAACGTACGGCAGAACCGCCTGCATCCCTCGCGTTTCCGGCGCATACCCGGGTCGGCCCGCCAGCGGGTTGAGCCACACGACCCGATGAACACTCCTGGCTAACCGGGCCATCTCTTGTCGTAGAAGAGCGGGGTCTCCACAGTCCCAGCCGTCAGACACAATGAGAAGAACCGGCCCTCCACGACAGACCCGCCGACTCCAGTCACGATTGAACATTTGGAGCGCCTCACCTATTTTCGTGCCGCCCGACCAGTCGTTGACGGCCTCCGCTGCTTTCGTGAGGGCGGCCCGAACACTGCGACGAGACAGCTCCCACGTAATCCGGGTGAGGTGAGTCGAAAAAGCAAACGTTTCAACACGTTGGACTTTGGCCCTGGCAGCATGGGCGAACGTCAGCATCATCTCGGCGTACGCTTCCATCGAACCACTCACATCAGCAATGACGATGAGTGGCCTCCGGCGAAACCGCCGATCCGACATGGCAAGTTGCATGAGGTCACCGCGCGGGCCAACCGATTGCCGCAGCGTACGGCGCATATCTGGCCGTCGTCCACCGCTATCGGGAGTCCAGCGGCGGCTCTTGACTGCCGACGGCTGCCAGAGCATGTTGGCCACGAGGCGCCGGGCACGTTCCAATTCACGATCGTCGAGTTCGCTGAAGTCGCGGTTGGCAAAACGCTGAATCGCTGAAGCTCCGACCTGGTCGGAGACCTCTTCTTCAGCTTGTTCCCCTTCGAGATTGGCGGTACTACGAATGGTCCACGAATCCATGCGCAAGGCCTGATCGTCCATGTCGTCGACTTCATCGACCCCTGACATGTCAGCCCCGCCGAAAAACGCGTCGAAACACTCATCAAACAACACTGCTTGCTGCGGGTTGACCACGGTAACCGCCTTGAGGGCCGACCGGACATCGTCAGACCTGGCGAGGTCGACCATACGAAGAGCTGACACCATGTCGACCGTCGTGTCAGGAACAACGCTGAGCCCGCGCTCGCGCAGCAACCTTCCGAATTGCACCACCGCTGCCACCGCCATCCGCCAACTTTAGGCGGTTGGCCCCCACTTTGGTCAGGTGACGGCAAACCTCAGCAGACCACCCGCGCCGTAATCGTCCAGAACCGTGTCAGGACCGATCCCTTCAACCACTCCGCGATCCCGGAGCACAGCTTCGATCACCTCGTCGACGACGTCGGAGACCAGGCGCATCTCGGCACCGCACCCCTGGCACTCGCCCCCGGCCATCGACATCCATGTGCACTCGTCGCAGATCGCCCCGGGGACTCGAGGAGAACCGGTGACAATCACGAGGCTCTGCACTGCTTTGAGGTTGGTAGCGTCGACCAGATCAGGAATCCCGAGCGCCGCCTTTCGAGTGGATCCCTCGGCATCCATGATGGACTTCACGATCTCCTCCCGGCGCTCACGTTCGGCAGCGGCTTCCAGGGCGGCTGCTTTTTCGAGGACGCCAGTAGCAGTAATCGTGTGCGGATCGATAACGAATTCCCCGGCGACCAGGTTGCGAAGATACGGGTGCAGCGACTCCACAAACTCGCGCGTGTCGGTCTTGTGCCCGCCGACAATGATGTAATTGAACGGCTGCCTCTGATGAAGCGCCAGAAGCTCTTCAGCCGTCTCGCGGTAATGGCGATGGACGAGTTCGTCAGACCGGGCATGAGCCTTACGCTCGGAGTAGCCCTGCCAGCCGCCATAGTTTTTCTTGACCGTCTCATCGACGACAATGTCGTCGACTCGATGAATCTGGCCCGCCTCCATCAACCACAGCGAGGCCGATCGGCTCTCCACCACGGCAACCTTCGTGCGGGTGTTCCTTGGAAGGGTTCGGACCGGTCTTAGGTAAGGCCGCCGACCCGTGGTGGCGAAATCGGGCACAGAGCGATGCAGTCGCTCCATGTGGAACCAGCCTTCACCATCGCAGCTGAATATTCCAATGGCCGGCGCGGTTTCGCGCTCAAGCCTGAGGTCAGAAATCTTCTCGATATCGGCTCGCAGCGACATCTCTTGAGCATGGTCAAGCTCAAGCTCTTTGATCGGCTTCAACACATCTGTCAGCTGGGCCCCGAGAGCGGGACCTTTGTTGAGGTAGACCGAGAGAACCGGGTACCTGGTAGAAACGGACTGCGCGAATGGGAACATACGACTCCTTTCAAGGTGACAACACAAAGGGCACGAAGGTGTCTGGTGGGTCGCGTGCAGGTGTAGGTCGGACCTGCTTGTCGCGAGAACCCTGTGAACCTTGCAACGTAATCCGACACTAGCGAATCAGTGTGAGCTATGTACGGGCAAGAACCACTATTCCCTGGGCTCGGAGTCACACATAGGCGTCGGCCAATGACGGTCAATTGAGAAGGCTACGTGTCGACAATCGACGCCGGTAGACGGGTCCATTCGAAGTGGCCTCCGTCTGGATACACCCACCCGCCACCCCAGGCGAAGCCCCACTTGTGAAATATCTCAGCAAGACGGGGATCCATCACAACTGCCCCGCCGTACCGATTGGTCGACGGGTTGAAGTCGACCGCAATACCCCAAGAATGCCGCGAGATCGCACCACCCTTGTCACCACCGCGAATGAGTCGAGCGTTATAGCAACCGCCTGCCCGTTGGAAGTCCACGGGGTCGATAACGGATCCGAGTCCGGCATCAATCGCCTCGTCGAGCGCATGCTCAAGGTAAGGCAGCATCGAGCGATGGCATTTGAACGTGCCAAGAATCGGAAGATTCACGGTCACGATGTTGACGGCCACCCACTCGGGGTCGATTCTTATCTTGTCGCCAGGTCCGGTGAGTCGATAGGCAAACTCGCCAAACTGCCGTTTGGCGGCAATGTCGGACAAAACGTCGTCAACCCCACGCCCTGGATCGGGATCGATACCGACGAACTCGCCGACGAAAGTCACTTCCAGGTCGCGATAGAGCGCGGAGCGGTCGGCGAACCCCCCCAGGGTCACCGACGAGGGCCGAGAAAAGCCGAACCGTTCGGCCGTCTCGATCGAGAAAATCAGCTCAGCTGACCTGACCCGATTATCTGCCACGATGGCCCCGATCGGCAGCTTCTGCGTACTGCTATCCCAACCCGTAAAGGTAACCACATCGCCGACCATTGCTCCACGGAGCCTGGCCGACGACCGACCCATGACGACCTCACCTCGCTCCAGAGCCGCCGAGACCGCCGACCCGACCACCGATCGACTATCGGTGGGATCAAGGGCGAGAGCGGCCATGGGGATCACATACCCGTCCGGAGCACTCTGGACAGGCTCGTCTCCACGGGCGACGGACAACAGCTGGATGGTGCCACGATGCTCGACACTGACAGAAGCCCCATAACGATCGGCCACCTCTTCGATCCTGCCCAGGGTCTCGGGAGTCAGTCCTCCCGACTCCCACACATAGATGACGTCAGCTTCCGGGACGGTCGCCTGAGCCGGCAAACTCACAGAAAAGATGAGCAGCGCGACGAGCCCAGCGACCAACCGGGTCATGACCCTCGAGCGAGCAGCCGATCGAACCCGGCTTGTTGCACACGCTCGATGTCATCTTGATATTTCAGCACGACACCCAGGGTGTCGTGAATGAGAGCCGAATCAAGATGTTCCTGACCGAGGACCTGGATGGCGGCTGCCCAATCGAGGGTTTCGGCAACCCCGGGCGGCTTGAACAGATCCATGGTCCGGAGCCGTTCCATTGCACCGGCCAATTCGCCCGCCAGTTCAGCTGAGACTCCAGGCACCTTACGGGCCACAATGGCCACCTCCCGGTCGTAGTCGGGGTAATCGATCCAGTGATATATGCACCGACGCTTGAGGGCGTCATGGATCTCTCTCGTCCGGTTTGAGGTCAGAATGACGATCGGTCTGCTCTCAGCACGGATCGTACCGAGCTCAGGAATAGTGACTTGAAAATCGCTCAACAATTCCAACAAATACGCTTCGAACTCTTCATCGGCCCTGTCTAGTTCGTCGATGAGCAGCACCGGTCGTCGTCCATTCCGGCCAGCTTCGACTGCTTGCAATAGCGGCCGCGCTACCAGAAACTCACGGCCCATGATGTCACTTACCGAGGCGGCCGAACCCTCTCCCCTGGCCTCGAGCAGGCGGATCGCCAGCATCTGTTTGGCATAGTCCCACTCATACAAGGCATGACCCACGTCAAGCCCTTCGTAGCATTGAAGGCGGATTAGATCCTCTCCAAGGAACGAAGCAAGAACCTTGGCAACCTCCGTTTTGCCGACCCCCGCCTCGCCTTCAAGAAACAGCGGCTTTCCGAGTTGAAGAGCCAGATGAATCGCAACCGCCAGACCGCGATCCGCCTCGTAATGCTGACTAGCCAGCGCGTCTAGAACTTCTTCGACCGAGTTGGGAACCACGAGAGTCATCGTAGTTCAAGCCGACGCCGGCCGAACATCAAAGCGGCTTCGGGGGGGCGGTGTCGATCGGGAGGTCAGACCCGTCCCAGGCGATAATCCCACCGGCCAGGTTGTATACGTTGGTCATGTGGGCTTGATTGATGAGCGCGCTCGCAGCAACACCCGATCGATTGCCCGTCCGGCATTGCAGAATCACTACCCGGTCTTCTGGTAGATCGTGATACCAATCGTTGAGCTCGGACATTGGTTTGAACACGGCTCCAGGAATGCGGCTCTCCTGCCATTCCGCCAGTTCGCGGATGTCAACGAGCAACGCCCCGTCTGCCAGGTAAACCTGGGCTTCGAGTGGCGACACTTCTGGAACCGGTTTGAGATCATCCATACCGATATGCTGCCAGAAAACCGGCGTTATTCAAATGTGATCAGCTAGCTGCTGCGACCGCCTGCTCAAGGGATCGCCGGGTATACACCTTGGCAAGGTGAGCCTTGTAGGCCTCCGACCCGTACAAATCCTCAAGGACGGTAATACCCTCAAGAGCCCGGTCGGCGGCTGCGGCGATTCCATCGGGTCCCTGGCCACGCAGGGCTTCCATGGCACCGACAGCCAGGGTCGGCTTTGTGCCCACCCCGGTAATCCCGATGGCACAGTCGGTCACGACGCCATCAGACATTGCCACCCAGGAAGCCACGCCGGCCACCGCGTAATCGCTGTGTCCTCCGCGTCTCCCCAGCTTGTCGTAGGCCGATCCGCCGCCTCGTTTGGGAATCCGCGCTTCAACCAGAATCTCATCAGGGCTGAGTGCCGACATCAATGAATCTACGAAGAAGTCACTGGCCGCGATCTCTCTGGTCCCGTTGGGGCCTTGAGCGACCATCGTCATCCCCAGCGCCAAAGCGGCAGCCGGCGTATCGGCTGCGAGATCGGCATGGGCGAGCGCCCCGCACAGTGTTCCCCGATTGCGGACTTGAGGATCACCCGTCCACGAAGCGGCCTGTCCAAGCGCCGTGGCGTGCTCGCCGATCACCGCCGAGGTCGCAACTGCGCCGTGGCGGACGAGCGCTCCAACCGAGATGTAGTCACCTTTGTCCTCGATGGCGTCCAGTCCCGAGACTCGACCTATGTCGACCACCGTTTCGGGCGACAGCAGTCGCAGTTTCATCATGGGGATGAGGCTCATGCCGCCAGACATCACTTTGGCCCCCGGATTGGCAGCCAGAACGCCAACGGCTTCCTCAATGGAACCGGCGGCAACGTATTCGAACTGACGTGGATACATGTTCTAGGCCTCCTGGGCATCTTGGATGGCTTGCCAGACCTTTTTGGGTCGCAAGGGCATGTCTATATGTTTGACGCCCAGGGGCGCCAGGGCATCCACCACTGCGTTGACGATTGTCTGGGCAGAACCGACCGTGCCGGCTTCGCCGATACCTTTGACGCCGAGGGGATTCACGTCCGTCAGAGTGACGGTCCGGTCGAGTTCAAACATCGGAAGATCGGTGGCCGTTGGCAACGGATAATCAACCAGCGAAGTGGACAATAGGTTGCCATCCGGGTCGTAGACGGCTTCCTCGAATAGGGCTTGCCCGATGCCCTGTGCGATGCCCCCATGAAGTTGACCGTCGACGATCATCGGGTTGATGACGTTGCCGCAGTCATCCATGGCCACATAGCGCAAAATATCCACGTTGCCAGTTTCAACATCGACCTCGACCACGGCAATATTCGAGCCGAACGGCCAGGTGGCGTTGCCAGGACTGAACATGGCGTGGGCCTCCAGCCCGGCCTCTATTCCTTCCGGGCCCTTGTGAGGCTTGTAGGCAACTTCGGCGATCTCAGCCCAGGTCACTGTATGACCAGGAGCCCCCACGACGTGGGCTCCGCCATCTGCGAACCGGATGTCCTCTGCTGATGCCTCAAGCATGTGGGCAACGAGATCGGCGGCCTTGGAGCGAACTTTCTCAGCCGCTTCATAGGTTGCCGTGCCGTCCACCGCGGCCGACCGACTGCCGAAGGTACCAATTCCATAGGGTGCATCGGAGGTATCGCCATGGGCAACCCGAATCCTCTCCATCCCAATCCCCAATCGATCTGAGACAATCTGTGCCCAGGTGGTCTCGTGACCTTGACCGCTCGGGCCCGTCCCGATGAACACCGTGGCCGAACCATCGGGGTTGATCCGCACCAATCCAGATCCGCTAAAGGACGTGGGAAGGCCGTACCCGTCCCACCCAAATCCGAACTCGGCCAGGATCGAAGGACCGAAACCACAAACCTCGACGTACGACGACAGCCCAACACCGATATAACGACCTTCTGATCTTGCCTGGGCCTGCATCTCCTTGAGTCCGGCATAATCGGCGTCGATCAGCAACTTGTCGAGGGTGGTGATGTAGTCGCCACTGTCCATCGTGAGTCCGATCGGGGTGGTCGCCGGGAAGTCCTCCTTCTTGAAGTAGTTCTTTTTCCGGACGTCTCCCGGGTGCATTCCGATCTCGGCTGCATACATATCGATGGCGCGTTCAAGGTAATAGGCGGCCTCCGGTCGCCCGGCCCCTCGATAGGCATCGGTGGTCTGAGTATTGGTGGTAACACACTTGACGGTCCACTCCACCGGGATGTTGTATTGGCCACTCGCCGCATACAAGCCCAGCACCGGAATCGCCACCGTCAAGTTCTGGCTGTAGGCGCCCATGTCGGCCATGGCATCCAACTCGTAGCCGAGAATTTCACCGTCCTTCGTCCCGGTGATTGTCGCCGTACCGATCCAGCCCCGGCCGTGGATCGTCGAATAACCGGCTTCTCGCCGGGTCTCGGTCCAGCGAACGGGCGCCTCGAGTTGGTGAGAGGCGAAACAAACCAGGATCTCATCTGGATAGACGTTCAGCTTGCAGCCGAATCCGCCACCAACTTCGGGGGCGATCACGTGCACGGCGTTGACAGGCAGGCCGAACGTCTTGGCGATCGCTCCGGAGACCGCGTGCGGTATCTGACTCGACGTGTACAAGGTCACCCGGTCGTAGCCATGACTCCAATCGGCCAACACGGCTCTCGGCTCGATGGCCACCGGGATCAACCGCTGGTTGACCATCTCCTGGGACACAATGACCACATCGTCGCGCTCTTTGGCGGCCGCAATGGCGGGACGGTAATCCTCCAGTTCAAAGACACCCGGCCACCAGTCGTGCGACACCCAGGTATGCAGGATGTTCGACTCGAGGTCGTCGTGGATCTTCACCTCATCGGTTGCTGAGAACTTCAAGCCGACAGAGGCCGGAAGTTGGTCATATTCGACGAGTACAGCCTCGGCCGCGTCCTCCGCCTGATACCGGTCCTGAGCAACGACCATGGCTACGGCCTCGCCGACATGATTGACGACCCCATCGGCAAGCAGTGGCCGCAACTTCCCTATCGGGATCTGGGCAAGTAGCGGTCCGAGCGAACGAACATCGTCGATCGTATACACGGCTCTTACTCCAGGGATGGCCAAAGCAGCAGACGTGTCGACTGACCTGATCCGAGCCCTGGCAAACGGGCTCCGCACAAAGGCGACCGTGAGTTCACCGTTGAGCTTGATATCGTCGACGTACACGCCCCGACCCTGGATCAGCGCCGGATCCTCCTTTCGGCGAACGATTCCGCCAACCTGACTCATCGTGATGGTCATACGACGGCCTCCTCCCAATCGGCGGGCGGCGGGGTTTCGCCACGGGCCTTGGCGGCGGCGTATTCGATCGACTTCACGATGTTGTGGTACCCGGTACACCGACATAAGTTGCCCTCAATCCCATGACGGATCTCATCTTCGGTAGGGCTCGGGTTGGCGGCGATCAGAGCGGCGCCAGACATGATCATGCCGGGGGTGCAGTAGCCGCATTGCAGGCCGTGGCGTTCCCAAAATCCTTCTTGGACCGGATGAAGTTCGTCGCCCATGGCCATCCCTTCGATGGTCGTGATGCTGGCTCCTTCAGCTTGCACGGCCAGCATCGTGCACGATTTGGTGGCTTCTCCATCGACGTGCACGGTGCAAGCGCCGCAATACGACGTCTCGCAACCGATGTGAGTGCCGGTCAGGGCCAGTTCTTCCCGTATGAAATGGACCAACAGCGTGCGAGGCTCAACGTCACCGTTGACCAGTCGGCCATTGACAGTCATTGATACCTTCATGAAGACACTCCTCCGTGGCGGTTTGCGGGTGCACGGATAAACCTACCGAAACGACCGGCTACCGCGACCCCTGCATCGCAGTTTATCTTCCGAAGGAACGACCTATTCGGTCGGCTCAACGCGGTCGAACCGCGCCACGGTTTCGATGTGATAGGTCTGCGGGAACATATCCACCGGTGAAACCCACTTCAAGGCGTAGCCGTATTCGACCAGCGTTCTTGCGTCACGGGCGAACGAAGCCGGGTCGCACGAGACGTAGGCAACCCGCCTCGGGCGAGCATCAATGAGGGCATCAACCCCGGCGGCACCAAGTCCGGTGCGCGGTGGATCACACACCGCAATCGTCCAGTCGTCATATTCTCCGGCCGATTCTTCAAAAGGAATACCGACAATGTCGGCGGCCGGCCCATCGGCAGCTTCGAGGTTATGTTCCAAATCCCGCAGACCGAGTGGCGAGGTCTCGACCGCGATCAGCTGCGAAACCGACTTGCCAAGAGCTACCGAGAAGAGCCCTCCACCGGCGTAGGCATCGAGCAAGACGTCGTCCTTCTCTGGTTCAAGAGCCTCCCTAACCAGGCGGACAAGCGCCTCGGCACCCCACGTGTTGTTCTGAAAGAACCCGTTGGCAGTGATCCGGTACCGGTGACCGGCCACTTCCTCGTATAGGTGCATCTGACCTTGCTCCACGGTGGGTGTGCCACGGCGAACCCGGGCGATCGGCACCCCCCAATTCTTGGCGGACTCCGGCAATCTCCCCGTCACAATGGCCAGGACCTGTTCGGTATTGACGCCGGCCCTGATAGTCAGCGAATTGAGGCCGTCGACATTGCCAAGCCGCTGGTAGAGCTCGGCCAACACCGGGACCAGTAAAAGACATTCATCAATCGGAACCTCGACGCGGGTGCTTCCCCGATAGAGCGCCGGCTTTCCGCCGGCAATTTGGAAATCCATCCGGTTTCGATACCCGAATGGCGGTCCCGGAGTCTCCACCGGGCGCACGTCGACGTCGGTCAGGCCAGCCAGATGTTGCAGCTGCGATTCTACGACACCTTGTTTCCAGGCCACCTGGGTGGCCGGCGGGGCGTACTGCCACTGGCATCCGCCGCATACCCCGAAATGAGCGCAGGGAGGGGCGGTACGATCAGACGATGGCTCGACGATGTCAACCAACTCGGCTCGCGCCCAGGCACCCTTGTCCTTGATGATCCGGACCCTGGCTTGCTCGCCTGGCATGACCCCTGCAACAAAAATAGCTTTGCCGTCAACCTTGGCTACCGCCTCTCCGCCATGGGCGAGGTCGTGAGGAGTGACCGAAAGGACCTCAGGGATCTGATCTGACATGAGACCAGGCTACCGCTCACCAAAGGTGACTGGTTCGTGGCCGCCGATCCGGGCTACCCGCGGTAACGATCATCCCGACCAGAGGTCAACGGGCGTATACGGCGATCCACCGGTCGATGTGGTCATCCACGCTGTCACGGTCCAGTAACGCCGAGCGAATGAACGCCCGAAAGAAGAGGGGGGCAACCAGATCCTCGGTCATCTGCTCGGAGTCCATTTCGGCCTTCAATTCGCCCCGCTCGATGGCGCGTTCGAGTATCGAACGAATCAGCCCAAAGCGCTCCAGTGCGAAGCGGGTAAATACCGAAGCCATTTGGGGGTCTCGCCTCGCCTCGGCGATCAACGACAACATGATTGGACCCGTCTGGGGGGACCCGAGTCTGTCTGCCAACCCGCCAAGCAGCTCCGATAGATCGTGGCGGAGATCTCCCGTCTCGCTAGACGGTTCCAAAGCAACGGTGCTGCGAATCGCCTCAACCAGGAGGTCCGGGCGATTCGGCCAATGACGATAGATTGTCGATCGGGCCACGCCCGATCGTTCGGCAATCGCTTCGATCGACGTACGGCCGAACCCCACCTCGCCGATAAGGGTGGCAGTTGCGTCCAGCACAACCCCACGGGTTCGTGAAATACGGGGATCAACTTCTGCGTTCATGGGCCATAGTGTATCCGATACAAGTGTGTTGCGCTACGCAACGTAACTGTAGTATTGTGCAACACAAGTGTTTCACAAATTGATCGGAATGGATTCATGCGAATGCCCCAGGAGAAAAAGTATCAGCGGCGGTGGTGGACTCTCGCGGTACTCAGCCTCAGTCTCGTCATCATCGGTCTCGACAACACGATCCTCAATGTGGCGATCCCCACCCTTCAGCAAGATTTGTCGGCTACGGCCTCACAACTGCAGTGGATGGTCGCCTCATATGTACTGGTGTTTGCCGGCCTACTTCTGACCATGGGAGCCGTGGGTGACCGGTTCGGACGCGCCAAGGCGCTCGTGATCGGCTTGGTGATCTTCGGCGGGGGAAGTGCGGTCGCTGCGTTCACGGACTCTGCAACCCAACTCATCGCTGCCAGAGCCGTCATGGGGATCGGTGGAGCCCTGATCATGCCAGCGACGCTATCAATCATCACTGATGTCTTTCCGCGCGAGGAGCGGGGTCGCGCCATTGGTATCTGGGCAGCGGTCGCCGGGCTCGGAATCGGTGTCGGGCCGGTTGTGGGCGGTGCCCTGCTCGAGAATTTCTGGTGGGGTTCGGTGTTTCTGATCAACGTGCCGATCGTTATCGGAGCTCTCGTTCTCGGGTATTTCCTGGTTCCCGCCAGTCGCGACCCAAGTTCGACTCCCCTCGACATCTGGGGCGCCGCTACCTCGATGGTCGCCGTCTCAGCGCTCGTATACGGGATCATCGAAGGGCCTGATTACGGATGGACCGCGACCCGAGTCATGATCGCCTTCGGTTTGAGCCTCGTGTTCGGACTGCTCTTCCTTTTCATCGAACGACGGACTGAACATCCGATGCTCAACCTTGACTACTTCAAGAACCGACGATTCTCGGGAGGAGCGACGGCGATCAGCATTGCCTTCTTTTCGCTATTCGGAGTGATCTTCCTGCTCACCCAATATCTCCAATTCGTACAGGGCTATTCAGCATTGGAGGCTGGGCTTCGAACCGCTCCCATCGCCATCGGGATGGTCATCGGCGCCGCCACATCTCCTCGACTTGTCGAGAGGTTCGGAACGACCCGGGTCGTGACATTCGGCCTCCTCGTACTGGGCGGCGTGCTGACTATCTTCACCACGTTTGGGGTAGACACCGGGTACTGGGTGATCGGGACCGCCATCATCGCCCTGTCATACGGGATGGGCAATATCATGGCACCCTCCACTGACGCCGTCATGGGGGCCGTGCCAGTCTCGAAGGCCGGAGTGGCGTCGGCGACCAACGATGTCACTCGTCAGGTGGCCGGAGCCATTGGGGTCGCGGTGGTCGGATCAGCGTTCAACTCGGCCTATGCGACAAACATGGCGACCGCAGTCGCCCAGTTGCCGCCAGACCTGGCAGCGGGAGCATCGAACTCGATTGGTGCGGCACGACAAATCGCCGCCAACCTCCCGGGAAATGCCGGAAGCGCCCTGTTCGGAGCTGCCCAGCAAGCCTTCGTAGACGCCATGGGATCGGCCATCCTCGTCGCGGTCGGCGTTGCTCTACTCGGGGCAGTTCTGGTCACCTTGTTCATGCCAGCCGAACACGAAGCAGAGATCATTGAGCACGGGTCCGGCTCTCCCATCAAAGCAAATCCGCTTCCGGCGTCCGGCGAGGCCTAGTCAGATTCACAACAACGAAATCTCCCGGACGGTTGCGCCTAGTTGCTGGCGTCCGGGAGTTCGTCCGAGAGGATCTCGACCAGGCTCGACTGGAGCCAGGACAGGTAGTGAAGAACGGCCAATTCTTCACTGTCTTCGTCGTCTTCCCAGTCACTGTCGACCACCCCCAACCGACCGGCGATGAGCAACCGGCTTTCGCCAAGAACCCGAAGCCATGCCTCTGCCTCGGCCCGACTGAGAAACACACCCTCGGCAGCGGCGTCAAGCGTCAGGCTGACGGCCGATTGGTCCGCCGCTCTGGCCTGGCTGCGCTCGGACTCGATAAGCCGGCGATATTGGGCATCTTCTTCAGGCTCGTCCGGGTAGGCCCGCACTGGCAGCGCCGGGTCGTCGCCCGACGCCTCGACCAACTCGATGACATCATGGAGTAGGACGATCTGCCAACTGGCCAACTGAACCTTGATCCCGCCTGGTTCGAGACTGAATGCCTCGCTCACGCTCGCTCGATGGTGGCGGAGAGACCAAACCTATGGAGGCGGTGGCAGTCCATCTCAATCTTCTCGCGCGGCCCTGAAGCAACTGCGGATCGGCCCTCGTTGTGCACCTGCAGCATCAGTTTGGTCGCCTTGTCTTTGGGGTAGCCGAACAAGGTGCGCAACACATACACCACGTAGACCATGAGGTTCACGGGATCGTCCCACACCACCACTTGCCAGACGGGTGTCGTGACCTTCGAGTCCTCAATCGTTGTGGAAGGCTGAGTCGTCACGCCCATTACGGTACCAACCCCCGACCGCTGACGGTAAGAACGCGAAAACATTTGTTGGTACCGGCTCGGCATTGGCATGATATTACGATAGTTTATAATATCTAACGTCACCGACTGGGAGGGTCATGGATCCACTTCGACACCCCGATCTCGTGGAGATCTCGCGTACCCTTCGGCATCAGCTCGATTCGGTACTCGTCGCCGAGCAACAAGCGGCGCGGGCAACGATGCGTCGACGGCGTACCATGCGCGACCGACTTCTGGAATCCGAAGACCGAAGCGAAGCCATCGATATCACCCTGACCACCGGGGAGACGTTCTCGGGTCATCTGGTGGCAGTTGGCGCCGATCACATACTCGTCACCGACCTACGGACCGAGACCTACGTTGATCTGAATCATGTGGTCAGCTGCCGATTCCATATCTGACATGCGACCCCGAGTGGCGACCGTATTGACCGCCCAGCCATGGGAAGCTCGGCTTGCGGACGTGGCCAGAACTTCGGGCGGGGTGCGGCTCGTATGCCGGGCCTACGATCCGGGCGATGTGCCCCGGGACGTAGATGTCATCGTCGGTGGCTCAGAAACGGCCTGGATGACCCCCGCCTGTATCAAGGAATGGTTGGCGCGCGGGATCAGGGTGATAGGTGTCTACCCGCCAAGTGACCGGCCCGGCAGACGGATGTTCGAAGACGCCGGAGCTGACGCCGTACTCAGCTCCGCTGAAGGACCAGAAGTACTGTTGGCAATGGCCCGAAGCCTCAGTACATTTCCATCTCCACCCGCCTTCGGCTCCCGAGTCACCGTTGTTTCAGGACCAGCCGGCGCCCCAGGTCGAACCGAGTCCGCCGTGGCCATCGCGTGCCTAGTTAGCCGGTCGGTCTCGACACTCCTCATCGACCTCGACCACCGTTCGCCGTCAATCGCCCTTCGCCTGGGGATGCCTCCCAGCCCCAACATCGATGAAGCCATTGATACGATCCGTTCCCGCGGGGTGGTGCCCGATGCCGCCATCCAGAAGTTCGGCAACATCCAGGTTCTGGCCGGCACGTTCAGACACACGATCGATGAGGCCCGCATGAGGCGCGACGTTCTGTGGGCTGCCAGGGACCGAGCCGATCACATCATCGTCGATGGGGGCTCACCGGATGAGGGCGACCCCCTCCTTGAGGTGGCTACCGACACCATCTTGGTCTGTGACGCCAGCCCGATCGGGCTGGTCCGAGCAGCTGCGCTGGCACGTTGGTGGACGGCTCCGCCGCCGATGGTCTTGCTGAACCGGACCCCTACGGACCCTGACGACATGGTACGAACGGCCCGCCATGCTCTCGGGTTGGAACCACGGGTCCTCGTCCCATATCAGCCAGCCATCCGCCAGGCATCGGTGAGAGCCGAACCACCCCCCGAGGGGCTCCTTGAGGAACTCGCTCCACTGGTTGGCTAGCCGTTACCGTGCTGACGGGTAGGTGCCGAGGTGATGGACCGACTCCATCGCCGAGGGCATCGGGTCGAATACCCGATCGAACCCGGCTCTGCCCGGTTCGTGCAGCAGGTCGACAAAGAAACGATATTGCCAGGCCTCATCGCCGGGCCGGGATTCAATCCTCGTCAGGTTGGCACCACGGAGACCCAACTCTGTGAGGGCCAACGCCAATGCCCCCGGCCGGTGAGCGCCAGCAAACGCGACCGAGGTTTTGTTGGCATCCTGCGCGAACGGAGACTCACCTCTGGCGAGCACGACGAATCGGGTCGTGTTGTGCCGGCGATCAACCACCCCCTCGGCAAGCACCTCCAGGCCATAGGCGGCCGCCGCCTTGGTGGGGGCGAGGGCGGCATGACCAGGATCGCCCAGCTCGGAAACCAATCTGACCGCTCCGGCCGTGTCATGTTCCGGCATGGCGATATAACCACCTGTCACAAGGGCCCCCTCCGCCTGACGAAGTGCCTCGGGGTGGGAATGGACGGTGGTCACCTGCTTGGCATCGGCACCGGGAAGACCGAGCAACGCATAATGGATCTCCAACAAGTACTCGCGGACGATCGTCAGTCCGCCCCCAACCAGTCGATCGAGGACGGGAAGGATGCTGCCGGTAGTCGAATTCTCAATCGGCATGACGAGAAGTTCGACAGAGCCCTCTGCGATCGCCGCAAATGCCTCGGCGAAGCTGTGATAGCCGACCGACTGGCGGTCCGGATACATCGACACCGCGGCTTCATAACTATTCGAGTGAGGCTCGCCCTGGTATCCAATCATCGTGGTGGAGCATAACCGCACGTAGGAACCGAGTAATCTCCCCGCTGCATGTCTCTCGATAAACCTCCTGCCTGGGTAGCCGATGCCGTCTTTTATCAGATATTTCCTGATCGGTTCGCCTCATCGGACCAATGGGAACAGCCGCCGAATCTTGAGCCCTGGGCTGCTCCACCGACCCATCACGGTTACAAAGGTGGCAACCTGCTTGGCGTAATCGAGCACCTCGATTACCTCGTCGACCTCGGCATCAACGCCCTCTACTTCAACCCCATATTCGCCTCCGGCTCAAACCACAGATACCACGCCTGGGACTACTACCGGATCGACCCGCTCCTCGGCGACGACGACATCTTCGATCAGCTGATCACCGCCTGCCACGATCGGGATATCCGGGTTGTACTCGACGGGGTGTTCAACCATACCGGCCGTGGCTTCTTCCAGTTCTCGGACGTCGTTGAGAGCGGTCAGCAGTCGCCGTACGTCGACTGGTATCACTTCCATTCCTTCCCGGTGGATGCATTCGGCCGCACTCCGAATTACGACGCCTGGTGGGGCATGCCGGCACTGCCCAAGCTCAATACCGGGACGCCCCATGTGCGCGAATACCTCATGCAGGTTGCCGAGTACTGGATGACACGCGGTATCGACGGCTGGCGCCTCGACGTCCCCCAGGAAATCACCACGCCCGGTTTCTGGGAGGAGTTCCGGGAGAGGGTTCGGGCCATCAACCCCGAGGCTTACATCGTGGCAGAAATCTGGGAAGACGCCTCGAACTGGATCTCATCAGGCGACCAGTTCGACGGAACCATGAACTATCTTTTCACGGGCTACACCCTGGCATTCGTCGCCGGTGACTCCATCCCCCGTCATCTCACGACCGATCTCAACTACCCGCTTCACCCGGCGCTGGATGGGCAATCCTTCTCCGACGCCATGAGCAATCTGATCGGTCTTTATCCATGGTCGGCGACCCTGGCCAACCTCAACCTGCTCGACAGCCACGACGTCCCGAGAGTGCTCACTTTGTGTGCAGACGATCCGATCGCTGTCGAATTGGCGGTGGCGATCCAGATGACATTCCCGGGCGCTCCCAGCATTTACTACGGGTCAGAAGTCGGCTTGACCGGGGGGAGGGATCCTGAAAATCGGTCCGGGTTCGATTGGGACGAGGACTCGTGGAACCGGGCGACTCTCGAAACCCACCGATCGCTCATTCAGCTTCGCCACGACCACCGGGCTCTTCGGACCGGTTCATATCGAGCGCTTCCAGTCGGTCCCGAGTTGTATGTCATCGAGCGGGCCAACGAAACCGAACGGATCCTGGTGGCAGTCAATGCCAGCCATACCGCCCACTCGGCCACCGTGCAAGAGGCGATGGGTACGACGTTCACGACTCTGTACGGAGATGGCGGCATCAGCAGCGACGGAGTAACTACCCGACTCGCCGTCGCCCCACGCACTGCTGTGATCTGGAGGGTTGAGAGCTAGCGGACGGTGAGAGCGGGGGGCTCGGTCAGTTGACCGTGATGGTGACGGTGGCAGTGGCGGTAAGGCCGGCGGGATCGGCCATGGTGTAGCTGAAGGTGTCGATACCTGAGAAAGCCGTCGGCGGCGAGTACACGCAGGCCACGTCGCAGGAAACCGTGCCACCCTGGGCAGACGAAACATCAAACGCAACGATGGAACGTTGCTGCCCCTCAGGATCAGAGTCGTTGGTGAGGACAAAGATGACCACGGCACTCCCGGCCGTCGTCGATGCGTTGTCTGCCCTGGCGACCGGGGCGTCATTCACAGGAGTCACTGTGACAGTCACCTTTCCTCTGTCGAGGCCACCCTTCTCATCCGATACGACGTAGCTGAAGCTGTCCGTCCCGTTAAAGTTGAGGGCCGGGTTGTACGTGCATGACGTTTGGCCACAGACAACGTCGCCCCCGAACGCAGTCCGAACGTCATAGCCAGCAACGACGAGCGCGTCCCCATCAGGATCAGAATCATTGTCCAATACCGGCACCGTGACGGCCATATCCTCTGCAGTAGTTGCCAGGTCGTTGCCGGCAGTCGGTGCTCGCAGCGCGGCCACGGTGGTCGTGGTTATCCGGGGAGCCGATGTCGTTGTTGGAGGAACCTGGGTCGTTGTAGTGGCCGGACTCGTGGCGGTTGTAGAAACGCTAGTCGTCGATGTGGTGCTCGTGGATGTGGTCGAAGTCGTTGCAATCGATGTCGATGTGGTGGCGATTGGGGCGCTGCCCGGTTCCCCTGACCCGGTTTCACCGTCGCCGCTGCCGCTACCCGGAGCCTGTTCCACCGCGGTCGTCACCGCGACCGGGCCGGCCGCTTCCGGTACGTCGATGAAGCCACCTCGAAACGCCCCGAACACAGTAAGCATCGCCACACCAAGAATGGAAAGATCCCGTCCGATCCGCTCCAATCCACCGATGAATGGGATCTGAGCAAACCAGGAAGCCGGCCCGATCACCCAGCGGATCTTACCGAGCGAAATGCTCATGAACGCCCGCACAATGACGGGATCGAAGTGTGTCCCGGCCGACCGGGCTAGCTCTTGGCGAGCCGTGTGGGCGCTGATCGGCGCCTTATACGACCGGGCTGACGTGATTGCGTCATACGCGTCGGCCACTGCGACGATGCGAGCGGCGTACGAAATGCCTTCGCCGGCCAACCCGTGGGGATATCCGGTCCCGTCATACTTCTCATGATGCTGCTCAACCGCCAGCGACCAGTCACCGAGCCAAGGAGCCAACGGCCCGATCAAGGCGGCACCGAACGTCGGATGCCGGCGAAGTTCCTCCCACTCCGCCTCGGTGGGTCGTCCGTCTTTGTTCAGGATCTCCCGGTGAACGTCGAGCTTGCCGATGTCGTGCAGCAAGGACGCCCACCGCAATCGGTCCCGATCGTCATCGTCGAGGTCCAACTCTTCGGCGATGAGGTCGACGTAGACCCTCACGCGCTCCGCGTGGCCGCGGGTGAGTCGATCGTGGGCACTGAGTGCCCCGGCCAATGCCAGCACGTTTTCCGCGTTGCCGGCAACATCATCCTCCCCGGCAGCTTTGGCGGCGTCGAGTCGCTCCTCCATACGCTTGACCGACCCAGCCCTACGAACCATCTTTACCCGGTTGGGCGCTTTGTCGGGGAAAAGCATCGTCATCTGCATGAGGATCGCCAGCGGTAACGCACGCCTGGCCAGCCGATCGACCAGCAGCAACGTGGATGTGGCGATACCGACCAGCGAAGCCCACCAGAGAATTACGCCGATCGTCGTGTCTGTGTGCGGTAGAAACTGACCTGCCAGGATGGCCGCCGCCACGCCGACCCCGACGGGCGCCAAGAAAATGAGCAAACGAAGGAGGCGCGCCTGCCAGACGCGCGAGGCCCATCTATTTTCGGTTTCCGAAAGTGCCATCAATCCGTCGATCTACGGGATGCCCTATATTTCGGCGCCAGAAGCGGATGCCTCAAGGACTTTGACTATGGCTCGGGATCCCCGGATCGCTCAAGCGAGTCCATCATCATCATGGAGACATCCCGCACCACCACATCGTCACGGCCTAGTTCCTTGACGCCGTCATCGATCATGACGTAGCAGTACGGGCAAGAAACGGCTACCTCTTGAGCCCCCGTTGCCAGTGCTTCCTCTGCTCGCTCAATGTTGATCTTCTTGCCGATCTGTTCTTCCATCCAAAAGCGCGCCCCACCGGCTCCACAGCACAGGCCCTTCGTGCCGTGCCGGGGCATCTCGACCAGCTCGATGTTCCCGGACGCCATAACAACCTCACGAGGAGCCTTGTACACGTCGTTGTGGCGCCCGAGGTAACACGGGTCGTGGTACGTGACGGTCTTCTTTGGTCCAGACGGCCTGGTACGGAGGCGCTTGGCATTGAGAAGTTCAGCAAGCATCTGTGTGTGGTGGACTACCTCGTAGTTGCCGTCGAGTTGGGGATACTCATTACCGAGGGTATTAAAGCAGTGGGGACACTGCGTGATGATCTTGGTAACCCCATGCGAGTCCATCGTCTCAATATTCTGAAGCGCCAGTTGCTGGTAGACGTACTCGTTTCCCGAGCGACGAGCGGGATCGCCATTGCACATTTCCCGGGATCCGAGAATCGCAAAATCAATGCCGGCTTCGTGCAGCAATCGAGCAGTCGCCTGAGACACCGCGGTGTTACGGTCGTCAAAGGAACCTGCGCATCCGACAAAGAACAAGTATTCAGCCGAATCCACACCGTCTTCGCCGAGCACGGGTACGGAAAACTCCAGGCCCTTCGTCCAGTCAGCCCGATTGGTCTGGCTAAGGCCCCAGGGGTTGCCCTGGTTTTCCATCGCGACGTACGCCTTGCCCAACTCGGAGGGGAAGTCAGCCTCCATGAGTGACTTATACCGACGCATATCGAGGATCTTGTCGAGAATTTCGATGTTGACCGGGCAGATCTCATCGCAAGCTCCGCACGTCGTGCACGACCACAACTCGTCGGGATGGATCCGCTCGAAGACCGAAGCAGTTTCAATCCCGATCCCGGTTGCCATCGTCACCGGCGTCGAAATGGGTCTCGGTGCCGTCGAAGCGGCCACCTCACCCACCTTGAGAACCATCTCGCGGGGGTCGAGAGGTTTCCCTGTCAGGTTGGCCGGGCACACGGACGTACAGCGCCCACAGATAGTGCACGCATCCGTATCGAAGATCTGCTTCCACGTGAAGTCCTCGATGATCGCCGCCCCGATCGTCTCGATCTCGTTCTCCATGAGATTCGGGATTGGCCGCATCGCCCCTTTCGGGCGGTCCTTTGGCGAGAGGAACATGTTGGCCGGTGATGTCACCATGTGACGCAGCTTGGTGGTCGGGAGCACGATCAAGAAGCCAAGGAACGCAATCGCGTGCAGAATCCAGAACAGTTGGTGGAGTCCGGCGGCGGAAGATTCGGGAATCACAAACGAGAGCGGATATCCGACAAACGAAGCCAACTCAAAGTCCGGGCGCCCTACGAGCGTGATCCGGGCGGCTTCGGTCAGCAACCCGCTGACGCCGATCAGAGCAAGAACCCCGAGGATCAGCCCGTCTTCTGGCTTCGTCTTGGATCGCAGGCGCCAGGGCCGTTGACCATACCGGCGAACCAGGGCCCAAAGCAACCCGCCGAGGAACGCGAGTGCTGCCGCATCGAGCGTCGCCGAGTAGACCTGATAGGTGGAGCCATGGAGGAACTTCCAGCTGATCGGGAGTAGGTGATCAATCTCAAGGATGACGGTTCCAAGAAACAGGAGCAGGAAGCCCCAGTACACGAGCGAATGCATCAACCCGGCCGCCCGATCCCGGAGCAGCGTCTTCATCGTCAAGCCCCCAACGAGGCGCCTGAGGCGCTCCTTCCACAACCCGGTACGTCGATCAGCCCCACCCCGCTGCCAGTTCTCGGCACGTAACGAGAACAAGTAGAACGTGATGCCGAGGAAACCGGCGACGCCGACGTAGAACATCGCCTGGAGCTGGACGCCAATGTTCCCGAATACCTCCCGACCCACCTCTGGAACAAAATGGCCAGGCAACGTGCCAAGCCACCAGAAAGCCAAAGTGGCCACGAACGAAACCAACCCAACGGCAAGTAACAGCTGGTTGGCTTTTCTTGGCATAATCAGACTCCCGACCAGACGATCAACAGGGCGACGCCGAGTCTAAACAGCCGCGTGGGTCCGGGACCTGCAATGGGGCACGCTTGGCGATCGACATGCCGAGCACCGCGCCGCCCTGACAGCTAGACGAATTCCGACTCTTGCGGGAGGCAGGGCGGGCGCGGGGGAATCGTTACTCGGTGATGCCTAATTCGGCGCGTAACTCCTCAAGCTTCGAATCGGCACCAGCAATTGAAATGGCTTCTCGAAGTTCACTTTCGGCGCCCTCCGGAGTGGCCTCGCGTAATTCAGCGCGTGCCTTGGCCTGCGAGAGCCGACCCTCGATCTTCTCCTCGACCCGTTCGAGGCTTGGGGATTCCATTTCCATCGAAGCACTAATGGATTCGACAGCGGTGTTGACCGCTTCCTGCATCTTCGCCTGTTGGATCTTGCCAACCAGTTCGTACCGCTTGGCGCCAAGCTCTTGGAGGCGCATGGCGTTCTGCTGAACTGCTTTCTTGGCGTCATCGGATTGAGTTACCGCAAATTCGTACTGCTCTTTCAACCCGTTGAGGTTGTTCTCGGCAGCCTGCAATTTGAGCGCCTGAGCGGTGGCCGCCTGGGTCCATTTGGCAACCTCGTCGTCCTGGCCGGCCACCTTGGCTTCTTCGGCCTTCAACAGCGCCTTCTTGGCCATCTCACGAGACTCCCCCACCATGTCGGCAGCCTTCTCGATTTTTGATTCGAGCTGGGTCCGATGGGCGATGATCTTGGCGGCCTGGTTTCGCAGCGCCTGATCCTGCTTCTTGGCCTCCGTGATCGCTTGCTCAATCTCGATCTCAGGATCCATGGCCGCCTCAGCGGTCATACGGAACAGCTGCTTGAGATAGCCGATAATTCGTTTCAACATTTTTCCACAGTCCTTCGCTGGCTTGCCTACATCGTACCTGTCAGCGTCGGCGGCTACGCCCCCGACTTATCGTCTTTCCCGGAGACCGCCTGGTCGCCTTTGGACTGGTCGAAGATCGACTGGTCCTTGCTACGCCACCGAGGAGACCGCCTCCCGACCGAGACGGCAACCGGTTGCGGCCCCCACCGACCGAATAGGGAATCCGGGAACCGTCAACCACCACCGAGAAGATATCCATCCAATCAAACCCACCACCACCAGAGTGCCGGGGTGCCTGAGGGGCCGGAACTGCCTGTCCATTCACCGTAATCGAGCCGGGTTTGGGTGGATCTTCTGAGCGGAGGCGCCGCGCACAGTCCCGGCACACACCTACCTTCTGGCGTCCGGCGGCGGTCTCGATCTCGACGTCTTCAATCCCGGCCCGATGAGTGGGATCAAAGAAGCACGCCATGGCGCGGTCGGTGGGTCTTTCAGGCGTGACATCACCGTTAAGGGTCGCTTCGGCAGCATCTAGTTCCCATCTTGCTTCGTCAAGTTGGTCAGACAGCCTCTCCAATTCGTCGAGGCTTCCAGCTTTGGGGACGGCTTCCTCGACTAACGCATACGTCGCCGAGGCGGTCCGATAGAACTCGGTTGCCGTGGCGTTCTCCGCCAGTTCCACTCGCGAATTGAGATCGACGATGTCGTTAGCGACGAGATCGACCTGGCGGGAAAGCTCGGTTCGTGCTTCGGCCAGCCGACTCTGAGCCGCCGACTCGAGTCGACGTCTGCGCCTCACGGAAGCGACGGCCAGGCCACCGACTCCGACTATGCCGAGTCCAACCAGAACCATGCCACCACTGATCCCGCCGGGACCACCGGCGAACGCCTCGACCGCCGCCGCAAGGTCGTCGTCGGCACCCAGAGCCTCAACCACCTGGTCCAGTCGTCCGTCGACCTCGTTCGCATCAAAATCAAAACTGGCGCCGCCAATTGAATCAGGGGTCAAGACGATGACGGTCCCGAACCCGATGCGAGCTACCAGCTCGTCCGCAAGGGCGGACGGGTCGCTGATGTTCTGGTCGAGAGCGACAAGAAATGGCGCATCCGCTCCAGCCGTGTCCATGGCTGTATCCAACCCGGCGATCGAATAACTGGATTCAACGTAGTAGCCCTCATCGAGCAACGCCCGGGAAATGGCGTCCGCCTCCTGAGCCATAGCGGGCAAGGCCCAGAGGGTGCCGAGCAGGACTAGAAGGACGAGTGGTTTGATACGACGCACCAGAATGACATTACCCCGCAGAAGCACTCACCTGGCCCGGTGCGGTCGACAAAACCCGTTCTGGGGTCAGCCGGCGAACCAGTCGCTAGGACCCGCCGAGCAACTCCACAGTTACTCGCTCTGCGTGACCGGTGGCCTTGACGTTGTACCAGGCAGCTATCACCTTGCCGTTCTCGCCAACCGCGATGGTCGACCGAATCAGCCCAACGTACTCTTTGCCGTAATTCTTCTTCACGCCCCAGGCCCCATACGCATCAGCGACTGCGTGATCTTCATCGGACAGCAGTGGGTACGGAAGTTCGTATTCGGCGGCGAAGTCCGCCAACTTTTCCACCGGGTCGGGGCTGATGCCGAACAGTTGATAGCCGGCTGCCGCCAGTCGATCGGTACGATCACGAAAGTCGCACACCTCGCCGGTGCACCCGGGAGTAAACGCGGCCGGATAGAAGAAAAGTATCGTCTTGCTGCCCTGGTCGATGGCGCGGGGCACGCCGGTGTGATCAAGGAGAGAGAAGGCGGGCGCCTCCGAACCGACGGTTAGTTGTATCACGAGTCACCTCTCAATTGTCGAGATCGTTCGGTGGCGGCATGGACCGCCCGTCTAATAGTTGCTTTCATGCCTCCCGAGTCGAATACCTCAATGGCAGCCTGCGTCGTTCCGCCTTTTGAGGTAACTCTGCGACGTAACTCCGCCGCGTCGACGTCCGACGTGGCCAGCAGCAGACCTGCCCCTCGCAAGGTTTGGCGTACCAATTGATCCGCCAGATCGGCGCTCAGTCCCTGCTCTTGGGCTGCCTCTACGAGAGCTTCTGCCAGGTAGAAAAGGTAGGCAGGACCACTGCCTGAGACAGCCGTCAATGCGTCAAGGTCAGCCTCGCCAATGACGGCGACCTGACCGACGGCTCCGAGAATATCGCAAGCTTCCCGCAACTGCTCCGGGGTGGCCAACCGACCAGGGGCAACTCCAATCATCGCCTGACCAACCAGGGCCGGCGTGTTGGGCATTGCCCGGACTACCGAAACCGAAGGGAGTTCGGCTTCGATCAACCGGGTATCGATGCCGGCCGCTATCGAGATCACTGCCGCCGTCGGCTTAAGCTGAACGGCCATAGAACGAAGCACCTCCGCCACAGCATGAGGTTTGACTGCCACGATCACCCAGTCGGCGGCCCGAATCCCCTCCATCTCCGTCGAGATGTGCACTCCCCGGTCACCGAACGATTCCAATTTGGTCTGATCCTGCTCGACGAGGCAAATGGTGTCCGGGGAATGTCCGGCTGCCAACAAACCTTCAACCAGGGCTGCCCCCATCGCACCGACTCCGACTACCCCGATCATGTTGTCTCCTCTGCGAGCACACTCTCTATCATCCGCGTCACTACCCCCACGGCGTTCGTGTTGTAGCCCTCCGGAATGACGACATCGGCGTATCGCTTGGATGGCTCAACAAACTGAAGATGCATGGGCCTCACGGTCTTCATGTACTGGTTCAATACCGACCGCACCGAGCGTCCTCGTTCGGCCACGTCTCGCTCAAGGCGCCTGGCCAGTCTCAGATCGCTATCGGTATCTACAAAGATCCGAACATCCATGAGTTCCCGAAGGCCTGCCTCGACCAAGACCAGGATACCCTCGACGATCAAAACCGATCGAGGTTCAACCGTCTCGGACTTCTTCAACCGAACGTGCTCACCGAAGTCATAGATGGGGCACTCGATGCTCTTGCCGTCGCGCAGTTGTCTGAGGTGCTTTATGAGGAGGTCGGTCTCCAGCGAATCCGGGTGATCGAAGTTAACCGCCGCGCGTTCCGCAAGGGGAAGATCACTGAGGTCCCGGTAATAGGCATCATGCTGAATCCGGGCGGCCCGTTCCGGTCCAACTTTCGACGCAATCGCCTCGGCGATCGTGGTCTTGCCCGACCCCGAACCGCCGGCAACCCCAATGATGAGAGGGGCCGCCGAGGTCGGCCAGACCACCCCAGGTTGATCTCCATCCGCCATCTGGTCCACGCTACCAGCGGACGTTGCCACAGGGATCGCCTGGATCACCCATCCATCATGGCTCGACCTCAAATAGAGGCGACAAAGGCCCTAAATGCGCCAGACGCATTCGTGGTAATCGGGTCCGAATGGCCGAAGCATGCGATAGCGAAATCCCGATCGGCCATCGCTCGCAAGCTGGTGTCAAAGATGACCGACTTGCGATTCATCAGACCCCGCTGAACGCCCCCTCGTCTTGTCGCCATTGCCGCGTCACCGGCAAAAAGCACCCCACCCTGCCGATTGAGAAGCAGCGCAATATGTCCCGCGGTATGACCCGGGGTTGCAATGACCTCGAAGTCCGGTGCGATGGGAACGCTGCCCGCAGTTATCCGATGGTCAACCGATACAACCTCAGGGTTCGGAAGGAGATTCACCAATAGCCTCACCACCGGAAAATCTAAGATCGGCGGAGCAGGCATCGGCCGGCGGCCTTCGACCACAGCGGCATCGATCTCGGAAGCCACCAGAGGTGCGCCCGTCGCCCGTATCAGAGCGGCGGCTCCCCCGAAGTGATCGGTGTGACCATGCGTGAGGATGATGGCTCTGACATCGTCCACCGAGCGACCAATCGAACGAAGGCTATCGACGATCGCCCCGTGACGTTTCGGTAGCCCGGTGTCGACGAGGACCACACCGTCATCACCGTCGACGATGAAAGCATTCACGCCCTTGGATACCTGGTAGACACCCTCGATGACCTGGTTCATACCCCCTGCCTTTCTTCAGCCCAAGCGTACATGGACGGCGTCCCGTCAACCCCCGTTAGCCTGCCCTTGTGGAGCCAACCTCAGTAAATATCATCTTGGCCGTTCTGGTCGCTTTTGGAATGGTCGCCGCTCTGGTCGGCACCATCTTCCCGGCCTTCCCCGGGGTCGGATTGGCCTGGCTCGTGGCGTTGGCGTTCGGCTTCTTGGCGGGATGGTCACCCCTGGCGGTTGGCTTTATGGTCGCCATCACCCTCATCACGGCGACGGCCCTCGGGCTGGGCATCGTCGTACCCAAACGTGCCACAGACGCCGCCGGGGCCAGCCGCCGCGCGGCCTGGGCCGGTTTGGCAGGGGCGATCATCGGGTTTTTTGCGATTCCGGTGGTGGGTTTTGTCATTGGCGGGGCGGCCGGCGTGTACCTCGCCGAATTTGGGATCAGCAAAGACCACGCCGTTGCTTGGACTTCGACCAAGGGGACCCTCAAAGGATTTGGCATTGCTGCCCTGATTCAGGCCGGCGCCGTTCTCGCCATCGGGGTTCTCTGGCTGGTCTGGGCGTTTCTCGAGTTCACGATGTAACGGACGGCATGGCGACCATAGGCCAGGACTGTGCGGTAGGTTGAGCTGGCAATGCTGGAAGGAGCATGAAGCCCATGAACGACCATACAAAGATCTTGCTCGACGAAGACGAAATGCCAACCCACTGGTACAACATCGTCCCCGATCTTCCCTCCCCTCCACCCCCAGCCTTGCACCCGGGAACCCACCAGCCGATCGGCCCAGACGACCTGGCTCCCCTCTTCCCGATGGAGCTGATCATGCAAGAGGTCAGCCAGGAGAGCTACATCGAGATTCCCGAGGAAGTTCGCAACATCTATCGCTCCTGGAGACCGTCTCCGATGTACAGGGCGCGGCGCCTCGAACAAGCGCTCGGCACTCCCGCCAGGATTTACTACAAGTACGAAGGAGTGAGTCCAGCCGGTTCCCACAAGCCAAACACCGCAGTCCCGCAGGCCTATTACAACGCCAAGCAAGGTGTGAAGAAGCTGACCACCGAGACGGGGGCAGGTCAATGGGGATCAGCGCTCGCTTACGCTTGTGCGCTTTTCGACATGGAGTGTGAGGTCTGGCAGGTACGGGCATCCTACGACGCCAAGCCATACCGTCGATCCCTGATGGAGGTTTGGGGTGCCACCGTCCATCCGAGTCCGTCTCCTCTCACCTCTTCGGGAAGAGCGATTCTTAAGGCAGATCCGGACAGCACCGGGAGTCTCGGGATCGCCATATCTGAAGCCGTCGAAATGGCCGTGGGCGATCCTGACGCCAAATACGCCCTCGGCTCTGTCCTCAATCACGTGCTCATGCACCAGACCATCATCGGTGAAGAGGCGCTTCTCCAGATGAAGAAAGCCGGCGAGACACCGGACGTGCTCGTCGGATGCACAGGCGGCGGGTCGAATTTTGGCGGCCTGTCGTTCCCGTTCATTCGCGAGAAGATGGCGGGGAACATGAGTCCCGAAATCAGGGCCGTTGAACCGGCAGCCTGCCCATCTCTAACGAAGGGCATCTACGCCTATGACTTCGGGGATACCGCCGGAATGGCGCCGCTTGTCAAAATGCACACACTCGGCCATGACTTCGTTCCAGACCCCATTCATGCCGGTGGGCTGCGCTATCACGGTATGGCACCACTCGTGTCACACCTCTACGAACTGGGCCTCATGACGGCCACCGCCATCCACCAGACGGAATGTTTTGCCGCCGCCATACAGTTCGCAAGGACCGAAGGAATACTTCCTGCCCCCGAACCGACTCATGCCATAGCCGAGTGCATTCGGGAGGCGAACGCCTGTAAGGAGTCTGGCGAAGAAAAAGTCATCCTCATGGCGCTGTGCGGTCACGGACATTTCGACCTTGCTTCATACGACGCCTACCTGGCTGGCGAACTAGAGGACTACGACTATCCGGAAGAGAAAGTGCTGGCGGCCCAGGAGCGGATCCCGGTTATCGCATAGGGCTTACCCGAGGGCCCGGTGGAGAAACGCCGCCATCTGGCCCCGGGTGACCGCCTGGCTCGGGCAAAACAACGTGTTGCCAGGCGGATTGCAGCCAATCGTCACCCCGGCGGCAGCCAACTTCTCTATGTCCGATTCGAACACGGAACCGTCGTCATCACTGAATGGATTGTCAAGCCGATCGGTGTAACCGAGACCCCGGACAAGAAAAGCGGCCATCTGTTCTCGAGTGACAGGCTTATCCGGACAGAATCGCGTGCCATCCCCGCATCCAAGCGTGATACCGGCCGCGGCCAATCGATCGATGTCGGCCACAAAGATGCTTTCGCTCGTATCCGTGAATCCGGCACTCGGAGCAGCCGGGAGATGGAACGCCCGCGATAGAAAGGCAGCCATCTGACCACGGGTAACAGCAACCCCCACACAGAATCTGTCGTTCTTTGGTGGGTTACATCCGAAAGTGATGCCTTCGCCGAATAGCCACTCAATGTCAGGCTCGAAAAGGGACGTATCGTCGTCAAAGAATGTGCCGTTGTAGACCAGCGGATCCCACTCGTCGGGACATTCCCATTTCGGGTTCCGGAACCACGATGACGTCGGCGTACCACTGCCTCCCATGTACGCCGAGAAAGAGCTCCCGCCGGCATTCACCCATATGTCGTCGCGACCGTCACCGTCGAAGTCGGCCACCGTAACAACCGCCGACGAAATATCGATCGCACTGGCGGCGGTCAGCATCTGGCCCGCATTCGTGTAGATGTGTACAACCGCTCCACCGGAGTGCGGTTCAAAGGCGTACAAGTCGGGACGATCATCAAGGTCGCGATCACCGAGTGAGAACTGCCACCCCGCCGTATCGCCAAACAGTCCCACGAATTCAACCGATTTGGTCGTGAATCCAGAAGCACCGTCCCAGACCTCGACATCGGCAGCCGATCCGCGGTTGACGATCACATAGATGTCGGGGGACCCGTCCCAGTTGTAGTCGCCAACGACATAGGACTGGTCTGGCCGAACCGGTATCGACGTTGCGATCTTCAGCGTGTCACCCGCCTCACCACGCTGGGAAACCAACTCAATCGTCACCAGGCTGCCCGACTCGTCAACCACCCCGACCTCGGACCGTCGGTAACCGGCAAAGTCGCCAACGAGCACTTCACCGGTAGAGATCGAAGCGTTGGGTATGACCGCCGAAACACCACCACACTCGGCGTACTCCGACCGGGTGGAGACATATTGAATGACGACGTCTCCATTCCTGTCAAAGGCCCGGATAGGATCCGGGGCTCCGTCGCCACTCACGTCGCCGACGAGGTGAACACCTGCCAGACCGCCAAAAAGGGTAGGTTCATCAAACACCTTCGACGAAAAATCGGTCGCCGCGGTCTTGACGGGGTACGACAGATCCGGAGTTCCGAATCCGTCGGTGAAACCGGGTCCCTGCCATGAAAAATGCATGGGGTCTTTTGAACTATGCCAATCGCCACCCCAGCAAAACCCGGCGTCGGTCCATGCCTTGACGAACCAGGCAGGCATGTCAGTCCTGAAGGGATCGCCATCCTCGAATGGTCCGTCCTGATACGGGTTCGTGTTCGCGTTGATATCGATCGCTATCCCGAATGCGTGTCTGGAGATCCCATATGATCCTCCGACGGTTCGTGCGGAATACGCGTAGGTGTAGCCCCCGATGGCGTAATAGTGACCCTTGGCCTGCTCGGCGGCCAGGTTGGCGGCGGCCTTTTTGAACGCCGGGAGAGCCCGTTTGTGTATCCGGACCGTGCGGCCACCACTCATTGGTACCGTCCACGTGACTAGTTCAGCGCTGACGGCCCCGATGGTGCGCCCGAACATGTCGCCGTATGGTCCTCGCAACGGCTCGCTGGAAGGAAGGGACCCGATTCTGGTCGCCAAAGGGGTGGGTGTCTGGAGACCCCCGCAACCATCCGATTCATTTGAGTTAGGCCAGGTTTCCCCGACGGCAAGAACCTCATCGGGAACCGCTCCGACAAAGAGCCCGACAAAAAGGAGAAGAACGAGAAGGCTGGCCGGAATCTTCACGCCGGTCAGCCTACCGAAGCCCCGGTGGTTGTCCCAATAACATCAAACACGACCGAACCTGACCGGGCCTACACTTGCCTCCGATGACAACGACCGAACCCTCCCGCCGAGAAATGATCCTCGATGCGGCCGTCGCCTTGTTCCGAACCGAGGGATTTCACGGGGCCGGAATCGATGACATCGGGGCAGCTGCCGGTATTTCTGGACCCGGGGTCTATCGACATTTCGAAAACAAACACGCGCTTCTGGTGGCGATGTCCGAGCGGGTCGTCGAGCGATTGCTGGCCCACAACGAGCGGGTGGCTCAAGAAGAGGCGAATCCGATGAAAGCCCTCGAACGGCTTGTGAAAACCCACGCTTCGTTCGTCTTCAGTTCGCGAGAACTCATCACTGTCTACGTAATCGAGGAGCGCAACCTGCCGGGCCCGGCCAGGGACCGCGTGAACCAGAAACAACGCGAGTACGTCAATGGGTGGGTGAACTTCTTGTCCCAGCTTGCCCCCGACGGGGACGAATCACAGCTCAAGGCGGTCGCCATCGCTGTGATCGGCATGATCAATACGGCCGGGCATCCCGACTCGAAAGATCAGAATCGTTCGGTTGTCGAGCAAATGGCGATGGCATCCCTCATGGCTGGCGCCCTGGCAGTCAATCGAAATAGCGGAGAAAGAGGCCCGAACGAGGCTTTGGACTGAAGTACGTCGACTTGGCTGGCATGTTTTCGTGGGCGTCGGCTACTGCCATCATCTGATCGATGGTCGGATCAGCCAGCAGAAATGCCACGCCATGGGCCTCAGCGACCTGGACGACATCTATCGGGACCGGACCGGGCACCGCGACGATATTGCCGCCCGGAACCGCCGATCCCATCAGAGGCCCGATGACATGCTCATCGAGACGAGCCGAATCGAGTCGGGCGGCGGCCGAGTCGGTGGTGGCGGCCGGCAGGCGAACCAGCCATCGTTGGTTTTGGAACAAGGCGATCGTTTGGCCCTGGGCTGGTCGCTCAAGGTCGGTCGCCCGGGCACCGAGGGCCTCCAGCCTGGCGATCACCTCGGCGGCACCCATCCGAAGCAAGATGCGATTGTAGGCGGCCACGGTCATGTCGTCATGGGCAAACAGCACTGCCAACAGGGCTGGCTTCACATCGTTGCGCTCTGCGTATGCTTTGAGCGAGGCGACCCGGTGATGGCCATCGGTGATATAGACAGCCTCGATCGATGCTCCGGCCGTCCTTACGTCATCGGCAGACACTTCCCATATCGTCTGGCGAAGTCCATCCTGGCTTACGAAATTGTGACTCGGGGTTCCCGCGGTACTAACAGCCATCAACGCTTCCATAGCTTCGGTGTGGCGGTACGCCACTGCCACCGGTGACGAAACCACCCTCACCTTCTCGGTGTAGGTGACCAGCGCTTCGACCCTGCTGGGACTGGTGGCCTCGTGCGGTCTGACCAAGGCCAGCTGATCAAATGGGATCCCACAAACCAAACCGGTTTGCAGGCTGTCGCCCTGCTGCAATCGATAGCAAAACGCTCGGGAACGGGGCTCGTCGAAGGCCAACCGAACCCGGTCAAGGCCGGCCACCGCTGCGCCGATCGGATCAGGTCCCAAACCGATTGCATGAAGAAAACTCAACGGCTCATCGTCCGCCAGGGCAACACGCTCACGGGCAGTTAAGTTGTCGTAAGCCGGAATAGCCACCCGATCGGCCAGCTCGGGACTAACCAGAGAAACCTCGATCGGTTCCAGAAGCATCAGGCGTTGGCCGACCGAAAGTCGGCCATCAGCTCCACAAGTGCATCAACAGCTTCAACGGGCAGAGCGTTGTAGAGGCTGGCCCGCACTCCCCCGACGGTTCGATATCCCTTGAGTCCACTCATGTTCCGACGGGTCGCCTCGGCAAGAAACCCCGCGTCGAGTTCCTCAGACGGGAGGTGAAACACCACATTCATGTGTGACCGGGACTCCCGATCGACCTGGCTCCGGTAGAAGCCATCGCTTGCATCAATTGCGTCATAGACCAACCCCGACTTCCTGGACGCCTGGGATTCCATGACCGCCAGGCCCCCCTGCGATTCCATCCAACGAAGAACCTTGCCGACCATGTAGATGGCATAGACCGGTGGCGTGTTGTACATCGAATTCTTTGAGGCGTGGATGTCGTAGCGCAAGTACGCACCAAGCTCACGATTGGTCTCCTCGAGGACCGAATTCCGTATGAACGTGATATCCACCCCGGCGGGTCCCAGGTTCTTCTGGGCACCGCCATAGACGAGATCGAACAGATCCCACGGAATCGCACGGGTCATATAGTCAGATGACATATCTCCGACCAGCCGAACACCCACATCGGGAAACTCATTGAACCGGATACCCCCGATCGTTTCGTTCGATGTGACATGGAGGTACCGGGTATTTGGCTCGATGACGATCTCTTCGGCAGTCGGCACACGCCGGTAGCCTTCCGATCCACCATCCCAAGCGGCGTAGAGATCACCGTGATAGCTTCCGTCCGACAGCGCTTTCGAGGCCCATTCTCCTGTCACGACATAGGCGCCTCGCTGCCCATCCGACAGAAGATTCATGGGGATCATCGCGAACTGGAGCGTCGCGCCCCCACCGAGGAACACGACTGAGAAGTCATCTGGAGCGCCAAAGACCGATTTCGCTTTCGCCATCGCTTCCATATGAACGGCATCGTATGTGGAGGAACGATGGCTCATCTCGACAAGAGACATGCCGGCACCGTGGTAATCGACAAATTCAGCCTGGGCTTCCTCGAGGACTGCGAGAGGCAGGGTGCACGGGCCGGCACTGAAATTGAACTTACGCATGGGGAACTACTCCTCTGTTTGCACGGTAACCCCGAGCACGTGGTCGACCTGGCGAAGTTGATCGGCGACCTCGTCGCTGATCGCCTGAGCAGTACGAATTGTCGCCACCGCCGCAACGGCGCCGTGGAAGATCTGATTATTCATCTGTTCGACGTTGACATCAGCAGCTTTCAACACTCCAAGCAGCTCAGACAAAACGCCAACCTTATCGAGGTGACGCACTGTCACCGTGCAAGGGCCGAGCGGGGTATCAACGAGGTTGACACAGTTGGTTACGTCCCCATTTGCGAAACGTTCGACAATCGACACGACCTCTTCGGCGATGGCATTCTGGGCCTGTTCGGTTGACGCACCGATGTGATGCGTGCCGTATACCCGCGGATGACGGGCAATTTCGGACACGAAATCGCCCACCGACGAAATCGGCTCGTCCGCGAATACATCGAGACCGGCCATCATGTCTCGCGTATCCAGTGCCTCAATGAGGTCCGCTTCGTTCACAACCTCCCCTCGCGATGTGTTGATGATCCAGGCCCCATCGCGGCATTTGTCGAGGAAGGCCCGATCGACGAGGTGCCGGGTTGAGTCGATCAGCGGTACATGGAGCGAGACGATGTCGGCCGATCCGAGCAACGTATCATCGTCTGGCACGAAGATCACTCCCGCCTGCCGAGCCCTGGTGATACTCGTCTTGGAACGACCACCCTTGTCGGCGGCCAGCACAATCATGTCAAAGGCCCTGGCCCGCTCAGCGACTGCCAGCCCGATTTCTCCCAGTCCGACCACCGCCAGCGTCTTGCCCGCCAGACCATCCCCCTTCGAGTACAGCTTCTTGTTCCAAACGCCTGCCCGCAAATCCGCCACATTGTCAGGGATCCGACGGTCGATTGCGGTAATAAGACCCATCACGAGCTCGGCGACCGCAATGGCGTTCTTGCCCGGGACGTTGCAGACGAAAATGCCACGCTCGGACGCCGCCTGCACATCGATCGTGTTGGTACCTGCGCCAGCCCGGATGACCAGTTCGAGGCTCCGCCCGGCAGATAACACTTCGACAGGGACTTTGGTGGACCGCACGACCAGGACTTCGAACGAACCGATCGCTTCGATCAAGCCATCTCCATCGAGATCTGGTCGGACGTCGACCGTGTGCCCGACAAATTGGGACCGGAGGTGCTCTGGGAAAGAATCGGCAAACAAAATTCGCATTGCCCGCATGTTTAGCAGCTATCCACGAACCGAGGCTACTGCCAGGGACTGTCGGCTAGGAAATAGATCAAACCCGCCACGGCCGCGACGAGAAGCACCATCCCGATGAGCACGACCGATTTGTCGACAAGAGGATTCAACCGCGCGGACGGCCGGTCAAGTTCCAAGACCTCACACGCCTCTACGACGTCGGCAGGGCGAACCATCAATCGTCCCTGCCGGGGGCCTTCCCCGCCAAGGTTTTCGACGAACACAAAGGCTTCCAGACCCCCTGATTCCAGCTTCGCCCTGGCAATCTCAGCCTCAGTGTCACTCAGATAGAGAGCAATCTTAACCAGGTCGTCCATACCGGCGATGGTAGTCCGACTAGTCTCGCCGCCATGCCGCAGATCACGTCGAAGATCGACCCACACTCGGATCAATACCTGGCGAATCAGGCTGCCATGCGCGACATCCTGCTCGAATTCGAGACCGAAATGGCCCGTTCCAGGGCGGGCGGAGGCCCCAAGTACGTCGAACTCCATCGAAGCCGTGACAAACTACTCGTCCGCGAACGGATCGAGCTTCTCATTGATCGAGACTCTCCCTTCTTCGAACTCTCGTCATTGGCCGCCTGGGGTACTGAGTTCCCGACCGGGGCTAACGTCGTCACGGGAATTGGCATCATCAATGGAGTTGAGTGCGTTCTGTCTGCCCACGACCCGACCACGCAGGCGGGAGCTTCCAATCCATACTCGCTCGCCAAGTCGCTCCGGGCCCAGGACATTGCCATTGAGAACCGGCTCCCGATGGTCAACCTGGTCGAGTCTGGGGGTGCCGATCTACCCAACCAGAGCGAGGTGTTCCTCAACGGCGGCAAATGGTTTCGCAATCTGACGAACATGTCGAAGCAAGGCATTCCAACCATTGCAATCGTTTTTGGGAACTCCACAGCTGGCGGCGCGTACGTCCCGGGGATGTGCGACTACGCAATCATGGTCAAAGAACGGGCCAAGGTATTCCTCGGAGGCCCGCCACTCGTCAAGATGGCGACCGGAGAGATTTCAACCGATGAAGAACTCGGCGGGGCGGAAATGCATTCGCGGGTATCCGGGCTGAGCGACTATTTCGCTCAGGACGAATACGACGCCATTCGAATCGGTCGCGAAATCGTCGGCCACCTCAACTGGCGCAAAGCCGGCCCGGGTCCGTCACGACCAACCCGCCCGCCCCGCTACGACGCCGAAGAGATCCTCGGAATCGTGTCGTCGGATCTGAGAGTGCCATTCGATATGCGAGAGATCCTCGCCAGGATCATCGATGGCTCCGAGTTCGACGAGTACAAGCAATTGTATGGGCAATCCCTGCTGACGGGGTGGGCAACCATATACGGCTACCCGGTCGGGGTTCTCGCCAACCAGGCCGGGGTTCTCTTCTCTGAGGAGGCCGAAAAGGCCACTGAGTTCATACAACTCTGCAACAGATACGATCTCCCTCTCATCTTCATCCACAACACCACCGGCTACATGGTCGGCAAACAATACGAGCAACGAGGCATCATCAAGGACGGCGCCAAGATGGTGAATGCGGTTGCCAACTCCGAAGTCCCCCACATCGTGCTCATGGCAGGCTCGTCATATGGGGCCGGCAACTACGGCATGGCCGGCAAGGCTTTCCGTCCTCGATTCGTGTTTGGCTGGCCAAACCACAAGGTGGCGGTAATGGGCGCCGAGCAACTGGCTGGCGTCATGGACATCATCACCCGGGCCGGCATGGAACGCCGTGGACTGGACGTCAACGAAGAAGCACTGGAAGCCCAAAAGGATGTCATCCGGCAGCAAATCCTTCGCGAAGAGATTGCCTACTTCTCCACCGCCCGGGTGAAAGACGATGGTCTTATCGACCCTCGCGACACGCGCCAGGCATTCGGAATGGCACTCTCGGCTGTGCACTCGGGACCTGTCAAGGGAACGGACGCTTTCGGCGTTTTTCGGATGTAGTCCGGGCGAACTCGATTTCAAGTTGTCCCGCGCACCTGCATAGGGTTCCATCACACGTTCGCTGCGGCCTCAAGCTTCCAGACGAGAACGTCGATATCTAGTGGTTGAGAAACCAATCCTCTACGCGAGTGAAACCCCCCATGAAACACATCGTCGTTGCGCTCCTCATCGCGCTCACCCTGATCCCGGCAACATCGACTCCGGCCCAGGCGGCCACCGAACACGACATCGTATTCCCCGTTATTGGCGACGTTCAGTTCGACAACAGCTGGGGCAACGCTCGATCCGGTGGTCGCCGCCACCAGGGAACCGACATCATGGCCGACAAGATGCTGCCGGTCGTCGCGGTGGCCGACGGTGTGATCGACTGGGTTCACGATGGCACCCGCAAGACCTGCTGTGCGCTCGGCATCACCCACGATGACGGATGGGAATCGTATTACATCCACATGAACAACGACACCCCTGGCACCGACGACGCCAGAGGCTGGGGATTTGCCCCGGGTATCGAAGAGGGCACGCGCGTCGTCGCCGGACAACTCATCGGCTGGGTCGGCGATTCGGGAAATGCCGAGGGAACCGGCTCCCATATCCACTTCGAACTCCATCAACCCGATGGAACCAAAATCAATCCGTACTACTCCCTCCTGGCCGCTCCCCAGGCCGAGACCTTGACCATCGCAGGCTCGATCCCGTTTGACGCCGCCACGGCGATAGCCGACTCCCTCGGTGGGCGGCTGCCGATCGGCGACTTGACCACAGTTGGCGACGACGCCCTTCCGGCCACTGCCGCCACGGTCCGGGTCAACGATGACATGCTGCTCTTGCTCACGAGGCAGAGCCACGTCGCAGAGTCGGTTGACTTTCTCTATCCCACCGTCCAGGTCGTGGAGTTCATTCTCATCGAGGAACTTGAGACAATACAGGCCAGACTTGAGGTCCGCCCTCCCGCTTAGGACTCCACCGGGTGCGATTGGCGTCCGGTCTCCTTCTCCAGTTGGCTACCGTCCCGCTAGCCTCGGCCTACGATGATTTCCAAGCTGCTGATCGCCAACCGGGGCGAGATCGCCCGCCGAATTATCCGCACGTGTCACGAGATGGGTATCGCCACCGTGGCAGTCTTTTCAGACGCCGATAGGGACGCTCCTTTTGTACACGAAGCAGGCGAGGCTTACGGACTTGGCGGTAACACGCCTGCGGAGTCCTACCTGCGGGGCGGGGCCATCATCGAGGCGGCCCTGGCCACCGGATCAGATGCCATCCACCCCGGCTACGGTTTCCTGGCCGAAAACGCCAAATTCGCATCGGACTGCGCCGATGCCGGGGTCATCTTCGTTGGTCCATCACCGTCCTCGATCGCCGACATGGGCGACAAACTGTCAGCCAAACAAACGATGGAGGCTGCGGGGGTACCGACGTTGAAGAGCGTTCTGGTCAGCATCGAAGACCCGGAATCGGCTGCCACAGAAGCCGCTGCGATCGGCTACCCAGTCCTGGTGAAAGCCACTGCCGGCGGTGGCGGCAAGGGTATGCGAATCGTCGCATCGAAGGATCGGCTGGCCGACTCGATTGCCGGTGCTGCCCGCGAGGCGGAAGCGGCCTTCGGGGACGGAACCGTATTTCTGGAACCGTACCTCGACGCTCCCCGGCACATCGAAGTCCAGGTATTCGGAGATACCTATGGCAACGTGACGCACCTGTTCGAGCGCGACTGTTCGATCCAACGGCGCCATCAGAAGATCATCGAGGAATCGCCGTCCCCCGCGCTGACTCCGGAGTTGCGAGCTCAGATGGGAGCGGCGGCAGTGACCGCCTGCCGGGCGGTTGATTACGTCGGTGCCGGGACCGTCGAATTCCTTTTCAAAGATGGTGATTTCTACTTCCTCGAGATGAACACCCGCCTCCAGGTCGAACACCCGGTGACCGAGTGCGTGACAGGTCTCGATCTGGTCCGACTTCAGATTGAGGTCGCCGAGGGCCGTCCGCTCCCAGACGCTGCGTTGACGCCGACCATGACCGGCCACGCCATCGAGGCGCGTCTCTACGCCGAGGACCCACGCAATGGTTACCTCCCCTCGATCGGCACCATCGATCGCTTCCAGATCCACGGTGCCAGGGTTGATAGCGGGGTTGAAGAAGGAAGCGAAGTTTCAGTCTTCTACGACCCAATGATCGCCAAGGTGGTCGTTCATGCGGCAACCCGTCAAGACGCCAGCCGTCAGCTCGCTACCGCGCTGGCCAATGCGTCGATCCACGGGGTGATCACGAACCGGGACCTGCTGGTGGGAATTCTGCGACACCCCGAATTCGTCTCAGGGGAAACGAACACTCACTTCTTGGAGCGCAACCCTGCCGGGACGTTGGGAGTGCCACGGGCCGACGACTCGGCCACCCAGCGTCACGCGGTCGCCGCCACCCTGGTCGGCCAGTCACGTCGGAGGGAAAGCTCAAAGGTGGTCCCGGATCTGCCAAGCGGATGGCGCAACAGTCCATCTCAACCACAGAACGTCTCCTATATGGGACACAATGGCCCTCTCCATGTGTCCTACCTCTTCCATCGGGACGGAATCACCGTATCGGTCAACGACCAACCGATGCCACTGGCGATCCACTCCCTCGATGATTGGGGTGCAGACCTGCAATTTGGATTGCACCGGCGGCGATATCAGGCGCGAAAGGTGGGTGACCGATGGCTGGTCGATGGGCCTGATGGTGCATCGACGTTGATCGAACTGTCCCGGTTCCCGTCCTCGGAACCAGAAATCGTTGTCGGCTCCATGGTTTCACCGATGCCGGGTCGGGTGATCCGCGTGGACGTCGCTGACGGCGATCGGGTAGCGGCCGGAACGAGCCTGGTCATTATCGAAGCGATGAAAATGGAACATACGATCGCCGCCCCGACGGCCGGCAGGGTGACCTCTGTGAACGTGACCGTCGGCGAACAAGTTGACGCCGAGCAAGTACTGATCGTTATCGAAGCCGACGAATCGTCGTGAAGCCGGCGAATCGTCGTGAAGCCGACGAATCGTTCTATTCGTCGTCCTGGTTATCGGCCAACTCGGCCGCCCTCCGATGGTGGGCCGCCTGCCTCCTATGGAATACCGAAACATTCGGCAATGGCCGAACCGCATCCATCCCTATAAGCGGTCTGCGATACGAGCTGCCCATCAAAAGGACGCCGACTGCCAGAAAGAACCCGACCAGGAGGCCTCCGAAGACGGCATCCGTTCGAGCCGACCTCACACACAGATCGGTATCGACCCCACCGGTAATCGTCTCATCGAGATTTCCCGTGAGGACGTCATACATCGTTCCACAGTGCTCAACTCGATCGATAACCGACCCGTCATCAAGATAATCCTGAAAAAGAACGACATTGATTTGGTTGTAGAACAGGCTCCAGCCGCCGACCAGCAGACTGGCAACGACGATGAGACGACCAAGAGTTCCCGACATGAGTTGAGGCTATCAAACCTTGTGCATAACATCTACCTGCCGTGAACCGCCCCACTCCCCATCGCCGAGCCTTTCTCATGCTGGCAACCATCGCTCTCATCGCGGCATTCGCAGTACCACGGCTAGGAACCGACACGAGCCTTGGGATCCAGGCTCCGGAGTCCGGCGTTTCTGTGACCACCATTTCGGCGGTCGCAGAAACGCCATCCTCTGCCGCCCAGGTGATCGTCGAACCGTCTGCCGATGACCCGCCACCGACTCCGACCGTTGATGCCTCCTGTTCAACCAACACTCCGCACCAACCGACTGGAACTCTGATCGTGGTGCCAGGTTCGACCCTGCCATCGTCCGACGACCCTATCAAGACCTATATCGTGGAGGTCGAAGAAGGGCTTGGCATTGACGCCGCCTGTTTCGCCGATCGGGTGGATCAGGTACTCAGTGATCCCCGGTCATGGGGCGGGCGCGAAGGGTTCGCCGTCCAACGGGTCGATATCGGCGAACCCTCATTTCGCGTGACTCTGGCCTCGCCGGCGACGACCGATGAGCACTGCCGTCCACTGTTCACTGCAGGAATTTATTCCTGCTGGGACGCCCATCGGGCCATGATCAACGTGTGGCGCTGGGAAACCGGCACAGAAGAGTACGCCAACGACCTGTGGGGCTATCAGATATATGTGATCAACCATGAGGTGGGTCATGGACTCAAACACGGGCACGTTGCCTGTACGGGCATCGGTGACCTGGCTCCCGTCATGATGCAACAAACCAAAGGCCTCGACGGATGCTGGCCCAACGGCTGGCCGCTCGATCCAGAGATCACCGTTCCGCCAGAAGGCGGCGCCTGACCTCGTCCCAATCCATCCCGGCCGAGATGCTCGTCTCTATCTCCACCATAAGTTGTTTGGTCGCGGCCACCGCCCCGGGGACGAGACCCGCGGATTGATCGGCAAGTTCGCGGGCCGCTGCAAGCGCACTGCCATCCGGGACAAGAACGCCGGCGATTCCGTTGGGGCCGATGGTCTCATTCGCCAATAGCAGCCGTCGGGTTGTCTCGGCTCCGAGCGTCCGAAGCAATCGAGCCACTCCAGCGGGCCGGTAGAGGATTCCCAGCCGGGCAGCGGGGATCATGAAGGTGGATCCTTGGCCCGCCACCCGGACATCACAGGCGGTGGCCAATTCGACCCCGGCTCCCAAACAGGGTCCTTCGATTGCAGCAAAGGTCGGAACCTCGACCGAGGCAAGCCGGTCGGCAGCTGCTGCCAACCCGCTTTCGACGTCAAGGTCGGCTTCCCTAAACGATAACTCCGTCAAATCTGCCCCGGCTGTAAAGATCGATTCAGACCCGGTGAGGATGATGGCGCGGGAACCGCTCTCGACGAGGTGATCGATGGCAGCAGGCAGGGCGACTAGCGAGGCCCTTGTCAAGGCATTCCTCTTCTCGGGCCGATCAAACCGAATGACCCCGACCCGCCCCTCCGTCGTTATGATCACTGCCCATGACTCCCATCACCATCGAGTTCTGCCGGGCCTGAAACTACACTGCCCGTGCCGTGAGCATGGCTGAAGCGATCTTCGACGAGTTCGGCCCGAAGTACGATATCCACCTAATCCCATCGCGGGGCGGCGTGTTTGAAATTGTCGTCGATGGCCGTCTGGTGTTCTCCAAGTCGGAGACAAATCGGCACGCCGATTATGAATCTGATGTCGCGCCGAGCCTGCGCACCGTCCCATAAGGGCCGATCGTCACTATCGGGTGGGCTCTATAAGCGAGACCATTAAAGGTCAAGAGGACGCTGGGGAATCCGGGCTTCTTGAAATGGCCTTCGATCTCCTCAGCCTGCGGAAGGAGACATGGCATGGTCGTCCTGAACAATCGGCCTGATGTCTTGGAGCGCGCACCCAATATCGTGGCTCCACAGCCATTCTGGGCCAAGCAAGGATTCTGGGCACTGATCGTCGCAGCCGTCGTAATCGCGACGTTGGTTTTGGTGTTCATCAACAACAACGAGCCGGCGCCGGTGTTGAACGAACCGGCCACCGTGCAAGAGATACTGCCCGAGTACGAAATCGATACGCCCGCGAACGCGGCTGTGCTCGCCAAGGCGGGTGGCTCGCTCACGTTAATCGAGCGCTACGCGGGATTGGACGCCAATCTAGATCCCGACACACCCACATGGTGGATGCCCGAATACGAAGTCGACACCCCCGCAGTCAGTGCGACGGGTGAGTTCCTACCGGTGCATCACTACTTCGGGAGCAGCGCGGCCGAACTCGACCCAAACCAGTAACCAGCGAGATTCGGGCGGTGGCGCTGGCCTCCGCCCGAATCCCTAGGAAAGGAAGTCGTCAAGAACGTCGGCATACAACTCAGGTTCGAGCAAGAACGAGTCGTGGCCCTTTTCCGACGAGACGATGACCCGGCGAGCCGCCACACCCGCCTCCCGCAGCGCGTCCAGCATGAGTGCCTGTTCTTCGGGGTAGTAGCAAACATCCGAATCGATCGTGAACAACAAGTACCGATGAGGTCGCGATCGTTTGAGCAGCTCCGTCATATCCGTAGCACCGGCTTCTTCGAGTAGGTCGAAGTGTTGCCATGCAGTCATCAGTCTGACGTAGGTGTTGGCATCGAATCGTTGAAGAAACTTCTGGCCCTGGTGCCACATGTACGACTCAAGCGGTGATCTCATCTGATAGCCGGCCGGACCAATCCCGTCGGTCACTTCGCCGCGAGCTCGAAATTTCATCGCGTCGAGAGACACAAAGGTTTTGTGCCCGATCATTCTGGCGAGGGCCAGGCCCTGATCAGGGCGGGGCCCATCGTAATAGTCGCCGCCGTTGAAGTTTGGGTCGTTCAAGATGGCGTTGGTCTGCTCGAAGTTATAGATGAACTGCAACGACGAGGTGTACAAACCGGACGCAACCGGCACCACCCGTTCAACGCGATCTGGATACCGGGTCGCCAGGCTCACACACATCATGCCACCAACCGACGGGCCAATCGCCGTGTGAAGCTTCCTGATCCCGAGGTGGTCGAGCAATGCCATCTGCGTGTCGACGATGTCCGAAAAGGTCACTTCCGGGAACGATCCGCCAAACTGAACGCCCGTCTCAGGGTTGATCGACGTCGGACCTGTCGAGCCGTAACAGCCCCCGAGGTAGTTGACGCAGACTACAAAGAAACGATCCGTGTCGATGGTCCGACCAGGACCGATCCAGCCAGGCCACCACCCCACCTGACACTCTTCGCTCCATAGGTCGACGCCGGGGACCGACCGATTGATACCGGCCGGATTCTGGCTTCCGGTAAGGGCATGGAACAAAAGGATGACGTTCGATTGATCGGAGTTCGGTTGCCCGTACGTTTGATACGCAAGTCGGATTTGTGACAGCATCTCGCCGTTCTGCAACTTGTATGGCAACAGATCTGCCGGAAAGTCATAGAACTCGGTGACGCTGGGGAGCGTATCTGGATCAGTCATGAGAGATCAGAGCTTAGGCGGGAGGTCAACCCGACCTCCCGCCCGAAGGGATGGGCTCAGACGATGACAGGCTGTCTTGCAGCCGCCAATGCCTGGGCGATGTCCTCCTTGATATCGTCGATGTGCTCGATGCCGACCGAGACCCGCACGAGATCGGTGCGCACACCGGCCGCTGCCTGTTCGACGTCTGAGAGCTGCTGATGGGTCGTGGACGCAGGGTGTATCACGAGGGTCTTGGCATCCCCGACGTTCGCGAGATGACTTGCCAGCTTCACGTTGTCGATGAAGGATTTGGCGGCCTCATATCCACCGGTTACCCCAAAGCTCAGCACGGCGCCATACCCATTGGTGAGATACCGCTTGGCGGTCCTATGCGAGCGATGATTCGGCAAGCCTGGATAGTTGACCCACTCAACATCGTCACGAGCGTCGAGCCACTCCGCCAGCGCCAGGGCATTGTCGGCGTGGCGCTGAACTCGCAGCGACAACGTCTCGAGACCCTGAATCAACAAAAACGAGTTGAACGGAGACTGGGCGGCTCCCAAGTCGCGAAGCCCCTCCACCCTGGCCCGAATGGCAAACGCAATATTGCCAAACGGCCCGTCGGGCCCAAAAACGTCAGAGAATACGAGACCGTGGTAGCCGGGTGATGGCTCGGTGAACAGTGGGAACTTCTCCGTGCGCCAATCAAAGTTGCCAGAGTCGACGACTACACCGCCAATGGACGTCCCGTGGCCACCGATCCACTTCGTGGCAGAGGCGACCACGATGTCGGCCCCGTGGGCGATCGGCTTGGCGATGAAACCGGCACATCCGAAGGTGTTGTCGACGATGAGTGGGATCCCGTTGCGATGAGCCACCTCTGCGAGGGCCTCGAAGTCAGGAACGATGTACTCAGGATTGGCGATCGACTCGACGTATAGGGCTTTGGTCTTGTCGGTAATCGCCGCTTCAAACTCAGCCGGATCGACGCCTTCGACGAATTTTACATTGATTCCGAGTCGGGGCAGGGCCACCTTGAACTGGTTATACGTCCCTCCGTAGAGATAGCTGGACGACACAATCTCATCTCCGGCCTGGGCGAGGGTCGTGATGGCCAGTAGCTGTGCAGCTTGACCCGAGGAGGTCGCCACCGCGGCGACTCCCCCCTCAAGAGCGGCAATCCGTTTCTCAAACACGTCCGTGGTCGGATTCATGATCCGGGTGTAAATGTTGCCGAATTCTTGGAGCCCGAAAAGGCGGGCGGCATGATCGGAGTCGTCGAACGTGTACGAGGTGGTCTGGTAGATCGGTACCGCCCGCGCGTTGGTACCCGGGGTGGGGTCCTGGCCGGCGTGAATTTGGAGAGTTTCGAAGCGATATTCGCTCATGAGTCAGATTCCTTGTTGAGAGGTCGATGCGGATAGGTGCCGGTGAGATTCCCTCTCAGGTGGCGGCACACATCACGAAGGACGGACCACCTGAGAGCACGGCATACACAAACCCATGAAGGAGTTGGGGGCGGTTGGGCTAGTAGTCATCTTCGTGCAACCTCTTCTCATCGATCAGGCATTGGCACCAGCCGAACTGGTTGCCGCGGTCTCAAAGGGCCTGTCCCTCCACCGCTCTTGATAAGTACGGACGAAGTATGCCACAGCGCCGCCCATCGTCAATACCAAATGTGTTGAGGTATCAGCCGATC
>JAHEDI010000024.1 GCA_024641305.1 bacterium | reverse complement strand
CTCATGGACGCGAGTGAGGAAGAACTGTCCGGGTTGGAGGGTATTGGCCCCAAAATCGCCGCTGCCTGGGTCGAATGGGCATCCCAGGCCGAGAATCGGGAACTGATCGAGGCTTTCCGGCAGGGCGGTGTCCGACTCGCCGACCAGGAACCCGAGGGCGAGACCAGCGATCTTCTGGCTGGCTTGACCTTTGTCATCACCGGGACTCTGGAAGGCCTCAGCCGCGAAGAAGCCAAAGCCAGGCTCGAAGCAGCCGGTGCCAAGGTCACGGGCTCGGTGTCCAAAAAGACGACTGCACTGCTTGCCGGGTCGGCGGCCGGTTCAAAACTCGCCAAAGCCGAAGAGCTCGGAGTCCCGGTCATCGACGAGGCCATCTTCCAGCGGCTTCTACTGGAAGGCCCTGAAGTGCTTGGATCATGAAACGGACCTTGTTTCTTCTCGTCACGATTGTGGCTCTGGTAGCCGCGGCTTGCGGGACGATCGGGTCCACGACAACGACCATGACCATTGACGGTGTGCCCGGTACAAACGCCTCAGGTGACGCCGGTGCGTCAGATCTCGTCCCGGGCGCACCTGGTGCCACGATCCCGCCCACCAGTGTTCCAGAAGAGGCCAGCCCGCCAGGCGTGATCGAAACCTTTGCCGATCTGGGAGCCGATCACCTGTCGGACGCCGAAGCGGCCGGTGTGATCAATGGGACCGTCGCCGCGCCGGAGTACAACTCTGTTCCACCTACCTCAGGCACCCACACGCCGGCCTGGGCGCAGTGTGGTATTTATCGTCAGCTGATCCCTGACGCGGTACAGGTGCATTCCCTGGAACACGGAGCGGTCATCATTCAATACACGCCCGGCTGGGACCCGGCCGACATTGAGGCACTCGAGAGTTTCGCGCGGGACAAGGCCAGCCATATCATCGTCGCCCCCTACGGCGGGCTAGCAACGCCAATCGTGCTCACGGCTTGGACTGTACGCCTGCAATTAACGGGTCTCGATCTCGACGCGATTGAAGATTTCTGGTTGCATTACGCCAATGAGGGTCCCGAACGGGTGCCATGCCCGCTCGAGATCGATGAGGCCCAAGGCGCCAGCGCTTAACGCCCAGGACGTCTATCCAACCCGGAACGAGAACTCGTAGACACCCGGGTCGGGGATGCCCAGTTTCGTGTCCCAAACGATCCGGACCCGCTGCTGTCCGGGCTGCCATTCACTGAGCAGGGATCCTTGGGCGGACGGCCGCCATGAGTACTGACCGGTTGCTTCGACGACGACGATCTCAGATTCGGGAACCCGCACCCAGTTGGCGCTCAGGTCGCCCGAGCCCCGATAGTCAATCCAGATCTCCACCTGATAATCAACCGGAACGTCAACCTCGATTGAGGTTTGCCGGGGTACCTGGCTGTCTGGCTCGGGTCGGAGGCCTTCGAGGACTGCGGGCCGACTGGCCTCTGACGTCGTGGCGCTGGTCAGCGCCCACCCGATTCCCATCACACCCAGAAGCAGCATGGCCAGGCCTATGTATACAAGGCGATATTGTCGGTCCGTCATCACCGGCGAGTCTAAAGGGGTCCCGCCCCAACCAGGTCGGTGGGCGGCTAGCGTGGCGGCAATGCGGATCAACCCGGTTTTGGCGGCCCTGGGCTCGTACCCGATGGCCCAACTTCAAGACAAAGCTCGCCAGCTTCGCGCCGACGGAGCGCCGCTCATCGATTTCTCGATAGGTGATCCCCGCGAACCAACCCCGCCCGCCATCCGCCAGGCGGCCCGGGCGGCCATCCCGGAGATCTCCCAATATCCGACGACCGCCGGTTTGCCAGAAACCCGTCAGGCGATTGCCGATTACGTACGTCGACGGTTCGGTGTCACGGTTGATCCCGACACGCAGATCATCCCAACGTCCGGTTCCAAGGAGGCGATCTTTTCGACGCCGCTGGCGTTCGTGGATCGATCGGCCGGCGACATCGTCATTCAGGCTACGCCCGGTTATCCGGTGTACGAACGAGGTGCCCTTTTGGCCGGAGCCGATGTTCACACCGTCATCCTTGATGGTGACTTTGTGTTCCGGGCCGAACAGGTACCCGACGACGTGTGGGCCCGAGCTTCGATGGTGTGGATCAACAACCCGCACAACCCGACCGGCTCGGTGATGACGAAGACCGATCTAAGCGAATTCAGCACAAAAGCGCTCCAGTCGAACACCTGGCTGTTCGCAGACGAATGTTACGTGGATCTATACGAAGGGACCCCACCAACGTCGATTCTCGAGGTCGCCGATGGAAACCAAACCGGGGTTCTGTCCTTCTTGAGCCTGTCGAAGCGTTCGGGCATGACGGGTTATCGGGCCGCCGCCATCGTTGGTGACGCCCAGGCAATCTCGCTACTCAAGTCGCTCCGTTCGACGGTCGGTACCGCGTCTCCCGAATTCGTGCAGGCAGCCGCCCAGGTGGCGTGGGCCGATGACGAACATGTGGCACCGCGACGAGAAACGTTCGCGACCAAACGTTCAATTCTTCGAGATGTATTCGAGGACCTTGGGTACGAAGCGATCGCCTCGCGCTCCGGCTTGTATCTGTGGGTGCGGGTACCAGACGGCACCGACGATATGGCGGTTGCCGCCCGACTTCTTGCATCCCACGTGGTGGTTTCGCCAGGACGGGTATTTGGCCACGGGGGAGAGGGCTACCTACGGTTGGCTCTTGTACCAACGATCGAAGAATGCAAAGCAGCCGTGAAAGTGGTGACCGAATGTCTGACCGCCAGTTAATCGAAGCCGCCTATGCGGACTCTGCCCTCATCAACGACGCCCGCCAGGCGGTCGAACGGACGATCGCGCTCCTTGACCGGGGTGAGATCCGGGTCGCCGAGAAGCTCAACGGATCCTGGACCGTGAATGAGTGGATCAAAGAAGCCATCCTCGTGTACTTCCGCATGACTGAGCTTCACGAGATGCAGGCGGGACCGTTCACGTATTACGACAAGATCCCAACCAAAACGGACCTGGCCGCCCAGGGGGTGCGGGTCGTCCCACCGGGCACGGTGCGGTACGGCGCCTTTTGTGAGCCGGGCGTGGTTGTCATGCCCGGATACGTCAACATTGGCGCGTATGTTGGCTCCGGAACCATGGTCGACACCTGGGCAACGGTCGGATCGTGTGCCCAGATCGGAAAAGACGTCCACATCGCCGGAGGGGTCGGAATCGGTGGGGTGCTTGAACCGCCCAATGCTCGACCCGTCATCATCGGGGACGGGGCGTTCATCGGCAGTCGCTGCATTGTTACCGAAGGTGCCATGATCGGCGACGGAGCGATCCTCGGTGCGAATACGACCCTGACCGCCTCGATACCGATCTACGACATGACGACATCGGCCAAGACCGAATACCGTGGTGAGATCCCGGCGCGAGCCGTCGTCGTGCAAGGAAGCCGACCCCGGGAGTTCGAAGGGGGAACCGCCTACTTGCAATGCGCCTACATCATCGGATATCGATCCGAGGAAACGGACAAGAAGGTGAGTTTGAACGACGCCTTGCGGACCTTCGGAGTGAGCGTATGACAGAGTTGCTCGACACGCTCATCTGGTTGGTCGACGTTCGATCGGAAATCGGCCAGGAAGAGCAGATTTGTAATGAGATCGAGGGCCGCTTTTCGGCAACCTACACCCACGATGAGATCACCCGGATCGGTAATGGTCTCGTCGTCGGGCGCTGCGTTGGGAATCCACTTATCCTGCTGGTCGGCCACATCGATACGGTGCCCCATCAAGGCCAACCTGCGGCCTATGTCGCCGACGAGCGACTCCACGGCCTTGGCGCTTCAGACATGAAGAGCGGAGTGGCGGTAATGATCCACTTGCTCGAAGATCCCGCCGTCATCGACGGACCGTATGACGTGGTCGGGGTTTTCTATGACAAGGAGGAGGGTCCGATCGCCGACAATCAGTTGGGGACCATCCTTGATTCGGTTCCGTTTCTCACTGACGCTGAGTTCGGCATTGTGCTCGAACCAACCGATCTGAATCTGGAGCTGGGATGTAACGGAGCCATGAACGCCCTCGTGAAGTTTTATGGCCGGTCGGCGCATAGCGCCCGCCCCTGGTTGGGGGAGAATGCCATCACCAAAGCCGCCCCGTTGCTCGCCAAGTTCGCGGCTCGCGAGCCAAAACCAACCAACCATGGCGGCCTTGACTTCCTCGAGGTCATGAGCCCAACCCTCGCCAAAGGCGGAATAAGCCGCAACGTGATCCCGGCCTACTTCGAGTTCAATGTTTCGTACCGATTTCCCCCGACGCTCAGTCTTGAGGAAGCCGAAGAACACTTGCGAGCCTTCTGCGAGGAGGCTGACGAGATAGAAGTCACCGACCGCGCCCTGGCGGCTCCGGTGCCCCAAGACAATCCTCATATGGATCGGTTGGCAGCGATCACGCGGGCGCCCAGAGCGCCCAAACAGGGCTGGACCGACGTGGCTCGCCTTGCCGAGTATGGAATAGCCGCCATCAATTACGGTCCAGGCGAGGTGGCGATGGCTCATCAATTGGCCGAATCGGTCCCGATCGAGCATCTCCCCGTGGCGTTCGGACACATCCGCAAGTTTCTGACGGAGTAACTATGACAACGATCGCATCATATGGAGCCTGGGATTCACCACTGACCGCCCGCTTGCTGACCGAAGCAGGAGTGGGACTCGGAGGAGCGGTCATGATCGGCGGCGTCCTCTTCTGGGCTGAGAACCGGCCAACCGAAAACGGACGCACCGCCCTGGTCAGACGGGACCCAGACGGGTCGATACACGAGGTGACTTCGGAAGGGTTCAACGCCCGGACCCGAATTCACGAATACGGTGGCGGTGCCATCGGAATCGACGGTGACATCATCCTGGCTGTCTCCTTCGAAGATCAGCGGGTTTACCGCATCGACCGGGGGGATCCGGTTCCGCTGACCCCCGAGCCGGACCTTCCGACCGGCGCCCGATACGCTGATTTTGCGTTTCATGGCGACCTGGTCCTTTGCGTTCGCGAACTCCACCAGACCGATCGTGAACCCGTCAACGAACTGGTGGTGTTTCCGCTCGACGGCGGCGCTCCACCGGCGGTGATCGTCACCGGCCACGATTTTTTCTCCAATCCTCGGGTGAGCCCTGATGGAACCCAGCTCGCCTGGCTGGCTTGGAACCACCCTCGTATGCCATGGGACGGGACCGAACTGTTTGTGGCCGATCTGGCCGTTGACGGTTCGGTCGCCAATGCTCGAATGGTTGCAGGTCATTCCACGGAATCGGTCTTCCAGCCAGACTGGTCGGCAGATGGTCTTCTCCACTTTGTGTCAGATCGGACTGGCTGGTGGAACCTGTATCGTCGCGAATCGGACGGCTTGACTACCGCCTTGCACGATGCCGAGATGGAGTTCGGTCATCCCCAATGGGTGTTTGGCATGCGCCGGTACGCCTTTCTCCCGGACGGTCGGGTCGCCGCCATCTATCAGGAAGACGGTTGGTTCCGGCTCGGGGTGATTGATGATGCCGGAATGCGGAGCATTGCGCTTGACCGAACCGACCTGGCCCCCTCGATCTCGGTTGGAAGCGGCAAGGTTTGGCTGGTGGGCAGCAGCCCGACTCGTCCCGACGCGGTGTTCGGCGTCGACGTCGATACTGGCGAAGTGGAGATTGTCAAACAGGCACTGTCTGTCGACTTTGATCCGGCCCTGTTCTCGGTGCCAGAAACGATCACGTTTCCCACCACTGACGATTCGGTGGCTCACGCCTTCTACTATCCGCCGACCAACCCTGATTTCGAGGCCCCCAGGGGGGATCTGCCACCGCTTGTCGTTATGTCACACGGGGGTCCGACCTCGGCGACTACCGCCGGGTTCCGCCTTGAGAAGCAGTATTGGACGAGCCGGGGGTTTGGTGTCGTTGACGTGAACTATCGGGGCTCGACCGGGTACGGCAGGGCATATCGCAACGCGCTCGGTGGCCGGTGGGGCATCGTCGACACTGATGACTGCATCGCCGCCGCCAACTTTCTCGTGAACCGGGGTGATGTCGACCCCGATCGGTTGACCATTCGGGGTGGTTCGGCTGGCGGCTACACGACCTTGTGTGCGCTGACGTTTCATGATGTCTTCGCAGCGGGGGCTTCCTACTTCGGAGTGGCCGATTGCGCGGCCCTTGCCGAGCACACCCACAAGTTCGAATCCCGATACCTTGACGGACTGATCGGGCCGTACCCGCAGGCCGAAGCGCTCTATCGTGAGCGATCACCGGTCTATCACACTGATCAACTGTCGACGCCCATGCTCATTCTCCAGGGTCTAGACGATAAGGTCGTGCCGCCCGATCAGGCCGAGCAGATGGTCTCGGCCCTCAAAGACAAAGGCATCCCGCACGCGTATGTTGCGATCCCGGGCGAGGGGCACGGGTTTCGGGTGGCGGCCAATCAGATCCTCGCCTTGGAGTCCGAGTTGTCGTTCTACGCCTGGGCGTTCGGGTTCGTGCCGGCCGGTGATATCCCACCCGTCGAGATCGTTCGGTAGTCGATGGGCAAGCCGGTCGGGGCTTTGGTCGTCGCCACCGGATGCTTCACCGTGTATGGCCTGGCAGTGGACAGCCCGTTCGTGTGGATCTACGTCCCCATCACGATTGTCCTGGCGATCGCCGTCTTTTTCATACACCGCTCGGTGCAGCTCTCGATGGCGAGCCTGTGGTGGTTGGTGGCCGTGGCGGTTGGCAATCTGGCAGGTGGGATCTATCTGGTTGACGGCCAACCCTTGTACGTGAAACATCTCGTCGGCGACATCCGCTACGACAAGCCGTTCCACACGGTGGCCACTGCTATCGCCGCCTGGGCGGCCTATGAGGTGGTTGCCAAGTGGGCGGTCGGCCGGGCGAGCCGTCCGGCCATAGCCGTGGCTGCCGTGCTCGTCGCTGCGGGACTGGGAGCACTAGTCGAGATCGTCGAATTTGTAGGCTCGATTGTCATCGAAAACGCCAACGTCGGTGACTATGGAGATACGATGCTCGACCTGGTTGTCAACACTGCCGGCGCCGTCGCAGCCGTGATAATCCAAGACCGGCGGCGCCATGGAGCCCTCTCTGTCTAGGCAGTCCATCGAGGGCGTGACCCTGTCGGATAGGTCAACCTTCGATCAGTAATCGGCGAGTTTTCGGATGGCCGACTCGATTTTGCCGGCGCTGGGACGGTATGCGTCTTCAAGCGGCGGACTAAATGGAACCGGGGTGTCGAGCCCTCCAATCCGAATGATCGGGGCGTCGAGCGACTCGAACGCTTCTTCGGCGATCAGGGAGGCCACCTCGGCTCCCACACCGACCATCCGGTTGGCGGCGTGAACGACGACGACTTTTCCGGTTTTGATCGCTGCTTCGAGGATTGCTTCGGTGTCGAGAGGTTTCAGGGTCCTGAGATCGAGAACCGCAACATCGATCCCGTCCGCCGCCACACGTTCGGCCGCGTCGAGAGCGGTGTGGACTTGCGTGCCGTAGGCGATGACGGTGACATCCGTTCCGGACCGCCGAACGGCAGCCTTCCCGATCTCGCTGACGTGTTCACCGCCGGGCACGTCGCCCTTGATCGATCGATACAGCGGTTTCGCCTCGAAGTAGATGACCGGGTTGTCGTCGCGAATTGCGGCGGCCAGCAGACCCTTGGCATCGGCGGGCGTAGAGGGGGCCACTACCTTGAGTCCGGGGGTGTGAACGAACCAGGCTTCTGGGTTCTGGCTGTGGAATGGGCCCGATCGTATTCCCCCATCCGACGGCGCCCGAATGACCCACGGCACTTTGCCGATGCCCCGGTAATGCGACGTGGCGGCGAATTGAACGATGGAATCGAATCCAGATGAGATGAAGTCGGCGAATTGCATTTCGACGACCGGTCGGAGGCCCATGAGTGCCATCCCGTTGGCCATACCGGTGAACGACAACTCGGCAATCGGCGTGTTGATGACCCGTCGGTCTCCGAACTTGGCAGCCAGCCCTTTGGTCGCGTTGAACGCCCCGCCGAAATCGCCGCCGACGTCTTCGCCCATGACCAGGACGTCTTCGTCGCGATCCATCTCAACGAACAGCGCCTCGGTAATGGCCTCAAGGTACGTCAGGGTTCGGTCTTCAGGAGCATGCTGGGGAGCGTCGGAGAACCCGAAATTGTCACTCATGCGAAAACCCCTTCGCCTACCGACTCGGGGTCGGGAAGCGGAGCGGCTTCGGCAACTCGAACGGCGGCCGCGATCTCGGTGGCCGCCGCCTGGTCGAGGGCGTCCAGATCCTCCGCAGGAACCCCACCCTTGATGAGTCGTGTTCGGAACATGCGAACCGGGTCACGGCTTTCCCACTCGGCCAGCAACGCTTCGGGAACATATTGGGCCCCGTCGTGAATGGCATGTCCGAGCATCCGCATGGTGCGCGCCTCGATAACCGAGGGGCCGCCTCCTGACCGAGCTCGTTCCACCGCATCGGTGGTGGCGGCATAAACGGCCTCGACGTCGTTGCCGTCGACCGTGGTGGCGGCCAACCCATATCCCGGCAGCCGGCCGGCGATGTCAGCGATTTTCATTTCTTGACTGAGCGGCGTGGAATAGGCGTACTGGTTGTTTTCGATGATGAGGACAAATGGAGCGTTGTATAACGCTGCCATGTTAAGAGATTCATGGAAGGCGCCCGAGCATGATCCGCCGTCACCCACAAACGTCATTGCAACTCGCGGTTCGTCCCGGTATCGGAACGCCATGGCTGCCCCGAGAGCGGTCGGTATTGCCTGGGGGATGTGGGAGATGAATCCGATGATGTTCAGATCGAGGTCGCCCAATCCATGCAGGTTTGCGTCTCGTCCGCCACTCACGCCCATCTGGCGGCCAAGCAGATTGCCGAAGATTCGCTCGGGGGTCATGCCTCGCAGCAGGTAGGTCCCGAGATCCCGATGCATGGGGGCTACCACATCGTCGGGGCCGAGGGCCATGCCCGCCCCGACCGAAACCGCTTCATGGCCCCGTTCCGAAAACGTGCCGCCGATGCCCCTGCCCTGCTTCCACATCGCCACCATGGTCTCGTCGAACGTGCGGGTGAGTGTCATCCACCGGTAGGCATTCAGGCGTAATGTTTCGTTCATGTCTTCGAATCTACCCGGGCGATTCCCGAAACCTGGCTTAGTGCCGACCACCAGTGCGACCTGGCCCCATTTGCGACTAGTTGGAGAAACCGTGCAAGAACGAACTTAGGTTGGTGCCGAGTTCGTCAGTGAGATATCCGCCTTCTTGCACCATCACGGTGGGCAGGTTGAGTTTGGCAATCCGCTTGGCGATGCGGCCGAAGCCGTCGGTGGTAATTGTCATCCCCTGGAACGGATCCTTTTCGTGGGCATCGAGGCCAAGGGCGATCACCAGCGCACCTGGAGCGAACGCCTCTATCCGACCGATTGCGCCATCCAACGCTTTGAGATAGGTGTCGTCGCCGGTACCCCGGGGAAGGGCCAGATTGAGGTTGGAGCCGAGTCCTGATCCTTCGCCACGTTCGTTGGCGTAACCCCAGAAGAAGGGATAGAAGCGAACCGGATCGGCGTGTATCGAAACCGTCAAGACATCTGAACGGTCGTAGAAGATGTTCTGGGTTCCGTTGCCATGATGTACGTCGACATCGAGGATGGCGACCCGCGGGTGTTGCGATCGCAGCACCTGAGCAGCGATGGCGGTGTTGTTCAAGTAGCAGAACCCGCCAGCCTGATCTTTCGTGGCGTGGTGGCCCGGGGGTCGGGCGAGTGCATAGCTGATATCGGCCCCGCCGATAACGTCAAGGGCGGCGTGGACGGCGCTGTTGGCGCTCCACCTGGCGCTCTCCCAGGTGTCGGCGGTGATGGGAGCCGCCCCGTCGAAGACGTGATAGCCAACCTGTCCGACCGCCGACGCCGGGTAACCGCAGTCGCGTCGGTCGGGATGAATATTCGGAATGACGTCTTCGGAGGCGTCCGGGATCCGCTTCCATCGCGTGTGGATGTTTTGCAGGAAGTGCAAGTACTCGGCCGAGTGCACCGCCGAGATCGGGTCGACACCGTAGTCTGGTGGCCGTTCCAGGGTCAGACCGCTGCCGATGGCCGCCGCCAGCAAGCGCTCGGCGCGTTCAGGGACTTCGGGATTTGCCTCACTGGCTCCCGACGAAAGGATCAGTTTCGGTGAGTGCTTCGTCTGTTCTTCGGCAAAAATGACGTTCATGGGTTCTCCGCGAGCTGTGCGAATGCGAGACCTTCGGCCTCGAAGATCCGTTCTTTGTCTGACGCTACGAGGCCGATGTGATCATAGAACTGGACGGCAATGTCGTTATCGGATGCCACTGACAATCGCAAATGGCTGGCACCCTTCCCGAGTGCCAGCCTGGCGGTCTCGCAGATCAACCGCCGTCCGAGCCCCAAACCTCGAGCTTGTTCGGCAACGACCAGATCTTGGACGTATACGCCCAGTTCGCCTCGCCACGACGAGAAGGTATAGAAGAACAGCGACAGGCCAATCACCTGACCGGCCTGCTCGGCAATGAGCGCCTGGAACGCCACTGGTTCCGAAAATCCTGACCGTAGAAAGTCGGTGGGGGTACTGATGATCTTTCCCGTGTGACCGGTCGATGCGGCAAGATGCAGGATGAGACCGTGTATGTCATCAACATCGGACGCCACCGCCGGCCGGATCACTGGGTCAGCGAGGGTATTGCCCTCCTTCAAAAGTTCACCTGGTCCGGTCCCTTCAGGCCCAACATCTGGCGGGCCTCGGTTGGTGTGGCAATTTCGTATCCAAGTTCGTCAAGGATCGTTCGGATCTTGATGACCTGCTCGGCATTGCTCGCGGCCAGCTTGCCGCGACCGATAAGCAGGCTGTCCTCGAGGCCGACTCGAACGTTGCCGCCGAGGATTGCCCCGATCGTGGCAAGCGGGATCTGGTGTCGGCCGGCAGCCAGAACGGAAAAGCGGTAGTTGTCGCCGAGGAGTCGATCGGCGGTGGCTTTCATATGCATGAGGTTTTCGGGGCATGCGTCGATGCCGCCCAGCACTCCGAGTACGAATTGCACAAACACGGGCTTCTTGATGAGTCCTTCGCGCAAGTAAAAGGCCAAGGTCTGGATCTGTCCCACGTCGTAACATTCGAACTCGAAGCGGGTCCCGTGCTGGTTGCCAAGTTGATCAAAAATGGATTCGATGTCGGCGAACGTGTTTTTGAACACGACTTCTTTGGTGGCGTCAAGAAGCTTTGGTTCCCAGTCGAACTTCCAATCCGAATAGCGTTCCTTCATGGGGAATAGGCCGAAATTCATCGAACCCATGTTCAGCGAGGCCATTTCAGGCCGGGCAACCAGCGGGGCGGCCAACCGCTCATCAAGTGTCATGAGGGAGCTACCACCGGTTGTGATGTTGATGACGGCGTCGCACTGCTCCTTGATACGCGGAAGGAACTGCATAAACACATCCGGGTCGGCTGTTGGTTGGCCAGTCTCGGGATTACGAGCATGCAGATGCAGAATGGCTGCACCGGCGTTGGCAGCCGCCACCGCTTCGATTGTGATCTCCTCAGGGGTTATCGGCAGGTGGGGGCTCATGGTGGGGGTGTGGATCGAGCCGGTGACGGCGCAGGTGATGATTACTTTCTCGGCCATGGTTTGCTCAGCTTCCGCTCACGGGCAGGCCGGAAGTGGAAGCAAATGCGTCCAGGCTCTCAACCAGCAGTTGCATGATTTCGTCGACTTGGTCGTCGGTCACGATCAGTGGGGGGCAGACCATGAAGTGATCCCCGACAGTTCCGCCCCTTGTCCGGCGCGAATAGATAATCAGCCCGCGTTTGTATGCCTCCTCGACCAGCGCCGTGTGTGCGGCCAACCCGGCAGGAAGTGGTTCCATCGACGAGCGGTCAGACACCAGTTCAAACGCTAACAACAAACCCTTACCGCGAACATCACCGATGAACGGGTAGCGATCCATCAGCGACCCGAGCCGGGCCGAGAGTTTGGCGCCTTTGTCGGCAGCGTTCTCGATGAGGCCGTTTTGTGTCAGTTCGTTGAGCACGGCCAGGCCGGCAGAACAGGCGAGCGGATTGCCGGCGTAGGTGTAACCGTGAGCGAATCCGCCACCTTCCATGACAGCATCAACAATCCGGCGGTCGGCTGCCATGGCGCCCAATGGGGCGTATCCGGCGCCGAAGCCCTTCGCCAGAGCGATGATGTCTGGTCGAAGGTCCCAGTGCTCGCCTGCCAGGAAGCGCCCGGTCCGGCCCGCCCCGGTCATGACTTCGTCGGTGATGAGTAACACTCCAAACTCCTGGCAGATCTCCTGCACCCGCCGGTACCAGGCGTCAGGGGCGACCAGGGCACCGGTCGATGCTCCACCAACCGGTTCCATGATGAAGGCAAGAACCGTCTCAGGGCCCTGGCGCAGGATTTCGTCTCGCAACAGTTCTGCGTATCGCAAGCCCCGTTCTTCGTGGGTGAGTGAATCGTGATCGAGATAGCAAGTGGCAGCCGGCACCTTCGGCATAACCCTGATCATGTCACGAAACGGTTCGACGAATTGGTGCATCCCGGTGATGGCCACCGCCCCCAGGGTGGAGCCGTGATAGGACGGAAAGAGCGAAATCACTTTCCATCGAGTGGCCTGGCCGGTGACCACGGCGAACTGGCGGGCCAGCTTCAAGGAGCTCTCGACAGCCTCCGATCCTCCTGATGTAAAGAAGATTCGATCAAGACCTTCTGGCATGAACGATGCAGTCAGTGAAGCGAGTGACTCGGCGGCCTCGTTTTCGAAGTGGGTCCGATAGGCGAATGTCGCAGCATCCATCTGCTGTTTCATGGCGGCGAGAACCCGGGGGTTCGAATGTCCGATGTTGGAGACCATCGGTCCACTGGAGGCGTCGAGGTAGCGTTTGCCGTTCACGTCCCAGAGGTAGATTCCGTCCGAGTGGTCTACCAGAGGGCGACGGCTTCCGGCCTGGTAGAACAGATGACTCGCGCTTGATTTCTCTGCTGCAGGCATGGTCGACGTGCGCGATCCTTTTCAGTCGGTAATCCCAGGCGCAAACTATACGCCTTCGGAAACTTGCGGCGAGATAGCGCACCTGCCAGATCTTCAGGGCCGTAGGATCGCATTGATGGTCGATGCGGAGGTCAACGCTCTTGGGTACGCGAAACGGGTTGGCGATGGTTGGGTCGGGTCTATGAGAACCCCGGTCGTCTATTCGCCAGATCATGTGGCCCATTCGGCAGACACCGGGACCTGGGTGGGCGTGACGATCTCCAGTGAAGAGGTGTCCGCCAGGATTGAAACCATTCTGTCGACGCTCCGGTCGGCCGGCCGAGAAGTCGTGGATGCGGTGGCCCATGATGATGAGGTTCTCAAGGCGGTGCACGATGCCGACCTGATTGAGTACCTCCGTGGGGCGTACGCGGCGTGGGTGGCCTGGGGATATCCAGATGATCCGGGCCAGTCGCAGGTCACTGCCTATGCGTTCCCGACGCAGCGGTTTCTTTCGCCGCATCCTCTGCGATTGCCGGTGTCACCTGGTGCACTGGCCGGTGTCTATGCGATGGACACCATGACCCAGATCGGGGAGGGTACCTTCGACGGGGCCCGGGCAGCCGTTGACGTCGCCCAAACCGCCGCCGACCTTATCGTGGCCGGTGCCCCTTCTGCCTATGCCGCTTGCCGCCCACCGGGACACCACGCCGGCCGAGGGTTTTTCGGGGGATCCTGCTATCTCAACAATGCGGCGGTCGCTGCACAAACACTAAGGGAAGGGGGCTTTGATCGGGTGGCCGTGATCGACATCGATGCCCACCACGGCAACGGCACCCAACAGATTTTCTACGAACGATCGGATGTGGTCTATGGCTCCGTGCACGTTGATCCAGCTGCCGGGTGGTTTCCGCATTTTGTCGGCCATTCCGACGAGACCGGTTCCGGTGATGGCATCGGGGCGAATCTCAACGTTCCGATTGAGCCAGGCGAGGGTGATGTGCGCTGGTTGGGCGGAATCGACACGGTCGTGGATTTTGCCCGCAGCGCCGGGGTCGGCGCGGTGGTGGTTTCGCTCGGTCTTGACGCCGCCATCTCGGATCCCGAGAGTCCACTTCAGATTACGGAAGCTGGCTTCGCCCGGGCCGGTGAACGGGTAGCGTCTCTCAGACTGCCAACTGTTTTTGTCCAGGAGGGTGGTTACGACCTGACGACGCTGGGAGTTTTGGTCCAGGCGACCCTGGATGGGTTCGATCACGAGAGAGGAGCCGATATCTGATGGGCGAAGGAATCGGTCACTGGTTAGGAAAAGCTGAACATTTTGGGGTTCCCAGTCTCACCCGGCCCGACGCTCCGAAAGCTACCCACTGGAGCCTCGAAGCGATCGCGGCGGTCAATCGCCCTCATGACCCGGTGGTGTCGCCTGACGGCCACTCGGTGTCGGTGGTGTTTGACCGCGACACCTCGGACATTTGGATTGTCCCCCTATCGGGTGATTCTCCATATCAGTTGACGGCTGGTCGTGAACTGGCCGCCTTTTGGGAAGACGATCCGGCGACCTGGTCGCCAGATGGCAGGACCATTGCCTACACGGCCGATGGGTTCGTGTGGGTGCTCGCCGCCGCCGGTGGACTCCCAAAGAAGGTCATGGAGGGTTCGTCGCCGGATTGGATAAGCGACACCGAACTGCTCGTGCTCGCCGAGCGCGACGATGAGAGTCGCTTGGTCCGGGTGAGAACCGATGACCCCTGGCCGGTCGCCTTGACCGAGCCGGGTTATAACGTGTCAGGTGCGGCGGTGTCGGTGGAGCACGGCGCGGTCGTCTATGTGAATTATCCGAACGACGACCTGCAAAAGAGCGAGATTTGGGTTCACGATCTGCGAACCGGGGAGTCGCAGCGTCTCACCGACGAGCCAGGGATGCATGACGGGTGTCCCCGTTTGTCCCCTGATGGCTCCGTGGTGGCGTTCACCTCGGAGCGAAGCGGTTGGTATGAGATCTATCTCGTCAATCGGGACGGTTCAAGCCTCGGTCCTCTCACTTCGGACGAGGCGGATTTCTCGGGACTGGACTGGAGTTCGGACGGGGCCACGCTGGCGGGGATTCGTACCAGAGACGGCGTCAGCGATCTGGTGACCGTTTCCGTCGATTCCGGTCAGGTGACCGTTCTTGCCAAGGGTGGCGAGTGGTCGTGGTCGCAGTGGGCCAACGACGGTGTTGTCGCCGTCCACGAGAGTCATACGACACCGCCCCGCCTGGTACACATCGCGGGGGATGGCGAGATCCGCACCCTCCTCGAGTCCGTTCCCGCCGCGATCCGGGTAGCGCCACATGCCGGTTTCGAAGAGGTCCGGTATCGATCACTCGACGGAACCGAGATTCACGGGTTCCTGTTTCGTCCGACGTCAATCGATTCCGAACCGGCTCCCGTCATCGTCTATCCGCACGGCGGACCGACCTCGGCTTACATGGACGCCTGGGATGGGCATGCCCAGTATTTCATCGATAAGGGATACGGCTGGTTTGCGATCAATTTTCGCGGGAGTACCAGCTACGGACGAGATTTCGAGCGGGCGAACCACGGGGTATGGGGTGTGGCGGACACGGAAGATTGTCTGGCGGCCGCTGACTATCTGCGCGGTCTCGATTGGGTGGATGGATCACGGTTGGGAATTTTCGGGGCGAGTTATGGCTCCTATCTGGCGCTGGCGTCGCTGGCCGGCGACCCGGAATACCGGTTTGCCTGTGGCGTCGCCAAGTATGGCGATTCGGACATCGCGACTTCGTGGGCACAAGGCGACCGCGGCGGCCGTGAGGACCTCGAGCGAATGATGGGGCGCCCTGCCGACAATCGGGCTGCCTACCGGGAAGGTTCTCCTCTTTGGCGAGTCGAGAATATTCAGCGTCCGATCCTGGTAGCCCATGGAGAGAAGGACATCCGGGTGCATCCCGATCAATCTGCCCAGTTGGTCGAGGAGTTACGGCGTCTCAGCAAGACGTTTGAGTACGTCACCTACCCGACTGAAGGTCATGGTCTCCTGCGGGCCGATCCACAGATTCACTTCTACCAACGACTCGAGCGTTTTCTCGATTGGCATTTGATGTGACCCGAGCACAGGCATGAACCGGAGGGTACGCGACCTCGGGGTGGTCATCGGGGACCTGCCGACCGGGCCCTTCAACGCAATCACCGATGTTCCAGGGATCTGGGTGGGACATCAGACGGTCATCCACGATGCTCCCTCGGTCGTTCGGTCGGGGGTCACGATGATCGTTCCAAGGGAAGGCCGGATCTGGTCCGACTTCGCCTATTGCGGCGTTGCCGTGCTCAACGGCAACGGCGAGATGACGGGAATCCCGTGGATGGACGAATCGGGCATGCTCGGTACCCCGATCGGTCTGACCAACACTCATCAGGTAGGCATGGTGCGTGATGCTCTCGTTCGTCACCTCACCGAGCACGATCTTGAGAGAAGTTTCTTCCTTCCCGTTGTCGCCGAGACCGATGACAGTCATCTCAACGATGCGGATACGTTCCCGCTGACCGTCGTCGACGCCCTTGGGGCGTTGGACGCCGCCGGATCCGGGCCCGTCGCTGAGGGCAACGTTGGTGGGGGCACCGGGATGATTTGCCACGAATTCAAGGGCGGGATCGGAACCTCCTCGCGGATTGTCGAGGTCGCCGGCGAGTCGTTCACCGTCGGAGTCCTCGTTCAGGCGAATTACGGCGTACGAGGTGACCTACGGATCGATGGTTTCCCGGTCGGGCGCCACCTCGGCTTCGATGTAGTTCCTTCGGCATGGGACGGCGAGGGTCAGCGCGAAAGCGATGGGTCAATCATCGCGATTGTCGCCACCGACGCTCCACTGGTGGCCGATCAATGCCGTCGGCTCGCCCGTCGGGCGACAGTTGGTCTGGCCAGGGCCGGGGGGTACGGGCACGATTCATCGGGCGATATCTTCATGGCCTTTGCCACGGGCAATCACCTGCCGGTCGGCGAGCGGATCCACACCGTCCGGACGTTGCACCATGATCAGATGACCCCGTTGATGCGAGCCACGGCCGATGCCGTCGAGGAATCCATTATGAATGCCCTTTGTGGGGCGGAAACCATGACCGGCTTCCGGGGGAGAACGGCCCATGAGTTACCGCTCGATCTGGTCGAGGCGCTTCTCGCCGATTGGCCAAGATAGATCCCTTTTCCGGCCGCACCGGTCAAGATCTGGTAATAGCTTCTCCTGGTCACAACTCGACGGAGGTTCCGGTTATGAGACGTATGGCTGTCATTCTGATGTTGGCGATGGTGGGGGCCGCCATAGCTCCGGCCGCATTCGCTCAGGAGGATGCCGAAGTGGTGCTCCGGATCGGGTTGACGCAGGACTGGGAGACCCTCAATCCGACCGCCGGATTTGCGGTCAGCGAATACGAAATCTGGAACGTCCATTACGCCACGCTCACGGACAAGGCGGCAGCCGACTTTGCACCAATCCCCGGCCTGGCGGAGTCATGGGAGGTTTCCAACGGCGGGCTGACCTACACCTACAAGCTGCGCGAGGGGCTGAAGTGGTCAGACGGCGAACCGCTCACTGCTGAGGACGTTGCCTGGAACGTGAACACCGGTAGGGACCAGGAGTGGGACAACATGCTGTCGACGGTCATCAATCTGGATGCGAAGGTGATTGATGATCGCACCGTCGAGATCACGTCGTCGGTGCCTGATCCGAAACTGCCGAATATGGATGTGTATCTCGTCCCAAAGCACATCTGGGAGCCGATCGCCACCGACTACGACGCTACCGTCGTGTACGAAGCGCTTGACGGCGTTGGCAGCGGTCCATTCGTCATCTCGGAGTTCACCAAGGGGCAATCCGTAGTGATGGTGGCCAATCCGAACTACTGGGGCTGGAATGGCGAAAAACCTCCCATCGACAAGGTGATCTTTCAGACCTTCGCCAATCCTGACGCCATGGTGGCCGCCCTCCAACAAGGAGAGCTTGACGCCATACACGGATTCCCGGCCGGTTCTGCCGCGACGCTTGGGGACGACCCCAACATCGAGGTGGTCGCAGGAAGGCAAGGTGGCTTCGATGAGATCGCCATCAACGGTGGTGCGGTCACCGGGCAACCGCATCCCGCCTTGCTCGATCTCGAAGTGAGAAGGGCCATTAGCTTCGCAATCGACAAAGCAGCCGTGATCGAAGACCTCTGGTTTGGTTTGGCCGGACCGCTCGAGACCATGAGTCCCGGCGCCGATGAGGCAAAGTGGATTCCTGACATTCCAGCTGACAAGGCCTTTACCTATGACCCGGCCCGGGCCAATCAAATCCTTGATGACGCGGGATATCTCGATACTGACGGTGATGGCATCAGGGAAATGCCTGATGGAACCAATCCGATCGTGCTGCGCCACGCCGTCAACACCGACGGTGATCTGGCCGGTCCCATAGGGGAGTTGTTCACCGGTTGGATGGAGGCGATCGGCATTGGGGTCGAACTGGCGTCCTACGACCAGGACGCGTTGTTCGGTGTCATCGTCGAAGGCGACTATGACACGTTCTTCTGGGGATGGGTTCCGTTCGTAGACCCCGATCCGATGCTTTCGTACTTCACCGAGGCCGAGCTCGAGTCTTACAACGACGCCAACTGGACCGACCCCCGCTTTGAAGAGTTATACCTGGAGCAGAAGGTCGAACTGGACCCGCAACGGCGGATTGACATCGTCCATGAAATGCTGACGATTCTCCACGACGCTGCCGTCTACATCCCGATGTACCTCGGCCCGGACCTTCAGGCATACCGGACGGACACGTTCGAGGGCTGGGTGCGGCAGCCGGCTGACATCGGCCCGGTGATGTTCTCCAACTCGTCACCGAGCTATCCGTTGCTTCGGCCGGTGGGCTCAGACGGCGCCGCGTCGAGCGCCGGTACCAATTGGCTGCTCATTGGTGGTGTCGTGGTTGCCGTCGCACTTGCCGGAGCCGTGGCTGTCACGAGAAGGAAATCAAGCGCCGACGATCGAGAATAGGTGCTGACCACCGAACAACCCGAGAGTCGGGGGCGAACCCGCTTCATCTTGAAGAAGATGTTGGGTTCGCTCCTCACCCTCGTGTTCGTTCTGGTGTTCAATTTCGTACTCTTTCGGATTGTCCAATCCGACCCGATCGGGTCCCTTTTCAGGGGCAGGAATGTTCCTGCTGCCAAAATCGCCGACCTCCGCACCGCTTTCGGCCTTGACGAGTCGCTCTGGGTGCAGTTCTGGGCCTATGTTCGCCAGACCTTCCAGCTCAACTTCGGGATTTCCTATCAGAGTCGACAGCCGGTGTGGAACGAGATCGTGTCGGCGATCCCGGCCACGGTGGCACTGGTGGGGATCTCTGCGGTGTTGTCGGCGCTGATCGGTACGGTTGGGGGGGTCATCGCTGCCTGGCGTCGTAACACGTGGAAAGATCACGCCATCACCTCGGGCACCATGGTGTTCTATTCGATGCCAGACTTCTGGTTGGGCATGATCCTGCTGGTTGGATTCGCCGTTGTGCTTGGCTGGTTTCCGGTTGGAGGTATGACCGATGCCGGGACGAGCGCCACAGGAGTGGCCTTGCTTTTGGACCGCATCCACCACATCTTCCTGCCCGCCCTTACACTTACGCTTGCGTACCTCGGCGAATATGCGCTGGTGACGCGAAGTTCGCTCCTTGACGTGATGGGGGAGGATTACCTCACGGTCGCCAGAGCGAAAGGTCTCCGCGACGTCGTGGTTCGGAACAAACACGCCGTTCCCAACGCACTTCTGCCAGTGGTTACGTTGACCGCCATCAACTTCGGCTTTGTGCTGTCTGGGGCGATCGCCGTGGAAGCCGTGTTCTCCTGGCCCGGTTTGGGCAAGGCCACGGCTGATGCCATCCGGGGCCCCGACCTTCCGATGCTCCAAGGTTTGTTCCTTCTGTTTAGCGCTGCCGTCATCTTCTTCAATCTTCTCGCCGACATCGCGTATGCCTGGCTTGATCCCCGGGTGGAGGGTGCATGACCAGTCTGGCCATGCAGAGAAGAAGGGCAACCGCCCGGCGGGTCCTGACGCAGTTCCGTAATTCGAGGCCGGGGGTGATCGGTTTTGCCGTGCTTCTCGTGTTCGTGATTGTGGCGTTGGCGGCGCCGCTCCTGGCTGACGTTCGCGAACTGAACCCGGTGTTTGCACGCGCCCAGGGAAACCCGCAGTGGGCAGCTCCAGGGACGTTCGGAGTCCTCGGCACCGACCATCTCCGTCGGTCTGTGTGGGTTCAGTTCGTCTGGGGGTCGCGAGTCAGCCTCTTTGTTGGTTTGGCTGCCACGGTCTTGACGATCTCGATCGGGTCGGTGGTCGGAATCATTTCCGGCTTTGTTGGCGGCCGCATCGATTCGGTCCTCATGCGAATCACCGAATGGTTTCTCGTCATCCCTTTCCTGCCCCTGGCCATCGTCCTGGCCTCCATCCTTGGCCGGAACGTGTGGAACATTATTTTGGTCATCGGAGTCACGTCATGGCCGTCTACCGCTCGATTGCTCAGGGCGCAGGTGCTCACCGTGAAACAAAGGCTATTCGTTGACCGGTCGCGGTCGCTCGGGGCGGGTAACGCGCATCTGGTCGCCCGTCACATCCTCCCCAATGTGAGTGGGCTGATCCTGGCCAACGCCACGCTGGCAGTGCCGATTTCCATCCTGACCGAAACGACCCTCTCATTTCTTGGCCTCGGAGATCCTTCGTCGGCCTCATGGGGCAAGACGCTCGAAGAAGCGTTCGTCAACGGAGCGATGGTCAGGAACGCCTGGTGGTACTTCCTTCCGGCCGGCGTCGGCATTCTGGCGGTCGTGCTGGCGTTCACCTTGATAGGAAGAACCCTTGAAGAGATCGCCGATCCGCGTCTCGGGCAGGCACGATGAGCTGGCCGGTGCTTTCAGTTAAGGATCTGACGATCACGTACAACTCGTCGGCGGGTCTTGTGCCTGCCGTCCGGGGTGTTTCGTTTGATCTAGCTGTTGGTGAGTCTCTTGGTCTGGCCGGTGAGTCGGGATGCGGGAAATCCACGCTGGCCAACTCCTTGCTCCGGCTACTGCCGGAGGGGACGGTCACGTCAGGGGAGGTGACCATCGACGGCCAGGATCTGTTCGCCTTGTCGCCGGGAGGTCTGCGTGCCGTCAGGTGGACGACTGGCGCAATCGTTTTCCAGGGTGCGCTTCACGCGTTGAATCCGGTGCAGACGGCCGGAAGACAGGTCCGTGAGCCAATGCACGTCCACGAGACGGTCGCATCCGACGATGAGGCGCGGGTCCGAAGCCGTCAACTGTTCGAACGGGTAGGGCTTTCGGCGAATCTTCTGGAGGCCTATCCACATCAGCTCTCCGGAGGTCAACGGCAGAGAGTTCTCATAGCGATGGCTCTCGCGTGCGACCCGCAGTTACTGATCGCCGACGAACCAACGACCGCTTTGGACCTTATGGTCCAGGCGCAGGTTTTGGCGCTCATTGCCGAGTTGCGGGAGGAGAGTTCGCTGAGTCTCATCTTTATCACTCACGACCTTTCGGTGCTCACCTGTGTCGCCGATCGTCTCGCGATCATGTACGCCGGTCGGATTGTTGAGCAGGGGCCGAGCATGGACGTCTTTCAGAATGCCACCCATCCGTACACGAAGGCGTTGGCCGCAGCCTTTCCCACCATTGGCGATCCAGCTTCCCGGAAGGCGCCGTCGGGTTTGGCGGGCGATCCTCCCACCCCGGGCGCTCTCCCGTCGGGATGTCCGTTCCATCCCCGTTGTCCGCTCGCTGAAGACCGCTGTCGCACCATCGAACCAGATCTGCGTTCATCCGGTCAGGGCCGGGAAGCCGCCTGCGTGTTGATATGAGCGCCATCGTTTCTCTCACGGATGTATCTGTCCGCTTCGGTCCGTCGCGCGCCGTCGATGGAGTTTCGGTCGATGTCAAGCCGGGCGAAGTCCTGGCGCTCGTCGGCGAGTCAGGCTCCGGTAAGACGACGTTGATCCGGGCCATTCAAGGGTTGCAGTCGGTGACGTCCGGCCAAATCACGCATACCCCAGCGTCAGGTGATCGGCCGACAGGGTCGGATCGATCGCGAGGCAATCGGGGTGTCCAGATGATCTTCCAGGATCCGACTGGTGCCCTCAATCCTCGTCAGACGATCTATGAGATCGTTGCAGAAGGCTTGCGGATTCGGAAGGAATCCAAGGACGAAGCGGCCAGAGTGGCCCGGGCCCTTTCTCGAGCGGGCCTACGACCTCCGGAACGGTTTTTCCCGATGTATCCGCACCAGATATCGGGCGGACAACGACAGCGGGTCGTGATCGCTGGCGCCATGGTCATGGAACCTGATCTTCTGCTGGCAGACGAACCGGTTGCGAGTCTCGATGCCTCGATCCGGGGCGAGATCCTGGCGCTCATGCTCGATCTCGTCGGTGAGACCGGTCTGTCAATCCTGGTCGTGACCCATGATCTTGGTCTCGCCTGGAATATCGCCGATCGGGTGGCGGTCATGTACCTGGGACGGATCGTCGAACTGGGACCGACCGAGCGGATCCTCGGTTCGCCGAAACACCCCTATACCCGGGCGCTCCTGTCGGTGGTTCCGGAAACAACCCGGATGGAACAGCAGATTCTCACCGGAGAGATCCCGGATTCGCGCCGAATCCCGGTTGGGTGCCGCTTCCATCCTCGTTGTCCTCTGTTCCAGTCGGGGACTCTCCCGGATGAAGTTGCCAGCCGCTGCATCACTGAGGATCCGGATCAACTGGACTCTTCGGCTACCTGGTCGGTCGCTTGTTGGGCCGTTGCTGCGGATGGCGAACCCGAAGATGGGTCAGTCGGGGCTTGATCCTGATTTGTCAGATCAGGTAGTTCCGGACCGGGTTCGGGTCTCGCAGAATCGCCCGATCTGACCTGAATGGGCTGATGTCGTGGCCCGTAGTTCCGTCAATCGCCAGATCGACCAGGATGCTCCCGATCAGTGACGCGAACTTATAGGCATGGCCGGCGCCGATGGCCGTGAACACCCTATCGGTTCCCGGCACACGATCGATGACGAAGTCACGATCCGGCGTGAGTGTGTACAGGCAGGTCTTGGCGAGGTGGACACCGCCGTTCAGATCCGGCAAATGGGCCGCGGTGAACTGCTCGATGGTCGAGGTTACGTCTGTCCTGGGCGCATGGCTCCGGCTGTCTGGATCGGTGACGATTTCGCAGCGGTCCCAGGCGACCTTGGCCGCCGGTTCTCCAAAAATCGGAAAGCCATAAAGGGCAGGCAGGGTCATCCATATCCAAACCGGGAACCGGTCCGGTGCAAAAGCCTCCGGCGACTGCGGCTTCAAGTAGACCACCTGTTCGAGCGTGACTTCGAGCGGGAACGTGACCCCGAGATGGCCCAGAACCTGGTTGCTCCAGGCCCCGGCGGCGATGATCAGGCTTTCAGCCGAGTACCTGCGTTCGGTCGTGGTCACGATTACTTCGCCGTCATGTTCGCTGACGGAGAGAATCTCCTGGTTCTCCAGGAGTCTGGCTCCATTCCTTCTGGCGAGGTCCCGATGCACGGTGTTGGCTTTTGACGCCATGACGATGCCGGTTTGGGCTTGATACAGAGCGGTCGCATCTTCGGGCAGGTGCCATTGGGGCCATTCCGCCATTACCTCCGACGCCGTCAGGTCATCGAATGGCACGTCGCACGCTGCCAGGGAGGCTCGAAAGTCGTCAAGGCCGATCGCGGCCTGTTGGGGGGCGAGGTCGAGTCCTCCGGTTCGAAGGATGAGCTGTTCTTGGGAATCCTGTTCAACGGCAACCCACGAATCGTATGCAGACTGGGCGAGCCTGACGTATCCGGGGGTGTGATAGGAGAGGCGGATGATCCGACTGTGGTCTTCGGATCCCCCGTTGGGGTGACCGAGAGAGAACTGCTCGATCCCGAGTACTTCATCTCCCAACTGTCGCGAAGCCCAATACGTGGCGGCGCTGCCGATCCCTCCGAGACCGAGAACGATGAACCGGTAGTCCGTCACATCAAGCTGTCGAGGTATCGCCGGATGTCCATGGAGTAATCCTCCATGGGCGCATAAAATCCCGTCGTGAAGAATCGGGATTGCATGCCCCTCTGCACGCTTTCGCACACCGTCCAATCTTGCCGATTGACCATGTCCCAGAACTCGACCGCATCGGAGGGGTCAAATGTCTCCTGGGTGATTTCGTCGCGATGGAATAGGAAGTCGCATACGACCGAAGTTGACCCTGCCGAGTGGGGCCATAAGGTGAAGGCTGCGATGTGGTCTGCGGACAGACTCAGCATCAAGTTCGGATAGATAAGCTGACCTTTGTGGCGAGCGATTTCGTCCTGGGTCAGGCCGGGAAAGGGAGCGCGATTGGACGTTCCGGACCGAGTGAAGGTCCAGGCTCCTTCTCGATGGGGGATGCCCTTCTCCCAATTCAGTTCTGAACCGCCGCGTTGTTTGAAAGCGGGGACAAGCTCGGACAGTTCAGGATGCACGGGGCCGCAGTGGTAACACTCATTGAAGTTCTCGACGATGGCCTTCCAGTTGGCTGACACCTGATAGACGATTCGGAAGGCGGAGCGAAGGTCGCTCAACGGATAGCTCGCAAGGTAGCCCTGGGACTCCTGGAACTGGGTGGCGATCGGGGTCGATTTCTCCGGTTCCAGATGGATCCAGATGAATCCACCCCAGGTCTCGATTCCCACCGGGTGCAAGGGAAGTTCATCCTTGCGGAGGCCATCGGTTTCGTCCAGGAAGGGAGCGGAGCGGAGTCGACCATTCAGCGAATACGTCCAGGCGTGGTAGGCGCATTGAATTGATCCGTGGAAGGTTCCAGACGGGCCGATCGAGGTTTGGGTGGGTTTGCCAGGAGCGAGGGAGAGCTGGCTACCGCGATGGCGACACAGGTTCGCATACGCCGATAGGGAACCGTCCCTCGTCCTCGTAATCAGAATGCTGTCGCCCACCACGTCACAAACCAGATGATCGCCAGGAGCGGGGAGTTCGTCCTTTCTACCAACGCAGAACCACTGGTTGGTGAAGACCTCTTCTCGCTCTCGATCGAACCATTCGGAACCGATGTACTGGTCGCGGCGGAGCGTGGATTCCATGGCCAGAGGCTACCGGGGAAAGGAAGGGGAAGCGGTCGTCATGCCCACTCCCGCGGGATGTTTTCGAGCCAGGACTTCTGCCAGATCTGGGTGCCGTTATGCATGGCGGTTAGTTCGATGGCGACCTGGAATTCTCCAGCGCCGCGGATCTCCAGAGAGCCTGCCGTCTTGACCTCCCAGCCCGGTCGGCTCAATGTCAGCTCTGACGTTGACCGGACGGTGGTAGAGGCGGGATCAAGATCGCTGACGGTCACCTCCCATGACTGATCCGAGGCGTACGTGAGGTTATCGCGATCGGGCTGGAACTGCCGATTTGTGACGTGGCGCCGGAAGGCTGTCTCGCCATGTTCGGACTCAACCGTCCATGTGTCTTCATCGTCGAGAAACTCCACGGGGGGGATTGGTGGCTGGTCAAAAGGAGCCATTTCAACCCGGTGGTCAGGGCGTCCGACGGGCATGGTCGGAAGGACCAATCGCGACTTCTCCGGGATGATCCCGAGGGTGAACCGTCCATGCGGTGGCCAGACCACCGGGAAGTCGGCCCCGGAGATCGAAAGTCGGAGTCGTGAGCCGGAGGGAACCACCGAAGATGTCGCCATCAATGTGAATCTGATCGACATTTGACGCCCTGGCTGAGGAGGCTGAGGGTCCGAAAGATCGAGTGGGAACGTCAGGTTCCGGTTTCCCCGGCAGATCAAGTGTCCTGAGCCGTCAGGGTCGATGACCAATAGCCGTACAGACACCAGACCGAAGGGCTGGTCGGTCGTGACGCAGAGCTCGACTTCGGGACTGCCCAGAATCTCAAGCGGAACGGCGAAAGGCTCGGTGGTGAAGGTCAGTGATACAGCGTCGTCCCGGCTCGAATCGGTGCTGGTCACCCCCGATCGATCCCAGGCTGGAGCGTGAGCTCCGACCCACTGCGGTCCGTTCCAGGTGGTACCACTTTCGCTCAGATCCGCCAGTGAGGTACTCCATTCAGTTTTGTCCGGCGGTGGCCAGGCGGATTCGGTTCGCCAGTATCCGTTGACTTCTGTGTCGTCATAGGGCGGGTCGGTCCGGATGAAGGCCGTCACCGGGGCCATGTCCATGACGCCGTTGTCATCGCCCCGCAAGTGATGGCCGAACCATCGGGCCATCAGGTCGAGATGGTCGTAGGTCGGGCCGGGAATGCCGGTGGCAGGTCGATGATGTCCCCATGGCCCGATGAGCGTTCTCGTCGGACAGGACAGGTGGGTGGCCATGTCGAGCATTCCGTCGACGTAACCGTCCAGCCAGCCCCCGATGAGGAGGGTCGGGCACTCGATGGCGGCGTAGTCGGCGCTCGGCGATCCATGCATCCAGTAGTCGTCTCGATTCTGATGTCTCAGCCATTCCAGAGGCCATTGAGGGGTCCCTTCCAGCCGTCTGATCCACTCTTCGTACCATCCGTCGCCAAAGATGTCCGGGTCGGGGGGGAGGGCGTTACTTGAGATCATGGATGGGGGCCAGTCGACCTGTTCGGCGGCGTGCAGTGAGCCGCCGACATAATGGACATCACAAGCGAAGCGATCGTGGGTGGCGTGCATCGCAGCTATCGCCTTGAGCTGGGGTGGTCGCAGCATGGCGGTCTGTAAAGAACTGAATCCACCCCAGGAGATTCCCCACATTCCGATGTTGCCTGTGCACCAGTCTTGATGCTCCAGCCATGCGAGGATCTCGAGGTTGTCGGATTGCTCGATGGGTAGGTATTCGTCGTTGATGATCCCCGTTGACGCTCCGGTGCCGCGGATGTCGATCCGAACGCCGGCCATGCCCCGTGATGCCATGTAGGCATAGGTGGAGTAATCGCGGGCGGTGCAGTCATCGTCTTTTCGGTAGGGAAGCGATTCGACGATGGCAGGAAATGGTCCGTCGTTGGGCGCGTCCGGCAGATACGTCGTGAGGGCGATCCGTACGCCATCGGTCATTTCGACGAAGACCCGTCGATTGATGGAAACCGGGTAATGGTTGGAGTCCTGCACCAGGTAAAGCTACCCAGCCAGGTCCGGTCCGGGTGCCAAAAATCGGCAAGGTTCATGGCGGGTCAGTGACCGAATGTCACCGGGCCGTCAGTGGCCGAGGTTTCGATCCGTTCGCCGACGAGGTCGACGAGGTACGTGGTGTAGCTGTGTATCGATACCTCAGGATTCCAGATGCCGATGGATACCACCGCGACGTCGTCCTGGCTGTCGATGAACAGGGTGCCCGTCTGTTGCGAATACATGGTGAACTGGGCCCAGAACGTTGGTTGGTCGATCGTGGTGAGGGGAGCGGAAAACTGTCTTTTGTTTTCAAGATCCAGCACCCTCAGAACAGTTGATTGAGTCGAGAGCCAGCCTTCGCGTGGGGGGTTGTCGCTGGCCATGGTGCCGGTGGTTTCCAGCCACATCAGTCGGGTTCCCGTCGGGTTCAACGTGGGCACGCTTACTGACGTTGCGGTCCGGTCGCACGTAAGAACAGGTCCGGGAGTGGGCAATTCGGTTCCGTTGAGGTCGAACAAGAGCCATCTTCCGCAGTCGGATAGTTCATCTGACGGCAGCGACTCAAGGCCCACCGCATCCATCATCCAAACCAGTACCCGCGGTCCGCCATACGACGCGAATACCGGCTTGACACCTCCGGTCGATGACTCTCCGTCTCCGCTCGATTCACCGAGATCAGCGACTTGGGTCTGCGTTCCGGTTTCTGGATCAATGAGCACAATCCAGTGGGTGGTGGTGGTGTTCCCGCTTGAGTCGGTGTTGGTATCTTCGGTGATGGCGATGGCGTACCGATGGGTGGCGTTCAGTTCGGCGGGTAGGTATTCGGGTTCTACCCACCCGAGAGCGCCACCGGTTTTGCTGACCAACTGGCCGGCCCGTTCTCCGGGTCGGGGGCTGTACCAGATGGAACCCCCCGCCACTCCCGGCCCGCCCGTAAATTGATAAAGAATGGCACTGTCTGGCGTCACCTTGGCGACGGAAACCTGCTCCTCGATCAGTCTGGTGAGTTCGCCCTCCGAGTCAGCCCTGACCAGGCCGCCCGGACGCAGTTGGATGAGGTCCGGCCGGTCGATATCGGCCCGGGTAAACGCCAGGAACGCGAGAATTACCCCCACCCCCACGACGAGGGCGACAAAGCCTTTGATGAGGCGGACCGATCGGTTTGGAGGCTCGGCGAGGACGATGGTCCGGAGCTGCTGGTCGATCTCCCAGGCCAATCGGGGCCTGAGCTCCGGGGAAACGGTCGCCTCGGCATCTTGTAGGTCGCCGGCGCCGTGGGGGGCCCCTAGCGCCCTGGCGATGCGTGCCTCATCCCAATGCCGTCCGTGATGGAGGAGCAGGATGAGGCGTTTTCGTTGGCTCAAGGCACTCAGAGCCAACGCTGCATCGGCATCGGAAGTCGGTACAGGCAGGCTGCCCGTGAGACGTCCCGGTTTCTCCATCGCCAGCCGGATGGCGTCGGCCGCTGGATCGTCCGAGGAGGCCCGCCCCAATCGGCGGAGTGCCCGGTCGGTCGGGCGGTTGGCGGGGGCCTGGAGGGCGATCGAGAGAACGGCGAGAACCTCCCGTCGGAGGGCGGGACTCTCGCTATCCACTGCTAGTTGCCTGCCACCGAGAACAGCCACTCGCCATCTTCGGCGATCCCGATGCGATGCCCGGTGTAGCCGCCTTGCTGTCGCATGGCGTCGATTTCTTCCTCATTGAAGACCGGTCGAAGCGCCTCCCAATCGGCGTCGGTCGGCTGGTCGACAGCCGCCGAGGGCCACACGTAGATCGAACGCCCGTCGGGGAGCAGGCTGACCGCGTGCGGCAAGTTGAGAATCCGCACGATCAGAGACAGGTCATCGCCGAACCGTGCTTCCGATGCCATCCAGTATCTGCGAGGGTCGCCTCCGGCGAGGTCGACGACGAACGATGAGGACGTGAGCGAGGCCAGGGCATCAAAGTCACAAGCCACGGCGCGTTCGACGATGGCCGAGCGGATCGCCGCAACGGTATCGGGCAGGTCCGGTGTGACAGGCGGAACGGAGGGCTGACCGGCGGCAGAACACGGTCCCGGTGCCACGCGAATGCCACCGAGTCGATGCCCCTCAGTCACCGCCAACGGGCTGTTGAATAGTGAAGCCGACCGGATGGTATCGGTGGTGGGGATCACGATTTGGCTTGCCTCTCCGACGACGATGAGAGAGTCTGTTTGGTCGGTTACCAGGACCGAGTCTTCGTCGAGGTCGAAAACCCTCACTGGCGATGCCACGTCGTAAACGGTTGTTGATTGATCGTCGACTCGTGAGACGATCACTTGGCCGGCCAGGACCGTAGCCACGAGATCATCCGAGACTGCCACCGAGAACGGTCCCGAACCGTCAGTGCAGTCGGAGTTCCAAATTGGCTCTCCGTCTTTGAAAGCGACGAGTTTGTTGCAGGTGCCATTGACGCGTTGTTCGACGAGGATTGTCGGTCCGTCCGCGTCACCGGAGACCAGATCCGGGCCGTCATAAAGCACCAACGGGGCTCCACCCTGGAGGTCTGCGGCGAGGAGCTGTCCGCCAACTGTTTCGCCGTCGGGTCGGCTCAGATATATGACATTTGGTCGCCCGTCGATCGGGGCGACATCGAGCAAGGTTATCGCTTGTCCGTCACCTTCGGCGATCAGTTCGAGGGGCTCAATAGTGCCTGGAAGGAGGCGCAAGATGCCAGACGAGACGCCGGGTCCCGGGTCCTGGTACTGGAAGACGATGCCCCCAATGAGGTCAACGAATGCCGACGCCAGGGGATAATCGATATCGCCGGTAAGGATGGCAGCTGGAGCGTCGTCGTAGACCAGGGTTAATGCATGGTCGGTAACCACTAGTACGCCTGAAACCGGCTCGGTGGAGGGAATCGTCGTCGCAGGAGGACTGGTCGGTGACACATCTGCGTCGTCATCGACGGTCGTTGTCGTCGTGTCCCCAGGCACGGTTGTTGCGGTTGGGAGCAACGAGCACGCTCCGAGGAGCATGGTCACTATGAGTAGGCCTGCGAGTCGGGTGGTCATGAGTGCAACGGTAGTTGGCCGGAGCCTCTACGAGAGTCGAATCGCCTGCTCATATGCCTTGATGTATGAGCGTGCAGCGTTTGCCCATGAGAAGTCATTGGACATTCCTCGCTGCTGAAGAGCAGTCCAGGTTGACTGGTCGGTCCGGAACAGTCGCATGGCGCGACGGATGGTTTTGGCCACTTCGATCGGTTCGAACGCACGAAAACCGAACCCGGTAGCCAGATCTGGATTCTCGTCCACGTCGATGACGGTGTCGGCGAGGCCCCCGGTCAAACGAACGACCGGAATCGATCCGTATCTCATTGCGTACATCTGACCGATACCGCACGGCTCAAACCGCGATGGCATGACGTAGCAATCTGTGCCCGCGGCGACCAGTCGGTTGAGTCCTTCCGAGTAGGGGCCGTGCCAAACAGCTTGAGGGTGGCGATCTGCCCAGCGGTCGACCATCTCATCAAGTTCCCCGCTACCAACGAGGACAAAGCGAGCGCCTTCGGATACAAGTGAGTCGAGGTGGTCGTCGAGCAGGGCCAGGCCCTTCTGTTCGGACATGCGCCCGACGTTGCCAAAGATCACGCCATCGTCGATTCCTGCCATCTCAATGAGCATCTCGCGGTTGGCGAGGCGCCCGCCCAGCTCATGAGGGCTGAACGTTGAAGCGAGTGAGTCATCTGTCTCGGCATTCCATGCCACGGGATCGATCCCATTCACGATGCCGATCGGTGGTTGGCTCCGAGCGTTCAATACGCCGTCGAGGCCACCGGAAACAGAGGGGTCGGTTAGAAGTTGATTGGCAAATGTCGGGCTCACGGTCGTGACGACGTTGGCCAGGGCCATTCCGGCCTTCAGATAATTGGCGCCGCCGTACCACTCAAGTGGCCCTCCGAGGTTCGTAGAGCGCTCGTCGGCGCCCAGGAGTTCGCGTGCCTCATGCAGGGGGCCAACGATTGGATATACCGCGTTGTGTACCGTAAACACGGTCGGCCGGTCAGTAATGAGTGATACCGCTCCAGTGTGTGCATCGTGGAGGTGAACGACATCGACGTCGTGCGCGACGGCAGCTATCACCGTGGAGAATCGCCCGAAACGGTGCCACTGGTCCTGGTAGCCGCTTCCGGGCGTGTCCCCGTAGATGCCAGGCCGATCAAACGAGGCCGGATCATCTACGAGAACGACTTCAACGTTGCCGTCCCGATGCAGCCAGAGTGAGTCTGCGAATCCGATTCCGGCGTGTCGGTCCCCGAGATGGTAGAGGTGCCGATAGCGGGGGATGAGAACTCTGACGGAGTGGCCCTCGGCGGCGACACCGTGGGCAATGCCGGCCACCGCCTCGCCAAGGCCGCCGGTTCGGGCGAGGGGCGAGTATTCGGATGCTGCAATGAGTACACGCACGGCGGGCCTTCCTTCGCGTACCGTAAAGCTAGCGCTGGGCCGTCAGCTGTCGGAGAAAAGTGCGGTCGGTACTATGGTGCCCATGCCCCAAAGTCCCACAGTAAGCCGCTCCGAGACCGTCATCCTGCTGGATTCCTATCCGGCCGACTACAGCGACTTTCAGATAGACGCCTTCACCGAGCAGCGAGTCATGGCTGCCGAGATGGTCGGATCTGAAGTTCGGCCCCCGAGCATGATCTTTGTCTGCGTTCATAATGCCGGTCGGTCGCAAATGTCGGCTGGGTTTGCCCGACACCTGGCCGGTGATCGGGCGATCGTGTTTAGTGGCGGTTCAAGCCCAGGGCCGGAGATAAATCCGGTAGCGGTGGAAGCGATGCGTGAGGTTGGCATTGACATCTCGAACCAGTTTCCGGTGCCCTTCACGATTGAGATCGTTCAGGCCAGCGATGTGGTCGTGACAATGGGCTGCGGAGATGCTTGCCCCTACTTTCCCGGCAAACAATATCTCGACTGGGAGCTGGACGACCCACACGGCCAGGACCTGGACGCCGTACGAGTCGTACGCGACGAAATCCAACGACGGGTGATAACGCTGCTTTCAGAGATGGGCCTTGACCTCTGAAGGAATGGATTGGTTCGAGCATCCTTGCGTTGAGGTGCTGATCGGGTGGTTACCGCCCATATCGAGACCGCCTAGACTCATCGGTCATGCCGATCGACATTGACATTGCCCACGTCGCCAAGCTTGCTCGCATCGAGCTCTCCGAACAAGACATGGCGTCCTACCGCGCCCAGCTCGGCGTCATTCTTGACCATGCGGCCAAGGTCCAGGCGCTCCCGACCGAGGGAGTCCAGCCGACCTCGCACCCGCTGGACATGGTGAATGCTTTTCGAGATGACGTTGTGACGCCCTCGCTGGATAGGGATGAGGTCTTGTCGCAGGCGCCCGATGCCACCGACGGGTTCTTCCGGGTTCCCCCGTCCCTGGACAACGAATGACCGAACTTTCCCAGCTCACGCTCGTCGAGGCGGCTGCGGCTCTGCGCACCGGAGAATGCACATCGGTGGCGCTCACCGAGTCAGTCCTCGATCGAGCAAGCCTCACCGAAGCCTCGGTCCACGCTTACCTGACAATCGATCGTCAGGGGGCCATGGCCGCGGCTGAGGCGTCAGATCGTCGGATCGCCGCCGAGAAGCCGATCGGGCCGCTCGACGGGCTGCCGATAGCTCTCAAAGACAACATGATGACCAAAGGGATTGAGACGACGGCATCGTCGAAGATCCTGTCCGGATACATTCCGCCGTATGACGGCACGGTGGTCAAACTGCTCCGTGAAGCCGGCGCGGTGTTCGTCGGTAAGACCAACCTGGACGAATTCGCCATGGGTTCATCAACTGAAAACTCGGCCTACGGTCCGACCCGTAACCCCTGGAACCTCGATACGGTTCCGGGCGGATCTTCAGGTGGCTCAGCGGCGGCGGTGGCCGCTGGTTCGGCTCTGGCCGGCCTTGGGTCCGATACCGGTGGATCCATCCGGCAACCCGCCGCGCTGTGCGGACTGGTTGGCATGAAGCCCACGTACGGTTTGGTATCTCGATACGGTCTCATCGCTTTTGCCAGCTCGCTCGATCAGATCGGCCCCCTGACGCGCTCGGTGCAAGACGCCGCCATCCTTTACGAGGCGATCGCCGGTCATGATCCCCACGACGCCACCTCGTTCCCCGGCCCGGCCCCTTCGGGGACCGAGCGACTCGGAGCCGGCGTCGAAGGCTTACGAGTTGGTGTTGTGAACGAGTTGTCAGGCGAAGGGATCGACGACGAGGTATTGGTCGCCTTCCGGACCACCATCGATCGGTTGGCGAACGCCGGTGCCGAAGTCGTCGATCTCTCCCTGCCGTCGACCGCGACGGCTTTGTCGGCGTACTACCTGATCGCCCCGGCCGAGTGTTCGGCGAACCTTGCGCGCTTCGACGGAGTCCGATATGGGCTCAGGGTTGATGGCAGCACGGTCGATGAAATGATGTCGTTGACCAGAGCGGAGGGATTCGGCTCTGAGGTGATCCGTCGAATCTTGCTCGGGACCTATGCGCTATCGGCGGGCTACTACGACGCCTTTTATGGTCAGGCACAGCGGGTTCGAACGCTCATCATTCAGGAGTTCGCCACGGCCTACGAGCAGGTGGACGTCCTTGTCTCACCCACCGCCCCCGCCCCGGCTTTTGAGTTGGGAGCCAAGACACAAGATCCGCTTTCGATGTACATGCAGGACATCTGCACGATTCCATCCAATCTCTCTGGCCATCCTGCCATGTCGGTGCCAGTTGGCTTGTCGGCGAGCGGACTACCGATCGGGTTCCAGGTCATGGCTCCGGCGCTCGGTGAAACGGTGATGTTCCAGGTGGCCGCGGCCATCGAAGCGTTGTCCGATGACATTGGCCGGCCGGTCCTCGAGGTGGTGGCATCGTGAATTGGGAGCCGGTCATCGGAATCGAGGTTCATGTCGAACTTGAGACGGCCTCGAAGATGTTTTGTGGATGTGCAGTCGACTTTGAGGCCGAACCAAATACGAATGTCTGCCCGGTCTGCCTTGGCCTGCCCGGGGCGCTCCCGGTGCCCAACCGCAAAGCCATCGAATGGATAACGAAGATCGGCCTTGCGTTCAACTGCTCGATATCGGAACGATCCCAGTTCCACCGCAAAAACTACTTCTATTCGGACCAGCCCAAGAACTATCAGATTTCCCAGTTTGATGTACCGGTCTGCCACGACGGATGGCTCGATGTGACGGTCGCCGGAGCGACGAGTCGAATTCGCATCAACCGAGCCCACATGGAGGAGGACACCGGCAAGAGCATCCATGTCGGTGACAGCGGTCGGATTCACTCAGCGACCGAGACGCTTCTGAACTTCAACCGGGCGGGAGTTCCGCTTGTCGAGATCGTCTCAGAAGCTGACATTCGCTCGGCTGCGCAGGCCCGCGCGTACGCACAGGATTTGAGGACCGTCGTTACTGCCCTTGGCGTATCTGATGCCAAGCTCGAAGAGGGTTCGATCCGGTTCGACGCCAATGTCTCGATTCGACCGGTTGGAACCGAACCCTTCGGTACGAAGGTCGAAGTTAAGAATATGAACTCATTTCGGTCGTTGGAGCGGGCCGTCGATTACGAGATTCGCCGCCAGGAGGGCGTCCTGGAATCCGGGGGGATCGTTCATCAAGAGACCCGTCACTGGGACGAAGGTGAAGGCGTCACGCACTCGATGCGTTCCAAGGAAGGAAGCTCGGACTACCGGTATTTCCCGGAACCCGATCTCCTGCCGATCGAAGTCACGGATGAATGGCGTGATGAGATCGCCGCCACTCTGCCCGAAATGCCGGCAGCCAGGGCACTCCGGTATGTGGCGCTTGGCGCGGATGGCGACTCGGCATCTTCGCTGGCTGGTTCTGAAGCACTTGCAACGCTGTTCGAGTCCGCGGTGGAGGCGGGTGCCCCGGGCAACGTCGTCGCCAACTGGCTCACTGGTGAGGTGACGGCCTGGTCCCGGCGGGAGTCTTTGGACGTGGCGGAGTCGGCTCTCACCGGGAAACACCTCCGTGATCTGGCTGCGATGGTCGCGGCAAACTCGTTGTCATCAACCGCTGCAAAAGAGGTGCTCGGGTATGTTCTTGCCGGTGAGGGTGGTCCAGCTGAAGTCGCAACCGCCCACGACCTGGTTCAGATCAGTGACTCGGGAGCGTTGGAAGAGGCGGTCGACGAAGTCATTGCCGACAATGCAGAACAGTTCGCCAGGTTGGCCGGAGGCGAGGACAAACTCATCGGGTTCTTCGTTGGTCTTGTCATGCGCGTCACGGGCGGCAAAGCCGACCCACGAGCGGTAACGGAAATCCTTCGATCCCGGATCAGCTAGATGCCGGTCGTTTTCGACTGCGACGGAGTTCTGGTCGACTCCGAGTCCCTGGCGTGGAAGGCCATTGCGTCGGCGATGGACCGTTTTGATGTTCTGGTTAGCGACGAGGATCGCCACCATTTGGTTGGTCATCCATTTGAATACGAGTACGCCTATTTTGCCCGGCGAGCAGATCTACCACCGCCAGAAGTCGTGAAGGCGGCCATTTCCGACGCCATGTTCGCCTTGTTTGAACGCCATCTGGAATCGTTTGAGGATGCCAAGGACACCCTTGAAGTACTGGCGGGTCGTGGCGTCTTGCTGGCGGTGGCCTCGACGTCTGCCCGCGATCGATTGGACGTTTCGTTGCGGGCGACTGGCCTGGCTGATTTCTTTTTCGCGTCGGTGGCAGGCGATGAGGTCGTCGCCGTAAAGCCTGCTCCTGATCTCTTTCTGAAAGCGGCCGAACTGCTCGGCGTGCCTCCCGAGGCCTGCACGGCTGTTGAAGACTCCCCGGTTGGAATCGCCGCAGCCAGGACGGCGGGCATGCGGGTGGTGGCGGTAGACAGGGGCCAGTTCGGTTTGGACGATTTGGCCGGGGCCGATGTCCTCGTGCCGCGTTTGACACCCGCTCTCTTTCACGGAAGCTAACCTGACCCCATGGATCAATGGCTACCTCTCTTGCTCGGAATCGGCGCGACCGGTCTGGTTATTTTCTGGGTCGTGAAGAAAGTATTCAAACTGGCGATCTACGCGGCCATTGCGGCGGCGGCCGCCTGGTTCTGGTTCAGTACCTGACCGTTGGAGTTCTTGGGCGGTCTCCTGGCGGACGCTGTTAGGGAGCTCTTCGGATTCGGGGCAGAGCTTCGACGGATTCTGTTTCTGACTCTGGCAGTGGCCGGGATCGCCACCGTTATCGGGGTCCTGGTAGGTGTGCCGCTGGGGACCTGGTTGGCGCTTACTCGCCACCGGCTGCGAAACACCATCGACGTGCTGGTGAACGCCGGGATGGGTGTCCCGCCGGTCCTGGCCGGGCTATTGATCTTGATACTGCTGTGGAATGACGGCCCGCTTGGTTCTCTTGATCTTGTGTTCACTCCGGTGGCCATGGTCGGTGCCCAGGCGCTCTTGGCGATTCCGATTGCGGCAGGAGTCACCGCCGGGGCGATTCGCGGGCTCGGCCCGGCTGCCAGTGAGCAACTAGTCGCGCTGAGGCTAACTCGTTATCGGCGTGGATTCGTGGCGGCTCGGGAGGCGCTTCCCGGCGTGATCGCCGCAGTGGCCGCCGCCTTCGGGAGGGTCGTCTCCGAGGTCGGCGCCGTCCTCATCGTTGGTGGCAACATCGAAGGCGAAACTCAGGTCCTCACTACGGCGATCGTTCAGCAGGCCCGCCAGGCCCACTTTGACTCGGCCCTCGCCCTCGGGTTTGTCCTTCTGATCATCGTTGCGCTGGTGAATGTGGCCTTAGGACGATTGAGGTCGGTATGAGATTCAAGTACCCGTCCGACGGGTCCCAACTCGACTGTGAGGTCGATATTCCAACCGGTATGCGAACCGTCGTCTTCGGTCCTAACGGTGCCGGTAAGTCGACGCTTCTACGATTGTTGGCAGGCACCATCGGCGAGAGTCCGTGGGAGGCCACGTATCTGCCCCAGACCGTCTACCACTTCCGGGGCAGCGCCGGCTGGAACCTTGGCCTTGGTTTGAACGCTGAACAGGCGGCCAGGGCTCGTCACCTGGCGGACCGGCTTGGAGTCGGCCACCTTATGGAGGCGACGGCCGTGTCTGGTGGTGAACGGCAACGTTTCGCTCTGGCCCGTACCCTGGCGAGACCCGAACCGTGGGTATTGCTCGACGAACCATTGGCGGCCCTCGACACACAGGATCGAATCAACGTGGCGAGGGTGATCGTCGAAGCGATCGGCGATCGGAGCGCGGTGATCGTGACCCATGACCAGGATGCCGCGGTGATTCTCGGCCAAATCATGGTGGTCCTGATCGATGGGGCGGTGCACCAGGCTGGTCCGATCCACGAAGTGTTTGCCCAACCGGCCGACGAAGCCGTCGCGGCCGCGGTCGGGCTTGGCAACGTTCTTGATGGGATCGTGCGGGTTACCGAAGGGCCCCTGTGTTCGGTTGCTTCAGGCGGGAGTGCCATCTGGGGAGTTGGCGATCACGAACTGGGCGACACCGTGCGAGTGATGTTCGGAGCCGAGACTGTCACCATGTATGCCGGTACGCCGCCTTCGGTCGGATCGGCCAGGAACAGCTTCATCGGGATGGTTACCGAGGTGCGGCCGGTCGGCCGATTTGTGGAAGTTGTTCTGGACGCCGGTGTTCCGATCGTGGCCCTGTTGACGCCGGGATCGTTGGAAGCCCTTGGCCTGAGAGAGGGAGTGCCGGCAACTGCTGTCGTGAAAGCCACCGCCGTGCGGGTCGTGCCGTCTTGAAAGGGCTGATCGTGGCCGTGATCCTCGGGCTGGTCGCCTGTGGTGGCTCTCCCGACCGGGTGATCGTCGGGGCAGGCACGACGTTGGTCGACAGCGGGTTTATCGAAGCCGTAGCCGCCCAGTACGAGGCGACTCACCCTGGAGTTCAACTGAGCATCCTGGGAGAGTCGAGTGCTCAGATTCTCAATCTTGGCAAATCAGGGGCGGCCGAGGTTCTCATCACCCATGCCCCCGAACTGGAAGCCGCGTTCCTAGCCGAGGAGGATCCCCGATTCTCGAAGATTGCGTTTTCGAGCGATTTCGTTCTCGTCGGTCCGCCCGATCTTGCCGAAACCCTGAACGGGCTCACGACTACCGAAGCGTTCGCGCAGATTGCCGATCGCGGCTATGGCTTTGTATCTCGGGGAGACGGATCGGGAACGCATGAGACCGAGCTCAATCAGTGGCCCTCGCCCGGGGGGGCACCGGACGGCGATTGGTACATTTCGACCGGGCAGGGCATGGGCCTGACCCTTCAGGTCGCCGATCAGCGCGGGGCATTCGCTTTGTCTGAGGTCGGCGCTTTCCTTGCCGCTGAGAATCTCGGGCACCTTGTTCGGGTTGACCTGGTGGATCCGCCAACCAACCCCTATCGGGTCACAGTGATCGAATCTGCCTCGCCGGCCGGCTTTGATTTCGCCGAGTGGTTACTCGGATCCGACGGCCAAGCTGCCGTGAGGCGCGTCAATGAGCAGCTTTTCGGAGTGGTTGTTTACCAGCCCTAGGTGCCGTTAGGGAATGATCAGAATCGGGCATGGCGAATAGTGCGCCAGCCGGTCGGCAACCGATCCCATCACGAATCGTTCGATGAATCCCGCCCCACGTCTACCGAGAACGAGCAGGTCCGCTTCGACATCCTCGCAGTATTTGACGATCGTGCCGGACGGCTCACCGACCTCAAGGGCAGTGGTGACATCGAGATCGATCTGATCGAGCTTCGACATGGTCACATCGAGAATCGACTGGCGGGCATCAACAACAGCTTCTGACATGGCTCGCGGGGGAGGAGGTGCGCCCTCGATGCCCCACCAGCCTTCCGGTGGTCGCACGACCGTGACGACATGGAGCTTGGCGCCACTCTCTCGGGCCAGGTTCGCCGCAAACTGGGTAGCGGCGATAGACCGCTCAGATCCATCGGTAGCCGCAACGATCGTCTTCCATGCCATGTGACACCTCCAGCTCTGAATCTACACGGCAGCCGGGCCTGAGCGGCGTGAACGGATCCGGTTTTGTATTTCACACGCCCGAGGAGGACAATTGATGATGGACAAGCCCAAGGTAGTCGTCGCCGAAGTCATCGCAGCCGCCGGTATCGAAGCGCTTGAGCGCGCCTGTACGGTCGACAATGCCGCCGGAGTCGAACGGGCCGATCTGCTCCTTCGTCTGCGCGACGCCGATGGATTGGTGGTTCGGTCCGCCACCCAGGTCGACGTCGAATTGTTGGCGTCGGCCCCAAAGCTATCGGTCGTCGGTCGAGCTGGCGTCGGCGTCGATAACATCGACTTGAAAGCCGCCACGGCCCAGGGCGTCCTCGTGGTCAACGCCCCGACCGCCAATACGATCTCCGCCGCTGAACACGCCATGGCGTTGATCCTGTCCCAGGCTCGCAATGTAGCGAGAGCCGATGCAGTCTTACGATCGGGGACCTGGGATCGGACCAGTTTTCAAGGGGTTGAGCTGCATGGCAAAACGCTGGGGATTCTCGGTATGGGCCGCATCGGGTCGCTAGTCGCTGAGCGGGCCAGAGCTTTTGGGATGAATCTCATCGGGTACGATCCGTTCGTGTCGCCAGACATAGCGAACCGGCTGGGCGTGCAGATTGTTGAAGACGTGTCGGACCTGTACGCGGTCGCAGATTTCATAACCGTCCATCTTCCCAAGACCCGCGAGACGGAAAGCATGCTCGATGCCGATGCCTTCTCGTCGATGAAACCGGGTGTTCGCATCGTCAACACATCGCGAGGTGGGATTATCGTCGAGGAGGACCTCGCCGAGGCAGTTCGGAACGGTCACGTGGCCGGGGCGGGCCTCGACGTCTTTGCGGTTGAACCGTTGACGGCCAGCCCGCTGTTCGAGTTACCGCAGGTAGTCCTTACCCCGCATCTCGGAGCGTCGACGGTCGAAGCCCAGGACAAAGCCGGGACCGATGTTGCGACGGCGGTCGCTGCGGCATTGTCAGGCGAACTGGTGTTGTCGGCCGTAAACGTCGACCTCGGTCGTGAAGTATCTCCCGAAATCAGAGCGTACCTCCCGCTGGTCGAAAATCTTGCGAGGGTCTTCGTCGGGATCGCCAAGGGTCTGCCGGCGGTGGTGACCCTGCGCATGGAAGGTCGGATTGCCGAGTTTCCAGCGACCCCCCTTCGGCTGGCGGCTTTGAAAGGGGCTCTTTCGGAAGCGTCAACCGACACGGTTTCTTACGTGAACGCTTCTTCGATCGCTGAAGATCATGGGATTCAGATCGTCGAAGAAAAAGCCAAGGACGCACGGGATTTTGTATCTCTTGTTCAACTGTCCGGGACGTTCAATGGCCAACCGGTATCGGTATCGGGCACGATCACCCGGAAGGGGCCGGTGTTCGTGGAGATTCAGGGCCTGGAGCTGGAACTACCCATGCATCGGAACTTGCTGATGGTACGAAATCAGGACGCACCGGGGTTGATCGGTCGGGTCGGCACTTTCCTCGGAGATCTGAACGTCAACATTTCCGACATGGTGGTTGGGCGGATGCCAGGTACCGGCGAGGCGGCCATGATGGGAGTCGCCACCGACACCGTGGTGACCGATGCTCAGGTCGAAGCCTTGAGGAAATTGGACGGAATCATCACCGCACGATTTGTGCACCTGCCTGACGTCTAGAAGACCCACAGCTGCAACGCCCAGCCAGCGGCGAGTGCCCACAGCCCGGCTACGAGGTCATCTGCGGTGATACCAACCGCGCCATGCAGGCGTTCGGCGGCGGCGACACCGGGAAACTTCTTGGTGGCGTCGGCAACCCGGAACACGACGAAAGCCACGAAAACAGCTGGCATTCCCAGCCCGATCGAAGCCAGGAACATACCGGCCGCCTCGTCTGCCACGATCCAGCCCGGGTCGGCGCCATCGGCCGCAAACGGTCGGGAGGACCACAAAGACAGCCCGGTCGCGACAACGGCCGCTAGTGCTTGCCATTGCCAACCGGACGGGGCGATGAGCAGGGTCATGCCGAGGGCGACCACCGAGCCAACCGTTCCCGAGCCGGAGTGGTCGCCGCGAAGCCTGCCGAGTACTAGGCCGGATCCGAACCATGAGGCAATCGTGCGGTGCATCGGGGCAGGCTACAGTTTTGTCAGATTTGGAGGATCATTTGAAGCTTGAAGACATGAACTCGTATGTAGCTCTGGCTGGAACGTCGATAGCCGGGGATGGCCGAATCGTGTTTGGATCCAAGCGGATGAATCTGGACGAGGACCGCTACGACGCCTTCATCTGGGTGGCCGACGGTGAAGCCGTTCGTAAGCTGACCGCGGGGCCAACCGATCTCGCGCCCCGGTTCAGCCCGGATGGAACCAAAGTTGCCTTCTTGCGCAAGGGTGCGGCAGCCACGGACAAACCACAGCTGGCAGTCATACCGTTTCTCGGCGGCGAAGCCGAGGTGCTTACAGACTTCGCGATGGGGGTTCGCTCATTTGATTGGTCACCCGACAGCGCCCGACTCATCGTGTCAGCCGTCGAATACTCGGATGAGTGGAAAGACCTCGACGACGACGAGCGGAAACGAAAGCCGGTCAGGGTCGTACGACTCCCGATGCGGTCCGACACGATTGGCCAGCTCCATAACACCGTCGATACCACCTGGCTGGTTTCTGCCGACGGGAGTGAGATGGTCAAGCTTTCCGACGACGATTCCTTTCGCGAAAACGGGGCGATCTTCTCACCTGACGGGACGAAAGTCGCCTTTTGCTCCGACCGATCGGGTGACCGGGTCGCCAACAACGATGTACAGGTTTGGGAACGTCAGATCCAGACCGGCGAGCTCACGATGGTCGCCGATCTGGGTATGTGGTCATCACTCGACTACTCAGAATCGGGATCGTTGCATGCGCTTGGCCTTCGAAATCTGTTTGATTGGCCCGACATGGTGCAGTTGTGGCGTCTGGATGCCGAAGGGCCGGTCACGCTGACCCCGGACCTGGATCGGGGCATCGCCGAGTTGGCTTTTCGGGGTGACGACGCAGTCATTCTGGTCGAGGACGAAGGACGGGTAGTCGTCAAGAGCGTCTCACCAGAAGGCGCCATCATCGACATCCACGAGGCGGATTCCATGGCCGGGTCGGTGTCGGCCAGTCTCGCAGGCGTGGCTTTTGTCAACTCAAGCTATGACAACCCGGGCGAATTGATGGTCTCGGATGGCGGAGTGGCCAAGCGACTGACTTCGATCAACGACGATTTCGCTTCCAAGCTGGTCCACGCTGAACACTTCCTGGTCAATGCCGGGGGCGGTGATGTCGACGTCTGGGTGTACCTGCCGGTCGGGTCTGAGCCGGTCCCGACTCTTCTGAACATCCACGGCGGCCCGGCCGCCCAGTACGGCTACGGGTTCTTCGATGAGTTTCAGATGTATGTCGGCGCAGGTTACGGCGTCGTGGCCTGTAATCCGCGCGGCTCGTCAGGTCGTGGTTCAGACCATGTCCGGGCCGTGGTCGGTGGAGGCTGGGGAGTAAACGACATGGCTGACATTCAGGCAGCCCTCGATGAGGCCCTCACACGGTACCCGAGATTGGACCGAGATCGACTCGGTGTCATGGGCGGGTCATACGGCGGCTTCATGACGGCATGGCTGACCTCCCGTGATCAGCGTTTCAAGTCCGCGATCGTCGAGCGGGGTCTTCTCAACTGGTCATCGTTTGCCGGTACTTCCGATATTGGACCGTACTTTTCGCAAATGTATCTGGAGGCGAATCTTCCTGACGATCCAGCCCAGCTGTGGGAAGCGAGTCCCCTGGCCAATGCGCATGAGATAAAGGTTCCGACGCTGATCATGCACTCGGAGAACGATTACCGGTGCCCGATCGAGCAGGCCGAACAGCTGTTTACCATGCTCTTGCGGAGCGGGGTCGAGACCGAGATGATCCGATTCCCTGGCGAGTCGCATGAACTGTCTCGGGCTGGCAAACCGCGGCATCGACAAGAGCGATTTGAGGCGATTCTCGACTGGCATGGTCGTCACTTGCTCCCAGTCGACGAGAACCTGGCAAACTAATAGCCATGGAAGCATCGAAGTACATTTGGATGGACGGTGAACTCGTTCCCTGGGACGACGCCAAGGTCCACGTTTTGACCCACGCCCTGCACTACGGATCGGGAGCCTTTGAAGGTATCCGGGCCTACGCCACCGACAGCGGACCGGCGATTTTCCGCCATCGTGAGCACATGGAACGTCTCGTGATGTCATGCAAGGCCTACGGATTACCGCTCGATCTTGACGCCGATCAGCTCATGAAAGCCGCCAGGGAAGTCATCTCTTCCAATGAACTGGCGAGCGGTTACATTCGCCCGCTCGTTTTTCTCGGTCTGGGGTCGATCGGGTTGAACCCGGCCGGGGCATCAACCCACATCATGGTGGCCGCCTGGGAGTGGGGTGCCTACCTGGGGGACGACGGAGTCACCAACGGGATCCGGGTCGCGGTATCTTCCTGGCGCCGGATCGACTCTTCCTCACTGATCCCTTCTGCCAAGGGAACCGGTGGCTATTTGAACTCGATTCTTGCCAAGAGCGAAGCGGTTCGTGCGGGATTCGACGAAGCCATCCTTCTCAATCGGGAGGGGTTTGTCTCAGAGGGTTCTGGCGAAAACATCTTTGTCGTCAAAGGTGGGGTGGTGGCGACTCCGCCCGTTTCAGACGGCTGCCTGGGCGGCATCACACGTGATGCGGTGATTCAAATCTTGCGCGATAACGACCACCAACTCATCGAACGTTCCGTGACGCGCTCAGAGCTGTACTACGCCGATGAGATCCTGCTTTGTGGAACGGCCGCCGAGGTAACCCCAGTCAAGCAAGTCGACGGCCGACCTGTCGGGTCCGGGCGCCCGGGACCGGTCACCAAACAAGTCCAGTCGATTTTTGCCGACGCGGTGCGTGGCAAAATCTCCAGCTACGAGCACTGGTTGGACCGGGTCTGATGGGACAAGAACCGAATATCGAATTGGATCACTCAGACGCCCCGCGGGCGGTTGGGAAGCCTGGCGCTCCCCGCAGATGGAAGCCGACCAGACCAGGGGAGATTTCTGGTCCCGACGAGATGCGTTGGGGCGGAGCTTTCGGGCGTCCCGGCCCCGATACCGGGTGGGCGATCAAGCTCATCCGCTCAAGCGAGTGGGATCGAACCTCGCGAAGTTCCGAGTCCGAGGCGGTTCTGGCGACCTTCGTCGCGGCGCGGGCGTCGTTGTTCGGCAGGGCACCCACCACTCACGACGTGGAAGTTGGCCTGCTCCTTCTGGGATTTCGTCCCGAAGAAGTGCCCCCGGCGGTCGCCAAGCGACTCATCGAGGAACGCCATCGATGGCTGGACAAGTCGGCCCACGAACATAACAAAGGTGCGGCGTTCGTCGGGTCAATCGATCCAGCGTTGATGGCTGCGTCACCGGATCGAGTTCGGACCCGACTCGCCGCCTCGTGAGCGAGTACCGATACCTAACTGGCGTCATTCTCCCGGTGCCGAATAAAGCCATCCTGGGCTCGATGATCACCGAACATCTCCCCACGTGTTTTGGGTGTGGCTCGGAGAATCCGGACGGACTGCACCTCGAAGTGCATTACGAGGGTGATCTTGTGGTCGTTGATCTGACGTTCGACAAGCGCCACGAGGGCGGACCGGGTCTGGTACACGGCGGAATGTCTGCGGCCGTGCTTGATGACCTCATTGGTTTTGTCATGATTGCCCATCAGAAGCCTGGTGTGACGGCCAATCTGAGCGTCAATTATCTGCGTCCCGTTCCGGTCGGTATGCATCTGCAGGCCGAAGCATGGATGACGAGGATCGAGGGGCGCAAGATGTTTGCCGAGGCGGTCGCTTTCGACGACCACGGGACCAACTATCTTGAGGCCTCCGGATTGTTCCTATCTGTCGGCATGGAACACTTCCAGGACGCGCTCAAACCGATCTACGAAAGCGACGAGTACTACCCGTGAAAATTGTTCGTATGCAGACCAACGAAGGCATTGCCTATGGCACCGTTGAGCCGGAGGGCATCCGGGTCTACCAGGGTTCTCCTTTGGTGCATTGGGAAGCCACCGATGTGTTCGTCAACTTTGGTGACATTCAACTGTTGTCACCGGTTCTTCCCTCAAAAGTGGTCGCCATCGGTCGGAATTATGTCGATCACGCTGCCGAATTCAACAACCCGGTTCCTGAGGAGCCGCTTATTTTCCTCAAGCCCTCGACGTCGGTCGTCGGGCCCGGCCAACCGGTTGTGTATCCCAAACTCACCAAAGATCTCCAGTATGAGGGCGAGTTGGTCGTGGTTATCGGAGCGGTTGCCCGCCATGTGCCGGCTGAGGACGTGGGTCAGGTCATTCTCGGCTACACCGTGGGCAACGATATGACGGCGCGTGACCTTCAACGCAAGGACGTCCAGTTCACCAGAGGTAAAGGGTTTGATACCTTCTGTCCCCTCGGTCCGGCCATCGAAACCGAGTTTGATGCCGCCGAGGGAATGAGCCTCATCACCCGGGTGAATGGCGAGGTTCGCCAGGATGGGTCGACGGCCGATCTGGTGTTCGGGGTGGCCGAACTCATTGAATACGTCACTTCGGTTATGACCCTCCTACCCGGCGATGTGATCATGACTGGCACCCCGGGCGGGGTCGGTCCGGTACAGCCTGGCGACCGCATGGATGTGGAGATCGAGGGCATCGGAACGTTGACGAACACGGTGGTGGCCGCGTCATGAGTGTTCGGGTACGAATCGCTCCGTCGCCCACCGGGATGTTGCATGTCGGCAATGCTCGTTCGGCCGTATTCAACTGGCTGTTCGCCCGTCACCACGGCGGCACGTTCATCGTTCGGGTGGACGACACCGACATCGCCCGCTCAGACGAACAGTATGTAACGCAGATGATGGAGGCCATGCGCTGGCTGGGTCTCGACTGGGATGAGGGCGTTGGGGTCGGTGGACCACATGGCACCTATCGCCAGTCGGAACGCTTCGATCGGTATCGAGAAGTCGCCGAACAATTGATCGCCGATGGAGCCGCCTACCGTTGTTTCTGCACCCCCGAGGAGCTAGACGATCGGCGGCAAGCTGCTCAGGCGGCCGGTCGTCCTCCTGGCTACGACGGAGCCTGTCGCACGCTGGGCTCAGAGCAGGTCAATACACGGATATCCGCTGGCGAGTCCTTCTTGGTTCGTCTGGCCATTCCCCGTCCGGGCGTTACCGAGTTTTTTGATCTGGTTCGCGACGACATGCGGTTCGACCATGATGTGATCGACGATTTCGTGATATTGCGCTCGGATGGCACCCCCACCTATCACCTGGCGTCGACGGTCGATGACGTCGACTACGAGATCACCCATGTTGCCAGGGGAGAAGATCTCTTGTCTTCGACGCCTCGTCACATTCTGCTCACCCAGGCGATGGGAGCTGAACCGGTCATCTACGCCCACCTTCCGCTCTTGTTCGGTCCCGACGGTAAGAAACTGTCGAAACGGCACGGCGACACATCGATGGACGCGTATATGAAGGCCGGATATTTGCCGGAAGCCATGTTCAACTACATGAGCCTTCTCGGCTGGTCATACGACCCTGAAGTCACCATTTACAGCCCTGAGCAAGCTATCGAAAAATTCGACCTCGCCGACGTTTCGAAGAACCCGGCCGTATTCGACACGAAAAAACTCGAATGGATGAGCGGCGAATACATGCGGGAACTGGCTCCCCACGACTTCGTGGCCCGATCACTGCCGTTCATTGAGGTGAACCGGAAGCTTTCGGATGACGAACGCCGCCGATTTGAGGTCATCGCCCCGCTGATCCAGGAGCGGGTCAAGGTGTTGCCGGAGGTTGTGGAAATGTCGGAGTGGCTCTTCGTCGATGACGTCTCATTCGACGAAGCGTCCTGGGACAAAGTTATGAAACCGGAAGCTGGCCCAGTGTTGGACGATGCGATCATCCGACTGGAGGGTCTGACTGAATGGTCGACGGAGGCGATTGAGGGCGTTATGCGACAGATGCTCGAAGATCTCGAATTGAATCCCCGCAAGGGTTTTCAGCCGCTTCGGGTGGCGGTGACCGGTTCGATGATCAGTCCGCCCTTGTTTGAATCCATGGAAGTGCTTGGTCAGCCAGCGACCGTCGCTCGTTTGCGCCGGGCCCTCGCCCGTTTCGTTTAGGCGGCCGAAGGACTCGGCTAGTACGCTATTATTGAGGCGCTCCCAGGACTGCTCTTTTGTTCTGTTTGTCGTGTTTTTGCACGGCCCCGTCGTCCAGCGGCCTAGGACGCCGGCCTTTCACGCCGGTAACGCCAGTTCGAATCTGGTCGGGGCTACAACACAGAAAGTCCGCCCGTTGGGTGGGCTTTTTGTGTTTTCTCTTCAGATTCGAAGCGGATCCTGGTCGGGGCGAATCGGCTTTGCCGATTCGTGGCAGTTGCTTTGCAACTGCGGCTTGAAACGCAAGAAGTCCGCCGGTTGGGTGGGCTTTTTGTGTTTTCTCTTCAGATTCGAAGCGGATCCTGGTCGGGGCGAATCGGCTTTGTCGATTCGTGGCAGTTGCTTTGCAACTGCGGCTTGAAACGCAAGAAGTCCGCCGGTTGGGTGGGCTTTTTGCATTTCATATTTCTGTGTGGTCGGCCGGCCTGGCCACTCGGCAGACCTTCGAGGCTCTGGGGGCGTATCGAGCTTGAATTGCGATATTGATACAATGGCCCGAGCATCGTCCTAGGGAGGCTCGCCATGGAAGTAGGAATTTTCTTCGGCTTGATGGTCTTCATGATCGTCCCATTTGCCATCTTTCATATCTGGGCGGTAATCGATGTTCTCAAGACCCCGACAAGCGTGTGGGAAGCTGCCGGTCAGAATCAGATTGTCTGGGCGATTGTGGTCCTGGCGCTAGCCTTCTTGGGTCCGATCCTGTACCTGATTATCGCCCGCCCTCAGCTCCGGGTCGTCACAGACCGGGCCAACGTCGTAAAGTAGGGGTTGGGACCGAACGCCTACTCAGAGTCCTTGAAGGGTTCAAGAAAGGCCAGAGCTTCGTCCTCATTCGTGACCACCCTGAAGGGAATGAGTAGCCGACCTAGCGGATCAAAACGTTCCGCAAGCGATCCGAGCATCGCAGGGTCGACAATCATCGAGCCCGCTGAGAAGATGGTCCGCATTTGATTGATCACAGCGAGCCATCCTCGCGGATCGCCTCCCGGCCAGCTGCGCGCATCAAAGAGGACCGGGTGTCGGCGACCCCCGGCAAGCCGGGTGGCAGCCTCAATCGTTGCGGTGACGGACTCGTCGGTGCTGACAACGCCTTTCGAAACGACGTAGAGTATCCCGCTTGCCAGGGTCACGTGGGTCGCCATGGTCTCGATGGTCTCGTCATTCATTGCTCAAGCTTATCCGACAGATCGGCGCAGCGGTTCTCCAGATAGTTGGCAGTGTTTGGTATCAGATCACCGGACTCCGGCGCTCAAGGAGAAGAACATCTCGCCAGATTCCGTTCATCTGTCCGAGCTTCTCGTGCGTTCCGACCCGCCGGAACCCGGCTTTCTCATGGATGTGTACCGACGCTTGGTTTTCCGGGAAGATGCCTGCCTGGATGGTCCAGATGCCGTCCGATTCCGTGGTCTGGACCAGCGTGGTGAGAAGGCGGAGGCCGACGCCCCGCCCCCGGGCCGCTGCGGCAACATACACGCTGCTCTCCACGACGCCGGCGTACACACATCGGCCAGAGACAGCTGAAACCGCCACCCACCCAACGACGTGTTCGGTTTCGGCGACGAATCGGTGAGTCGGAAGATGGCCGGTGTCCCAGGACTCCCATGACGGAACATCGCTTTCGAAGGTGGCGTCACCGGTGGCGATACCTTCGGCGTAGATCCCCAGCACAGCTGCCGCGTCGTCGATCCTCATTGGCCGAATGATCATGGCGATCAGGATACCGGGCCGACGGCACGACGCGGCGGGCGTCTCGGACGCTAGCCTCGCTCCAAATGGCTGTTGCACGTCCGGCGTTCACCGTCGGTATCGAAGAAGAATATTTGCTTGTTGATCGTGACTCGCGAAACCTGGTTGCCGATCCTGCCCCCGGTTTGATGAACGAACTCGAGGAGCTGCTCAGCCACCAGGTCAGCCCTGAATTTCTTCGCTCCCAGGTGGAGGTTGGCACAAAAGTGTGCGCCAATATGGAAGAGGCGGCCATTGACCTTAAGATGCTTCGTCGTACCGTCTGTGCGACGGTCCGTCCGTATGGATATGCGGTCATCGCCTCCTCCACGCACCCTTTTGGTATCTGGCGGGAACAGCTTACGACGCCGAAGGAGCGGTACGAGGGTCTGGCCCGCGACTTGCAGGCCGTGCTGCGGCGACTGGTCATTTGCGGTATGCATGTGCATGTGGGTATCGAAGACCAGGACCTACGTATCGACCTCATGAACCAGATCACCTACTTCGTTCCTCACCTCTATGCCCTTTCTACATCGTCCCCATTCTGGGCGGGTGAGAACACCGGTATGAAGAGCTACCGAAAGTCGGTATTCAAGGCTCTGCCCCGAACTGGACTGCCTCCCGAATTCACGAGCTACGGGGAGTACGAGCGCCATGTCGATGCCCTCGTCGGACCTGGTGTTATCGAGGACGGAACCAAATTGTGGTGGGACGTACGCCCTTCCGCCCGCTATCCGACCCTCGAGCTGCGCATCGCCGATGTCTGCACCGACATCAACGATGCCCTGACGATCGCCGGCCTATACCTGGCGTTGCTTTCGATGCTGTACCGCCGCCGCCGAGAAAACCAGAAGTGGCGACACTACGCCTCGATTCTCATCGACGAGAACATCTGGCGAGCGCAGCGGTACGGGGCGTCGGGCAGCCTGATCGATTTCGGCCTCGGCGAACTGGTCGCCTTTCCAGACCTGGTTGAGGAACTACTCGAGTTGGTCGGGCCAGATCTGGACGAGTTGGATTGTCGTCGGTTTGTGGAACATGCCAGGACCATTGCGACACGCGGCACGAGCGCTGACCGCCAGTTAGAGGTTTATGACCGGGCCATCGACGCTGGGGCATCGGTTGATGAGGCATTTCGGGACGTGGTCGATATGCTCATTGACCTCACAGAGACGGGTCTAACGCCCATAGACTGAACGCGCCATAGGGGCCGTATACTTGCCATGGTGGATGCCCTCTTCGCCCTGCTGGCTTTCTTCGCCGTCCTTTGCGGCCTGGGTTTTTTGTGGTCAATGCGTGCCCCGGCCGACGCCCGCTTGGTCCGTTTGGCGGTGCCGGCGGCGGCCTTGATCGCGATTTCGGCCATGCTCGGATCCCTGTACTACTCGGAAGTCGCCGGGTATGTGCCATGCCAGCTGTGCTGGTATCAACGAATTGCCATGTATTCGCTGGCAATCATCTTGTTCATCGCGGCAATCCGGCGCGACGAGGGGATCGCCGTCTACGGTCTATCTCTGTCAGCTCTCGGCTTTGGCATCTCGATGTATCACTACTACGCCCAACTGTTTCCGAGGGGTGACACATGCGGTCCTGATGCCTCGTGTTCGGTGCGATGGGTAGACGTGTTTGGCTTCGTATCGATTCCGCTCATGGCGGGAGCCGGCTTTTTCGGAATTGCAGCATCCATGCTCTACCTCTTGAAAGCGAGAAGCACATGAAGAAACGCTGGTTGGTTGCCGGTGTATTGACACTGTTCCTGACGGCGTGCGGGGGGGATACGACCACGATATTGGTTGACCAGACTGCCGATGTAACCGTGACCGGTGTGGCGCTGCCTGAATATGGTCAGCCGGACGGTGGGGTCGGCCAGACCCCTCCGGTGCTGAGTGGGGTCTCTTTTGACGGCTCTCCGGTGACGATCGATCCTGCCAATGGCGCGCAGGTCGTGATATTCGTGACGCATTGGTGTTCCCACTGCCAGAACGAGATCCCCGTCGTGGTCGACTGGCTTGAAGCTGGAGGTCTCCCGGACGGCGTCAAACTGACCGTGGTTTCCACGGCTGTTTCTTCGGGGCAGCCCAACTACCCACCGTCAGAGTGGCTGGCCCGCGAAAACGTCACCTCTCCGATTCTGCTCGACGACGCAGCCGGAAATGCCGCCGGATCATACGGACTGACCTTCTTCCCGTATATCGTGACGATCGGTGCCTCCGGGAAAGTTGTGAGCCGGGTTACGGGCGAGTTGCCCGTTTCGGCTTTAGATGCGCTTGTAGCCAACCTGGGTGATTCTTGAACCACTAGGTTGGCCCGATGCGATATGTGGCGGGCCGGGTCGTTCAGGGGGTTCTCGCCCTATTTGGGTTCTTGACGGTCATGTTCTTTGCCGTCCAGGTGATGGTGCCCGGTGACTACTTCACGCCGCTGCGGATGGGCATGACCGAGGCCGAAGTCGATGCCATCCGTGCGCAGTATGGGCTGGATCAGTCACTCTGGGTCCAGTATTGGCGGTGGATGAAATCTCTGTTTCAGGGAACGTTGGGAACCTCGACCATTGGATCGCCGATCTCAGGCCTGCTCTCCGAAGCGGTTCCCCGCACATTGTTCGTTCTCGTCGGTGGACTACTCATCGCCTTTGCGATCGGGACTGCCCAGGGTCGCTGGTCATCGTGGCGCAAGGGTTTCCGGTCCGATGTCATCACCTTCGTCGGTCTCGTCTTTCTGACTGCCTTCCCGCCATTCCTGGCGTTTCTTTTGAATCAGCGGGCCCGTCAACCGCTCCGTGACCTTCGCAACCAGGTTATGGGCGACTCGGCTAATCCCTGGAAGTCGTCCACCCTGTTCACGGAGTCACGCATCTTGTTGGAGATGACGGTGTCGCTGGTCGTAGGGGTGGCCATCGCCGCCCTCGTTGTGTCTTTGCTCCGGCGCTATACGAACGCCCGGCCAAGGCCGTGGTGGACGGTCGTAGGAGGGATCGTTATCACGCTCGTATGGTGGTGGCAGGGTGATCGGGGAGTGTACGCGCTCGACCTCCTCTTCGATTCGGCCATTCCGCTGATCGCGTTCATTCTTCTGTCCTACGGCGAGTTCCTGTTGATCATGCAGTCGTCAATGACCAGCGTGGAGCACGAACCGTATGTTCTGACAGGCATGGCCAAAGGATTGACCGAACGACAAGTTCGAAATCGGCACGCCTCCGCCAACGCTATTTTGCCCCTGTTGGCCCGGTTTGCGGTGAGCGTGCCGTTCCTCATGACTGGCCTGGTCATCATCGAACGATCGGTGTCCTGGCACGGCCTCGGCGACTTCCTGTTCTCAGCCATCACCGCGCAGGACCTGCCGGTGGTTATGGGTGCCCTGGCGGTTATCGGGGTTCTTTCCCTCCTCGTTCGAATCACCCTTGAAATTGTGACTGTCACCCTCGACCCCCGAATTCGCCGGCCATGAACCCGGGTCTCCTTCGTCGTCTGAGGGCCTCGAAAGTCTTCTGGCTTGGGATCTTCATCTTGGTGGTATTCGCGGGCATGGCCGTGGCGCCCACCTTTCTCTTGGGAAGAGTGTGGCCGTCCGGCATCTACAATCCGATCACCGGGTATGACTTCGAGATACTTCATCCCTCGCCACCCTCGGCTGCGCATTGGTTCGGCACTGACAATCAGGGCCGTGATGTCTTATCCCAGCTACTCGCGGCCACTCGGCCGACCTTCCTTCTGGCGATGACGGCAGCATTGGTTACGGCGATCTCGGGAACGATCGTGGCGTTGATTGGAGCAGTTGCTTCGCCCTGGGTTGACCGGGCAGTCGGATTCGTATCCGATGCCATGCTGTTGTTACCCGCCCCGATCTTTATGTTGATTATCGGGTCTGGTGCACTGTCGCAGTCGATCGGTCCCATTTCGTTCGGTCTCCTCTACGGCCTTATCGCCGGTATCGGAGGAGGCGGGATTGTGCTTCGCTCTCAAGCCCAGTCGATCATGGTCCGACCGTTCATCGACGCGGCCCGCGTCACTGGTGTGTCCCGGTGGCGAATGGCCACTCGTCATCTCCTGCCACATCTGGTTCCGCTGGCAGCCGTGTTCATGCTGCTGGCAGTCGCCGGGGCGGTCATCGCCGACGGATTCATTTCGTTTCTCGGACAGACAAGTACCGATGTCAGCTGGGGGACCATGGTCTATTGGGGGACGACATTCGTGCATCCCCTTACGGGCGACCCGGCCTGGAACGCGCTATTGGCGCCGTCGGTGGCCTTGACCCTCTTTTGTACGGCGTTCCACCTAATATCGGTGGGTATTCGGAGGGCGGCAGACGCTCCGTTGTAGGTTTTGCCTTCCGAAGGCTGGGTGCGTAGGCTTCCGGTCGCTCTTTCGGGGGTGGTGTAATTGGTAACACAGCAGGTTCTGGTCCTGTCGTTGGGGGTTCGAGTCCTCCCCCCCGAGCTTCGGCCCCGTCGTCTAGAGGCCTAGGACGCCGGCCTCTCAAGCCGGTAACGCCAGTTCGAATCTGGTCGGGGCTACAACGCAGAAAGTCCGCCGTTGGGCGGACTTTTCGCGTTTGGCCTCGCGGTGTAGGTTCGAAGCGATCTTGGGGTGGGGG
>JAHEDI010000077.1 GCA_024641305.1 bacterium | reverse complement strand
ACATTGAAACCGAGACGGTGATGGAAGTCCAATACTCGACGTTTTCTGTGCGGCGCGGATGTCGAACCCTGGCTGCCATCTGCAGCGAGACTCACGCCGTGCAGATCACCAATGTCGGGCCGACCGATGAGGACATGTTCCGGGTCGAGTCGCTGGCGCCTCGACCGGATGTGGATGCCTGGTTCGTCGATCCCGGTCCGCTGTCTCCCCGGGGTGGACATCAGGTGATGTGGACCGGCGACGAGATGATCGTGTGGGGTGGATCGACGTCCGACAACCCTCCCAATCAGGTGGATGGAGCAGCGTTCAGGCGTGACACGTCAACCTGGCGCCCGTTGCCGGACGTTCCGGTTGGGCCTCAACAAACGGTGGGCGTGTGGGCGAATAATCGGATGATTGTCGTCAGCAACGAAGCGACTCTGGCCTACGACTCGGACGCAGACGCCTGGGGAACCATCGGCGAAGGGTTCGATCTGTCGGGGGAGACTCTTGTCCGCTGGACCGGTTCGGTGGTGGCGATATGGACATCGAATGGCATCGCAACATTCACTCCAAGCACCGGGCGGTGGACCGTTCTGCCTGACCCAGGCTTCGGCGGGCCGGACCGTGGGGAGGGCAATCTACTGTCAGCGGACGGAGGACTCATCGTGGTGGGCCGGGACGGCCCGGTGTGTTCTGGGCGTCTGGTGGCGCGGTGGAACGGTGTGGAATGGGATCTTCTGCCGAAGGTAGATCTGTCGACTGACACCCATGCCGACTGTGGCTCTGGGAATCAGTCAGCGGTCATCGACGGTCAACTCGTTCTCTGGGAGGATCGTGACCACCCAACCATGGCCTTCGACTTTCGGTCGAACACCTGGAACAAGATCGACACGATCCCGCTGTCCGGTTCGGAAGGTGCCTCTGGTGCGATCGACGTCGGTTCGGGCATCCTGGTCCCGCAACATACCGAAGCCGCTTGGCTCCCGAGCGTCGATGCCAACTGGGTTTCGCTCGACATGCCAGGCCAAGGCTCAGACATCGACATGACCTGGACCGGTGACGAAGTCCTCATGTGGGGCGCCGCCTGCTGTTACGGCGCCGGCAACGCCCCCTTCACGATCGACGCCTGGCGTTGGACCATGCTCGGGCCGTGACACCGGCGCACGACGGAGAAGGTTCGTTGTTCAGTGTTCAGTTGTCGTAACGTGGCGACGACGTGGCCGGAGAACGCATACTCATAGTTGAAGACGACGAGCGGATCGGGTCGTCTCTGCTCCGCGCCCTTGAGGGCAACGGCTATGACAGTCATTGGGAGCAGACTGGCGCAGGCGGCGTGGCTTCGGTGGCCAATCGTCGGCCGGACCTGGTGCTCCTTGACCTCGGGTTGCCCGATCTCGACGGCCTTGAGGTTTGTCGCCAGATCCATCAGACGGACTCATCGGTTGATGTGGTCATGCTTACCGCCCGTGATGAGGAACTCGATGTCGTAGTCGGCCTCGACGCCGGGGCCATCGACTATGTCACGAAGCCGTTCAAGCTGGCCGAGCTGTTAGCCCGGATTCGAGCACAGCTGCGCAGGGTCGAGACAGCTCCGGATGCCCGATCTTCGGTTGGTGACCTCGTTATCGATCATGCTGCCCGTCGGGTCGAGCTAGCCGGGGTCGAGGTCGACTTCCGGCCGAAAGAGTTCGATCTGCTGAGCAGGTTGATGGCAGAGGCAGGCATCGTCGTTACTCGCGAATCGCTGATGAGTGATGTGTGGGATGAGTACTGGTTTGGATCCACAAAGACGCTTGACTTCCACATCGCCGCCGTCCGTCGCAAGCTTGATAGACCCGGAGAACCAAGTCGAATAACGACCATTCGTGGTGTCGGATATCGCTTGGAGCTGATGTGAGGAAAAGGGTCCTGGCGGCGATCCTTGGCGTCTCAATCCTGGCCGTGATCCTCTTCGGCCTTCCCCTTATGGTCGTCGTGGGGCGAATGCTTGACGAGAGTGCCACGCTGCGGTTGGAACGACAGGCGATTCTGGCCTCACGATCGGTTCCATCCGACTTTGCCACGTCCAACGATCCTGTCGAGTTTCCGGCTGGATCAGACGGTGCCGAGTTCGGGTTGTATGACAGGAACGGGGTGCTCGTCTCCGGTCACGGGCCGGATGCGGCCGATGAGGTCACTCGGCAGGCGCTGGCCAACGATGTGGCCGACCTGGAAGTGGGAGAATTTCGGGTCGTGGCGGTCGCCGTCGCGTTCGATGAGGTAGTCATCGGAGCGGTGCGTGTCGAGCAATCGACGGTGGCCGGGGATGCACGGGCAACCCGGATCTACGGGCTGGTTGTGGGCCTGGCCGTGGTCGTGGTACTGGTCGGAGCGGGGGTGGGCTGGGTCGTGGCCGGTCGGCTCGCCGGGCCAGTCCTGCGGCTGCGAGATGCAGCCGTGCAGTTGGGTGAGGGCGACTTCGCGGTCAACGTTCCCGACAGCGCCGTGGCTGAAGTCGATGAAGCCGGCCGGGCGTTGAGTGTCACAGCCCGGCGACTCGACGATCTCATGACGAGAGAGCGGATGTTCAGTGCCGATGTTTCTCACCAACTTCGCACGCCGATAGCCGGACTGCGAGCTGCAGTGGAAACGGAACTTGCCTTTCCGCGGTCCGACGCTAACGACCTACTTCGCGAAGCGGTTGCTGACCTTGATCGACTTGAGCAAACGGTGACCGAACTACTGGCCGTGGCACGCCGGTCTGGCAGCGCCGTCGTGACACTTTCCTTGGACGAGGTTTTCCACGACGTACAGACGAAATGGTCGCGAGCGTTCGAGGCTAGTGGCCGGGTTCTGAAGGTTCTATCTGCACGGTTCGCTCCACCGGTGGTCGGCAGCGCCGCCAACCTTCGACATGCCCTCGATGTGCTCATCGACAACGCTCTTCGGCATGGTGCCGGTCGGGTCGAGGTGAGCTTTGTTGTCAACGAAGACTCAATCACCGTCCGGGTATCAGATGAAGGTCCCGGGTTTGCTTCGGGAACGGACCGGATTGCCCGACAGGGAAACGATGAAGACGGCAGTACCCATGGCCTCGGCTTGCCACTCGCCCGGCGGTTGGTCGAGGCAATGCCAGGCCGTCTGACCATCACTCGTTCAGAGGCCCATCCGCGGATCGACATTGTCGTCGGGCGGGCGCTGCCGGCAAAGGAAGCCGTCGAACCCACTCACTGAATTCTGGCCGAATTCTCTCCTGGGCCTGTCTGTCCTCTGGTATGCCTTTTTCTACCTTGCTGTGTGCCTGGTCGGGTGACCACGGCCGCCGGGTTTCCCGGCCCACACGGCTGAGACACGCCGGGTGGTTGTGAGTAACAAGGAGGACCGATGGCCGGTCCAGCAATTGAGATTCGCAACTTGTCGCACCGTTACAACGGTGATCCCGTCCTGCTCGACATCAGCCTGACGATCGAGCCTGGAGAAATCTTCGGGTTCCTCGGCCACAACGGCGCCGGCAAGACCACCACCATCAACATTTTGACGACGCTGATCACGCCGACGGCCGGCACGGCGCTGGTCAATGGCCACGATGTCGTCAAGGAACGCAGGGCGGTCACCGCCAACATCGGGTATTTGCCTGCAGAAGTTCGCATGTACTCACATATGACAGCTGCCGAGAATTTGCTGTTCTTCGCACAGTTGTCAGGCGTAGCCAACCCGCGCACGGCCGTGGCCGAAACTCTCGATTATCTCGGATGCGCCGACCTGGCCGATCTACGGGTTGGCTCCTTTTCCACGGGCATGCGTCAGCGGATCGGGATAGCCCAGGCGATCGTGCATCGGCCCGACATCTTGTTTCTTGACGAGCCAAGTGCAGGACTCGACCCGGTCGGGATCCGGGAGCTTCGCCAGACGATCCTGAATCTTAATCAGGAACTCGGCATGACCGTCTTCATGAACACCCATCAGCTCAGCGAGGTCGCTCGCCTATGTACGACGATCGGGGTTCTCAACCATGGCGAGTTGATCTACAAGGACTCCATCGAAGAGACCACCCGCCGTTTTCCCGACGAGGCGTCTCTTGAAGATATCTACGTTCGCATGGAAGGCGCGACGCCATGATCGCCGTAGTCGCTGCTCATCAGATCAGGTCTTTGAGACGGCAACGCACATTTGTTGCCCTGCTGGCGATGTTCCTCGGCATGACGGCGCTGGCAGGCATCCTCGGATGGTCGAGCCACAGCACCATCGTCCGGGTATACGACGAAGCAGTGAGGATTCTGTCGGCAGCAGGCAAGCCTGCCCCGCCCAACCCGTTTCTCTTGAAGCCCGAGCTGTCACTGCTGTCGAACATGGTCGTTTACATCCCGTTGCTCGGTGCGCTACTTGCGCTGGTGCTCGGTCATCTCAGCCTCGCCGATGATGAGTCCGACGGCTTGGGGCGCCTGATCTTCTCCCGCCGCGTTTCACGCACCGAATATGCGTTTGGCAAGTTTGGGGCCGCTGCCCTGGTGCTCGGGGTCATCTTGGTGGCTGGCTTCGCCGTGAGCGCCATCTCGCTTGTGTTGATCAATCACGCGGTACCCGCAGCAGGTTTGCTCGGGCGACTCGCAATCTTCTACGCGCTGTCCTGGCTCTATCTGCTGCTGTTTGTGCTTATTGGCATGGTGGCGGTCCTGGCGACTCGGCGACGGTCACTGGCCTTGCTATGGGCCCTGGGCGCCTGGCTGGTCGTCACGTTTGTCCTGCCCCAGTTCACGTCGGGGCTGCGACCGACATCG
>JAHEDI010000076.1 GCA_024641305.1 bacterium | reverse complement strand
GTGGGAGCGACACGGCGAAGACCGCCCTACCCTGCTGCCCAGATCAACTGGATTCGAGAGTGCCGTCATGAAAGTGGAGGTGAGGGGATTTGAACCCCTGACTTCTTCCGTGCGAGAGAAGAATTGGGCCATTCCCTGACCTGGCGATTTGCTCAGAATTAGGCCCTGACCAGGCGTTTTGCCTTTCACTGCTTCGCGTCGTTTTCCGTCGTTTTTCAACTTCTTGTTGACAGAATGTTGACAGAGCCGATGCATCATCTCGAGCGCCTTGACTTCCACCATCAACGCAAGACACCGACGCCGGCTATTCGAGGGTCCGCCGCGAAACGCCACGATGGAGGCAGGATCAGCCGCCGGCGGGTTCCGTCAGGGCCACGCCGTGGCGCTCGGCGAGTTGCTCGACCAGGCGAGCGACTGGAAAGCCCTGGCGTTCTGCCGATGCCCGAATCACCGCAACGGTGGCGTACAGGGCGTACCTCCAATAATCATCGTTTTGCCACCACACCACCTCGTCGAGCAGGTCGGGCTCGAGTCCGCCCCGCACGGCTGCACTGGTCAGAATCGCATACTGGACTTTGCGGTTCTCGCGGCCGCGGAACTCGCACTCCTGTAGGTAGGTCTCACGGAGACCCTCATACGCGATCGGGTTATCCCGCGTCACACCGGCAACTTCGAGTACATCGGCGGCAAGACCCATGAAAACCTCACCCGGAAAGGTGTTGTTCTTCGGGTGGAGGTCAGCGATAGACGCAGTCAGCTCGTGAACGTCGGCACCACCGGCCAGTCCACACAACAAACGACGGATTGCTTCGACACGATCCTCTTCGGTTGGGCGCCTCGCAGCCATGGGTCAGAATCTACGCCATATAGCCGGCGATCGTTTACTCCGTCTTGGCATCCAACCACACAGCGACCGCGGCGTCGAGTTCTCGGTCGGGGCTGCCGTGGCGCTGGTAGAGGGGGCCGCACGGCGTCTCCGACAGCCGAAGCGCGAGAGTCACCAGATCCGCAGGGCCCCGGTGATCTCGCAACCAGTCGGCCAGATAGCCGAACTCGTTCATGATCCCAAGCACACTCCGACTCGCCGTTTTCGCGTACTGGCCGTTGACCATCGCGCCAATCTCGATCTCAATGAAGTCTGCCGCCACCCCGCGTGCCTCCAACGTTTGTCCCAAGCAGTCGGGGAACCGCTCCATGAGCGTGGTAGCTGGTGCAAGTGGCATCAGAACCGGAAACAGAGTCCGCTCGTTGACCAGCAGAGCCGCCTGTGGTTTCCAAAAACGCACGGTGCCGTACCAGTTCCCGAGCACCGTCGTCGGCTCCGACACAGGAGGCATGATCGGCTGCTTCACCCTGTCGAGCAGCTTCTTCGTTGCGTGCAGACTGAACACCGCCACTATTTTCGCATCGATTCGCCCGACGCGAACCTGGTTCTACCCAACGGCCGCAGTGGTCGAGCAAGACCTGACTCACTGAACCCGTTCTCCCCCGCACACCGTCGCACCGAACGGCCAAGTGTCGGCTCCATCCCGCAGGTGACTCGCCACCGTCACGCTGGCGCATATTCGGCGATCGGTGCGCTAGGTCTGGCTTCAGGGCAGTAGCTCGAAGCTGTGGGTGTGGTCGGGACGCACGATTGAGAAGTGTCTCCGGTCGAGGGTTGCGATCTCGGTGATGTCGAGACGCTCGGCTGCAGCGACTACCGATGCGTCAACGGACCCGAGGGGAAGGTCCCGATACTGACTCACCAACTTGGCGATGCGGAGCCAGTCACCGGCCATCACCGGCTCAATGGTGAACTCCCCAGCGGCGAGATCGCCGAGGAACCGGACCTCGGCGTCTGCACCCAGCCGACTCCCGATGAGGTTAACAACCTCGGTTATCACGAGTGACGGGATGATCAGGGGACCCGGATGGGTGAGCAGGAGGTCAAGCGATTCGCCATGGTGGCGGTCGTCGGCGTCGACGTAGGCATACAGTGGTCCAGCGTCGACCAGGATGGCTATTTCACCACCTCAGAGGCCAGGATCTCTTCGATGCGCTCGGAGATGTCTTCGCGTCCGCTGCGGCCTGCGCCTGCGGCTCGCAGGTGACGCTGTTGGCTGCCGAGGTGTTGCTCGATAGCTTCACGGGTCAGGCTAGAGACGGTTGTTCCGCGTCGCTCTGCCTCGTGACGGAGCTTCGCGTCGAGTTCGTCGGGGAGCTTGACTGTAGTTCGCTTCATGGTATGCCAGCATACCTCATCGGCCTACTGGGAGCAAGGGGTTCAAACCCCAATCGCTCATCGGCCCGATCCAGCAGCGGCTCAACAGTCACGGTGCGTGCCCGACACCCCGCCCCTCGAAGTGCCGTTCGGGGACACTCGGCGAAATGCTCGTTCTGGTACCCGATTTGGCGATCGGGTACCAGAACGCAATGTTTCAGCCCGACGCTTTTGACAGCGATCCGATCTCATCCACCTTGCTGCCCGAGAGTTGATGCGCTGGTCGGTTCTCACCATGCAAAGGGGTGGTGAGCCGACCGTCGGCGCCGACAAACAGGATCCCGTCAAGGGTGTTGAGCCGATGACTGATCTCTCCACCGAAGAAATCACTGCGCTCCCTGGACTCCTCGAGGAGATAGAGCAGGACCCGCATGCCGAGCTCGGGCATACCAACGCCACTCCGCTCAACGCGGAGGGTTCGATTTCCGGACCCATCGGTTATGAATCCTTCCCATGCGATTGTGACGGCGGACGGAGCCGTGCCCTTGAGGGTCTTCTCGGGTTGCACTGTGACCATGAAATACTCGGACGCGTGTGGATCCTCAGCCTCTTCCGGCGTTCCAATGGACCTGACCGCCAAGACCTCACCAACTATGACGAGATCCGAAGCGTCGGTCAGACTTGCGATATTGTCGTACGGTGTCTCATTTACCTCTGAGTTGGTAACTGGCAGGTCATTCACCGTTGACGATCCGACGGTGTCAGTGCCTTCTGTTGTGCCACAGCTCACTCCTGCAACAGCCACAAGGCATACAGCCAGAATCGATCGAGTTGATAGTGTGCGCATCAAGGCTCTCCTGGTTGTTGTCAGTACTGTGCGTTGATGTGGCCGATTTCGTGCGATGAGAGCACGCCCTGGCCGCCTCCACTCATGCAGCCTGTGTTGTTCTCAGGCTGCGAGTCGTCAAACCCCACCGAGTGGCCAATCTCATGACAAGCACCCTGTTGCCGCTGGGCCGACGAATAGGTGTAGGCCCAGGTAGTGTTGAATCGAACCCTCACCTGATTGCAGACGAGCGACGAAGAGAAATCGACGCAGGTTGCGTCGGCAGTGCCAACTGACGGCGTCACATACCAATAGACGTCCGTGTTCGTGTTGTAGGTCTGTTGTCCGACGCTCATATCGGTTCGATCTCGGAGTTGCCCGTTAATCGCGGCAAGCCACGAGCCGATCATTGCGTAATACTCGCCATCCGAGCTCTCTGTCTCCGCCCATGTGTGGTACGAGCTGTCAGCGACGTAGTGGTCGGGGTTTGCTGAAGTCCCGAAACCGTGTGCGAGTGCTGTTGCGGTCGGAATCCCCACGAGGAGGGCCGTTAGCAAGGCCACCGCCCTCCATCGACGATAACCGACACGAAGTAGAACCATGGATGATGCTTTGCTCATCGTTTCCCCTGCCCGGCGCAGTCATCTGAATTTGATGACTAGTTCTTTCGTGCAAACATACCCCCCCTCCGAGATACCTCCAGAGTAGAAGGTCCCTTTCCTGCTGCGAGAAGACCACTCGGGCCTCATCGCCGTAGCGCTACCTCGCAGGACGCCAAGGTTAGGGCCGCACAGATCACTCACCGTGCAGCACGATTTCGCGCACACACCGGCGCTCTGGATCCGGCAGTTCTGTTGCGCCGTCGCTCAAACGCGTTGCCTTGGGAACAACAAGAGACGGCGCACCCGGAGAAGACAAGGAGGGAACGTCACCTTCGGCCCTCTCGGACCTTCCAGCGTGACCGGCTTTCCACCCTCTGATGCCGGCTCTTCGGTGAGTCATTGCCCCGAGCACACCGTCCCAGTTCAGAATGCCGCCAACCACCCACACCTGTCAACCCCAAACCGCTCCTGAGCTCAGGATATGTGGGTAATCCGTCCTCGATCCAAAGAGTCGGTCGGAACCACTTCGCCACCGAGCGTGCTCGCCGAGGACGTAGCGGGTAGCGCTGGAGGTGAGGATCCCGGACACTCGACGAAATGCTCGCGCCTGCTCGGGACCGGTTGATCTGTGTGGTCTCGCAATACCGGTTATCAAGTTCTCTGGTTGGCCTGCCGATGAAACACTCATGCCAGTTGGGAAAATCTTGCTTATTGAAGATATTCCGTCCAATTCGCGGATCATCGAAGTCGCCCTACGCGGGCTAGGCCTCGACGTTGTGATCCGAGCCGATGGAGCGTCTGGTTTGGAGGCTGCCCATGATCCTTCGGTTGAGTTGGTCGTCCTCGACATTGGCCTGCCCAACCTCGACGGTTGGCAAGTACTCGACGCGATCCGCAGTGACCCGACCATCATGATTACTCCTGTGGTGGTACTGACCGCACATGTCGAGCAGAAGGACATGATGCGAGCTGCCGACGGTGGAGCGGACTTCTTCATGACCAAACCGTTCCAACCCAGCGATCTGCGTCAGGTGGCGTCTGCCCTCATTGAGCGACACCGCGATATGAAAACCCGCATAGCCAACTCACACCCCTCGCCTTGACCAACC
>JAHEDI010000023.1 GCA_024641305.1 bacterium | reverse complement strand
TATGAGGACTTCCAGTGCCCCGCCTGCAAGGATCTGGAGCAAATGGTCGGACCGACCCTCCGGCAGTTGGCGGCCGACGGCAAAGTCAAGATCGTTTATCACATCCTGTCCTTCCTGGATCGAAACCTGCGAAACGACTCCTCATTGCGATCGGCGAACGCGGCCGGCTGCTCTCAGGATCAGGGCAATTTCGAGGCGTTCCACGACCTGGTGTACGAGAACCAACCCGTCACGGAGGGCGATGGCTTCACCGATGAGCAGTTGGTCGGGTTTGCCCGGGATGCCGGGGTTGCCGACATGGTCACGTTCCAAACCTGCATGGCCGACGGCACCCACAACAGTTGGGTGAAGCAGGTGCAATTGCGGGCAAACGACAAACAGGTCACCGGAACGCCGACGCTCTTTCTCGAAGGCGAGCGCGTAGACATGACCGATGCCACGACCTGGGAAGATGTCACGGCCCTCCTGACTTCCATGATCGAGGCGGCCGGCGGCGGATAGCCGGATACACTTTGGGTCGAGGTCCCATTTGAAAGGACCGCTCACGCCCAGCGTGGCCTCCCTCGTACCCGGTCTTGCCCGACCTACCGACCTGCTGACGAAGCTTTTGACGCCACATCATCCCGTCCCGTCCGTAGAAGAGCTGTTCCTCCTGGCTGATTCTCATCGTCATGTGCACACGATGTGGACGCGACAGGCAAGTCGGTGGCGTTGATCGGTCGCTGGCCTCTTCATGGAGCGACGGCGATCATCGTCACCTACCACTCGGCTGGCCGATCATCGCCGAGTCCCGGCCACGAGTAGTTAGCGATGATGTCGGAGGAGCGACTCAAACCGTGACCCGCTTGGCGCCCCAGCAGGCGAATACCCACTGTCTGCCTGACCTCTGCGTCCCGAAGGCTCCTGGCATGGATTGAGACGGACTCCTGTGGACCATAACCCCAGGTGAGGGCGTTGCGGCGACGCATGCCGACGGGCGTGAATGGCTGCGAACGCGCGATGGACGCGCGATCGAGCGGAGTTGACCTCGGTCAGGCGACCTCGAGGAATCGGCGGATCGCCTCGCGGATGATCTCGCTCGTGGTGGTGTGTTCGACCTAGGCGCGCGCCTCGATCGCCGCCCGCAACTCGGGGTCGATACGGACCGGTACGACGTCGGCCGGACCCGATCCCATCCGGGGTCGACCCCGACGGCGGGTCGTGAGAGTTTCGACGTCGTAGTCGGTCTCGGCAACTTCGGTAGAGAGAGGGTCGATCTCGTCGTCGGTCAGGGTGCGACCGCTGTGCGTGCGATGGGTCTTCGGTTCGGTCATGGCTTGTCCTCCCTCGTTTGCGGGAGCGGTCGTAGAAGGTTGGGCGGAGAGGCATGGCGTGGATCACCAGGTGGGCGTCGTCGGCGAGTTCGAGCTTCGGGTTCGAGGTCGATGACGGTGATGGCATTGTCAAGGCCGTGGAGGATGGTGGCCTCGGTCATTCCGTGCTTGCGTGCCGACCGGTGAATCTCCACATCACAATATCGTTATACGTAAGTGGGAGGACTATAGCTAAAGCCGTGAGGATTCGGGCTGGGGTGGCCGTCTCGTTGGCGGAAAAGAAAAGGTCTGTGGCGAGGGCTCCCGATGTCTTTCACACCGATCCGATACGTGCCGATCTAGCGCACTCGGCGGGATGCTCGTTCGTGCACCCGATCTGGTGATTCCGTGGGCCGATCATGTACGTAGAGCCGATTCCGAGCGGTCACGGTTGGCCGCTGCATGTTCGATCCTTGTCCCATGCGTGGGCGTGGCCGTCGGCCACCAGCCGCTGATAGTCGGCGTCGCCTTCTTGAGCCCTGGAGCGAAGCAGGAAGGCGTGATGGCGGGTTGGCTCGACCACAACATCGAGGAGCTTGGGACGGTCGGAGCGGTTGATCTCTGCACCGTCACAGATGCGGCGATGCGGCTTCTATTACCCCGGCTGGTCTTCACCGGCGGCCGAGGCGCCGATGACGTGTGTACCGTAGTGGTTCGGTTGCTGATGGGGTTGCAGGCCTGGCGCCTGCTACGAACCGGACGGTATGCCGGTGAGGATTTCGTCAGCGTTGTTGATGAGCGTGGAGAAATGTCCTCCGTGCTCGTCGATGTGGAGACTCGCGTTAGGTAGTTCCTCGGCGAGAAATGTGCTCCATCCCAAGGCTGCCTGCCGATCGCGGCGACCATGCCATATCTGAGAGCTCGTGGGCACGTCGCGTAGGTCGAATCCCCAGTCCGTGTGATAGAGGCTCGCTTCACGGACGATCCCAGAGACGCCCTGTCGGGCACCTTCGGTCATCTCCGCAACGATCTCGGCCGCTATCTCGGGCTGTTGGCGGAAGAGTTCACCGTCGGCCGGCTGCATTCGACCCCACACCGACAGCCAGCGGTCCGGAGAGGTGGCCATCTGCTTGAGCTGGTTCTTCGCCATCGGCCGGTACAGCGACGGTGATTTGAAGAGTAGGTTCATCAGCCGGAACGCCGGGTGAAGCCCTCGATTGGGGGCGGCGGGCGGTGCCGGCGACGACACGGTCACCAGCGAATGGACACGCTCGGGATTGGCGTATGCACATGCGATGGCATGGGGGCCTCCGCCCGAATGGCCCACGACCCCGTATTCGGAAATCCCGAGCTGATCGGTGAAGCTCCCGACGTCGGTCGCCCAGTCCAGGAAGGTGCGGCCGTCCGAGAAGGTCGACCCCCCGTATCCGGGCCGGTCGGGACATATGAGACGGACGTTCGCTTGAGTGGCGGCGTCAGCTAGCAGTCGCCCGGCCAATCGGGAGTCGTTGCCGCCGTGAAACAACAGGACACTCCTCCCCTCCGGCACTCCGTACTCGGCCCAGGCCACCGTCCGGCCGTCGACCAATGACATCTTCAGACCTTCAGACCGCATTCGTCCCTCCCCGTTTGGATTCGGTGGTTGGTCCGCCACGACGAGCACCCAACCGGCACCCGACCCGACTCTACGCTCGTTACTGCGTCTAGCACTCGCCGACCCTCGTGCAGGCGCCTATAGCCATGGCGCACACTAGAGCGGTGTTCGAACCACACCTTGTCAACTGTTGGTCTGGTCGGTGGCGAGGCGGTGGCTGATCTGGGCTTGGTAGCCGTCCAGGATCCCACTAAGGACGCCGTCTCGGCCCATGGCGGCGACGGCCAGTGCGCCGAGCGGCCCCAGCTTTGTCTCTCCGTCGAACCGTATCGTGATCAGCGTTCCGGTCTCGGTGGGCGTGACCGACCAGGTGCCCTCGACCCTTTTGAACATGGCTCGGAAGCTCGCCGGATAACTGGCGAGATCCACGGTCATCCGGAATGAGGCGTGCTCGTTCCACATGGTGCAGGTTTCGTTCCATTCCCGCCCTTTGGTGTCGACACAGTGCCGAACCATGCCGTCGCCCTGCCCGGAGATGATCTCGGTTTGCGCCAGGGTGTCGACCACGGTGTGGTAGCCGCCGGCATCCGAGACAACCGACCAGACCACATCCAGGGGAGCGTCGACGACACGTGAGGTCTCGATACTGAATTTGGGCATGGTTCAGGCCGCCTTCCCGAGCTTGACGAGTCCGACCGTCTGGGCCGCCACGAACCACGCCACCACCGCGGTCACGCCGGCGAGGGCTACCTCTCCGGCCGCCGCCATCTCGTCGGTGAAGGCGATCAGGGCCACGGCGCCGATCACCCACATGGCGTCACCGGCGACCGCAAGCAGGCCACCACGTCGCAGCCACTTCGGGGACTGGGCCCAGATCACCAGCGCGACTCCATACGCCACCAACCCGGCCCCGACACCCGCCAGTACCCACCGATTCACCCCCATCCAGCCGTCGAGCCCGGCTGCCCCAACCACTAGGACAAGCCCGGTCACACCGGACACCTTCGCGTTCTCCGCGAGCCTTCTGCCGAGAAAGGTTCGCTGTGGCGCAGACATGGCCTCAGTCTTCGTCGATGACACTGTCATTTGGTTACTCCTTTGTCGTGTCGTCGTACTATCTCTCCCCAGCTGCGGTGAATCAATAACCTGTGAGGTCATCGAACCGAAGCGGCAGTCTGGGTATCCTGTCCACGTCGGCAAGGAGACGCAATGACAACCACGATGGGTCCGACCGCTGGTGAGATCCTGAATCGATGGCGCACGGCGAGGCGGATGAGCCAACTCGAACTCTCGGTCGCAGCTGAGGTGTCGCAGCGGCATCTGAGCTACCTCGAAACCGGACGAGCCAAACCCAGCCGCGAGATGATCATCCACTTGGCGACCGAACTCGATGTCCCGCTGCGAGAACGCAACACCTGGCTCAAGGCTGCCGGCTACGCCGACGTATACACCGAACATGGTCTTGACGAGCCGGCGATGTCACAGGTCCGTCACATCCTCGAAACACTCCTGGCGGCCCACCAACCCTTCCCCGCCTATATCGTCGACCGGGCGTGGAACCTCGTCATGGCCAACCCAGCGGCGACAGCCCTGACCGAAATGCTCATCCCACCCGAGACATCGTCCCTCTTCCAAGGCAACATCCTCCGACTCTTCCTGCACGCGGAAGGACTCCGACCCCACATCGACAACTGGAGAGACGCCGCAACCACGCTCGTGCACCGCTTCGAGCGAGAACTCAAAGAACGACCCGGCGACACCGATCTGCTGCAGCTTTTCGACGAGCTCCGATCCTACCCCGACATCGATGAACTCCCCCACCGACCCGAACTGCCCAGCGGGTCCGACCTACTAGTCCCCATCCACCTGCAAACGCCTGCGGGCGAAATGCGACTCCTCACCACCATCGCCACCATCGGCGCCGCCTACGACATCACCCTCGATGAACTCCGCCTCGAAACCCTGCTCCCCGCCGACCACCAAACCGAGGCCATCCTCCGCCACCTAGCCCGCTGACCGCCGGTCGAAGCCCATGCCCCACCACTTCGATTCGAAGCAATCCGAACCCCGACAACCGACGTCAGCGACCTCCGCCGGAACCGATCGCGACCAGGTCCAAGAGGCCACCGCCCACTCGGTACCCGTTCGGGTAGCAAACCGGGCCAAGTGCCCCACCGCGTGACAGGTATTGCCGTCCAGAGGCGATCGCGGGAGGGCCGTTATGCGCGAACGTGGGCCTGCGCCGGATTGTCTCGAATCTGACCGGTCCCGATCACGTCGGGTCCCTGTCATCCTGGAGGTTCGCCCGGTGGTCGATCACGTCGGCGTCATGAACCCCTATCCGCAACTGTCGCCATCCGTAGCGCAAGACAACCACCCCCGCGATAACCAGCAGCAACACGAAGTTGACGGAGCGCCCCAACTCCGTCGTCCAAGTCGGGATCGCCGCCCCCGCGATATTCGCAGAAGCATGGAACAACGCCGCGACAAGCACACTCCCACCGGTGTTGTTGTATAGCCACGTGTACAAGACTGCCAGGACCATCGTCTGCAGAACAAACTCGTAGAAGGGAATGGAAGCCTGCGTCGTCCCCTCGATGAACACGAGCGGAAGGTGCCACAGACCCCAGATCAGTCCCAGCATAAGACTGGCCCCCAACGCGGTATACCGCTGCTGAAGAGGATCCAGAGCGAATCCACGCCATCCATACTCCTCGGGCAAAGCATTGGCGAAGTAGATCAGAACGAATACCGGGAGGATCATCGCGGGAGCTACAGCGTCGTCCCAGCGGATCTCGCCGCCGAACGCCATAACCCCGACCACGCTGAGTAGCCCGACCAGCGGTCCCAAACCGAGAGCTGGAACGAGCCACCTCTTGTCAAAGTCCAGCGTCCAGCCGCGGAGCCACAAAACCCGAACTCGCTCCCCGCCAGCAGCACGTCGAACCAACCAGAAGGCCGCAACCCCGGGACCGAACGGTGCAAACACACCGAGCAGACCGACAATCTCAGAAAGGCCAGGAAGAAACGTCGATCGCAATACCGGCAGAAGCCACAGCATCCACGAAAAAGAGAACGTGATAATGAAGAACCTCGTCATACGACTTCTCGTCACGCGCTGACTAGGGGTGTCACCAACCATTCTCGTCCTCCCATAACCTAAGGTCGACAAGAGAAGATCGTAGGACTCGCCCGAAACCTCCGCCACTCAAATGATGAACCGTGGCCTACGGCCCCACGCTCATCCCGTTCCTCGCGACCGGGTTCATCTCGCTCGGAGCGGTCGCGAGCTTGCGCGCTTGTCCTTGCCGCAGTTAGGCCTGGAAGAGTCGCTGGTTCACGATGGGAGGCCGCATCTACTCACACTCCTCGCGCTGACTGCGCCGTACCTGCTGTGGTGCGCTACTACTGGAACCTCCTCGGCTTCCCCTTGTAGATGCAGCACAATTCACGACAACGATGAGGAAATAGAGCCAGATGGTTCACATCGGCGATGAACAGGAGAGCAGGATCCGCCGTATGAAGGGCCATAACCGGCAGGGAGGATGCGTTGGGGTACCTCCGACCATGGCGCATGTCGCTCACCGTCTCGGGGCAGGGAGGATGGGTTGGTGCGCTGATCGTGGTGAGTGGCTGTCACCCTCGGCCGGGACCTGCGGTTGGATTGTTTCTTGGGGTTCGGCTTGGCTCACGAGACCGGCTGCCACCTCGATGGTTGGGTTACCTTTCGATTGACTAGCCGGCAGGCCCAGGGAACTGCACTTCAGCGGTCGGGTGGGAGACCGTCACCGGCCCTGTCACCCCAGGCCAGGGGGTCTCTGGTCCACCCTCCCTGCAAATGCGTGCCACACCTATCTGCTGGTGAGGGAGGGATGGCAATGACCATCGTAGGAACCAATCCAGATGCTGCGATTGCGGTGTCGATACCCACGCCGCTACCGTGCGGCTGCTGTATCGGCGGCTTTTCCCCTGGCCGCACGTACAGAGTCGCTGTTGGAGGTTTAGGACTCATGAGGGTTTCGCATTCGGTTGAACACGGGGGCACTCGAAGCCTCACCCACGTCTGGGTCTTCTTCGTCATCACACTGCTAGCGAGTGCAGCGGTGGTGTACGTCATCGGCTACCGGTTGGATAACCCCGACGCTGCGATTCTGGCCGTCATTGTCCCCTCCACGGTTGCGGTCGTGATGGCAGGGGTTACCGAGGGTGGACCAGGTATCCGGCGGCTCCTGCGTTTTGGTGGCAGCGAGCCAATCTCAGCGAGGCTTGTTGTGGTGTCGGCACTTGCGATACCCGTGTTAGCGTTCGTAGCCATGGGCATTGGGGCCATCGTCACCGGAGACGCCTACGAGTTCGGAATGCCATCGGACGGGCTGATCGTCGTACTTCCTCTGCTATTTATTGCGTTTGGTGAGGAGTATGGATGGCGTGGATACGCACTACCCGGCCTGCAGACCCGCCACTCGGCTCTTACTGCGGCGCTCATCGTGGGAGGGGTTCATTGGATATGGCACTACCCGGCTGCTCTCATCGATACTGGCGTGCCCCTCGATACTCCGTTCTGGCTTTTCGGCCTCTTTGTCGTTTCGTTGAGCGTGATAGTGGCTGCGGTCTTCAACGCATCCGGCGGCGCAGTCGGATTGGCGATTCTCCTTCACTTCGCCTCGAACGTGGCCTTCGTCTTCATGCCGCTCCTACCTGAGAACACGGACGGCGAACTGACTACGTTCAGCATCTTCGTTGCCCTGATGCTCGCAGTATCCGCAACGACCGTTTTGATTAGAGGTCCCGCAACCTTGTCCAATAAGGCGCCGGCAACCTGAGTCAGCGAGACGCTCGCCCCCGCACGATATCGGGTCTCGGCCATTCCTCGGATCCGGCGATAGCGGCGCCCGTCGAGGGGTAGGCAAGGCGTGTTGCTGGGTAACGGACACTGCGTTTAGTGTCAGGACTCTTCTCCGAAGTATCGCGGGATATCTCGGACTATGGAGTCCCTAACAGCTGACGCCGGCCGCCCGTCGACGGATCCCCCTGCCAGAGGACGACCTTGTCGCTGTCTTCGACGGTCTGGGCCTCCGCTATGCGAACAATCCTCGGAGCTTCTGGGTCGTCGAGTTCGCCGATGGGAGCCTGCACCGCGAGACTGCCGCCCTCTCGGTGCATCCCGACGCCGTCTCACGGATCCGTCGACGGGTCCTCTGCGCCAGGAGACACCTTCGGTGCCCTGGGGGAATTCGCGTCCTGCGCGACGCCTGGAGGCTGATGCCATGTCCGGCCTCGTCTCCGGCTCCCCACTAGGGATCCGCGAACTGAGCGAGCACACCGCCATTCATGAGTTCGACAGCGCCGAACCGGACCTCAAGCAGTTGGCCGGCATCCGGCTCTGAGTAGAACATAAAGACGACCAGGCGAGCCCCATCGACCGACTCAGAGCATCCGGGAACCGGCTTTCGGCGCTACTGGCCGACTGGATGACGCACGCGGACTCTCATGCAACGGCCAGTTCTACCGCAAACGGAAGCCCGGTTATCTCTTCGACGCGGCGCTTCCGAGCCTCGTACCTCGCCGACGACAATGCGATCCGGGCGCATCGCAAGAACGACCTTGACGAGGTCTCGAAGGCTTATCTCCGCTGATCCATCGAGGGCAGCCGGACGAGACTCGTAGTAGGACCCGTGCGTGATAGGAACGTGCAGTTCACGCACTTCTTCGCAACACCGCAGACAGTGTGTCGACGGTGCCGCCGTGAGCATGGAGGTCTTCCCTGCCCCGGGCGGACCCGAGATGAGAACACTCATGTTCGTCTGCATCACAGCCCAGAGGAATCCTGCCGCTGCCGGTGTCAACGAGCCCAGCTCAACCATCGAAGAAAGCGTTTCTTTGCGGAGCGCGTAGCGCCGAATCGTGGCCGACACCCTCAACCCGCCCCGGGACCCATCTCGTGTGGACGCCATGTGGACGCGACGATCCCAAAACAGGGATCAAGGGAGGGGACTGACCTAGAAGCCCCAACAAACACAAGGGATCTCGGAGTGGGCGATACTGGGATCGAACCAGTGACCTCTGCCGTGTGAAGGCAGCGCTCTCCCGCTGAGCTAATCGCCCCAGCCAGTTTTGGGTCGGGCTGTGAATGGGCAGTGTAGAACGTTCTGTGGTGGGTGCGAAACAGCGCCCAGCGTCGGTCAATGGGAAAAGGACCGATCCGAGGATCGGCCCTTTTTAGTGGCGGATCAGCCGTCCACGTATTGGAGGATGTCGCCTGGCTGGCAATCGAGGGTCCGACAAATGGCCTCCAAGGTGGTGAAACGGACCGCTTTGGCTTTCCCGGTCTTGAGAATGGAAAGGTTCGCCAGAGTTACGCCAACCGATTCGGACAAGTCCGTGAGAGTCATCTTTCGATCAAGCAAGACACGATCGAGGTTCACTTCGATTCCCATCATCACACCGTCAGTTCTGACTCGTCCTGAAGGGTGATACCGGCCTTGTAGATCTCGGCGACCGCCAGGGCCAGCAGACCGCCGGCGATCGTCGCAAACGGGATGTCGATCTCCAGGGCGAAGGACCCGTCAACGACCGTCGAGATCCAAGAGCTGGTGATCCATCCCATCGGCACGAGCACGAAGGCTGCGTAGGCCACCTTGCGGAGGCGCTCATAGTTCTCGTCACGGAAAGCGGTCCCACCCAGGACCGCCCGAAGGGCACGCCGGATCTGGTGGGCGATGTACGTGCCGACGCCCATGGACACGACAATCCCGAACCCGGCGGCGTAGGCGACCTGGGCGACCGTTCCACTATCCATCTTCGACAGATCGAACGACACGGGGACTCCAAAAAAGTTACCACTGGTTGCCAATCCATTCGACTCCCGGATCGCATCCACGATGATCGGCGACAAGACCGTCAAACCCGCAACCAGCACGATGCCAATCAATCCAACGAAGAACATGATGTCGAACGCAATCTTCGACAGACGAATCACCTTCATATTCATGTCTCGTTACTCCTATCTGTTTATCGGAAATTGTATATTGTTTTACGATAAACAATTGTTGATAAACGGTCAAGTTTGCTCCTCAAATGTCGATGACAAATCGGCGGATAGCCGGTTGGGCTACGATCGCTGGTCGATACGGACGGTGACGCAGAATGACCGATGACGAGTTTGACAAAGCAGTTGGCGATGCCCTGGCAAGCCTCCCCCAATGGGTGACCGACACGATGGACAACGTGATCTTTGCCATCGCCGATCGCCCGACGTCTGACCAGGATCCGCACGGCGACGGCCTACTCGGCCTGTATGACGGGGTGTCCCTCCTCGACCGCGGCAACGATTATTCAGCGGTGTTGCCTGACACGATCACCATCTTCAAAGAACCCCACGTGGCGTTGGGACTCGACCCTGAAGCACTCCGCCACGAAATTCGGGTGACCGTCCTGCACGAAATTGCCCATCACCTGGGCATGGACGAACAACGCCTCCACGAACTCGGCTGGGATTAAGGGCGCCGGGTCTCAGACCACGTCTGCCCCGCTTCAACGTCAGGTTCGCGCGGCAACCCGAGCACTTGTTCGGCGACAATGTTGCGTTGAATGGCAAACGTCCCACCGCCCAGCGTCAACGCAGGTTGGAACACGAACCCGTAATGCCAAATCGGATCAACGTCGGGGAACTGACTCGCGGCCCCACGCGGGAAGTTGATCTCGGTCAAGCCGTCCTGTTGGAGTTTGGGGACCGGTCCCGCCGGACCCGAACCTTCCAAAAGTCCGGCGGTACCGGCGAAGTCTTTGGCGAACTCCATGACGTGTTGGCCATGTTCATCGGACAAGATCTTCTGGACCGATGCCTCAGATCCCGGGGTCTTGCCCTGCAGCCTGGCGCTCAACATTCGCAGTTGTAACAACCGAAGCACCTCGGATTCGCAATAGATCTGAGCAAGGCGATCCCGGAGCAGCGGATTGAGGGCGCCGCCGACCCGCCCGACAAGGTCAACGAGAGTCCGGGCGGTCGGCCCGATCCCCCACAATGACCCTCCCGACGATAGCGAGGCCCGCTCGTTCGCCAGCGTGGCAACTGCCAACCGCCAACCGTCGCCCTCCTCCCCCACTCGATTGGCGGCCGGAATGCGCACCTCATCGAAGAACACTTGATTAAACGAATGGGCAGTCGACATGTCGATGATCGGCTGCATCGTGAGACCGGAGGCGTCCATCGGCATGATGAAGTATGAGATACCTTTGTGTTTCGGTGTGTCGGCGTCGGTTCGGGCCAGCAAGATGCCGTACTTCGATTTGTGGGCGAAACTCGACCAGGTTTTCGATCCGGTTACGACGTACTCATCCCCATCGCGCACCGCTCTAGTCGACAGGCTCGCCAGGTCGCTGCCCGAGTCCGGCTCGCTGAAAAGCTGGCACCAGTACTCCTCACCACTGAAAATCCCCGGGAGATAGCGAGCTTGTTGCTCATCGGTTCCCGCCAGGAGGATCACCGGGGCTGCCCAACCAATCCCGATGGCGTTGTCGGGACGCTTGAGGCCGGCTCGATTGAACTCTTCGTCGATGATGACCTGGTGCATCGGGTCGGCGTCGACGCCCCACGGGGCGGGCCAATGCGGAACAACGTAGCCGGCTTCATACATCTCACGACCACTCGGGTGGGGGTGATTGGTCAACCACGCTTTCACCGAAACCCGGCGTGGGTCATCTCCGGGCGGCATGTCGAAGTCCATACGTCCAAGTTAGCGATTCACGGCCAGTCGGATCGCCCCATCCCTGGAACGAGTGTGCATCCAACCTCGACATCGCCCAGGGTGGATGCGCACTCGTTGCGGGGACAGGCTGGCCGCTACGATTCGTGTCAGGAGCTCGAAGAGACCGGCCACCAGACAGGAGATGCTATGGAACAACTCATCTCGATGATCACCGAAAAGACCGGCTTGCCCGCCGACAAGGCAGAAGAAATTGTCGGTATGGTCATCGGTTTCGTCAAGGACAAGCTCCCAGGGCCCATCGCCTCACAACTCGACGGTCTCCTGGGCGGCGGTGCCGGCGCCGGTGAGGGCGGCTTGATGGACAACGTCAAGAAAGGCCTGGGAGGCCTGCTGGGCGGCTAAGAGATCGCAGTCTCGTGAAGCGGCCCCCGCCACGGCGCGGGCCTTGCTTTGGGCTTCGACACCTTCTCGCGAAGAAAGTCGAATTTGGCTACGGTTAGCCGCTGGAGGTTCCTGTTGGTAAACCGTTCAATCGCATGGCCAGGCACCGTTGTATGGGTCCTGCACATGGCGTTGGCTCCGGCCTTCGTCTCCGTCTTACTCGCCGCCCCGGCGGTCGACGCAAAGTGGCAACACAACCCAACCCATTTCTGGTTGGTCGCCATCGTGGCTTTCGCCAACCTCATGCTCGCCACCCGCATCGGACGAGAAGCGCAAGCCCGCAACGACGCCCGACTGTTCCTTATGTCGTTGTCGTATTCGGTGAGCGCGGCGTTCTTTGCGGTCCATGCGTTGGCAACTCCCAAGCTGCTCGCCGCGGGCGCCAACCTCGGATTTTCGCTCGCTATGCCCGCCGGCTTATTCGTGGCAGCCATCCTCGCTACGTTGTCTTCCCTCGAGTGGTCCGAGTCACGCTCGGCGGCGATCGTCCGCTCTCGAACGCACCTGTCGATCGGAGTTTTGGCGATTGCTGCAGCGTGGCTGTATCTCAGCGTGAACGACATCGCTCCGCTCGGAGTTTCGCTCGAGGAATCGGGGCTTTCTGACTTCTTCTTACCGCTCGAAGTCATCGGTGTGGCCCTGTTTCTGGTGGCGGCCTTCCGCTACTACCTCGTCTACCGGTCCCGGCCCTCGGCGGTAGCGATGGCTTTGGTTACCTCACTGGTGTTGCTGGCTGAGGTGGTGGTTCTCGTCGGCCTCGCTCGACCATGGCAGCTTTCGTGGTGGACGTGGCATCTCGTCATCCTCGTCAGCTATGGATATGTCGCATACGCTTCGTATGTCCAATTCCGGAGAGAGGGACGACCCGGAGCCTTGTTCTCGTCGGTGGCGCTCGCCAGCACCGTTGAAGAAATCAAATCTGAATTTCGCAGCGCCCTGGAACAGTTGGTCTCGGCTGTTGCAGCAACTGCGTCTTCATCCGATACCCAACTCGCCGCCCGAAGCCTTGGCGAGCAATTCGGCCTTTCGACCGGCCAAACTGAGATTCTCGAAGACGCCGCCACGGCGGTGGCAACCGAACGACGCCAATCCGGTGTGCTGGCCGCCATGGCGACCATTTCAAGACAACCACTCGATGACATTACGGAAGCCCAACTCGGTGACCTGGCAGCCGAGGCGCTGGGTGGGGCCATGGGACTCGATGTCCGGTTCGTTCCCAGCTCGGATGAATCTGGGGCAAGCGAAGCCTGCCAGGTGACCTTTCACGACCGACGGTTCGGTACGCTCCATGTGGCTCCGGGCACAGCAAGCGGGAGGGATCAAGACCTCGTGCAGTCGTTCGCTGACCACCTCGGCATGGCCCTGGGGAATTTGGTCGTCTATCGCGATCTGCGGGGCCTGTTTGGCCGCTACGTGTCACCGACGATCGCCACCCGACTCCTTAACGACCCGAAGAATGCAGAACTGGGTGGCGTCATGGTGGAAATCACCGTGCTCTTCGCCGACCTGCGGGGATTCACTTCATACACCGAGGGCGTCCAACACCCCAGCGACGTCGTCGACCTGCTCAACCGATACTTCACGACAGTTGTGCCGATTCTGCTCGACGAAGGCGGAACCGTCGACAAGTTCGTAGGTGACGCCGTCATGGCCGTTTTTAACACGCCGATTCTCCAACCGGACCACGCCGTACGCGCCGTCCGGGCGGCCCATCGGATGCAGCAAGCCATCGGCGAATTGATTCGGGATCGGCCCGACTGGCCTCAGTTTCGAATCGGAGTCAATACCGGTTCAGCGTTGGTCGGCAACATCGGCAGCGACGAGCTGCGCAACTACACGGCTATCGGAGATGCCGTGAATGTGGCGGCCCGCCTCGAAACTGCCACCGAACCTGGAGACATCCTGATGGGAGCGACCACCTACGACCTGGTACGACATGTCGTTACTGCCGAACAAGTCCGTCCGATCGACGCCAAAGGCAAGACTGAACCAGTGGCGGCCTACCGGCTGGTTTCAATCAGCGACCAAGACTGACGGTCGGTCCGCCCGGCGCAATCTAAGTTGGTTTGAATTGGCGCCCTAGATCGCCATCAACCCCCCATCGGCTGCGAACGTATGGCCGTTCACGTAGGACGCCTCATCCGAGCAGAGCCACACTACGACTTCAGCCATTTCGGAAGGTTCGCCAACCCGGGCCATCGGTGTGTTACCGATGACAGCGTCGATCAGCTCGGGATTCTCCTTCATGAAGCCGGCCACCATGGGAGTGTTGATCACGCCTGGACACAGGGCGTTGAACCGGATACCCGATGTTCCGTAGTCAGCAACTGCCGACTTCGTGAGCCCGGCGACGCCGTGCTTGGAGGCGACATACGGGGCGATGTTGCCGAATCCCTTCAGACCGGCGACCGACGCCGTATTGACAATGGCGCCCTTACCCTGCTTGAGCATTGCGGGGATCTCATACTTCATGCCGAAAAAGACACCCGACAGATTCACGGCAATCACGCGGTTCCAGTTTTCGGTTGTCTGATCGGCAAGCAAAGCTTGCTCGCCGTCGATTCCCGCATTGTTGTGGGCATAGTCGAGGCGTCCGAATTCGGCCACGGTCTGATCGATCATGTCCTTGACCTGCATCTCTTGGGAAACGTCAACCTCGATGAAGATCGCTTCCCCACCCGTGGAGTTGATGTGCTCTTCGGTGGCGACACCACCCAACTTGTCAAGGTCGGCGACTGCAACCTTGGCTCCGTATCTGGCGAAGGCGTAGGCCGTCGCCCTTCCGATACCGCTCCCGGCCCCGGTGACCAACGCCACCTTGCCGTTCATGTCTGGCATGGTTCCTCCTTTGTCGAGGGTTTTCGAGACGGATGGGCGCCTCGAATCCCATCGGTTGGGACTCCCCGACTATTGACATCGGACCATTGATCTCGGCCTGGTAGAAGGGGGCGAAGGTCACAAGCGGCCATCGCCTAACTAAAGCTCGAACTCGGGCTGAGACGGCTCGCGGTTGGGATCAGCGACCGGCTATCCGATCGCCTCGTCCTGGCGGGCAGCTTCACCGTAAACCTCGGGATTGAGAATGTCGAACGGACGCTTCCCCTGCAAGAAACGTTCAATGTTGTGCACGGTTCGCAAAGCCATCTAGTCGCGCGTTTCGCGAGCGGCCGAACCGATATGTGGGGTCAACACGACATTCGGGAGATCGTAAAGGCCGGGCCGCGGACCCGGGTTGGGCTCGGGCATTTCGGTTTCGAACACATCGAGGCCGGCGCCCCGAATGCGACCCTCACGCAGGGCAGTCTTATCTTCACCATGGGTTCTTCGTATTCCTGTGAGTTGGAAGCGTTGGACCGGTTGCCCGTTGGGGCCCAGACATCCAAACCTAGGCATAACGACGGTTTGGCGGCCAGACTCTCGCCTCGGTACACCACCGGTCCAGCTCTGGGACACCAGGCAATCGAACAACTAGCCGGAGCTTCTCGACCGCTTGCAACATGACTGTCGAGGTAGGCTCGATCCATGACGGTGTGGTCCAACTGGGTAGGCAATCAGTCCTTCGAACCCCGCGACGTTGCGGCGGTTTCGACCGAATCCGAAATTCAACGACACGTAGCCAAGGCACTCGTTGCTGGATCCAGGGTCCGAACGGTTGGCACGGCGCATTCGTTCACGCCGATCGTCGAAACCGATGTCCTCCTCGACCTGTCGGCGATGCGGGGCATCGTCGACATCGACGCCGACCACCGACTGGTGCGGGTGCTTCCCAAGACGACCATCGGCGATTTCGGCGAGCCGTTGTGGAAGCACGGCTTGGCTCTGGCGAACCAGGGTGACATCGACACTCAGGCGATTGCTGGCTCCATTGCCACCGCCACACACGGATCAGGCCGCCGCTTCCCCTCCTTCTCGGCAACACTCGAGGGAGCCCGACTGGTCGACGGGAACGGACAACTGGTCGATGTGACCCGTCAAGCAAATCCCGACCTTCTGGCAGCCCTGCAGACCTCGATCGGGATGCTCGGCATCATGACCGAACTGACCATTAAAGTCGTCCCCGCCTATCACCTCCACGCCCGGACCGATATCGTGCCGTTCGCCGAAGTGCTCGAAACGTTCGAACGCGATATCGACGTGTACCGGCATTACGGACTGTTCTGGATGCCGACGGAGGACTCCGCCAGGCTGTACAACCTTGACGGGGCCGGCGCCGACGACTGCGTCGTGAAACGGTATCTCGAGGTCGACGCCGGAGCTGACGTCAAGCTCGGATCCCATGAGCGGATGGATCGTTCGTACCGGATATACCCCATGGTCTACGACCCGAACTTCCATGAGGTGGAATACTTCCTCCCATTGGAACGGTGGCGCGACATCCTGGTGGAAATGCGCCGCCTCATGCTCCGCTGGCATCCGCTGAGCATGTACCCACTCGAAATCCGGGTGGTGGCGGCCGAAGACGCCTGGATGAGCCCGAATTACCACCGCGACAACCTGGTTGTCTCAATTTCAGGCGAACCCGGGGTCGACTACTGGCCATACCTCCGAGCCTGCGACAGTCTCTTCGCCGAATTCGGTGGCCGTCCTCACTGGGGCAAACTCCACTTCATGACGGCCGATCGCCTGGCCCGGTTGTTCCCTCGGTATGAAGATTTCCTCGAGGTGCGGCGCCAATTCGACCCTACCGGCGTGTTCCTGAACGACCACCTCCGCCCACTTTTCGAGTAGTCGGGTTCCCGCTCATTCCCAGCCTGGCGTTCGCAAAGCAACGACGCCACCCCATCGAACGACAATGCTCTTGCACGAAGCGACAAGTGAGGTACCCGTGTCAGAACCCGACGAAGCCCTGATGGCCTTGATGGTCAAGCATATTAATGCATGGAACAACCATGACCTGGAGGCCTTGATGCAGCTATTTTCCAAGGACGGGGTCTTCGAAGCTTCCGGGGGACCCGATGTCGAAGGACAGCGATTTGCAGGAGGGGCCGAAGTACGAATGGCTTTCGCGTCGGTGTTCGAGAGAATGCCCGACGCCCACTGGGGAAGTGGGCATCACCATGTGATCAACCCCGAATATTGTGTTTCGGAGTGGACGTTGACCGGCACGCTGGCCGACGGGAGTCGCCTTGAAGTGAACGGGTGTGACTTTCTCACAGTCCGCAACGGTCTGATCAAGCGAAAGAACTCGTATCGCAAACAGCGACCACCCATCGGTCCAGCCAAATCCTGAGTGAGAGTGCACCTTAAGTTTGAACGACATCCACCGTGGACTTGTCTCGGGAAGCCTTCAGATGATCAAGACCTAAGAAACTAGGTGCCCCTCTCTGGGGCCAGGTCCTTATGGTGGCTGGAGTCAAAGACAACAGGGCGATCGCCTACCGGCAAGCTTGAACGACTGTATAAGTGCCTGAATACGCATCCCTGACGCCCGCTCGACCCGGGTAATCGCGACCACGATTCGGTTTCCCGAGCGCCATGGCTAGGTGTTTTCCGCGCAATTGAACATCCATTGCACACCGAACCGGTCAGTCAGCAAGCCGAAATAGCTGCCCCAGAACATGTCAGTAAGTGGGGTGGTCGCTTCCCCACCCTCCACAAGCCCGGCGTATAGACGGTCGGCCTCGGCGCGCGTGTCTGGCTCGAGGTTGATCGAGAAATTGTTCCCGAAGGTCAGGGTATGACCCATCGACTCAAGCGCGTCTGTCCCCATGAGGCTGTGATCGCCCAGCGTTGGCAATTCGATGTGCATGATCATTTGCTGTTCAGACTCCGTGAGCGGTGACTGACCTTGCATCGGCGGGACATCACTCATGCGTGTGATGAACGTGAATTCTCCCCCGAATACACGGCGGTAGAACTCAAACGCCTCTTCAGTCGTGCCCATGAAGTTGAGGTACGTTGAAACGCGGGCCATTGTTGGTAGTCCTTTCCTAGTGATTTGATCGTCTGGATCACACAACCGTAAGGGGCGTTCAGCTGGCGCTTCCGCTTCCTACCCAGCGGCCGATACCACCTCCCTGACGGCGTCGACAACGGCACCCAATTGATCCACCTGGATGGCATGGCGACTGTCAGGGACCACACGCCATTCCCCCCGACTCGACTCGGCGGCAAGTCGTTGCTGCTCGTCGATCCACACCTGCCAGAACAAGTCGAGAATCTCCGGCGGAAGGTCAAGGGTTCTCCAATCTTCGAACGTGTCGGTGGCACTCAGGACGATGGTCGGACGGTCTCCAAACAACGGTCCGTCTTCGTCGATGGCGGCTCGGGCCAGTTCCTCGCTCGCATGCCAATCGAGCCCTTCATCGTCGTTTTCTCCCGGGTTGGAGATCAGTTCAAGCAGGAAGTTGCGAACGTCGGTCACTGCCAGGGGCTCATCCGGCATTGGCTCAGGGAGCGCAGCCAGGTCTCCCGAACTCACCCCGGGACCGCGCGGGTCAATCATGACAACGCCAGCGAGGTCCTCGGGGTAAGTCCAGGCATAGAGAATCGTGGTCCATGTCGTGAGCGACCAAGGGACCAGGATATACGGTCCTTCAACGCCCGATCCGGAAAGCAACGCATGCAGATCGTCTGCATAGGCCTGAGCGGTGCGGGGCAGCTCAGGCGGCGGCCCGCTCCGACGAGTTCCGGCATGGTCATAGGTGCATACCCTGGCAAAGTCCGAGACGGCTTCAACGAGCGCCCGGACCCCGTTCGAAGACCACGCGTCGACGACCACGGTCGGTGTCGAAACTTGTCCGCGACACTCCATCACCATGATCCGACCACCGATATCCACCTGGTACAGCGGCCCGGTCTGCACGACAGTCATGGTGGTGTCCACGGCGGCCGTCGTAGTAGCTGCGTTCACGGTGGTCGTTACCGCGTCGGGCTGCGTCGCCGGAGGCGTCGACGAACCGGCAGAGAGCGGTGCGGTTTGGGACCCGCATGCCCCGACCAAAAGACCCAGGATGATGATGACGAACCGCGGCCTCGGTGACATGGACGACCCCTATCGACGTGTCGACGGTCGCGAGGCACGGAGCCGCAGCTAGTGGAAGGCGAGCAACGTTCGTTGCGGGCGCCTCCGCCTCTGCGCGCAAGGTATCACCAGCAGAGCCCAGCGTCCACTCATTCCACGGACGATGGCGGAAACATTCACCGTTGTCGATCGCGGTTTTCCCATCTCTCGAACAGGGTCTGAGATGATCTGTGTTGAGTGGAAGGTTCTGGTGCCCCAATTTGGTATCTGTGAACCCAGAGCGATAACAGTTCCCGCATGAGACGTGGGCTCACTGAATAGCCGATTCGCTCAGTCAAAGAGGCGGTGGCGAAGCCGCATGACGCCACCCACCAGCAAAACCGCCGATAGCACAGCAAAAAACGGAATATCGACAGCCGGGGTACCACCGAGATCGGCGCCAATGGCATGCGATACAACGTGAGCCGCAGAACCCGTTCCTGCCCCGAGGAGCCCTGAAGCGAGCGAATCGGAATGGCGCAGTGCGAGGAGCAGTACTGCCCCGAGTCCCAGTTGGAACGCGCCGATGTCCTGGATGAAGTGCTGGTTGTACGGCTCGAACTGCGCCAGCTGGTCGAAAAAGGACGAAGGGCCGATCATGGCCCACAATCCGAAAGCAACAAACACCGCCCCGCCAAACGCGGCGATGCGGGCAGGCATTTTGCTCATCGACGTATTCCTCCCGTGATAAACGCAGCGTATCGGGTTCAGAGCCACGGCTCAACGCATTTCTCTCGCCCACGCCTGCAACGATCGCCAATCTGATGAATCGACTGTGTATCCACGCATGCATAGATACTCATCCACATAGGCACAGGTCAATCCTTCGACGCGAGCACGGCCCACTCCGCCTCTACCAGTTGCGAAGGATGTCGCTCACCAAGAGCTCCGCCTCCGATAGGTTTGCGAACCTTCGCGGATGTTCCCCAACAATCTAAGAGCGTGCGCTAGGTCTTCGTTCGCCTCGCCTGCAACGATTGCCTTCTGAGCAATAGCCAGAAGTTGACGCACGCGGATACCATCCGAAGTCGTCGTGATTGAACCGGCTCCGAAAACCGACTCAAACTCGAAAACTGTGCCAACCAGCGCATGCGTTTCCGAGCGGCCGTCTGCATGGATTCGAATTACCTGGCCGAGGGCCAGCGGGCGAACCGATAGACGGGAAATGGCCACTGCGCCTGAGGCAAAGCTGAGAAGCCCCGAAGCTCCACGCAGGACCGAGCGAGCATCGGACAATTAGTCGAACCTGGTGGTCGTGAGCAGCTAGCGGCCGTCCGAGTAACTTAGGTCGACTTCTGTGGCGCTGAGCACCGCCGCAACGCTATCAAGGTCAGCACGGTAGCCTTCGACCACGATCGCCCAAACGCTGGCATTGCTGTTCGCGCCCGCCATCATGGCCAGCTCGCACGTGACCGAATCCGCGATATGACGTTCGATCCAGCGGCCCGTCACCGCCGAACCTGAATGGCTCGAAACCGAACTAGCGACCGAACGCCGGCTCCGTGCTCCCGATCGGAGCTACCTGTGGACCTGACACTCATTCTTGCCGCCGTCGCCCGTGAATACGACATCTGCGCAGCCGATAACCACCCACAGTCGCCGCCAACCCATCGCCGCCGACCGCCAGCTCGTCATCTACCTGCTCCGCGCCAGAACTCAACTCACCCAACCAAGATATCGGCACCGCCGTCGGCCGCCCGCACGCCACCGTCATCCATGCCGTCGAAACCATCGACCGTCGCCGACTCACCGACCAACTTCTCAACGACCGAATCCATCGACTCGCCGCCGAGGTCGAGCTGACGCAGGTGCCAGCCGGAAACGAGCCCCACCCGTCGGGAGAGGCACTTGACACCCCCCCCACGAAACGTATCATCCCGCGATGAAGTCACGCACGTGGATCCTCGGACTGGTTCTCGTAGTCGCAAGTGCTCTGATCCCCTCACCGGCGACCGCCTTCTGCATCCAGGCCACGGGCGGCAACAACGTTCGATGGGCGGGATCCACCCTCATTCCACGAAAGGCATCGACCGTTCCAACCGGATGGGACAGCACGGTCAACAACGCACGCATCGACTGGAACGGTATCGCGGGGAGTACCTGGAGTTACTCGACACCCTCGCGAACCGTGACCACCAGTTCCGCGTATGTCATCTCCAACGTCGACTTCTCGGCGAATGGCTGGCAAAACGTTCCCGGGTACACGATCTTGACGATTTCCGGCAGCCAGATCACGAAGGCCCGGCAGTACCAGAACACGGACTACTCCTGGAACTTTTCGGGGACGATGGTCTCGGGATCGCAGGCGGACGTTCACACGGTCGTCATGCATGAAATGGGGCACATTCTCGGCCTACTGCACCCCCTGTATTGCGGAACGATGACAGCTGCGGAGCAAGCCGCGGCCATGAACCCCGATTGGACCAAGAAATGGGATACCAATTCGGATGACGAGGCCGGGGCAGCAACCCTCTACTGAGAAAGGCGGCGAAGCTCGATGAAGAACCGAAGAGTCACCGAATACGTCTTGGTGTTGGCCGCGGCACTCGTTCTCAGTGCGTGTGGTCTTGACAGCGGTCCAGGCGTCACGGTTGAAATGGGCTCGAGCTATCCAATCGACTCCTCGCCCCAGGGTGTTGTCGCCTCGGCGAGCAACAACGCGGCGATACTGCGCGTGACGGTGAAGGAGGTGGAAGGACCCGTTGAGTACAGGCTGTCCGACGGTACCGTGTTCGCGTTCGTGCCCGTTTCCGTGACCGTCGATGAGGTGATCAAAGGGAGCGCAGCCATCGGTGAGCAGATCTGGGTCCGGGTTCTCGGTGGCGATGTAGGACAAACGTCGTACGTGGTTCGCGATGGGATCGCCCCGGAGTCGTTCCAGCCGGGACAATCGCTCATCGTGTTCACTCAGGAAGAAGTGACCCTCGGCGACATCAGCGCCAGCACCGTGAACGCTGCCTACGAGGTGAACAGTTCCCAGGCGTCAGATCTCGGAACCTCCGGCGCCCGGGTCGCTGAGGAGTCGCTGATCAATGACGTTCGTGCAGCGCTCAGCCGCCCGGCCGGTTCGGTTGGCGACCAGGACGGAGTGACGACGACGACGACCGGGTAACCTACCGTTTACACCCCGATGTCGACGGCGGAGCAGTTCGGTTCGGGCTCTCAGTCCATTGGGTGACCGCCCGATCGTCATAGTCGAAGCTCGTTGAAGCCCGCCGCTGTGAGTCCTGGTCGAATGCCAGGGCTTCTCGGAGACGCCTATCGCGCATCACCTAGAAGCTGGTGAGGTCGACGAACGAGTTGACCCGTTCGTCGTGTGTTCTGAGCCACTCCCAACAAGCCTTCTCCTCCTGTGTCCCCAGCCCGCAACGGTCGCTGCGCTGTAGGGACCCAAGCGGGAAGTGCCGCTCGGTGCCGCTCGGTGCCGCTCGGTGCCGCTCGGTGCCGCTCGGCGCTGCTGGGCGGTTTGCTCGTTCTCGCTCTGTGTCTGGTGATCTGCGTGAATCACCAGATCAGGGTGGCGCCCCGTGTAGGACTTGTTCTCCACGTCCTGCAAGCGGAGTCGGCGAGGATCTGGGAGAGTCCTGGAATCGTGTACTCTCCATCGGATCGATGTCTGGGTCATCACCGCTGTGGCGGTACTCGCCAGAATCAACTGCATCATCGATCGAGTGCGCAGGGTCAGGCATAGCCTCGTACCCAATCGTTTGCGCACATCAACCATGTATGACCCCACCCAGTTCATAACCGCGTCGGCAGCCTCGAAGGCGAGATCCCCGTCCAAGAGTCGCCGAGCTACGCGGAGGCTCAGCATGTTGCAGGCCTCGGCGCACCCATCCCCGCAGTCAATGATCGCTGCCTGAAATGGATTCGACAGATCCTCGTGATCTCGAACGACAAGATCGAGGGCAGCATCGGCGGTCTCACACGACATGTCGCACAGTCTGGCAGGAGGTCCCGCCATATCACCACCGCCCCGAGCGATATCGAGCACCCATCGGCGTCCGGGAACCGGCAACTGTCGCGTGATACCAGACCCGGTGACCATCTTTCGTGGTTGTGGTTAGCGGCCGATAGCGCGGTCGAGATCGGGGGCTTGCCGCTGGTTTTGGCGTTTGGCGATCTGCCAGGCGACCCGGGCGGCGACATCTGTGCTCGGTGGGGGCGGGCCGAACGGATCGATGTCGCCGGTTGGTACCAGCCCGGGACGGTCGATGGCGGCGGTCTGGGTTGAGCCTCGGTTGAGGGCGGCGACGAGGCTTTCGATCGCATCACGGTGATCGGTGTGGGTGAGGTGGGTGCACTGTTCGTCGGCGTGTTGGTGGTTGGTCAGGTAGAGGGTGTTGGTTTGGCGTGCCACTCCCCCGAATACCAAGAAACCCCGCTCTGGGAGCGGGGTTTCTTGCTGTGGGCCGTGCTGGATTTGAACCAGCGACCTCTTCCGTGTCAGGGAAGAACAGGGGGTTTCGGGAGACCTGACGGTAGTGGACCAATCTGCCGAAATCCCTTGTGGCGCAAGGGGTTTCGAGCCTCATCGACTCTGGTTGCTGTGCAGCAGTTTTCACCGTTTCGCGGACTAAACGCGGACTAAACGCGGACTAAAACCGGTGCCGACGCGCCGATATGGTTGCTTTCATCGCCACCCTGGGACCGGCCACCGTCCGCACCCGAGGCGCCCGGCTCGAACAGCCGGTTCCGCCCAGGCTGACCGACGCGGCGATCATTGTCGTTTTGGGTTCCTCCGCCGCGACGGGCTGATATGGTTCATCAGTGGATCGCCGTTGGCTGGCTTGGGAACGGTATCGGGTCGGAGGTCGTTTCAACGGTGGTGGTTCGGGATTTTGCGTTGATCATTGTTTTGGTGGTTGTGTGGACCGGATGTTCGCCCAGCGAACAACTCACCGAAGTGCCAACGACCGCCCCAGCCCAGGGTTCTCAGACGATTCCGCCCGGGGCGACTCGACCCACCGACCCACCGACTTCGAATGCCAGCGTGCTGGCTCCGATTTGTGATCCGCTTGTGTGGCGGGAAGCCCCCGACGACTGGTATCGGGATGAGCCCGTGTACCGCGACCTGCAGTATCTGAAGCTGGAGGTCGGCGTGTACGCGGCGACCCTCGAAGGGTTCGAGGCGGTGTGGACCAATCGGGCCCGCCACAACTGGATCCACGTCGGATTCGTCGACACCAACATCCTTGAGAGGCAACGAGACCTCGAAGTCGCGTTCCCTGGTGAGGGGATTGTGGCGGTGGAGCTCGACTATTCCGCCGCCGAGCTGAACGCTCTGGCCGTCGAGGTCGCAGACCGCCTCCCGGAAGGAATGGCCACCTACCAGACCGACGAGAGGACCGGCACCATCAGCATCTGGGTAGGGAAGGTCACCGACGAAAACCGGACAGCGCTCGGTCCCCTCTCGGGCGAATATCCGCTCTGTGTTGCCGGGCTCATCGGTGATCAAATCGGCGAAGCAGGCCCCCAGCAGCTCACCGGCGACGGTTGGCGATACCTCGCAGAAACCGGCCAGTCCATCGGTCACACACCACGAATCATCACGAACAGCGACACGCTGCAAGACCTGTGGACCGAACTCCGACTCGAAACCCCTGTCCCCGAGCCTGACTGGGAAACCGAAATCGTGGTCGCTTTCGAGATAGGCCTCGGCGGTGGCAGCTGCGACGAATCACGATTCGATGGGATCGTTGCGGAAGAAGGCCTGCTCCAGGCCGTCGTCGTGGATCCGAAGCTCTTGGAAGGACCACCTCAAGGCGTCTGCCTCACAGTCTACCGACCCTACGTGTATGTGGTAACGGTCGAACGTGGGCTGCTGCCAGCCCCACCCTTCACCGTCAAGAGTGTTCACAACGACACTTGGGACGCCATCGTTGAAGAAGACCTGCGATAGCGGCGAAGCACCAAGCCCACACTCAATGCCCGACACCCGATAGGAAACCGCTCCTGGAGGTGCCGATCGCTCAGTTCAGGGACAATTCTCGGGAGTGCAATCGCACTATCACCCACTGATCCTCGGGGTGCCGGTACGGAGCACTCCTCGAAGTAGGCGTTTTGGGACGCGATTATGGTGATCTGGGTATGCAGTGTTGGTGGGCCGAGAGACCAACCTATCGGGGTTGCTTCGCTGTTAGTTCCCATCGACTGCGGCGAGGATGGCGTCGACGAACTGTTGGGATACGACGAGGTCAGGGTGGATGCGTCGCGCGTCGACGAAGAGCACAAGGTTCACAGGTGGTGCGCCTTCGAACTCGATCTCCAGGAAGTAACGATCTCCGACGCCATCGTGGCGGTCTGATGTGAGAGAACCCTCGAGGAGTTCGGTCACGAGGGTACGCGCCGTTTCGGGATCGTCGATGCGACCGACCGTGGTCTCCCCATCGGATACATCAGCGTTGACAGCGATTCCGGACGCCCGGGTGTCGAGATCCCCGAAGACGTCCCGTCCGGTCCCGACCAGACCCTCCGGCCAGGTCTCATAAAGAACCAGTCCGTCTTCGGTGTCCGCCGCCAGGCGGAAGCGCGGGTCGAAACCGCGTACCGTCTTTAGTTGGGTGCCGGGTGCGAGGTAGGCGGAGTCGTCGTCGCGGATCTGATAGCCAGTGTCTTGGACTTGATCGCCAAGAATGCACTGAACCGTCCCGACTGTTTCCTCCAGCAACGCACCGGTGAGTTGCGGCTCATCAGCTCGGATGGTCTGCTCGTAGTAGTTCCGACCATCGTGTTGAACAAACGGCGCCCAATCCACTGCCGAAAAAGACCAGAGCGTATGAGGGCAGCCATCGCGGATCACAGTAAACGAGTACGGGTCGATGCCTCCTCGCCCGAATACGGCCATCCCGGCGATAACCAACACACCCACACTAACGACGAATCCGATCAACCACTTCTTCCACATATCGACATTCTGGCGCATCACCTTGGATATATCCGAGTCCGGAGTCTCGAGATCGATCCAAGGCGCTCATCACGATCGCAGTGGCGGCGATCAACGATGAGCCATCGCCACCAAGACCATCGGCGTTGGCGATGCGCTCGTTATCGTCACGGACCAGGGGCGATCGGGGCGGGAACCGGCGGCGCGCGAGTTGCGTCCTAGTGTTGAACTCTAGGAGGGACATGACTCGAAGCCTGGTTGCAATGGGTCTACTCATAATCGTCCTGGCGTCTTGCGACAACAGTGACGGATCTACCGTGCTGTCCTCCTCGCGGGCGACCACCACCACGCTGTCGCCGTCCATCACCGAACCAGCCTCGCAGGCCGGTAGTGGTTCGACAACAGTGACCCCGCAATCGCCGGCGAGCACCGCCGCTTCCTCGCTGGCCCCGCTTGAGATCGAAACGTTCTACGGGCGAGTCATCGATGTCGACTTCGGTTCGGCATGGTCGATAGATCCACCAGATGTTGCGATTACCCCCGGTGCTGTTGCCGGGACGACGGTCGGCCCCGCGAGTGTTGTCTTCAAAGACGGCGTCCGGCTCGAGGTTCCCGCTCGGACACCGGGAGGTAACGCATGCATCGAATTGGTGCGACGTGACGACTGGGAAGCAATCACCGGCCTTGAGAACCCCACCCTCGAACAGGTGAGGTTCAACAATATCCCTAACGACTGCTTCATCTACGGTGCCCTAGCTGCCGACGACACCATCGCATGGTTCGACATCGCCGAATACCGCCAAGGAGACCCAACCGCAACTCTGCTTCGCCGCCCCATCAGCCTGGCCGACGACATCTTGGTGCTCGACGGAGGAATCAGCTTTCCGATCGCCGCGAATGTACAGATCCTCTGCCAAGACGTGGTAACCGTCGACGAGTACGCAGCCGACCTCCCCGGTCGTGCGGATCGTACTCGAGTAGGCATCGCCATCGACACAGGCGAAGTCGCAAGCATCTCCTGCTTGGTCGACTTCTAACTACTCGCGTACGTGAGGATGTCGGACACTGGACGAATGCTCGTTGTTGCAACAGAATTGCTGATCGGCGTGGTTCGTTCAGGCTCCGCTCGCGTTGGCGTGACGTAGGCGTTAGCGTGGCGAATGCGTCCGGTGCGGCCTTCCTCGACGAGTGGCCGGAGATAGGCCTCGAGTCTGGCGGCTTCGTCGGGTACGAGCGCTCGGTCGATGGCTCCGCCGTATCTAGGGGCGTTCGGGTTGGGGCTAATAGCTAGCAGCTGCGACCAGCCAACCTTCGCCAAACTCAACACCGGCCACCCCGACCGGTAAACCGGTAAACCGGACGCAACTCGTTGCAGATGCGTGTGGAGGACAGGAAGATCGGTCGAGAAGGTACGAACCTGGATGGGCTCGGATCGGCTAAAACGATCAGTCTGTTGTCCGATACTGGTTGCTTCGAATCGAGTGATCTGGTCTTCGAGGGCGGTTGGGACTCCAGAATGGTTATGAGACGTTGGCCGGGTTAGTACCCGATCCCGAGCCGGAAGCGTCACCGGAACACCGTGGATGCGGTGATTTCGAAGGCTCGTCCCAACCAGGACTAGCCCTGTGGTGGGGTGTCGGTTTTGACGGTGCTCGACGCTACGAACCGGTTCCATGTCGGCTACTAGACACGACAACCCTGTCAACAAAGTGTCAAAAACCCTTTCGACAGAGTTTGTTCATTCCGGGGAGATCGGTGACAGATCGTTCCGGACACATGTGTGACAGTGTTCCGGATAGATGTGTGACACCACCGAATTAGCTGCTGCATGCTGACCTTGTGCTTTGGCGAGGAGGTCGGCGGTGGTGTTGAAGGTGGTAACGATGGCAGAGTTACGTTTGGAAGTGTTGATGGAGGCAGAGCGCACCGGGTTGCCGGTGGCCGAGATTTGCCGGAGATACGAGATCTCGCGGCAAACGTATTACCGGTATCGGAGCCGGTATCTCGCTGAAGGTCTGCCCGGGTTAGAGGACCGGTCCCGCCGGCCGGACCATCCCGGTAACCAGATCCGCGCCGATCTCGAGGTTCGGATCGTTGAGATGCGTAAGGAGCATCCCCGCTGGGGTGCAAGGAGGATCCGTGCCGAACTGACCCGGGCCGGGGTCGATCCGCCGGTGGTGTCGACGGTTCATCAGGTGCTGGTCCGTAACGGGCTGGTCGCGGCCCGCCCGCCGCGGCGCGGAACCGCTAAGAAACGGTTCGAGCGTGAGATCGCCAATGATCTGTGGCAGATCGACGCCACCCGTATCGTCCTGGCCGATAACACCGAGGTGTGGGTCGTTGACGTGATCGATGACCACTCAAGGTATCTGTTGGCTGCTGAGGCTGGCCCGGCCGCGACCGGTGACCTGGCGTGGGACGCCTTCGAAGTGGCTGCGTCGCGTTATGGGCTGCCCCGCCAGGTGCTCTCTGACAACGGGCTGATCTTCACCGGTCGCCTTCATGGCACCGAAGTCGCCTTCGAAGTGTCATTGAAGGATCTGGGGATCGAGCTGATCAACTCGGCGCCCTATCACCCCCAAACGTTAGGGAAACTCGAACGGTTCCACCGCACCGTCAAGGAATGGCTCACCGATGAGGGCCCAGCCGAAGACGCTTGACCATCTCCAAGAGCTCCTCGACGGGTTCCGGTTCCACTACAACCGCCAGCGCCCCCACCAAGGCATCGGCGACGACACGCCCGCCGAACGCTACGGCGTCGCACCCGCCGACCCCGATGTGATCCGGCTCCCGGGACCCGACGAGATGACCGAACCCACCTATCCGCCCGACGCCTACATCCGCAAAGTCGGCGACACCGGCAATATCGGATTCGGAGGCAAACTCATCCACGTCGGGAACCGTTACGCACAAGCCCACGTGCGGGTCATCGAAGTCGACCGGCTCGTCCACATCTACCACGGTGACGCCCTCATCCAGGCCCTCACCATCGATCCCGACCGCTACTACCAACCCAAAGGAGACCGACAACCCCCACGACAACGAAGAAGTGTCACATAAGATCCCAGTACACGGTGTCACACATCACCCCGGAACAAACACTTTCGACAGAGTTTCCGTAACCCTTTCAACCCGACCACCACGCGCCGCCGGGGCTCGGATTTGAAGATTTCCAAAAAGGGTCGCTGACCAGGCGAAACAGTCAAAAAGGCAACCAAATGACAGGGTAAATGACACTCAAATAACACTCTGCTGACAGGGTCCCGTCAGACAGTTTGGGGATGAACAATCTCGACCCGCTGCTCTCAGCCCAACAACTCGCCGACTACCTCAACGTGCCCCTCGCCACCCTCTACGCCTGGCGTCACCGCCCCCAAGGACCGCCCGGCTTCCGAGCTGGCCGACACCTCCGCTACCGCAAAAGCGACATCGACCAATGGATCAACGACCGACTCGAGGAAGTGGGCGGTGGCGTAGGTTGAGAAGGCGAGCTCGCACTCCAGTGGGAAACGAACAAAGAGAGGTGGTCAGTCGAAGAGACCCGAGTCGAGTGGAGGCGTCGCCACCGGAAATGGACATACCCGAAAGCGGCACGACTTCGGACACGATGCAAGAGCAGCGCATGTACAGGTCACAAAAGAAAGGACCAAGCAATGGCAACGATCAGCAAACGACCCGGACAGCCAAAACCTTACCTTGCCCGATACCGAGGTCCCGACCGCCGAGAAGTATCGAAGGCGTTCGCCCGCAAAGTTGATGCCCAACGGTGGCTCGACACCCAAGCGGTAGACGTTTTACGTGGTGAGTGGGTTGATCCGCGATCGGGTTCGATCAGCTTTGAGGAATGGGCCAGCCACGTGTTGGACTCGCGACGATCTGTAAAAGAATCAACCCGGGTCCGAGACGAGAGCGTCGTGCGTAACCTCGTCCTGCCGCACTTTGGCAAGCTCTCCCTGGCAAAGCTCACCCCCGAACACTTCGACAGATGGATAACAGACTTGACGGCCGACGGCCTCGCCCCTGCGACGATCGGGAAGGCCTACCAACTGGCGTCGATGATCCTCGATCAAGCGGTGCGTCGGCGACGACTGAACCGAAGTCCGGCTCAGCTGCGATCCGTCGAACTACCGAAGGCGGCTCGGAAAGAGATGCGAACCCTCCAGCCTGCCCAGGTGGAAGCGCTCACAGCGGCGGTGGCTCCTCGTTTCCGAGTCTTGATTCTTACAGCCGCCTACACCGGCGCACGTTGGGGTGAGCTGGTCGCACTCGATCGATTCGCACTAGATGTAAATGGCCGGGCGCTCACGGTGTCTCGCTCGCTCTCAGACGTCCGTGGGGAGCTTTCATTCACCACGCCCAAGACGGACGCTTCTCGGCGACGGATAAGCCTCCCGTCTTTCCTGGTGGCAGAACTGGTCGAGCATGTTGGCCGCTACTCTGCCGGCGACGGACTGCTTTTCACCTCGACCGAAGGCCTGGCCCTTCGTCGCACCAACTGGCGGCGACGCCATTGGGTACCAGTCGTCCGCTCCACGGTTGGCGAGCCGATGCGATTCCACGACTTGCGACATACACACGCTGCCATGCTCATCGCTCAAGGCGCCCACCCGAAGGTGATCCAGTCACGGCTCGGTCATGCCAAGATCGCCACGACCCTCGACACCTACGGCCACCTCTGGGATGGCCTCGACGAGGCCGCCGCTGACACTCTCGACGACCTCATCTCCGGCCTACGAACGACTGGTTCCGGTGCCCCGAATTTGGCGTCCGTGAACCCAAAGCGATAACAGTTCGCGGACTAAGTGTGGACTAGGTGTGGACTAAACCCAAAAAACACGGTCGGTGCCACTCCCCCGAATACCAAGAAACCCCGCTCTGGGAGCGGGGTTTCTTGCTGTGGGCCGTGCTGGATTTGAACCAGCGACCTCTTCCGTGTCAGGGAAGCGCTCTCCCCCTGAGCTAACGGCCCTGGGGACTTACATTTCCGACCAAAATCGGAGAGGCGACGCCCGGAATTGAACCGGGGTACGAGGTTTTGCAGACCTCTGCCTAACCACTCGGCCACGTCGCCATGTGGAGGCCGATGAGACCTCGTTTTCACATCGACCCTATCAATATCAGCCGGTCGACGTGGAGCGGAAGACGGGATTCGAACCCGCGACCTCAACCTTGGCAAGGTTGCGCTCTACCAGCTGAGCTACTTCCGCCTGTCCGCCGACATGTTAGCCCAACGGCACGCCTCGTAAAGTCAGGCGCCCTCGCGACGAGATCGCGTCAGCGGCCGGTCGAGCCGAACCCGCCAGCCGCCCGGAACGATTCCGGAAGCTCGTCGACCTCGATCAATTCCTGGACGACAACCGGGACGACCATCAGCTGGGCAACCCGATCGCCGCGGGCAATCTCAACCGGCTCCGATCCGTGGTTGACAAGCAGGACAGCCACTTCGCCCCGGTAGCCGGCATCGATCAGACCCGGACCATTGGTCACCCCCACCCCGTGCCTGGCGGCGAGTCCACTGCGGGGCACGACCAGCCCGGCGTAGCCAACCGGGATGGCCACGGCGATTCCGGTCGATACTTTGGCGCGCCCACCAGGAGCCAGAGAGGCCGGTTCTCGGGCATAAAGATCCACGCCACCGTCACCCTCATGGGCGTGGCGAGGCGTTGGTAGTTCAGTATCCAGCTTTTTGAAGCTAATCTGCATGTCATAACCATTCGTGGGGCTAATCCGGGCGGATTACCCATGGAGAAGTTACTTGCCGAACTTGTACTGTAATGGCTGCAGAGCCACAGTCCCGGTTACGGACGGATCATGCCCGCAGGGTCACTCCATCCGGCCCGTCGTATTCAGTTCATCCCCGGGGCGCCACCGCAGCAAGCGGTCGAAGCGCCCGGTACAACGCTTGGCCGTCACGACAGTCAAAGCAGTCAACACGATCAAAACCTCCGAACCGGCCGCCGCCCTCCGGCGGTCCTTGACTCCAACCATGGCGGCCACTGAGCATCCGGCCACACCTGGTGCGGCCAGAAGGCCGTATCGGCCGGCCACACCTTCATCCCCCGTCAGGCGACTGCCACAGGCCGCCCACATCCCTCCGGGACCGATGAACTTGCCGTTTGTCGAAATGTTCGGATTCGACGGCGACAACGAGGTGCTGAGCGAAGACGAATTCCTGCCCGTTATGACCGCTCACGCGCCGAGCCAGGCGATCCTGCTGGCCGAACCCGAACGAGCGGAGCCGGTTCTCAAGTCAATTCGACCGGCCAGACTCGGGCTGTTTGACTCCATCCCTCGCTTGAGCGAGATCGGAGCCATGACCGCCGGAGAGAATACCGGGAACCTTATCGAACGCCTCTGGCAGGCTACCGATGGACTCGATGCCCTGGAAGGATCGTGGACATCGGTTCCGAGCAGCTTGTCCGCGAGATTCCAAAAGACCGACCGGCGGTGGGGCCAAATCGCCGCCATCGCAGCCGCCATCGCGCTAACCATATTCGTCGGCGCCAATCTTCGGACCGAGACGGCCACCAGCCCTGAGCTCGGCCCAGCCCGTACAGCTATTCAGGCCGCCGCAGCCACGGTCGACGACCTAACGCTGATCAGCGGATACCTTGCCGAGCCGAGTAGCCCGGCAGAATCTCTCTCGGGATCGGCCGTACTGCTCGCCTCCATCGATCGAGCGGCTCGTGACGTATCAACCGCCGCCTCGGGGCTGTCGTCTTGGGCCGGCTATGGCGAAGCCGCCTCGGTTTTGTCTTCGGCTGCCGACCGCGGGAGTCTCATAGAGAGCCGTCTCGGTGACGCCCTTTCCTACCGCCTCGTATCCGATACGCTGTTCCGTCTGCCGGCGCTACCCGCCGAAGCCGACCGGACCCTGAGTGGTCAGATCGGTTTCGAACTCGCCACCATGATTAGCGACGCCGAACGAGCCCTTGAACGACTTCCCCGGGATCCTTCGCTTACGAGCCACCGGCTCGAAACCGAACAACTGGCCGCCGACCTCCTCCCAATGATCGACCGGTACCTGGAGGCACTTCGCAGCAGCGACGCTGGTGTCGCCGCGGCGACCGCCAACAATATGATCGAACGGGTAGTAGCCAACCACAACGCCAGGGACACCGCCTATGACCAGTTCGATACGGAGATTACAGAGCTGGCATTCGCCTATGCGGCAGATCTCCAGGCCGCCGGAGATCTGCTCAACCGGGCTCCCTAGGCGCGGTCACTCGACTCAAGCGTGGCCATCTCCGCCTCAAAGTCCCCGGCACCCTTGAAATCCTTGTAAACCGACACGAACCGGAGGTAGGCGACCTGGTCGTGACGACGCAGAGCCTTGAGAACCGCCCGGCCGATCTCATCGGAATCGACCATGGGCCCCTGACGCCTTGCGGCCACCATGACATCTTCGACTACAGCACCGACAATCTCCTCGGAGTTGGGTCGCTCGGCCAACGCCGTCTCGAGGCCGTGCCGCAGTTTGGTGGCATCGAACCGCTGCAAGGACCCATTACGTTTGCGAACCATGAGGACCGACTCGGTGCGCTCATAGGTTGTGAAGCGGTTCTCGCAGGAGTCACAACCACGCCGCCGGCGCACCGACGAGCCGTTCTCGGCTGGACGCGAATCAATGACCCTCGTGTCGGCCGATGCACAGAATGGACATTGCATCGGGCCAGGATACCGCCGGGAACCGTTGCGGGACCAAACCGACCTTTGCATCGGCCAGCCAACGAGGTGGGTCGATGCTGGTAGACGCCCCTTATGCGTCTACCCACACCGACCCACCTGGCCCCTGTTTACCCGCCGCAGGGCGGGTTACTCCGTCCCCGTTTGTCAGTGACCACCCGGTACCGTCAGCGCCTGGCCGAGACCAAGCAAGCTGCTCGACAGATTGTTCATCTGTCGAATGTCGTACAGGGTCGCCCGCACGTCCCCGCCTGGTGCCGTGTGCTCCGCTGCAATGTCCCACAACGTTTCACCTGCCCCTACGACGTGCGTTGACGTTGCGCGCAATGAGCTTCCGGCCTGAGCTCCAGCGACAAAGATCAAAGACAGAGCGAAGAGAACAACGGCCAGCAACACGATCAGACGCCTCACGTTGATCCGGATCGGTGTAACGATCGGCTCCATGAGACCCACCATCGGTTGCCTATTCGGGGTTTGGGCTATTGTCATCATCGCTGTCTCCTTACCTTGCCTCTAGGAACGAGTCCTGACTCGCCGGAGGCTTCCTGTGGCTCATCCATGACTGGCTGATTCACAACCTACGAACCGGGTGTGACAAAATCTCACCGGTCCGCCGCTTCCCGGGTTCAGGTGCCTTTGCTGGTGCACCGTCGCTCTGAAAGCCCGAACATCTGCTTTGGTTCTCCATTCGCAACCGTGTAGCGACAGACAACCGAACACGTGTTCGCTCTCACTATATCGAACGTACGTTTGGTGTCAAGTCGAACATATGTTTGTATTCGGTCGGCGATGGCGGTAACGTGACGGGAACACATGTTCGAAAGGATCTGCATGAGCGGCGACATGGAACAGCTGAGCACCCGGCAAAAGGAAGTGCTCCAATTCATCCAGACCACGGTCTCCGAACGGGGGTACCCGCCGTCGGTTCGCGAAATCGGCGATGCCATCGGCTTGTCTTCACCGTCGACGGTGCACAGTCACCTTTCAACACTCGTCAAGTACGGCTTCCTGCGACGGGACCCGACCAAGCCACGGGCAATCGAAGTCACCTCACACTCGGATGAGGAATCTTCGATGCCAGTCGGGCGACAACGAGCCGTTCCCTTGTTGGGTCGGATCGCGGCTGGTAGCCCGATTCTCGCCGCGGAAGATATCGACGAGGTCATGCCCCTTCCGGAGTCCCTCGTGGGTACTGGCACGCTCTTCATGCTTCAGGTCAAGGGCGAATCGATGATCAACGCCGGAATCCTTAACGGAGACTTCGTGGTCATCCGCCAGCAGAACGACGCTCGGGACGGAGAGATCGTGGCGGCCCTCATCGACGGTGAAGAGGCAACCATCAAGCGACTCGAACGCAAGAACGGAGCGGTCATCCTGCACCCGGAGAATTCCGCACTCGAGCCGATGGTCTTCACCGATGGAGTCGAGATACTTGGAAAGGTTGTCTCGGTCCTTAGATCAATCCCGTAATACCAGAGAACACGTATTCGGCGGGCCCGGTGATAAACGCATCGGGCCCGTCCAACTCCACGACCAGCGGCCCTCCGATCAGCAGAATCGTGACCCGATCGCCCGCCAAACCCGCCGCGCGAGCCGCCACCGCGGTAGCTACCGCACCAGTTCCGCAGGCGTTCGTCTCGCCAACTCCTCGCTCCCAGGTCCTCACCCGTATCCCGGCAGCCGTCGGTTGAGCAAATTCGACGTTCGTTCCTCCAGGGGTGGCTTGTTCGAGGTCCGAGCCCAGAGTCTCGACCGGGGCGGCCCCGACATCGTCCACGAACGTCACGGCGTGAGGGTTCCCAACAGAAACCCTCCGGAACGTGAGTTCGTGACCGAACTCCTCGCCGACCGCCGGCTGGCCGATCTGCACCCGGTACCGTCCGTCGCCCACCGGAGCGACTGCAAGTGCGCCGACTGCGGTAAGCACCCGACCACCGGCCGGGTCGAGCCATCCCTTGTCGATGGCGAATCGGGCAACGCACCGTAAACCGTTCCCGCACATCTCGGCCACCGACCCATCGGCGTTCCAATATTCCATGCGTACCTGGTTGTCGTCGAGGTCGGTGACGATGAGAATCCCGTCGGCCCCCACCCCCGTGCGGCGGTTACAAATAGCGGCGACTTGGTCGGCGCTGCACGAAGCGGGTCCTTCGAAAACAACGAAGTCGTTGCCGAGGCCGTGCATCTTCACGAATTCCATAGGCCCAGCTTATCGAGTTGGGCACGAAATGAGTCGTAACGAACCATGGGGTCATCGTGCCAATCCAGCCAGACGATGCGGGGATCGCGCCGAAAGAACGTTCGCTGGCGTTTGGCGAGCGCCATGGTCGCATCCCGGGTCTTGCCGACCGCCTCAGCGAGACTGCTCTCCCCGGCTACATAGGCACCGAACTCGGCGTATCCAGTCGCCGACCGGGCCGTAACGCCGAGACGACCGGCCAATGACCGCACTTCTGCGACAAACCCTGCCTCAACCATTGCATCGGTGCGGTCGGCCACCCGGCCACCGAGCGCTTCTGCGGCGTCAATACCAAAGCCGGCGAACGGGAGCAACGGTTCATAAGCGGCCACTGCCCTCGCCTCGGCCGTTGCGGCCCTCTGGGAAGGGGTCAGACCGGTTATCTCAAGAATCTCCAGAGCCCGTTGAACACGGCGGGGGTTCGCCAAGTCAAGCACGTCATCTGCGTCGCGGTCGGCGGCTCGCAAGCGCTCCCGTGACTCCTCAGGCGGCAGGGCGTCGATTGCCTGGCGGATGGCCTGGTCATGGGGCGGGAATTCCAGGGGATCAAGAAGCGCCCGGACGTGGAGACCTGATCCTCCCACGACGATGATCCGGCGGCCACCATGGTCGGCCAATATTGCCCGGGCCGCACTCTGGAAGTCGGCCGCCGAGAAGGACTCCTCCGGTTCGACAAGATCGATGAGATGATGGGGAACCTCGGCCTGTTCGGCCAGGGTTGGCTTGGCAGTCCCGATATCCATCCCACGGTACACCTGCATCGAATCGGCAGAAAGCAGACAGGCACCCGAGTCCCTCGCCAACCGGAGCGCCAGATCCGACTTGCCCGAGGCCGTCGGCCCGACCAGGGCGATAATGTTCAGATCCGTCTCCCGATCAGGCTGTGCTTGCCGGCCTTGATGATCTCGACGTCGACGAACGTTCCCGACGGATAGATCCCGGCGACATGCACAAGCTTGCCCCCCCGGGTCCGTCCAGTTGCCGCTTCGGGATCCCGTTTCGACGGTCCGTCGATGAGCACCGATAGGCTTCTGCCAACGTCCTTCTGATTGCGGGCAAACGAAATCGAGTCCTGGAGGGCTATCAACCGATTAAAACGCTCCGTCACGATCGCCTGGGGAACAAAGTCCTCGGCATAGTCAGCGGCCGCCGTCCCTGGCCTTGCAGAAAACTGGAAGGTATACGCAGAATCGAACTGCGCCTCCTGGACCACTCCAAGCGTCAGGTCAAAGTCTGCTTCGGTTTCGCCAGGGAACCCGACGATAATGTCAGTCGACACCGTCAGGCCTGGTAGGTGCAGGCGAGCAAGACGGAGTCGATCCATGAACCGCTCCCGGTTGTATCCGCGGTGCATTCTGGCGAGGATCCGGTCACTCCCCGACTGGAGGGGCAGGTGAAGCTGTTCGCACACCGCAGCGGTTTCGGCCATTGCAATGGCAACGTCCTCATTGAAATCAGCCGGATGTGGACTCGTGTATCGAACCCGCCTGATGCCGTCAACCTCCCCGACTCTCCGCAGCAGATCAGCAAATATCGGCCGACGCTTGCCATCAATCGCCAGATCACGACCATAGGTATTGACGTTTTGACCGAGAAGGGTCACCTCGACTACCCCATCGGCCGCCAGTTGGGTCACTTCCCGGATGATGTCGCCAGGTCGACGGGAAATCTCGATTCCCCGCACGGCCGGAACGATGCAGAATGTGCAGGTGTTGTTGCATCCAATCTGGATAGTCACCCAGGCAGAGTGATCGACTTCGCGTCGTACCGGCAGCGACGACGGCATCTCCTGTAGCTCATCGACGATCTCGGTAATCGGGCCCCACTGCTGGGCCTGGTCGAGCAGGTCGACGACCCGGTCGAGATTGTGGGTGCCGAGGACCACATCGACCCACGGAGCCCGCTCCCGAACCACCTCGCGGTCTTTCTGGGCTGCACAGCCACCGACGATCAGGGCCCGATGGGGGGCGTCATCTTTCAGATGGGCCAGGCTCCCAAGAGTTCCGTACAGCTTATTATCGGCGTTCTCGCGGATGGTGCAGGTGTTGATGAACACCACGTCGGCCTCTTCGGCACTCGGCGCCCTCGTCATGCCGTCGGCCTCGAACAGTCCGGAAATCCTCTCCGAATCGTGCTCATTCATCTGACATCCGAACGTGCGCACAAAATAGGTTTGGCCCACCCGGGTTGGGATGCGGCGTTCTCGGACGCGCGGATTGGGAAGCAAGGTTTCGCTCATGGGGCTAGCGAGCGTAGTCGGTTACCCGGAACTCCCGAATAACGGTGACCTGGATCTGACCGGGATAATCAAGATCAGACTCGAAGCGCCGCGAGATCTTACGAGCAAGATCGCCGGCCAATAGGTCATCCAGCACGCCCGGGTCCACCACGACCCGTATCTCACGGCCCGCCTGCATGGCGTAGACCTTCTCGACTCCCTCAAAGGCCATCGCAATCGTCTCAAGGCGTTCCAGCCTCCGGACATACGACTCGAGCGTCTCTCGGCGGGCGCCTGGTCGGGCTGCCGATACGGCATCCGCCGCCTGAACCAGAATGGCGAGCAGCGTCCGGGGTTCCACCTCATTGTGATGAGCCTCAATCCCGTGGACGATCGCCGGGTCCTCGCCAAACCGCCGAGCAATCTCAGCTCCGATCAACGCATGCGAGCCCTCGACTTCGTGCGTGACCGCTTTGCCGATGTCATGAAGCAACGCCGAGCGTTTGGTCGTGATCGGATCAACGCCAATCTCAGCGGCGAGCATCGCCGAGACGTGGGCAGCTTCCACCGAGTGCTTCAGGACGTTCTGACCGTACGACGTCCGATATTGGAGGCGACCAAGGAGCGTCACCAACTCCGGGTGCATTCTTGAGATCCCCACGTCAAGCAGTGCCCACTCGCCGGCGTCGCGAATGCTTTGCTCGATCAACGCAGAAGCTTTTTCGAAGAACTGTTCGATCGACGCCGGGTGAATCCGACCATCATCGACCAACATCTCCAGGGTGTGTCGGGCAATTTCGCGCCGAACCGGATCGAAGGACGACACCGAAACCGCCTCGGGGGTGTCATCGACCACGAGATTGACACCGGTGATCGATTCAAAAGATCGGATGTTACGACCGTCCCGGCCGATGATCCGGCCTTTCATGTCGTCGGTAGGGAGGGCCACAACCGAGGTGGTGGTCTCGGCCACTACATCTGAGGCGAGGCGTTGAACAGCAGTCGTCAGAATTCGTTTAGCTCGACGATCAGCCTCCTCGCGGGCTTTGGTCTCCATGTCACGCACGAGAATCATCGCCTCGCGCCGCGCCTCGTCTTCCACCTGAGCAAGCAGCTCGGTCTTGGCAAGTTGCGCATCGAAACCGGCCAGGCGTTCCAGGTTGTGGCGGGCGTCTTCACGAAGACGTTCCGCCTCGCCGCGAACCAGGGTGATCTCTTCCTCACGGCCAATAAGCATCTGCTCGCGTTGAGCAAGATTCGTCGCCCGTTGCTCAAGTGTCTGCTCGCGTTGAGCAAGACGATCCTCAGACGACTTAGCTTCGATCCGACGCTGCTCGAGCGTTACATCTTCACGGTCGCGATACGCCTCGGCCTTGGCTCTCGCTTCCTGCTCGGCAGCCGTTAAGGTCCGTTGAGCCTCAAGACGCGCTTCGGCAATGAGACTCTCAGAACTTTGCGAGGGTCCTTCAGAGCGGCGCCGAATCAGGGCAAACAAGTAGCCGATAAGCCCGGCAACTATCGCCGTCGAAGCGCCGATAATGATGGCGGTCGTTGGTGTATCCATGTGATCTGCCTTTCGGCAGCGCTACCAACCTGACAACGTCAGATAAACGGTTTAACCCCGATAACCGGGTTACCCCGAACCCCCTCGATGTCGGATATGTCTCTTGGTCAGTAGTACTACGGTTGCGGTTCAAAATGTTGTATTCCGAGCCTCATCGTAACCGCTAGAAAGCGATCGCGGGGGAGATCTTTTGTGGTCTCGCCCCGCGATCGCGTTGAATTGCGCCGGTGACCTAGTCAGCGGAGGGTTCTTCGGCAGAAACCGTCGTTTCTTCGGGAGGAGTGGCTGCCTCGGGTTCCTCTTCAGCATCGACACCTGCCAGGCCTACCGCTTGAAGCACCCGATCCTGAAGTTGCATGGCGATTTCCGGATTCTCTCGCAAGAAGCGCTTGGCTGCCTCTCGACCCTGGCCGATCTGATCACCATCAAAGCTGTACCAGGCACCACTTTTCTTGCAGATTCCCTGCTCGACAGCCACGTCTATAAGACTTCCTTCACGCGAAATGCCCTCTCCGAACATGATGTCGAATTCGGCGAGGCGGAAGGGAGGGGCCAACTTATTCTTGACAATCTTGGCTCGAACCCGGTTACCGATACCCATCTGACCGTCTTTGATGGTCTCAATGCGACGAACATCTATGCGGACCGAGGAGTAGAACTTGAGTGCTCGACCTCCTGGAGTGGTCTCCGGTGAACCGAACATGACACCAATCTTCTCTCGAAGCTGGTTGATGAAGATACAGGTCGTCTGGCTCTTGTGAAGGTTGCCGGTCAGTTTCCGTAAGGCTTGCGACATGAGCCGGGCCTGCAGGCCCATATGGGAGTCGCCCATTTCGCCTTCGATTTCGGCACGGGGAACGAGCGCCGCCACCGAGTCGATCACCACGACGTCAAGCGCCCCCGACCGGACCAGCGTGTCGGTGATCTCAAGGGCCTGCTCGCCGGTATCGGGCTGGGATATGAGCAGTTCGTCGACATCGACGCCCAGCGCGCGAGCGTAGATGGGATCAAGAGCATGCTCAGCGTCGATAAAGGCTGCCAAGCCACCGTTGCGTTGGGCTTCGGCCACGATATGAAGTGCCAGGGTCGTCTTACCGCTCGACTCGGGGCCGTAGATCTCGACTACCCGGCCGCGGGGAACCCCACCAATACCCAGAGCCAGGTCGATAGAGAGGGCTCCGGTCGAAATGGTGTCGATCTGCTGGATGGCCTTGTCGCCCATCCTCATGATGGCGCCTTTACCAAATTGCCGGTCGATCTGGCTCATGGCCATTTCGATTGCTTTGTCTCTCTCGGTCATGCTGCTCCTTAGAAGTCTGTCGGATGAACCTGGATCGATCGGACCTGGGCCCCGTGATGACGACGGTACGTTTTAGGTGTGACAAATTTGTGAATCGAACATTACACGAACAGACGTTCGATGTGGTGGATTTTCTTTTGGCTCACAGATCGATCGTATCGAGCAGTTCATACGCCGGGGTTACCCCACCCAGATGACTCCGATAGAGACCCACCCGGGCGACCTCGACCCTGATGGGCGGTTCAGGCACATCGGCAAGCCACGGCCACACATTCCGCGGCGGTTGGATGCGGGTCAGGGTGAGGTGCGGCTGGAACGGTCGGTCTTCACCAGGGAGCCCAACCTCGCCGGCCGCCATTTCGGCCGCCGCACCAAGGGCCATTAGCTCGTCCTCTCCGCGGGCAATCCCGAGCCACAAGACCGTCGCCTTGGTCGGCTTGGGGAATGCCCCGAGACCCGACAAAGACACTTGGAACGGAGCCGGCTTGTCAACCTCGTCGAGAGCATTCAGGAATCGGTCATAGGCCAAGTCCGCCATGTCTCCCATATACCTGATCGTAAGATGCCAATTGGGTGGGGGCACCGGCCTGCCGGGCAGCGGTTCCAACACTTCACCCAAGTAGGCCGCCAGAGCATGGCGATTGTCATCGGAGAATCCGACCGCCACAAACACCCGACCTACGGAGCCCACCACTCCCCCGCGACCGCCAATCGAACAAGGTGTAGTGCGGCGGTCGTAGCGTAGGTTCTGACCCGCTCACGATCCCCGGGGAGGCGCAGCGTTCGGGCCATTCGTCCCTCGGGCGTCACCACGGCAATCACCATAGTCCCGGTGTCCGTCTCAGCAGGATCAGGGCCGGCTTCTCCAGTTACGGCCACGCCGACATCTGTCCCGAACCGGAACCGCGCTCCGTCAGCCATCGCCAGCGCGGTCGGCTCCGAAACCAGACCGTCCAATGCCATGAGGTCCCTGGACACCCCGAGCAGCTCCGCCTTGGCATCGATCGTATAGGCGGTGATGCCTCCTGCGACGACCGCAGACGATCCGGGGGTCCTGGTGAGGGCCGCCGAGACGAGTCCGGCGGTGGCGGATTCTGCGGTGGCGATCGTCCATCCCTTCTGGATCAACATGGCCTGAACCACCCGGTAAATGGTGTCGCGGTCAGTACCGAAGACCGTAGAGCCCAGTCGATCACGGATGGCAGCTTCAACCGGAGCAATCAACAACTCGGCCCCGGCCTCGGTTTCCGCCTTGGCGGTCACCCGAATCTTGATTTCGCCTGCCGACGCCAAAAAAGCCACAGAGGGGTTGACGCTCGCCTGGAAGAGGTCATCAAGCATCTCGGCGACCTGGGATTCCGACCGCCCCCAGGTGCGAATAACCCGCGATACGAGTACCACCGAGTCACCAGCGGCCCGGCGCAACCGCGGAATCACTTGCTCGGTTATGAGGAGTTCCATCTCGGCAGGGACGCCCGGCACGGCAAAGATCCAGGTTCCCCGGTGCTCAAGAGCCAACCCCGGAGCGGTCCCTGCCCGATTGGGAAGCGGGTCGGCCCCCTCGGGGCGGTCAGCCTGGCGAAGGTTGTTCTCTGGCATTACCCGACCGAGGCTCTCCCAACGGGTCCGCATGGCCACGGCATACTCTTCGTCCCGAATCATCTTGCGACCGGTTGCCACCGCGATGGCTTCCCTGGTGACGTCGTCCTGGGTGGGGCCGATTCCGCCGGTAATGACCACGGCGTCGGCCCGGTCGATGGCTGTACGGAAGGTCTCGACCATACGGTCGAAGTTGTCCCCAACGACCACCTGGTAATGCGAATCGAATCCGTTCTCGGCGAATTGGTGGCCGAGAAACGCTGCGTTGGAGTTGACGATCTGCCCGAGCAGCAGCTCGGTACCGACCGCCACCACCTCGATGATCATGCGCCCAATTTGGTCGCCATGGCATACACCGTGAATGCCAGCAGTGCCAACTCGACAAGACCGATCGTTCGGACACGTGCGTACAGGCCGGCAGTTTCGGCACCCGACTCGTGGGCGGCGGCAATTTGTCGGCCGGCCGGAGCGTTGACCTTGATACCTATCAGTGCCCCAATGATGACCATCGAGAAACCGATCGAAACGAAGGTGGCCGAGAACCTGGTTGTACCGTCGACGACGAGGCCGATGCCAGTGGCCAACGAAACGATGGCGGCCGGAGTGAAGAGCATGCGACCCATCGCCACCCATTGGGTGGCGAACACCTTGCCGGTGACCGCATTCTGGGCCATGCTCGGCGTCAGGTAGACCACCGCCGAGGCCGCGCCTATCCAAACGGCTGCCGCCAAAATGTGAATCCACAACAAAAGTCCGTGCATATCAGCCCTCCTTGAGTTCAGGCAACGCTACGTCGTATCCGACCCGTGCATCAAATCGACGGTAGGTAACGTATCCAGCGTCACGAGCCAACGCCGCCGCCCGATCGATACCCCATCCGGCATCAGCCGGTCGGTGCGCATCAGACGATAACGTAACCGGAACCCCGGCCGCCTGGAAACGGGCCAGGAGCCATTGGGACGGATACATCTCGGCGATCGGCTTGGTGAGTCCCTTCGAGTTGATCTCCACTGCCATCCCGGTGAGGGCGGCCGCTTCGACGACCGGTTGAAAGATGTCGCCGTGTTCGGGCGGAAGCGACCGACCGTACCGTTTCGGAACGTCGACATGACCGATGATGTCGAGAGACCCCAATCCGGCCATTTGAGCTACGACCGAGGCATACTGGTCATACGCTTCAAGCAACCCGCGCCGATCAAACTCCGACTGGGTTTGCAGCGAGTCGACCGCCCAACCGCCCACCCAGTGGACCGAGCCGACGAGCACATCAAACGGATACCCCTCGATGAGGTCCATGATGCCTTCGATGGACTCCGGGAAGAAGTCCACTTCCAGTCCGATTTTTACCGGCAAACCCCGATCTTTGGCGGCCATGACCGCTTCGACATAGTTGTCGAGGCGGAAGTTGCACTCGGCCTGCACAAATCCTGCGGTGTAAGCGGCGATCCCGGCGGGGATGGTGGGGTCGTCCCAGAACTCTCCGAGAATCGGCAGCGCTTCTTTGCATCGGTAGACGTGCTCCGTGATGGCGATCTCGGTGATACCCCGGAGGGCAGCAGCTTCGACATATTCTTCAACCAGATCGGCCGTGAACATAACCGGCTCAGCCATGACCTGATGGGGGGCCAGATGAAGGTGGTAGTCGCTCATCTGAGTTGTCGAACCAGCTCGGCCAACGGCCCGGCTCCGACCGCTAACAACAAGTTCTCGACGTGTTCGGCTTGTACCCGACCGGCGTCGCGGACGTCTGCGGCGGCCGCACCAACGGCCGTGACCAGGTTCGAGAAACTCCCGATCTGATCGAGTTCATCGGCGCGCTGAGCGGCCCGTTCCGCTTCTTCGGGTCTGCCGGCCACCAGGTGCGCGATCGAACGCTCGGCCGCGGTCAGCGCTTGGCGTTGCTTGTGACCATCCATCCCCGGCACGCTAGCTCACCGACCGGCCAACCAGGCCTGTACGACGTATGCGCCAGGTCAGCAAGACCATCATGAATTCCGGCTGGTGGACCGCCAACCGAGCCACGATAGCCAACCGCCTACCAGGACACTCCCCGACCCCACGACCGCCCAGAATGTCGACCCGGTCATGAAGCTTCCGGGGAGCCAGCCAACCCCCTGGGCAAACCAGATCCCTCCCATGAGTATCAGGACAGGTCCGGTGTATCGGGCGAGTGCGAACATATCCAGAGTATGGCATGCATCGGGCAGGCAAATCTCACTGGTTGGCCACTGCATCGTCGACGGATCGGGACTACCGACTGGCGGAGCATGACGCCGGTTTCCGGCTTCGGCAATCGAGACGCCGACCCGAGCGCCGATCTACCCGATACGAACTAGACCTCGCTGAACAGGTACGGACGCAGAACGTCGATCCGGTCTTCGAAGCCGTCGGGATGTAGGTACCACAGCGTCGCGGCGATCGAAGACAGCAGTGAGTTGCCATCCTGAGGCGTGTAGCAAAAGCCGACGACTTCATGGCCGTCACGCACCGTAATGCTCTGGCGAGGAATGACTGCCTGATTCAAGATTCGTCCGAAGTAGCCGTGGTCGCGTCCGAATGAGAAGACACTGTTGGCCGACTGATGGTGGGTCAAGGCAATGCGTGGATTGTCGGTGAATCGGTCAATGACCTCATCAAGGCCGATCTCACGATCGAGGGTGAGACTGAACCACATCGAATGCATGTACTGGGTTGGCACCTTCATCGCCGAGGAGAACAAGGGAAGGTCATAGCCGAGCGTGGAGAACAGGTGGTGAGCGTCGCGGGCATGATGGGTGCCGAACTGCTCGTCCCCATGTGAACCGGTGGTCGGGGCAGGGACAAACGAGCCGTCCTGACTGATATCATTGGCGCGCCGGAGCAACACAAACCGACCGTTCTCAAGGCGTGATTCGGCACCGTCCATCGCAACGGTCTTGACAAGAGCCGAAATGTTGTGCGTATTACAGGACACCACCTGCAGGAAACGATCGCTGCCCTGATCGAGCGCTTCATCGTTCACACCGCGGGCATACATCTTTCCAAATCCGAATTCGGACCCTTGCGCCATGAATCCGAGTGGGCCGGGCGCCGCGTTATAGAACTTCTCTTTGTTGGTTAGGCCGGCCGGAGTGCAGTCAATGACAACGGAGGCTCGTTCAATCGCCTCTTGAGCAGAAAACTTCGGTGAATGCCCGAGGGCTTCGAAACTGGCACGACGATCGTCATTGGTCGCCAGAATGGCGCCACGACGTTCAAGATCGGCAACCTTGGGCCGTTCTTCGATCATCGGCGTCCGTTTATGGAACGTCACCTCATCAATTCCAAAGGCTTCCCGGTAATTGGCCAGCAGGCCGATCAGTGGCTCACCGATCGTTCCGGTACCGACGACGTGGACGATGTTGCTCATGCCTGTATCCCTCCTTTGGCGAAGCATACCGAGCGGCGGGCCTCTTCACCATACGGGAGAGGCCCGCCATCATCCTGGCGGTTAAAACTGCTCTTCTTCGGTCGACCCAACCAACGCCAATGTTGATGCCTGGCCGCCCGAAATCGTATTCGCCACAAGATCGAAATACCCCGCCCCCACCTCCCGCTGATGCTTGGTCGCCGTGTAGCCGTCGGCTTCCATGGCGAACTCGTGTTCCTGAAGTTTGACGTATGAGGTCATCCCGTCGGAGGCGTAGCCCTTGGCAAGATCGAACATCGTGGCGTTGAGAGCGTGAAACCCGGCCAGGGTGATGAACTGGAAGGCATAACCAAGCGCCCCGAGTTCCTTCTGAAAGACCGCGATAGTCGCATCGTCGAGATGGGCACTCCAGTTGAATGACGGAGAGCAGTTGTAGGCAAGCTTTTTGCCGGGATACACGGCGTGAATCGCTTCGGCGAACGTCCGAGCCTCTTCGAGATCGGGTTTGCCCGTTTCGCACCAAATGAGATCGCAATACGGAGCGTACGCCAGAGCTCTGGCGATCGATGACTCCATGCCGTTACGGACGTGATAGAACCCCTCGATACTGCGTTCCCCGGTGACGAACGGGCGATCACGCTCGTCGATATCAGACGTGAGCAAAGTCGCCGCCAGCGAGTCGGTTCTCGCCACGACCAGCAAGGGAACACCCATGACATCGGCGGCCAGCCTGGCCGCGGTCAGGGTTCGGAGGTGTTGGGATGTGGGCACCAGAACCTTGCCACCCATATGACCGCACTTCTTCTCGGAGGCCAGTTGATCTTCGAAGTGGACGCCCGCCGCCCCGGCCGCAATGAAGTTCTTGGTGAGTTCGAACACGTTGAGCGCACCACCAAAACCGGCTTCACCATCGGCCATGATCGGCACGTTCCAGTGAGTGGATTGGTCGCCCTCCATCCAAGCGACCTGGTCGGCACGTTCGAGAGCGTTGTTGATGCGACGCACTAGCTGGGGGGCCGAGTTGGCCGGGTACAGGGATTGATCGGGATAGACCTCACCGGCCAAATTGGCGTCACCGGCCACCTGCCATCCCGAGAGATAGATCGCCTCGAGGCCTGCCTTGACCATCTGAACGGCTTGACCGCCGGACAGTGCCCCCAAACTATTGACATATGGCCGGGTCGCCATGAGATCCCACAGCCGTTGCGAGCCAGAACGAGCCAACACGTGGTCCTTGCGGATCGAGCCGCGCAAACGAATGACGTCCTCTGCCCTGTAGTCACGCTGGACACCTTTCCACCGGGGATTGGTATCCCAATCGTGTTGGAGGGCGGCCGCTTCCTCGGCGATGCGTTCGTCGATGCTCATGCTGGTTCCTTTTCGTTGGTCAGTTGCTGGTAAGCCGGAATGGTCAAGAAGTCCTCAAAATCGTCGCTGAGAGCTACGTCTTCGAAGATGGCGCGGGCCTCGTCGAACCGGCCTTCTGCAAACTGACTCGCACCGACCAGATCGGCGATAGTGCTCATCTCCTCATCGGCGATAGCTCGCACCAACTCAGGAGTGATCGCCCGCCCATCGTTGATATGGGCACCGGTGTGTACCCACTGCCAGATTTGTGAGCGGGAGATTTCAGCGGTGGCCGCGTCCTCCATCAGGTTGTACAGCGCTGCCGCTCCGTTGCCTGAAAGCCACGACTCCAGGTACAGGATGCCGACGTTCACATTGGTACGAATCCCCCCAAGGGTGATAGTCCCACCGGGAACGCGGGTATCGAGCAGGTCCGCAGACTGCACCGAGACATCGGGACGTTGCCGGTCGATCTGGTTGGGACGGCTCCCAAGGACCGCATCGAACTCGGCTTGAGCAACTCCCACAAGGCCTGGATGAGCAACCCAGGTCCCGTCGAAGCCATCTCCGGCTTCGCGGCGCTTGTCTTCGGACACCTTGGCCAACGCCGTTTCGGTGACGTCAGGGTCCAGCCGATTCGGTATGAAGGCGGACATTCCACCCATGGCGTGAGCTCCCCGCTTGTGGCAGGTCTGGACCAGCAGTTCGGTGTACGAGCGCATGAACGGGACCATCATGCTGATCTGTGACCGATCCGGAAGGAGTCGACTCGGATCGTTGCGGAACTTCTTGATGACCGAAAATATGTAGTCCCAACGACCGGCGTTGAGTCCGGCGGAATGATCACGAAGTTCGTACAGGATCTCATCCATTTCAAACGCGGCCAGCACCGTTTCGATGAGAACCGTCGCCCGAATCGAACCCTGGGCGATACCGAGCTGTTGTTGCGCAAAGACAAACACGTCGTTCCAGAGGCGTGCCTCAACGTGATTTTCAAGTTTCGGCAAGTACAAGTACGGGCCAGATCCTCGCGCCAGAGATTCGGCAGCATTGTGAAACAGGTACAAACCGGCATCGACGAGCGACCCCGACATCGGTTCGCCATCGACGAACAGGTGGGCTTCATCGAGGTGCCATCCCCGCGGACGGATGAGAAGCGTCGCCGTCCGTTCATCGAGTTGATACACCTTGCCGCCCTCGGCCGTGAGTCGTATCGTGTGCCGGACGGCGTCGTAGACGTTGACCTGGCCCTGCATCAAATTGTCCCACGACGGTGTATTGGAGTCCTCAAAATCGGCCATGAAGGTCTTGGCGCCCGAGTTGAGGGCGTTGATCATCATCTTGCGTTCGACCGGGCCGGTGATCTCGACCCGTCGGTCCATCAGATCCGCCGGGGGCACCGCCACCTGCCAGTCACCACTTCTGATGGCGCCCGTCTCGGCGAGAAATTCGGGCAACCCGCCAGCGTCGATCTGTCGCTGTCGATCGGAGCGACCGGCCAGCAGTTCGAGTCGACGAGGGTTGAACCTACGGTGCAGACCCTCAAGAAAGGCCACCGCTTCGTCGGACAAAATGTCGCTGACTCGACCTTCGATGGGTCCCCTGACATCCATAATGCGTTCCTCTGGTTGAGCAATTACGACGATCTTGTCGCATTTTTTGGGACAAAGCCGTATTCTGGGCGAACAAGAAAGACGTTAATTATCAAAAGTGAGCGGAGTTGATGATTGTGGACACCCTGGTATTCGGTCAAAGGCTGCGGTTCTTTCGAAAACGAGCCAACCTCACCCTTGATGAACTCGGTTCGCTCGTCGGCAAACCGGCCCCCTATCTGTCGATGGTCGAGAACGGCAAACGCGAGCCCAAGCTCTCACTCATCAGTGAATTGGCCAGGAACCTCAACGTCAGCCCGGCTGAGATGATGTCCGATGAACTTCCCAACCGCCGTGCCCAGCTGGAAGTGCTCCTGGAGCGCTACCAGACCGAACCCATGTATGGAGAGCTGGGCCTTTCCCACCTCAAAGCAACAACTCGCCTACCCGACGGGGCACTCGAGCACATCATCGGGCTCTACGAAGAGGTCAAGCGACGATCCCAATCGGCGGTCGCCACCCCCGAAGAGGCCCGCACGGCCAACGTTGCGCTCCGTCAGGCGGCCGCCGCCAAGGGCAACTACTACCCCGACATCGAGCGACTCGCCGTTTCAGCCCTCGAGGCATCGGGATACACCGGCGCCGGGGCACTATCTCAACGGGAACTCTTCAAGCTCGCACAACACTTCGGCTTCAGCATTCACCAGGTTCGAGAATTCCCGAGCGCAGTCCGATCGATCGCCGATCAGACGAATGGTCGAATCTTCATCCCCCAACGAAATGAGCTCCGTACCAGGGCTGCTCGATCGGTCATCCTCAGGACGCTCGGCCATTTCGCCCTTGACCACGACGACCCCACTTCTTATTCGGATTTTCTTCGCCAACGCACCGAAGCCGCCTACTTCGCGTCAGCGGTTCTCATTCCGGAGGAAGCGGCCGTACCGTTTCTTCGCTCAGCCAAAAAGGACCGCGACCTATCGGTTGAGGATCTCAAGGAGCGCTTCTATGTCAGCTACGAGATGGCCGGACATCGACTGACGAACCTCATCACCGAGCGGCTCGACCTGCGCATCCATCTCGTGAGATCCGACGGGGACGGCATCATCTGGAAAGCGTATTCGAACAACGGCGTGCCGTTCCCGGCTGATGCCGACGGCGCCATCGAAGGCCAACGGCTCTGTCGCCAATGGGGAACTCGCATGGCGTTCCGTTCGCCAGACAAATTCGCCATCCATTATCAGTACACCGACACAGACCAGGGAACTTTCTGGTGCGGTACCCATATCGAGGCCGATCGCGAGCCAAGTCACGCCATCACGGTCGGGACGACGTTCGATGACGCCCAATACTTCCGGGGCCGCAACACCGACCATCACTCGGTCTCAAAGTGCCCCGATGGTGAGTGCTGCCGGCGACCACCAGCCGCTCTCAGCGCCCGCTGGGAAGGGGCCGTCTGGCCGTCGCCGAAAGCTCGTACCCACGTCCTGGCGGCGCTCCCTCCTGGCCGTTTTCCGGGGGTTGATATGGCCGAGATCTACGAGTTCGTCGATCAGGCCACCCCCTAGGCGTCACACCGAACATTCAGTCGCCAGATTCGGCGTCAAGGAACACAAACACCGGTTGGCGGGTCGCCGACCAGAGCGTCCAGGACTGGCGGGCCAGCCATAGGACGGCCCCGGCCCCGAGCATGAGGCCCAGAAACCCGACAAATCCGGCAATGCCGTCTGCTCCGTCAAGATTGTCCCACCGCGAGAACAGCCACCACCAGTCGTGGGTCCCGCCGATCAGCGGCAAGTACCTTGTCTTGGCGTCCGCCATGTAAATGGCCACGTCCTTGATCGAGGTAGAACACCACGCCAGCATCAATCCACTCGCACCCTCATCGCCCTTCCACCAGAAATAGCCTGCCAATCCAGCCGGAGCCAGAATCTGTGCCCCGGAACCAGCCAGAAAATGGATCGTCTGCCCGAGCGGAATTGCCAGCATGTGCCCCAATTCGTGGATACCGAGGTCGACCATTCCCGTCACGAGAAAATCACGGCCGGTGGAAAAAACCCATCCGACCATGACCGCAGCCAGGACTGTGAGCGTGAACGTACGACGCATACTCTCTTATCGGAGCCTCGTCCAGGGTGCTTGACGGTTCAGACGGGCGAACCGACGGATAATGCGGCGCGTACCGCCTCGAGTTGTTTGGGGACGAGTCGGTGATAGACCCATTTGCTCCGTCGCTCCGAGGTGATGAACCCGGCCTCGCGCAGCACCTTGATGTGGTGGCTGACCGTTGGCTGTGACAGGCTGAGCGGCGCGGTCATGTCGCAAACGCAGACTTCGTCGGACTCTCCGGTGGCCAGCATCGAGACGATTCGAAGACGGGCCGGGTCGGCAAGGACCTTGAGGAGTTCGGAGAGTTCGACAGCCTGCCCTTCATCCAACCCTCCGGCGAGCGGGGCACAACACGAAACGTCGATGTTCGTCATGCCGATATATTGACACAGATCAATGTATGTGGCAACCTATACATCGATGAACATCGATACGTAGGAGGATTGTCATGAGTCGAGTACAGCTAGCCCTCAATGTCACAGACATCGACACGGCGGTCGCCTTCTACGAGAAGGTCTTTGGAACGCCGGTAACCAAACAGCGGCCCGGTTACGCCAACTTCGCAATCGACGAGCCTCCCCTCAAGCTCGTCCTCATCGAGAATTCCCAGGGAGGGACGATGAATCACATTGGCGTCGAAGTCGAAACGGTTTCCGATGTCAATGCCGCCACCGATGGGTTTGTCGCGCGCGGTCTTACAACGTATGAGGAGCAAGGGGTCGAGTGTTGCTACGCAAAGCAAGACAAAGTGTTCGTCACCGACCCCAACGGGTTGGAATGGGAGTTCTACACGGTACTCGGCGACAGTCCGATAGCTTCAAAGACCATCGAAAGCTCCGCCGACCAATGTTGCGAACCAAGCGAAGCGGCCTGCTGCTAGCCGACCTCGACTCGTCAACAAAACACTGCTGAAGCCCCCCTGCGGGGCCTCAGGCTCGGTTAGGGTCGAATCGTCAGTTGGCCGGAGGACGAATGGATCGTATCGCCAGTTTCATCGTAAAACGAGCCAAGCTGATCCTGGTAGCAACCGCCATCTTGAGCTTGCTGTCGATCGGCATGCTCTTCCGACTCGATTTCAACGCTGACGTTTCGTCCTTCATCCTCGAGGGCAACGCCACGGGCGAGGTGTTCGCCAACCTTCAAGAGAAATACACCGCCAAGGATCCCATCACAATCGTGGCGACGGCCGGAAACGATGCGCCGTTCAACACTCCAGAAGGACTGGCCAGACTCGCCGAGCTCCAATCAGCCATCGCCGCCACCGACGGGGTGGAGGCGGTCGCCTCGATCCTTCCGGGAATCAACCCGCTCACTGGTGGGCCAATCACTCCTGAAGACCTCCGGAACCTACCTGGCCCGGCCGTCGATGGTCTCCTGCAATCGAACCCGACGACCGGACTCTTGCTAAGCAACGACTTTCTCGACACCCTGGTAATCGTCACTCCCGGCGCCGACACCATGAGCTCGGCCCGCAACCTCGCCCACCTGACTGCCCCTGATGGGATCGAGCTCACTCTGGCCGGCAACCCGGTCATTTTTGCCTCGGTCGTCGACCTGCTCTCCCTGTTTCTGTTACTCATTCCACCGGCGGTAATCGCGCTGATGCTGGCCGTTTTCTACGCCAACATCGGCGATCGTCGCCTCTCCGCCCTCGCCATGTTGCCAGCCATTCTTGGCTCGTTGTGGACGTTCGGCCTGCTGTTCGGTCTCGGCAAACAAATAGACATCGTCACCGTGATCGTCCCGATTTTTGTCATTGTGATGGGTTCGGCGGACGGTCTCCACTTCGTAACACATTTCCAGGAAGAGGCCCATCGGACCAGTGACCCCACCGATCTGGTCTCCTCAGCCTTGAAACAGGTCGGGGTGCCAATGATCCTCACATCGGTTTCGACAGCTGCGGGCTTCCTATCGTTGCTGTTCACCGGAGTAAGGCCAATCGCTCAGCTGGGCACGTTCTCGGCAATCGGTATCACCTTCGCCGGAATCATTTCCCTTTTGTCCCTTCCCGCCTTGTTGAGCCATCTCACGATCAAGCCAGACCATCAGAAAGCCATCCTCGGCCCCTGGGTCACCAAGGGACTCCAGGCGATGGTCAAGACCAGGCGTCCGGCGATTCTCATCACCGTGGCCCTGATCGCCTTCGGGGCGTTCACCATTCCTGGTCTGGAAGTGAATTCCGACCAGTTGTTCTTCTTCAAGGATGACGACCCGGTTCGCTTGGCGTTTGCCAAAACCGAGGCTGCTTTCGGCGGGGCAACTCCGCTCATCGGGGAATTTGCCTATGACCAGGGCGCAGGGACGGACCAGCTGGCAGCCATTCGGGAGGCCTCCAAGGACCTCCGTTCCTTGCCGGGAGTCCGCGAAGTGTTTTCGCTGGCCGACCTTGAAGGTCGGGTACCACCCGAGCAATTCGCCGGGATGCTTTCCGGGGCAGTTGAGCTGCCACTTGGCAAAATGGTGAGTGCCGATGGGCTCCGGTTCGTCATGTTCCCTGAGAATTTTTCCACCGCTGATCTGGCCGAATGGCAACGCTATGCGGATTCCTCCTCTGAAGTCACCGCGCTCACAGGAATGCCCATCGTGTGGGACGAGATCGCCCGCCTCGTTGTCAGGTCGCAGGTCGTTTCGCTCATCGCGGCCTTCGTTCTGGTGACGATCATGCTCGGACTCGCCTATCGACGACTTCGCCAAACGATCGCCTCCCTTGTGCCGATCATCCTCACCGTCTCAACCCTGCTCGGATTCCTGGCCGTTTCCAATACCCACCTCAACCTGATGACGGCTGTGTTGTCGAGCATCGTCGTCGGAGTCGGGATCGATTACGCAATTCACTTCATCGCGGCCATCGACCTCGCCCGTCAGGAAGGACCGGGCACCATCAACCGGGCCATCGAGCGGGCCGGCCGGCCGATCGCCGCCAACGCGCTCGGCATTGCGGTGGCGTTTACCGCCCTCTGGCTGTCACCACTCAAGATTCATCACCAGTTGTCCGTGATCATGCAAGTGTCCATGATCACGGCGGCTTTGGCGGCTCTCGTGGTGATCCCCGCTTTATTGCAGGAGGACTAACCCAGATCGAGCGCCCACCGGCCAACCAACTCGAACCC
>JAHEDI010000050.1 GCA_024641305.1 bacterium | reverse complement strand
GCCCGCAACTGAATGCTGTCGAGGCTCCCATCAATCGGCATCGGAAACCTGAGTGCCCTTCGCAGGCCGATTCTCAGATCAGAAGCGGTCGAATTGACGTGTTCCAGCTGCGACCACATCCGCTCTTCGTGATCGAAATAGGCCGGGACATCGGGCCAAAGTGCTTTGCGACCCGCCACAATGGCGGTCGTCATCGCCATCCGACCAAGAACGAGGTCAATCAGGACGTCTACTTCATCCTCCTCGAGTGGAAGGACCGCGTCGTACCCAACGGCCACGTCAAACAAACCCTCGGGTGAGAGCGATGGGCGTCCGGTGAGGTCAATGGCGACAGCTAGTTCCATGATCAGCGGGGCGTAGACGATGTCGCCAAAGTCGATGATGCCCTCGATGTGAGTGGGGCGAGCCGGGTCGATTACCAGATTCCCAGTGTGGGCGTCCTGATGGACGACCTGATGACGCATGCTGGTGGTCCTGGGGAGCGTTTCTTCGCGCATCCTCTCAAGGATCCCCTCGACGGTGCGGCGGGCCCCGTGATCTGAAATATGCTCGGTGTATGCCAATAGTTTGGGCATATGAGTCATGGCCCACGGATGCTCCTGATCGGCCGCGGAATGAAAGAACCCTCGCAATGCCAGATCGAGTCTGGCGAGCATCGAACCGCTACTTCTCCGCATGGCCGGCGTGTCGAGTTCGGGATGGGTCCGGATCATGTCGCCTGCCACAAAGGACATAAGTCGGACGGTGTAGTCCGTGCCGTCGGCATCGTGCAAGACGGCGGTATCGCGGCCGTCGAGGGTCGGCAGTGCTCGGGGTACCGGCAAGCCCGAATCGCTTCGGGCGATGTGGTGAAGCGCCTTGATCTGCAGGTCGATGACCGCAGGGTGTTCGTCGACGTTGCAGACCTTGAACAAGTAGGTGCCATCAGTGGCTACAACCCTGAAATTCTGGTCGCGTTCGCTATCCAATTCGGTGAGCGCACCTTCGAGTCCGTAGGTCTCCAGAATCGTACGGGTGATGACGTCGATCGATACGTGTGGGGGATTGCGATCCATGAATTTCACATTGGCGACGATAGCGGTATTGAAGTTGGAGGCTGCTGTATTTGTCTGTCAAGTTTGTTTGTCCTATAGTCAAGTAAACTTGACACAATCACAACTTTGGTCAAAGACGCCGGATAGGGGAATGACATGACGGACCAGATCGAGCAAACCGAATCAAGAAGTTGGCTCGGGCGGACCCACGTCTATCTGAACTCGCCGGGGGACAGTTACCAGCTCCTTGGATGGACGTTGGCTTGGGCAATCGCCTTCGTGGGAGCCTCGTCGTTCTTGCGGAGTGATCCCGCCATCGGCGCGCGTGCCGGTTGGGTCGTGGCACTGATTCCGAATTTCCTGGCCCTAGTCGTAGTGATCGTGTACCTGCGGTTCCTGAGGGATGCTGACGAACTAGTCAGGCGAATCCAGTTGGAAGGTCTGGCATTCGGGTTCGGCGTCGGCGTGATCTTCTCGATGGGGTACCAACTCTTGGAACGAGCCGGGGCACCGGAACTGAGCTTCAGTGACATGGCGGCGATCATGATGTTCGCGTTTGTTGTCGGTGTGGTTCGGGCCAACCGGCGGTATTCGTGAACAACAGCCTGCGGGTGCTGAGGGCCGAACGGGGTTGGAGTCAGGCCGAGTTGGCTACTCGATTGAAAGTCTCCCGTCAGACCGTGAACGCCATCGAGACCGGCAAGTACGACCCGAGCCTCCCGCTCGCATTCAAACTGGCCCGTCTCTTCGGGCATTCGATCGAGGAAATGTTCCACGAGGATTCGGCCCTCCAGAAGACTCAAGTGCGTCTCACCTAAGTTACGGGTAGAGCGCCTGTAGCCGAGCCGATCGGTCCGGAGACCAGCAATCCCTAGACGCCGAGATGGTTTTTCTTGGCTTCTTCGTCGCGCCTGAGTTCGTCTGGGGTTCCGGTCCAAACGATCTGGCCGTGTGCGCCCATGATGGCGATCCGATCCGCTAGTGACAGCGCCAACCCGAGATTCTGCTCGACGAGGAGGATCGACAGGTCGCGGCCTTTGATCTCGAGTAGCCGATCCCGGATGGCACCGAGGACGATGGGGGCTAGTCCTTCGGATGGCTCGTCCATGAGTAGGAGGGAAGGGTTGGTCATCAGGGCTCGCCCGATGGCGAGCATTTGCTGTTCGCCACCTGAAAGGTTTCGAGCGAAGCTCGTGGAGCGTTCGGCCAGTCTCGGGAAAAAGTCGAAAACGCGCTCGAGGGTCCACGGCTCCGCACCAGAGGTGGGTGGGCGGGCGGTGACATTCAGGTTCTCGACGACCGTGAGGCTGCCAAAGACATGACGGCCTTGCGGCACGAGTCCGATGCCTAACCGGGCGACTTCGAAGCTCGCCATGGTGGTGAGCTCTCTATCGGCGAATGTGATGCTGCCTCTTCGAACTTCGGGCGGACGAATCCCGGCGATGGCGCTCACCATCGTCGTCTTACCCATTCCATTTCGCCCGAGCACGGAGAGGACTTCTCCTGCGTTAACTTCAAGATGTAGGTCTTCGATGATGGCCGCAGTGCCGTATGAACAGGAGAGACCCTCAATGGATAGCATCATCAACTTTTCAGGTAGACGTCTTGGACATGTTGGTTGGAGCGAATCTCGTCGGGGTTGCCCTCGGCGATCATCTTGCCGTTGTCGAGAACGAGAACCCGATCGACGAGCTCAAGGGCGATCTCCATGTCGTGTTCAATGAGAACGATGGTGAGGTCTCGGGGGAGACTCTCGACCAAATCCTTCATGATTCGTCGTTCCGCCGCCGAAAGGCCAGCTGCCGGTTCGTCGAGAAGCAAGACCTCGGGTTTGGTCGCCAAGGCGATGGCAATTTCCAGCGATCGCTGCTGGCCGTGCGACATCTCGGAAACGACCGTAAATCGCTCATCAGAGATTTGCAGCTGATCCAATGCCGACGTGATGCGTTCGTCGATCCAACCGCGGATCCGCAATGGCCTCCAGGAGTGGAAGCGCGATGGCGTACGAGCCTGGGCGGCGATGGCCATGTTCTCTTCCACCGTTAACGCCTGGAAGAGTTCGCTTACCTGATACGTTCGTCCCAAACCTCGTTGAGCTTTCCGGTTGGGATGGGCCCGCGAAGTGTCGGCACCAAAGAGGTGCACCCGACCGATGGTCGGGCGCACCTCTCCGGAGATGGCTTTGAACAGGGTGGTCTTTCCGGCCCCGTTCGGTCCGATAACAGCCCACCGACTCCCACGCTCGACGCGCAGCGTCACACCATCAACGGCTGTCACGCCGCCGAAGCGGACTGTGACGTCATCGACGTGAAGAATCGGAAGAGCCGACGTCATCTGTTTAGCTTCCCGCGTTGCCCTGGAAGTCACGGGAATAAACAGGCTGCTTCAAGTATTCCTCGGGCGTCTTCGGCCAGAACTGATCGATATTCTCGAACGTTTCGATAACCTCATTCCAGATACGTCCGTCATCGCGGACGACGGCCTTGCGAATGTAGATGTCGTAGATCGGGTTGCCGTAATCGTCCAACCGGGAAGGACCGAATGGTGTGAGCAGTTCGAGACCTTTCATGGTCTCAAGGGTTGCCGCTTTATCCGACAAGTCGCCGTTCATCGCCCTGATCGTCTCGTCGATGTACTGGGCAGCCGTCCAGGTGGCGGCGGCATAGTACGACGGGAGGCGGGTGGTCGCTGCGTCGAAAACTTGCACGAATTCCTGGGTTTCCGGGGCATCGCGGCCTTCGGCCCAGTGACCGGACGAAATCAAGCCTTCGACCTGATCGACCGGAATGTTGCGGATATACGCTACGTCACCGGTTGTCTCACCAGCCAGGATGGGAATTTCGTCCTTCAGGCCGAAATCAGACCAGTTTTGGAAGAAGTCCGAAACGCTGGCGCCAACTTCCAACACGAACACGGCATCCGGCTTGAACCCGTCCAGCTGGGTTACGTAGGTACCGAGGTCGGTCGAACCGAGTGGGTTCCATAGCTGCTCGTTCGGGTCGACTGTTCCGCCCGCTTCGGTGAACACCTGCGTAAAGCCACCACACATTTCCCAACCGAAGGCGTAGTCGGTGCAGATTGATGCGGCGCTCGTGTAGCCCTGGTCGAATGCCCACTGACCGAGGACGTGGGAGGTCTGACTTGAAGTCCAACCACCAGCCCTGGTGAAGTTCGGATATAGGGTCCGTTGCGTCAGGTCGTCGGCAGAACCGATGGGCGACATCATGATGACGTCCGGGTTGTCTGCGAGTCGTTCCGCAAGGGCTGCCGTGACATTGGCGAGTAGCTCTCCGACGATGATGTCGGCGCCATAATTGTCAACCAGTTCGTCTACCTTCTGAAGGGCAGTGTCGGGGTTCCCGGCGGTGTCCTCGACCCGGAATTCGACGGTACATCCGCCGATTTCCATCGGATGGTTTGCCCAATACAGCTCGAATCCGTCCTTGGCGTCGGTACCTGAGGCTGCCAGGCCACCGGTCAAAGGCTGCAGAACCCCAATCCGGATCGGCTCGTCGCAGACGAATGGGGCCACAGTGGTATCTGAGCTGCCGGTGGTGGAGTCGGTCGTTCCACCCGCTGGGGCGGCCGTGGTGCTGGTAGTGGTTTCGGTGGTGGTGTCATCGCTCGCGCCCGGGTCCGTGCATGCCGAGAGCAGCATGACAAACACGGCTAACCAAGCAAATATCCGTTTTGCATTTCTCATTCATCCTCCTAGTTGTTCATTGTGCTGATTGAGGTTCTAAAGAAACTTCTTGTTGGCGTCTGTTCCATACATCCGAGATGGCTCCCACCAGCCCCCGTCGAGCGAAGAGAACGACTACCACGAAGATCAGGCCCATTAGCGTTGGCCATCGGTCAACATAGATGCTGACAATGTTCTGGATTGCCACGATGATGAAGGCTCCGATCATCGGACCTACCAGGGTTCCAACCCCGCCGAGGATCGCCTCAAGCACTCCGAGGGCGGAGGCGGCTAGCACAACCGATGACGGGCTAATAAATCCGTTCAGGTAGACGAGCAGTATGCCGGCGATGGTGGCAAAGAAGCCCGCCAGCATGAACACGTACAACTTCTGAGCAGTGGTGTTGTATCCGAGCATCCGCATGCGGGTCTCGCTTTCACGCAAACCTTTCAGCGACGCCCCGAACGGAGACTTCACGATGATGCCAAGCAGCATCCAACATAGGACGACCACCACGAGGACCAAGTAGTAGTACTTCCAGTAGGGGTTGACTGGTTCCGGTCGGGGGATACCGGTAAGACCATTCTCGGCACCGGTTACTTTGTAAAGACGGATCGATAAGCCCCAGACGATCATTCCCTGAGCGAGCGTGATCATGATGAAATAGACATCGTTTGACCGCATCGCCATGAGGCCAAAGAGCAAAGAAGCCAGTATCCCGGTGAGCAAGCCGACGGCGATTTGGGCGGGAAATCCCGCCCCAACCTTTGAAGCCATATAGCCAACACCGTACGCAGCCGCTCCAGAGATGCCTGCCTGGCCAAGAGTGACAAGCCCCACATAGCCGGCCAAAAGATCCACGCTCTGAGCAAACAAGCCTCCGATGAGCGCCAGGCTGATCAGACCGACGATGTACTTGGGAAAGAGGTACGGTGCTGCTATCCCGATCCCGAGGCCAATCGCTGCCAGCACCAACAGCACCCGCGTTTTCAGCGAGATCCGTCGGATCATGAAAGTTTCCCCAACAATCCCTGCGGGCGAACCATCAGGATGATCGCCATCGGAGCAAACAGGGTAAAAAAGGAGAGCTCGGGTACCAGGGCCTTGCCGAACGAATCGATCAGTCCAACGATGACCACGCCGAGCATGGCCCCTTTCAGGCTGCCCAATCCCCCGATGATGACAACGGCCAATGCAAATAGAAGAATCTCGAAATCCTGACCAGGCAACAGGGTTAGAAACGCCCCACCGATGACGCCGGCGAAACCCGCCAGGAAGGCCCCAAACATGAAAGCCCCGGTGAAGACCGCCTTGATATTCACACCGAGTGCGGCCACCATCTCCCGGTCGTCGACGCCAGCCCGCACCATCGCCCCCCAACGGGTTTTCTTCTCGATCCAGAACAAGAAAACCCCCATAAGAATGGCGCAGGCGATAACGAACAGCCGATAACGCGGATAGGCGAAGTCGCCCACCCGAAGCGCACCATTGAGCCAGGAAGGCTTGGGAATGGGCATGGGGTCTCCCCCCCAGACGGCCAGGGCGAGATCGCCCAGAATGAAGGTGAGGCCAATCGTGAGTAGGACTTCAGGCTGGGCGAGACCCCGGATCGGCCGAAGGAGAACCCGTTCGGTGAAGAGACCGAGGACCATGATCGACAGCGCCGAGACGAGAATTGCCAGCCAGAAGCTTCCCGTGGCTCGTACCGTCGTGATGCCGAGATAGCCGCCGACCAGATAAAAGCCGCCATGAGCAAGATTGGTGATCCGCATGAGCCCGAATATGAGCGTGAAGCCGCTGGCAAGGAAGAAAAGGACCGCCCCGAAGCTGAGTCCGTTCAAGATCTGTGAAAAGAATGCCTCGAGGCTCATCTGAGTCAGAATCCACCAAATGAGAACGGCGAAAGGGATGCTACTTAGGGCGAGGGTTTTGTTCCGCTTTGCCCTGGATTCGGCCGCGAAAGTCTCCATCGGGTCGAACTCAGCTTCAGCGCCGATGTCTGTCACTCGCCCCCTCCAACGGGTGGTCGTACTTTGCACGATATAGGATCGGACCGGTGGGTGGGCCCGAAACGACACAGAGATTGTGCTTGATCCGTGTCACGCTAGTTCGGTGAGGGCCTGTTTCGGGTCGGTTTGGTGCCACCAAATATCGAGGTCCAAATCGTCTGCGATTACCCCGGCTGCGTTGTATCCGGGTTGTCCATGGAAACTCCCACCGGGATGCTGAGACGGTCCGCACAGGTACAAGCCATCGATAGGTGTGCGGTAGCCGGGCATGGCCGGCGTTGGCCGATTGAACAGCCAGTTCTCCGGATGAAAACTGCCGTGGTGCCGATCGCCGCCCCGCATCGAAATAATCCTCGCCTCGGTCGCATCCGGAGAGTGGGTCGTCAACGCCAGTGTGATGTCGTCTAGGTTCGGGGCATATTTGCGGTAGGTCGTAGCGATGGCGGTCAGGCGATCTTGGATTGCGTTGGTACCCCACTTGCCGCGCATGGGCGGGCCGGGGACGAAGTGCCACCCGAACGTCGTGTGGTGGTTGGCCGGTGCCTGGCCGGGATCGTGCACGGTAGGAATCGAGACGTGAATTGGCCCTTCTGGCGTGTTCTCTTCCGCCCGGATGGCCGTCATGTGCGCGACAAGATCGTCAGACGACTCGTAGCCGAGGGCCAGATTGAGCGCATGTGGCATGTTCGGGTGTAGCCTCTCGGCCTTGAACACCGGTCGATCAGACATCGCCCAGTGCACACCGAAGAGGGCCTCTTCGAGCCATCGGTAACCGGCCAGGTCGGCCCGAAGTGATGGGTCGAGGTGCTCAGCACCAACCAGTTCGAGCATGGTGATCGGGGCCGGTGTGGCACTGGCCACGAACTTCCTGGCTTTCACCGACCGACCGTCGATCAAGGTAACCCCGGTGGCCCGCCCGTTGGACACGTCGATGGACCCGACCCTGGCGTCGGTTACCACGGTCACGCCGGCGTCGATGGCGGCGGCCGCGATCGCCCTGGCAACCTCGAACGTGCCGCCTTCGATGAGTCTTCCGCCCTGACTGTTGGACAAAGCCAGAGCGACGATGGATCCGATGCCGGGAACGTCGAGGTTGGGGACGTAGCCACGCACCGAGACGTTGAAAAGGATGAGCGACCGCAGCGGCTCGAACTCGAAGCACTCTCTGACGAGATCGAGTGGAGACAGAGCGTCGAGTTCCATCCAGCGTCGGCCCAGTTTCGACTTGGACAGAACTGCGTATTGCTGATCGGGATCGAGAGGGGGACCGAACCGCATTGGCGTATCGACGCGGGCGGTCAGTTCGGTGAATTCTTGGTAGAGACGTTCGTACGTCTCGGCATCTTTCTTGGAGAATGCGGCGATTGATGCGACAGACCGACCCGTCTCGTTGTAAGTCAGGAGTGCCTGGTCACCGCCGTCGAAAGGAACGGCGTTTTGGACTGGAGGAAATATTGAGCGTGCTCCGTATCGATCGAGGTCAAGGTCGCGCCACACCGCGTAATCCGGCGTCCAACGAACGAAGTAGGCGTGCAGATTGTGTTTGAAGAGTGGGAGCGTTGCGTACTCGGTCGTGGTGCCCCCACCGATGCGGGAGGCCGCTTCGAGAACGACGATCTTTTGCCCCGCCTTGGCCAGGTAGGCAGCCGAGACGAGGGCGTTGTGGCCGCCGCCTACAAAAACTCCGTCGACGTCGCCGGGCAGTCGAATGTCGGTGATTTCATGGGTCATGTCAGGCTCCAATCGAGTGCTCCCCGGCCGACGAGCTCGCCGGCGCGGAGCAGGTCATGGAGCTCGGGGACGGCTCCGGGTCCGCGGATTTCGCTGATGATTGGTTTGATACTTCCATCTGCAACAAGGCGAGCAGCCTCGGCAACCTGGGACTTCCAGCTGTACCGGCTCCCGAAGATGGACAGCTCTCTGAAAACCGTTTCCCTCGCTTCGATCGGCACGGGCCGATTCGGGAAGGTCGCCAGCATGACCAAACGGCCACCCATCGCCAAATGGTCGATGCCCCAACGGGCGGTAGCTGCGGTCCCGACGAGATCGATTACAACCGTCGGCGGTCCGTCATCGAACAGGTTGCTGACGGTGTTGAGGTTCATGGCATCGACCGGGCGAGCGCCGAGACTCTCGATCTCATCAAATTTGGCGAGATCCAACCCGGCGACGGTGGCTCCGCGTAGCCGGGCTACCTGGATCATGTGTATGCCGACGCCACCGCCCGCTCCGAAGACTGCCACCCGGTCGCCTGGCCCAATGCCGGCACGCTCGGCGACATGAACCGGGGTAGCGACCGCGTCGGGGACGACCGTCGCGGCGACCGGATCGAGTCCTTCGGGCACCACGATGACATTGCCACCGGGTAGGGCGACTTTGGGGGCGTATCCGCCGTCACGATGGACGCCGACAAACCCATTGAGGTTCGAGCATTGCGGGTCACGTCCTGCAAGACATGACGCGCAGGTGCCACATGTCAGATAGAAGTAGGCAACCACGCGTCTCCCGACCAAGCTGGAATCGGCGCCGGGCCCAGCGTCGACGACCCTGCCGACCAGTTCGTGACCGGGAATCCGGGGGAGCAAGTCCGGCGAATTGTCAAGATCACCGTTGATGCAGTTGAGGACGGTCAGCCCGACGCCGCACGCCTCGACATCGATGAGTACCTCGCCAGGACCGGCAACCGGATCAGGCAGGTCTCCCCACACGGGATCGGATCCCCACCGTTCGACTCGGTATCCGCGCAATGTCTTCCCCTTGGGTCGCTAACCGGGTTCGATCCTATATCGTGCAGAGCCACCTGACCGGTGTTGGGAGCTTTTGATTCGGTGTTCGGAACGTCGAGTGTGCATCCGGATTCGATAGTGCAACTCGTAAGCACACTCGTTCAAGGGATCCGGGTCAGTACGGAAACGAGTGTGTATCCAGGTTCGATAGTGCAACTCGTATGCACACTCGATTAGGGGGCGGGGGTAGTTGGGATCTCCTTGGCTGCGATGTAGTCGATCTCGATCTTCCACTCCGGCCGCGCCAATCCGGAGATATACATGAGCGTCGATGCAGGCCGATGATCTCCCAAAGCAGCGTCTCGCACGGCCATGGCGCCAGGAGCGTCAGCCCGGTCGATGAGGAGCATGTTCAACTGGACGATGTCGCTGATGGTCATGTCGGCATCTGCCAATACCGCCCGGATGTTGTCCCACACGAGCTGCGCCTGGCCGTTGATGTCGACAGGCGTTGACCCGTCGCCGGCAACACCGGTTTGCCCGGCTCCGAATAACCAGCGTGCCGGTCCGGAGAACTCAACCCCATGGGCGTAGGTGGCGAATGGCCCGGCGATCTGGGGCGGGTTGATCTGGCGCATCGTCAAACCCGGTGATCGGCGACGAGTACCGATCGGCCGGTGGCGGCGCTTTCGACGGCCGCGGCCATCACAGTGACGGCCGCCAGTCCTACCTCGCCGTCCGTCTCGACGTCGATCTCGCCGCGGATCGCCCGTGCAAAGGCGGCCATCTGGTCGGTAACCGGGTCGTTCGGCTCGAGTTCAACTTCCTGGCGGGCCGGGTCGGCGATGCCCTGCTTGAAGAGCATGCGACCGTCCCCTTCCATGTAGGCCGCCCCTGCCGTGCCATACACGGCAGACTTCGACATCATCGGTGTGAAGAACGAGGTGACCAACGTTCCGAGAGCACCGGACTCGAACTCGAGCGCCAGCACAGTGGTTTCGTCGATGGGTTTGGTGCGCCCTGCCCTGGTGTAGGCCGAGACGGCCTTGATCGGACCTGCGAAGTACTGCATCGTGTCGATTTTGTGAATCCCCAGCGAGGTCATCCCTCCGAGGGGACTCTGGTCGGGGTTCCAGCGCCATGCCTCATCGGGCATTTTGTGGCCGTTGGGGACGGACTGGTGGGTTTCAATCGTCTCGATGTCACCGAGTTCGCCGGCTTCGATCATCGTCTTGATCATCCGGTTGGCGGTCATCCGCCTGCGTTGATGACCGGTCTGCAACAGTACGCCGCCCGCCCGGGCGGCCTCGATGGCCGCCCGGCCGTCGGCGGGGGTCAGGGTCAGCGGCTTTTCGATGAAGACATGCTTGCCGGCTGCGGCGGCAGCCTGGATGAGGGACAGGTGGCTTTGATGGGACGTAGCGATGATGACCCCGTCGATGCTGTCGTCGCTGAGAATCGACTCCAAAGAATCCGATGCCGCGAAGCCGTGGGTCTCTGCGAATGCCTGTCGGGTTTCGGCGGTACGGGCGAAACAAGTGACGACCTCGCCTTCGCCGCTTTTCGCTACCGCATCGGCCAGAACGCCACCCCACCAGCCGAGGCCTATGCTTGCCAATCGCACTTTTTCAGACACTAATCGCTCCTTTGGAACCCGCGTACAACCCTGATCATATATCTTGTCATATTGACACGGTCAGAAGAGGTAGGCGTGGAACAGACCATTAAAGGTGGAGTTGTGGTCGGTCCGGGTGGTCAATCCGTGGCCGATGTGGCGATTCGCGACGGACGCATCGTCGCCGTTGGCCCCAACATCGCCGGAGTTGGAGAGGTCATCGATGCAGATGGTTTGCTGGTCATGCCAGGTATGGTTGATACCCATGTCCACCTGATGGATCCAGGCCCGACGGAGCGTGAAGACTTCCCGACCGGGACCAGGGCGGCCGCCGCCAGGGGTGTCACGACGATCATTGAACACACCCATGCGCACCCGATCCGGTCGGCTGGCGACCTTCACGACAAGGTGGCATATTTGGAGGGCCGATCCAACGTTGATTTTGCGCTGGCTGCTCATACGTGGCCAGATCGCATCGACGAGTTGGGGTCCATCTGGGAGGCCGGGGTGGCGTTTTTCAAGATGTTTACCTGCACCACCCATGGGGTACCGGCACTTGACGGGGCTCACCTCCTGGCGGCCCTCGCCGCCGTAGCCGCAGTCGACGGGCGGTGTCTCATCCATTGTGAAGACGAATCGATCACCGCCGAGGCCGAGCGACTGCTGAAAGAAGCCGGTCGTGATGATCCGGCGATCCTGTATGAATGGCGAAGTCGGGAAGCCGAGGTGGTGGCGGTCGCCGCAGCTTCGGTCCTCGCCGAAGCGACCGGAGCCAAGGCGACGTTCGCCCATGTTTCCAATCCAGGTGTTCTGGCCGTAATCGAAGCGGCTCAGCACCGGGGCGCCGATATTGCCGCCGAAGCCTGCCCTCAGTACTTGACCTTGCATGAGAACGAAGTCCTCGAATACGGAGCGCGACGAAAGTTCACGCCTCCGGCCCGGATCCGTAACGACGCCGAACAACGTGCCATGTGGGATCTGGTTCGCCGAGGTGGCTATTCGCACTTTTCGACCGACCATGCGCCGTCGACGCTGGCACAGAAGTCTGCCGGCGGCATCTGGGAGGCCCCGTTTGGTCTGCCAGGGATAGATACCACGCTCGCTTTCCTGATCGACGCGGCGGCCCGGGGGGAGATCGCCATGTCGGATGTGGTCCGTTTGTACTCCACAGTTCCCGCCGATCGCTACGGTCTGGCGCCCCGCAAGGGCCGCCTTGCTCCTGGCTCCGACGCCGATGTGGTGCTCGTGGATCCCGCCGGTTCGTGGACGGTTGCCGACGCGGACGTGATTTCCAAAGCGGGCTGGAGCCCCTATTCAGGGCAGACGTTTCGAGGCCGGGTCGTGGCCACGTACCTGGGCGGAGTCGAAGTCGGGAGAGACGGGATTGGCCATGATGAGCGGCGCGGTAGGTTTCTGAACCCAAGGAGCATTGATGATCGTTGAAACCAGTACTGGACGGATAGGGATCGAACAGGTCGGGGAGGGCCCTGATCTGATCTTGTTGCATTCCCTCCTGACGGACCGCCATGTGTATGACCTGGTCGCTCCTCGTCTGGCCAGCCGATATCGGCTGACGCTGGTCGATCTTCCGGGGTACGGACTATCGGCTGCCGCCGAGCCCACCATGGATTCGTACGGAGACCGGATCGGAGGCTTGCTCGACGCCGGCGATTATGATCCCGCCACGACGGCCATTCTTGGAAATGGGCTCGGAGGATTCGTAGCTCTGGCGACCGCAGTCCGCCACGGAGATCGTTTCAACAAACTCATCCTGGTGGGCTGTGGTTCGTCCCTCCCACCGGCCGGAAAGCAGGCCTTCCCAATCATGATCGACAAAGTGGCAAACGGGGGTATGGAGGGAGTGGCTGACATGGCGGTCGGTCGAATCTTCTCCGCCGATTTCATGGCTGCCCATCCCGAAATGGTCGCCGAACGGCGAGAGGTGCTTCTGCGGACCGATCCGAAAGCATTCCAGACCGCCTGCCAGGCGATCCACGACGTGAACTATGACCGGGAGGTCCCGGCGATCAGCAACCCGACCCTGTTGGTGATCGGGAGTGAGGACATGGCTACCCCGCCGTCTCTAAGTCGGGCTCTTCACGGCACGATCCCGAACTCGACGTATATCGAACTTGACGGTGTGGCCCACGGACCCCAACTCCAGGCGCCCGACCGTTTCCTTGATGCCATCGAACCGTTTCTGGCCGCCTGATGATCGACGACTATCGCAGCGAATCGGTCAAGCGAGTCGAAGATCCCGCCCTGATTCGGGGGGAGGGCCGCTACATCGGCGACATGACCCTCGATGGCATGTTGCACGCGGCCTTTGTCCGGTCGCCAGAAAGTCACGGCAAGATACTTGATATCGATCTTCTTGAAGCCGCCTCCGCACCTGGGGTGGTGGCCATCTTCACTGCCGCAGATTTCGATATACCTGGCTTTGCCGCCGGGGCTCCGGTTCCGGTCGATGGCATGCTTCGCCCAATGCTGGCCGGCGACCGGGTCCGGCATGTCGGCGAAGCCGTGGCAGTGGTGATCGCCGAGTCCGAGTTGCAGGCGGTCGACGCAGCGGAACTGATCTGGGTCGACATCGATCCGCTTCCGGCGGTCATCGCCGTGGAGGATGCCCTGGTCGGCGAGACCCTCCTGTTTGAAGAGTTCGGCTCGAACGTCGCCCATCATTCATTCGAAGGTGATCGAAATGCCGGATGGGATCACGAGGCTGAGATCACCATCACCGTCGACAACCAGCGCCTGGCAGTCGTCCCCATCGAACCGTTGACGGCGCTGGCCGATCCCGGTGGCGCGCCGGATATCACTTTCTACGTCGGGCACCAGATGCCCCACGTCCTCAAACGCCAGATGCATTCGCTTCTGGGTCTGGATATTGAAGTAGTGGTTCCTGACGTCGGTGGCGGGTTCGGTTTGAAGGGGCGTCCCTTCCCCGAATACCCGATCATCATCATGGCGGCGCATCGGCTTCAGCGGCCGGTCCGATGGTTGCAGACCAGGCGCGAAGCCATGTCCTGTGGAACCCATGGCCGGGACATGACCCACACGATGCGGGTCGCGGGTGACCGGACCGGCCGGATACGTCGGCTTCACATGGACGTCGTCGCCAACCTTGGCGCGTACCCCCACACCGGCGCCCAGGTGCCGTTTTACAGTCGGCTCACTGCCCAGGGAATGTACGACATTGAGGATTTTTCCCGCGACCTGCGGTCGGTCGTCACGAATATGGCCGCTACCGCCCCCTACCGGGGGGCAGGTCGGCCGGAGGCTGCCTACGCGATCGAGCGGGCGATTGATGCCTACGCGGTTGAGATCGGCATGGACCCGGTTGAGGTCCGACGCATCAACTTCATCAAGGAGTTCCCGTACCGGGCCCAGACTGGCGCCCTTTACGACAGTGGTGACTATTCCGCCGTCCTGGACACGGCTATCGAACTGATCGATCTAGAGATGTATCAAGGAGAGCGGAGGCGTCGGCTAGCGGAAGGTGGCTGGCCGTTGGGAATCGGTTTCGGAGCGTTTGTCGAACGAGCGGGCGGGCCGATCGAGTCTGGCGAATACGCCAAGGTCGAGTTGCTTGCGGATGGAAGCCTGGTCGTTCGCACCGGTTCGACCCCCAACGGTCAGGGCCATCACACCGTCTGGGCGCAGGTGGCGAGTCAGGTATTCGACGTTGCTCTCGACCAGATCCGGGTAGTCACCGGTGACACGGTAGAAGTAGCCGACGGGTTTGGGTCGGTGGGTAGCCGGTCGGCCCAGGCAGGCGCCTCCGGCGTATGGCGAACCAGCCACGCCGTGTTCGACCAAGCCAAGAAGCGGGCCGCCTCGATGCTGGAAGCGTCGCCGGAGGATCTCATGATCGAACAAGGTGTGTTCCGGGTGGTCGGAGTGCCGGGGATGGGGGTAAGCCTCGCTGAGGTGGCTGCAGCTGCTGCGCTGGAGAATGTGCAACTGGAAGAGGAGGAGTTCTACTCACCGGGCGCCCAGACGTTCCCGAATGGGGTCTATGCGGCAGTGGTCGAGGTGAATCCCGATACCGGAGAGGTTCAAATCCTCAGACTGGTGGCGGTTGACGACTGCGGAAATGTACTCAATCCGATGATTGTCGAAGGTCAGACCCAGGGCTCCCTGGTCCAGGGCCTCGGTCAGGCAATGTACGAAGAGGTGCGGTACGACGACGGGGGCCAACTGCAGTCGGCCACCCTGATGGACTATTCGATCCCCCATGCCACCGATATTCCGCCCCTGGTCTTCGGAAGGGTTTTTACCCCCGCCCCGTCGAACCCGCTTGGTGTAAAAGGCAGTGGGGAGGCCGGATGCATTGGGGCCCCGCCGGCGATCGTCAACGCGGTGCTCGATGCGTTACGGCCCCTTGGAGTAACCCACATCGACATGCCCCTGAAACCATTCAACGTCTGGCAAGCAATCGAATCGGCGAGGCATCGTCCGGTCTGAGCCGATAGATCTCGGCAGTTGGCATCGATCCACGACTCCCGCAAGGTCGCGGGCGTCGATAATCGTATATGATGCAATCTCAGCCCTAGTGGGGGCGTTACGCATCTTGGAGAGGGTCCTCATGCCAGATTCAGCCGACGTCATTGGGTATGTGGGGATCGGGGTGATGGGCTCAGAGATGACAAAACATCTTCTGGCAGCCGGTCGCGAGGTTCATGGATACGACCCTGATCCGGGTCGCATGGAGACGTTCATCTCGCGCGGCGGAATTGCCGAGGCTTCGCCAGGTGATGTGGCCCGGGCGAGTGGGATTGTTGTCTTCTCGTTGCCCAAGGTCCCGATTCTTGAGTCGGTCGCAGCCGAAGTGGCGGGCGCCGCCCACGCCAACCTGCTCTGCATTGATACGGGAACCTTCCCTCTTGAGGCCAAACATGCCGCATTTGACGTGCTCGCCGCAGCGGGAGTCGAACTCATGGATGTGCCCCTATCCGGTACCGGATTGCAGGCTGCCGATGCGTCGCTGGTGGTCTTCGCCTCGGGTTCGAAGGAGGGCTACGACCGGGCCAAGTCGATCTTCGATGTGATTGGAAGGTCCAGTTATCACCTTGGCGAATTCGGCAACGGGTCGATCATGAAATACATTGCCAACTTGTTGGTCGCCGTCCACAACTTGTCAACCGCCGAAGCCCATGCTCTGGGCCTGGCTGCCGGCATGGACCCGGCCCTGGTCCAGACGGTCATGTCCGACGGGGTGGGCGCGTCGAAAATTTTTGACATTCGTGGTCCGATGATGGTTGCCGATCATTACGATCCGCCGGCAGCCAGGCTCGACATCATTCTTAAGGATGCCACGATCATCAAAGCGTTCGCCGAGTCAAAAGGTGCGGTGACGCCACTGCTGGATACATCTCTGGAGATCTACCGTGAGTCAAGCGCAGAAGGACTAGGCGACCTTGATGCGGCCGCGCTCCTTCGATTCCTCGAGAAGCGATCTGGCATCACCAGATGAGTGACGGTCCGCCGAAACCGGAAGCGGTGGTCGTCGGGGCGGTCCTGGAGGTCGATCGATGATTGGTGCACCGTTGCGGAGGCTTGAAGATCCGCGCCTGATTCAAGGCCAGGGTCGGTACGTCGACGACATCAATCGCCCCGACACGCACTACGTGGTCTTTGTTCGCTCTCCGGAGGCGCACGCCCGGATTGTTGGCATAGATGCCGCCGAGGCTCGCACGATGCCGGGGGTCCTCGGAGTGTTTTCGGGGACCGATCTCGGCCTGACGGATCGTATGCCGAACCTGTTCCCGGCTCCGGCCGTGGCCGGTTCGAAGCAAGGGTTCGCCCTGGCGCTCGACGAGGTGGCCTATGTCGGGGAAGCGGTCGTGGCGGTCGTTGCCGAATCCCGCCGTCAGGCGGTGGATGCGGCCGAACTGGTGTTTGTCGAATATGATCCATTGCCGGTGGTCGTTGACCACCTCACGGCGCTCGACGACGAAACGCCGATGGCACACAGTGATCTCGATTCGAATCTGGTCGCCACCATGCACGCCAAATATGGCAGCGTCGATGCAGCCTTCGGGGTGGCCTCCAACGTCATCGACGTGCACGTCCATCAGCATCGAGGAGCGTGCGCATCCATGGAACCGCGCGGGGTTGTGGCGGTGGTCGATGATGCCTTCGGCCAACTGGTCGTGTGGTCATCGACTCAGTCGCCCTATCCGCTGCGCAGCCATCTTGTCGAGTTTCTGGGACTCGAAGGTGACAAGGTCCGGGTGATCGCTCCGGACGTCGGGGGAGGGTTCGGACCGAAGGCCGCCCTTTACGCCGAGGAGTATGTTGTGGCGGCGTTGGCCCTCAAGCTCGGGGTTGCGGTCAAGTGGGTCGAAACCCGGCGGGAGCATTTCGTGTCGACGCTCCAGCAGCGTGATCAGTCCCAGCTGTATCAGGTGGCGATCGATGGAGACGGACGGATACTGGGGTTGCGAGGCAGGATCGTCCACGACAATGGCGCCTACGTCCCTTACGGCCTGGTGCTACCCACGACCGGACTTCAACTGACGCCCGGCCCGTACGTCGTCCCCACCATGGATGTCGCACTCGAGGTCGTATACACCAACAAGACACCAACCAGCCCGATTCGGGGTGCCGGCCGGCCGTATGCGACGTTCGCGATCGAGCGGGTCATGGATGCGATTGCCAGAGAGACGGGCCTCGATCGGGTGGAGGTTCGCCGACGCAATTTCATACCGGCCGATGCCTTTCCCTACGAGCGGGAGATCAAGTCCCGCGATGGGAACCCGGTCACGTTGGACAGCGGCGATTACGAACTGGCACTGAACAATGCGTTGGACGCCGTTACCGGGTTCGCGGCCCGTCGAGCGCAGAGCGAAGCCGAAGGAAAACTGCGCGGTCTGGGGATCGC
>JAHEDI010000049.1 GCA_024641305.1 bacterium | reverse complement strand
AGAGCTTGGCGGGTTTCCACCTCGTCGGCAGGTGCCACCACGGTCATGTTGGCCATCGACCGCATGATGGATACGTCGTCAAATATGAGATGGGTCTTACCCGTCATGCCCGCCAGGAGACCTGCATAACCTCCCATGAGCTTGACGTTGAGATTTGGCTGGGCAATCAAGACCCGAATCGAATCATGGGCACGGGAAACGATGAAGCAAGAGAAGGTGCTGACGATCGGGATGAAGCCGAGGGTTGCCATGCCAGCCGCCATTCCGAGCATGTTTTGTTCCGCGATACCCATCTGGAAGAAGCGATCGGGAAATGCCGCTTCGAAGATGTCTGTTCGGGTTGAGCTCCCGGTGTCACCATCCAGCACCACGATGCGGTCGTCGGCTTTGGCCAGTTCGGTGATGGCCTCGCCGAACGCCACCCGTAGGGCTTTACCCTGTGGGAGAGCGGTCACGGCGTAGCTCCGTCAGTCACACCAAGTTCGACCATGGCCTGGGCAAACTCTGCGCCGGTGGGGACCCGGCTGTGCCACGTGTAATCGTTTTCCATGTACGAGACGCCCTTGCCTTTGATCGTATGGGCAATGACCACAACCGGCTGATCTTTTATGTGTTGGGCCACCGTGAGCGATTCGATGACCGCCCCTATGTCATGCCCATCTGTCTCGATGACATGCCATCCGAAAGCTCGCCATCTGTCTTCGAGCTGGCTACCGGTGTAGGGCGGCTTGCGCTCACTGAGCGTTTCGCCGTGCCATCCGAACTGTTGCAGCTTGTTGTGGTCGACGATCGCGATCAGATTGTCGAGGGAGTAACGGTCAGCAACGTGGGCACCCTCCCACACGATCCCTTCGTTGCATTCGCCGTCGCCGAGCATGACATAGGTGGTGAACTGGTGACCTTTTGTTTTGGCGCCGAGGGCGATGCCGAGAGCCCCTGAGAATCCAAGCCCCAATGATCCAGAGGACATGTCAATGCCTGGGAGGATGGCCATGTCTGGATGGCCTTGTAGGCGAGAGTCGATGGCGTCAAAAGTACTCAGCTCATCTTCGAGGAAGTAGCCCCGTATGGCCATGGTTGCGTACAGGCCAATTGAGCTGTGCCCTTTTGAGAGCACAAAGCGATCCCGATCAGGCCAGTCGGGTTCCTCTGGGCGGATGTTCATGATCCGAAAGTAAAGGGCCGTGAGGATGTCTGCAGCTGAGTAGGGGCCGCCTACGTGTCCGCCCCCCGCATCCCGAACCGACTTCAGAATGTGGACCCGTACTCGCCTTGCGATGTCTTCGAGGTCGGCAACATCCATTGAAGTTGAGCGTCGTGCCACTTCGTCATCTCTCTTTCGGGTCGGTAACGAGACGCCGACAAAAACAACGGCGATCCTCGGTCGTCTCCAGGCCGACGTGCCTCAACCTGTGTTCTATGGAGAGCTGGGCCGGTAGGTTTGGTGGCAGCATGGCAGGCCGCCCCATGCTTGTCCGTCGGCGGGGAATTGTCCACTCCTAACCACGGAGGCTGGGAGCATTCTTCACGTCCGAGCCGTTTGGGGATTGGGGGTTCCTTTCCAACTCCGGCCGGCGGCTGAAATCGAGGTCGGGTACCCGGCAGATGTACCGCCGGCAACTGAGGGCGTTCAGCACTCCGGTCCCCACCAGACTGGGTAAAAGCTGGCTGGAAGATCCTCAATCCGGGACGCGGATTGCCGATACTTCATTGGCGTTCGATCCACAGGAATGGGCAAACAATGACTGCCGCAATTGACTCTTCCTCAGCCCTGTTTGCTCCTCTTCGCATGTCCCCACACGCAGCCGTAGCCGAGCTCGGTCAGGCAGCTTTGGGCGGGCTACCGCTCAATGAGTTCTTCAAACGAGCAACCGATTTGGTCTGCATAGCACTCGACGTCGAATTCTCGAAGGTTCTTCGCCAGCCCGCTTCGGGGTCGAGGCTCATTGTTGTCGCGTCTACAGGTTGGGGTCCCGAGGTCGAAGTTGGCACGAGTACTGTGTCTTCCCGCCCTACCTCACAAGCCGGGTATACCATGGCGACCCACGAACCGGTGATGGTCGATGATCTCTCAACGGAGTCCCGGTTCGAGGTTGGCGCGTCTCTCGTTCGATACGGAGTGAGAAGCGGCATGAGCGTCGTGATCCCCGATCACCGCAGGCCATATGGAACCCTGGCGGTACACACGCGGAGTCCGCGGAGATTCACGACCGATGAAGGCGATTTCTTGAGATCGATCGCCAATGTCATCAGCGGGACGGTTCAGAATCAGCGGGCCCGGGATCGGATCGAGGCTCAGTCGAGCGATCAGGAGCGACGTTTGCGCTTTCAGACCGCTCTCGCCACATGCGCGCAGATGCTTCTAACCAACACTGCAGGCAACCGACTGGATAAAGCAGTCGAAGCCCTGCTTACTGCCACCCAGGCAACCTATGTCTTTGTCGAGCGTAACCAGGTCGACCCCGAACTCGGCTTCTGTTCGCGAACCGTAACCACCATCAATGACCCTACGACGACCCGGATTCAGGATCACGACGGATATTGGAATCTGGTCCCTTGGGAAAGAATGCCGATTTCGCGTCGGTCGTTGGAAAAGGGGGAACCTTTCATTTTCACGCCAGGTGAGCTTGAGGGTGTCGAATACGATCTTTACGCCTCCGAGCCGGACCCGGTCAAGTCCGAGCTCAACATTCCGATTTTCGTCGCAGGAGAGTGGGATGGTTTGATCGGGTTCTCGGATACGGCCATCGTTCGGGAGTGGACGGCCGAAGACATCTCACTGCTCACCACCGCCGCCACGATGATCGGCGCTTTCTGGGAAAGCGAATCCGCCCGCGAAAACCGTGAACAGCTGCTCCGAGCCAAAGACGAGTTTCTTGCCAGCGTCAGCCACGAACTGCGGACCCCACTGACGGCAGTCGTTGGCTTCGGCGAGATACTGAGAGACACCGGTCATCTCCTCAGTGAAACCGAGCGCCACGAATTCCTCCAGTTGCTCGTTACGCAGGGTTCTGATGTGTCCAACATTGTCAACGATCTCCTGGTCGCTGCCAAGGCCGACATTGGCAGCCTCAACGTCAGCCAGGTAACTGTCAATCTGCGGGCCCAGATCGCTCAGGTTGTCGAAAACGTCGATCCCGACCTCCGCGCTCGAATCAACGTTCTCGATTCGGTCGATGTTCGGGCTCTTGGTGATCCCGATCGAATCCGCCAGGTGGTTCGGAACCTCATCAATAACGCAAGCCACTACGGCGGTCCGTCCATAGAGATTCGGCTCATCGAAGACGAGATTGCCCGGCTGCAAGTATGTGACAACGGTCCTGGCGTTCCTGACACTGACCGCGAACGCATTTTTCAGCCCTACCAGCGTGCCCACGACGCTCACGGGCTCGCCGGCTCACTCGGGCTGGGGCTTTCGATATCTCGCCAATTGGCCCACCTCATGGGCGGCGACCTGGTCTACCGATATGATGGCAGGGAAAGCATCTTCGAACTCAGCCTGCCCCGCCACGAATAGCGTGGGTACCCACCAGTCGACTGGCTGACTGCCCGACGTTGTTGTTGGCGCGACTTCTGGTATTCACAACAATCCGATGCGGGTGTTGAGGCCGGTTCAGCGTCGGATCGATCGGACTTCACTGCTCCTGTGAGGTTGGTTGATCAAGAAGGACGGTCGCCTGAGGGAGGGCGACGCTGCGACCGGTACAAACGCAAGTCGGCAGCAGTTCACGGTCCGCTGATTCTGCAGCTATGCGCAGGTCTGCCGGCGGTCGGGCTTGTGAAGTGAGTCCGGCGCGATCAAGAGCCGCGTCAGTATCATTCCGGGCTGTGGACCACCGCGAACAGCTTCCGAGTGGCACTGTCACTTTCATGTTTACCGACATCGAAGGGTCGACTGAGATCCTCCAGGAACTCGGCGACGACCGATATCGCAAGACACTTGCCGATCACGACGCAATCGTTGGAGCAAATGTCGAACGGAACGGACACGTCGTTCGCACTATGGGAGACGCCTTCTTTGCCGTGTTTGCCGATCCGGTCGATGCGGTGGAGGCCGCAGTCGGCGCTCAGAGTCAGCTGGCCGACATTTCGTGGCCGACCAACGGGGAGATCAGGATTCGAATTGGACTCCATACCGGTATTGGAAAACAGCGTGGTAATGACTATGCGGGTCTCGACGTCCATCGGGCCTCGCGAATTTCCGACGCTGCGCATGGCGGCCAGACTCTTATTTCTGCGACCACGGCTGGACTGGTTACAGGCCACCTCGGCTCCGGAATATCTATTAGGAGGCTCGGCGAGTATCACCTTAAGGGCGTGAGCGCAGCCGAGAGCCTATTTCAGGTCGACGCCCCATCGTTGAGATCCGAGTTCCCCGCCATCAGAACCGTCGACCCTGTGGCCAGTCGGCTTCCTGAAGACTTGTCCAGTTTCGTTGGACGTGAACTGGAGGTCGGGGAAGTGGTTAACCAGTTGGGCAAATCGCGCTTGCTGACGCTCACCGGACCCGGTGGGACCGGCAAGACCAGACTTGCACTTCGTGGTGCGGTCGCGGTTCAGAACAGATACCGAGACGGCGTCTTCATGGTGGCCCTTGAGTCGATCAGGGAAGCCGATCAGATCCCGTCTGCGATTCTGGAGGCGATGGGTTTGGAGACGCTTGCCGCAACCGACCCCGGCGAGCGCGTGCGTGGGTACCTTTCCGACAAGGAAGTCCTTCTGATCCTTGATAACTATGAGCAGCTTCTACCCCAAACTTCGTTCGTAGCGGAAATAATTGCGAGCGCTCCCCGGGTGCAGGTCCTCGTCACGTCTCGACGACCGCTCCACGTTACCGGCGAGCAGGAGTTTTCGGTGCCGCCTTTGTCGCTCGTGGTCGGTGCCCGGAACGGGACTTCAGACGCCGTCGAACTCTTTTGCCAACGCGCCGACTCGGTGGAACCAGGATTTCGGCCCGAACCTGAAGCGATCTCAGCCATCGAGATGATTGTGACCAAACTCGACGGCTTGCCGTTGGCAATCGAGCTGGCGGCTTCCCGTGTGAAGTCGCTCACGCCGGCAGAGATTCTCGATCGACTCAACAACCGGCTTCTGGTCAGCCCTGCCACCGACCTCACCCCGCGTCAGCAGACCATCGACGGCGCCATCGGGTGGAGCTATGACCTGCTGGACGAATCGACCCGGCGCCTCTTCGAGCGATGCTCGATCTTCTCCGGTGGAGCGACCCTTGCCCAGGTCGACCAAGTCTGCGGCCCCACGACTGAGTTAGGAGTCGACGTTGTCGACGGCATGGCAGCTCTTGTGGACAGCAGCCTCGTTCAGAGGACGGCAGTCGGTGGCCAATCGCGCTATCAGATGCTCGTGGTTATCCGACAATTCGCCGCCAAAGCCTTAGATGATCGCGGGGAAACAACTCAAATCAGAAGCCGACACGGGCACTCATACGCAGAAGTGGCCAGAATGGCCGGGCCCCTCCTCCTGAGTAGCCAGCAGAACAAGTGGCTCGATATTCTCCACAACGAGCACGACAATCTTCGTGCCGCGCTCGATTTCGCAGGTGAGTCGGGCGCCACGGATCTTGCGATGGAGATCGCTTCGAACTTGTGGCGATTCTGGCAGCGGCGAGGGCATCTCATCGAAGCCGAGCAGCGACTTGAGACGATCCTCGAACTCCCAAACGGAACGCCGCGCCTTCGGGCCAAAACGCTGGAAGCCCTTGCCGGGGTGCGGTATTGGCGTGGCGATTGGACGGCGGCTCGCCAGCCTTATGAGCAAGCCCTCGAAATCCTAAGGGAAGGTCATGACGACGGGGACCTGGCCAACGCCTTATACAACGTCTCCTTCCCGACCGGGTGGGCGGGGGACCGGGCCAGGGCCGTTGAGTACTTGAACGAATCCCTGAGACTCTCTCGATCCATTGACGACCACCTGGGTGTGGGGCGTGCTTACTGGGGGTTGTGCGACCAGGCGATGTATGAACGGAACAACGAAGAGGTCCTGAAATACGCTTTCCTGGCAGAGGCGGAATTTTCCAAACTCGACGCGCCTTTCGATCTCGGCTGGGCACGGTTCATGATTGCTGAAACCAGCACGGTTGCCGGTGACTTTGAGACGGCGCGGAGCTACGTCGACCTGGCAGCTAGCTCGTTCGTCGAAGCGCGCGATCTGTCAGCCGTCGTGCTGATCCTCCACCTCAAGGCGGCTCTGCTGGTTGAGGAGGGCGCCGAGTCGATGGCAGCGAGGCTCATTGGAGCCGTGGATACTCTCAAGCAGCAAACCGGAGCCGGCATCGCTGATATCGAGATCAACCAATACGAGGCTGTCAACCGGATCCGGCGCGACCCCCGTACTGAGATCAAACAGGAAATCGACAACGGGCGACGGCTTGACCTAACCGAGGTGTTGGAACTGGCTCTCTCCGCTTGAACGTAGTTGTTTGGTACGCGAGCAAGGCTCATCGCCGCCTGCAGACGAGCCGGTTGTTGCCCTTTGCTCAACCCACGTAGTTGGCGAGGTGCTGGCCGGTAAGTGTCGAGCTGTCGGCAATCAGTTCGGCGGGGGTGCCTTCGAAGACGATCTGGCCGCCATCGTGTCCGGCGCCCGGTCCGAGGTCGATGATCCAGTCGGCGTGAGCCATCACAGCCTGGTGGTGTTCGATGACAATGACCGACTTGCCCGAATCGACCAACTGGTCGAGCAGTTCGAGCAGGTGGTCGACGTCGGCGAGATGGAGCCCACTGGTTGGTTCGTCGAGCACGTAAACCGCGACATCGGTGGCCATTTGGATCGCCAGTTTCAGTCGTTGCCGTTCTCCACCCGACAGGGTCGTGAGGGGTTGGCCGAGGGTCAGGTAGCCGAGTCCGACATCTGCGAGTCGGCTGAGAATCTTTTCGGCGGCCGGAGTCTTGGCTTCGCCGTCGGCGAAGAATGCCTGCGCCTCGGTCACTGGCATCGCCAGCACCTCGCTGATATCGAGACCGGCAAGCTTGTACTCCAGTACCGAGGCGTGGAATCTCTTGCCGTCACACTCATCGCAAGTGGTCGCAACCGTGTCCATGAAGCCGAGCTCGGTGTAAATGACGCCAGCGCCATTGCAGTTGGGGCAGGCACCGTCGGAGTTGGAACTGAACAGGGCCGGCTTCACACCGTTGGCCTTGGCGAACGTTTTGCGGATGTGGTCGAGCAGGCCGGTGTAGGTTGCGGGGTTACTCCTCCGTGACCCCTTGATCGGAGCCTGGTCGAACGACACGACGCCCTCGCGCTCTGATACTGAACCGTGGATGAGCGAGCTCTTACCCGAGCCTGCCACCCCTGTGATCACGACCAATACGCCGAGCGGGACGTCCACGTCGACATTTTGGAGGTTGTGGGTGCTGGCACCTCGGATCTCAATCATTCCCGACGGCGTTCGGAGGTTGTCTTTGAGTGAGCCCCGGTCGTCGAGGTGTCTTCCGGTGAGGGTGCCACTTCCTCGCAACCCCTCGACGGTGCCCTCGAACACGACCTCGCCGCCGCCGGTCCCAGCACCTGGCCCGAGATCCACGATGTGGTCGGCGATCTCGATCACCTCCGGTTCGTGCTCGACGACCAGAACCGTATTGCCCTTGTCGCGTAACTGCCGGAGCAGAACATTCATCCGCTGGACGTCGTGAGGGTGAAGACCAACGGTCGGCTCATCGAATACATATGTAACGTCGGTGAGCGAAGAGCCGAGGTGGCGGATCATCTTGGTGCGCTGCGCCTCGCCTCCCGACAGCGTTCCCGGAGCCCGATCAAGTGACAAATAGCCGAGGCCGATTTCGGTGAACGCGTCGAGAGTCTGCTGCAACGCCTCGAGAAGCGGCCCTACCGTTGGCTCTTTGAGGTCGCCAATCCAGGCGGCGAGGTCGCTGATCTGCATTTCGCAAGCGTCGGCGATGTTGATCCCGTTTATACGCGAGGAGCGCGCTGCTTCGGTGAGCCTGGTGCCTTCGCAGTCGGGACAGGTCCCGAACGTCACCACTCGTTCCACAAATGCCCGGATGTGCGGCTGGAGGGAGTCGATGTCCTTGGACAGCATTGACTTCTGGATTCTCGGGATCAGGCCTTCGTAGGTCAGGTTGATACCCTCGACCTTGATCTTGGTGGGTTCCTTGTGCAGGAGGTCGTTGAGTTCCTTCTTGGTGAACCTGCCGATCGGCTTGTCCATGTCGAAAAAGCCACTGCCGCGAAAGATCCGGCCGTACCAGCCGTCCATGCTGTACCCGGGGATCGTCAATGCTCCATCGTCGAGTGATTTGGTCTCGTCGTACAGTTGCGTGAGGTCGAAGTCCGATACCGAGCCCCGTCCCTCGCAACGAGGACACATCCCGCCAACGACACTGAACGTTTTCTTTTCGGCTTTCTGGTTGCCCTTCTTCAACGAACCGGCCCCGGTGACCGACGGAACGTTGAACGCGAACGCCTTTGGTGAGCCTACGTGGGGTTGGCCGAGTCGGCTGAACAGGATCCGCAACATGGCGTTGGCGTCTGTGGCTGTGCCGACGGTGGATCGGGGGTCCGAACCCATCCGCTGTTGATCGACGATGATCGCCGTCGTGAGCCCATCGAGAACGTCGACGTCGGGGCGGGCCATCGTGGGCATGAAGCTCTGGACGAAGGCGCTGTATGTCTCGTTGATCATCCGCTGGGACTCGGCGGCGATGGTACCGAATACCAGCGAGCTCTTCCCGGAGCCGGAAACCCCCGTGAACACCGTAAGCCGGCGCTTGGGAATCTCGACGCTGACGTCTTTCAGGTTGTTGACCCGCGCACCCTGGACACGGATGAGATCATGGCTGTCGGCGGTGTGCATCTGGTCCAAGCTAATGCTTTGTAGGACGTTCGTCATCGCCAAGATCGGCGGGTGACCGGTGCCAACCAAACTGGGGGTGGGTTGAGGAACCATCTCAAGCGCGGCGCTGAAGCTGATCTGCACGTGCGTTGTGAGTGACTGCGCGCAACAGGGTCGGCTTGAAGACCGACCCTGTTGATCCCCTCCGTCACCGGAACCGGATTGTTCCGACTCATAGTGTCATGTCCGCTCGGCTATGAACCTTGACAGAAAAGTTACAAGTGAGATTCTTGTCAAGAGTGGTCCTGTCCCGGACATGAGTTGTAAGGATGATAGGAACCGATCAAGGCAAATTTAGGTTTGAGGGTATCTACGAGCGCTACGGGCGCGTCGTGCTGGCCTATTGCCACCGACGAGCCGACGCTGCAGTTGCCGCAGACGCCTGCGCCGAGGTGTTTCTGATCGCCTGGCGGCGCCTTGATGAGGTCCCTATGGAGCCCAAAACTCTCCCCTATTTATATGGGATTGCCGCCCGGGTTTTGGCGAATCATCGACGTTCTGAACGCCGGAGAGAGAGGCTCGGATCGAGGGTGGCGAGTCTCGGATTCACATCCGAGCCAGATACTGCCACGATCGTTATTCGACGTTTCGAGGACGTCCAGGTAATCGAGGCGGTGCGCCGTCTCAGTCCAAGAGACCGCGAGATCGTAATGCTCTACACCTGGGAGGACCTCCCAAGAGAGACCATTGCCGACATGATGGGAATGACCAAGGCTGCGGTGGACCAAAGGATCCATCGATCCTACAAGCGTCTCGCTAGCGCGCTCAGACACGGCGCGGCTACAAAAGCAATCCAGCCCCCTCTGGTTGCCGAGGAAGGAAAAGGCAGATGACCATCCAGGAGATCGATCGCATGGTTCGGCAGGCCAATCCGGTCCCCGATCTCAGAGCGCTAGATCCGGTCGGTTTGTCTGACCTCAAATTCTCCGAGCAAAGGAGCTTGGACATGCAGACACAGGACCGAATCGAACAAGAACAGGGGACGAAGACATCGCGACGGGGAATACTCATAGCGGCGGCAGCGGGAGTTCTGGTACTCCTTGGTGGATTTGCAGTGGCTTATCAGGGGCGAGCACCGGTGCAGACGGTCAGCCAGCAACCTGTAAATGACGTGGCAACGACGTTGATTGACGCGGATGCTTCCCGGCTCGCGACGAGTTTGCTGACAGCATATGCCGCCTTCGATGTGGACCAGGTGGCCTCCTACTTGGCCGACGGTGCCAGGGTCGACCTGTTCGCCCCGGATTGGCGGCGCGGCGCGCGATGGCTGCAATCGACGGGATTTAAGGTACTTGTTGGGACATGCGAAGCAGGGGACACCACTGCTGCCGGGACTTCGGTGCATTGCCCGTTCGACTATCACGGCCTCCGCTCAGATGAGATGGGGCTGGGTCCGTTCGCCGGCAACTCGTTTGATGTGACGGTAGACAGCGGCGAAGTCGTATCGGTTTCGATGTCCCTGGAATATACAACTAACGGGTTTTCGACTCAGATGTGGGAGCCGTTCGCCCAGTGGATCTCAGACGCCTATCCGGCGGACGTCGCATCCATGTACGTGGGTGGCGATCTCAGCCAGGAGCGTCATGATGACGAGGCTGTCCAACTGTGGGAACAGCGCACCAAGGAGTATGTGGCGGACCCGGGTTTGGGGCCGGAGAACGTGGCGGCGGGTTTTCTTGAGGCATATGCTGCCCTTGACGTCGGTCAGATTGACTCCTACGTGGCCGACGGATCCAGGGTTAGCATGTTTGCCCCGGGTCAAATCCCGTGGCTTGAGGCCACAGGGTTCGAGATAATCCCGGGGATATGCAAGGCAGGGGACACGACCGCTGCCGGGACCCCGGTGCATTGCCCGTACGACTATCACGGGCTCCGCTCAGATGAGATGGGGTTGGGGCCGTTCACCGACAACTGGGTCGATGTCACCGTGCGTGACGGAGAGGTCGTATCTACCTCGATAAACTTCGAGACCGCGAGTAACGGGTTCTCAGCACAAGTGTGGGAGCCCTTCGCCCAGTGGATCGCAGATACCTACCCGGCCGATGCCGCATCGATGTACGAAGGCGGCAACTTCGGCCAGGAGCTGTATACCGACGAGGCAGTACAACTCTGGGAGCAGCACACCAAGGAATACGTCATCGTTCAGACAACACCATAGGCGTCAGAATCTCGTCAGCGTGGTGTTTATAGCTAGCCATAAACATGGGGATTTCGGGGTTGGTGATTCCCGAAATCCCCATGGGACAAGCTCGGGGCGGGGGCTTGGGTAGACCGGCATGTCAGAGCGGCCCAGCTTGACTCTCTTTATGTCGGACCGCCGTGGCTAAATCGGGTCGGCCCGCGCAACACTCCGGTTCCACATCCTCGCTAGGGCAATGTGGTCAATCTTCGGGAAGGTCCGCAAAGTCGCGCTTGGTTTGCTTGTACCAGCCCATACCTTTGATCGGATGCTTCCAGCGCCCTTTCATGTCCTTGAGGGCGGGTTGGTGGGCCAAATCGCCGCCTGCGACGATCTCGTTCAGGTGCCTGTCCTGGGCCTGGATCACCTCATCGGCGGTTTCTCCGCTGAGGGCGAGGTCACATGCCCCACCTAATTGCCTACATGTCATGGTTTTCATGTGTGTTCTTTCCGTTCGGGGAAGGAGTTCAGGCTTGGGCAATGCGGACAAGATTGCCCGATGGGTCACGGACGGCAAAGTCCCGAGCGCCCCAGAATTGGTCGGCGGGTTCTGATACGATTTCGGCGCCCGAATCACGAACTTTATCGAAGGTAACGTCGAGATCGTCGGCGAAGAAGTGAACCCCGTTTAGGGCACCCTTTGCCACGAGTGCCGTAACCATGTCAACATCGGCCGGGCTGCCGTTCAAGTAGTTGGTGAGAACGATCGATACCTTGGGCTGAGATGCTGCTCCAACTGTGATCCAGCGAAACCCATCATTGGCTACGTCGTTGCGCACGTCGAGGCCGAGAACGTCGCTGTAGAAGGTTACCGCGGAATCCGGGTCAGTAACGATGACGAAGGTCTGGGAAAGAGTGATGTTCATGTCGGAAACTCTAGGCAACCGAGGCCGGGTGCGCTTCTTCGATACTGCTCGGTTTGCGGCGAGGTCGCGTGATGTCCCTGGCGATGCAAGCTGGAATGCTGGCGAGGGCCTCGTGGTCACTAGCCCGATAGGCCGACGGGGTTTCGCCAACCAGGTCGGTAAAACGGGCGCTGAACGATCCGAGCGACGTACAACCGACCGCCATACACACGTCGGTGACCGACAGGTCTCCCCTGCGCAGTAGCGCTTTTGCCCGCTCGATCCGGCGGGTCATCAGGTAGGTGTATGGAGTCTCGCCATATGCAGCGCGGAACTGGCGTGAGAAATGGGCAGTCGACATGGCGGCCGCGCTGGCGATCGTGGCGACGTCGAGCGGACTCGCGTATTCGCGGTCCATCAAGTCGCGGGCCCGGCGTAGGTGGGCGAGGTTGGCGAGTTCTTCGGGTTTCACGATGCTCAGAATAGGGGGCGCGCGAGTTTGCCTCCACTGTGTCGCTGTCTACAGGTTATGTCGCGACAAACGAAGATGGCAGCAGAAACGTTCAGGCGTCCGGCCTAGCTCAATGGCCGTCCCGGTGCTTGTACCCCCGTTGGCTGGACGGTTCGCTGACTTCGCAGCGAACCAAAGGTTGACCAAAGGGCTGGCTTCCTCCAAATAGTTCGGTCTCAGTCGTAGCATCTCGTTAACGTCAGAAACCGGCTGGCGCGGTATACGCCAATGCAATCTCATCTCCGGGCCTCGGCCCAGAACGACGGTCGACATGCACACCGTACATCGTTCCCCTAAGTCCCCTCGCACCTCAACGGTTGTCGTGGTCGTCACTACGATCGCTGTCCTGGCGTCGTGCGGTGGAACGTCGGCCACTACTGCTTCGACGTCCTTGACGACCCCGCCTTCGATTGATGTAAGAACGGGCGCAGTGGCTTCAAGTATCGCGACGACGGTTGTGCCGACGACCACATCGACTATGCAGACCACAACGTCGGAATCGACGGCCGGTTGCACCGGCGGTTCGAGTGTCGTACCGGGCGGAGCGTCGAGCAAACAGATCGTCGATGTTGACGGTGACGGGAAGCCCGATACTGCGTGGATCATCACTGAGCCGTCAGGGGTGACCACGGTAGGCGTGGCAACCGCCGCCGGCGGTGGGACCGAACGCACCTGGGAATCTGCCAGCCCGGTGATGCGATCCTTTCTCGTGGTTCGGATCAACGACGCGACACCCCCGCTGTTCCTCGCCGACGACGGCCGTACAGTCCAACTGTGGGCTTTCAACGAATGCCAAATCGTCGACGTGACCAACGTTCAGGGCGATAACTACACCTTCTCCTTGGGGTTCACCGACTTCGGTACCGGGGTCGGCTGTGGAAGCATCGATGGAACGAACCAGCTCCTCGGTCTCAACGTCATCGGCGATAGCGCCGGTACGGTCGACTGGACGGCGACCGTGGTGGCCGTTACCGGAACTGAGGCGCGTAATGGCGCGGTTACCGACGGCACGTTCACCAGTCCGGCCGATGACGTCGCCATAGCGCTGCTCCGTACCCTTGCCTGTGGGGATCAAACCATCGACCAGGACGGTATCTCGGCTCCTCAATGAGGCTCACGGGCAATGGGAATCAGTGGCCCTGGGGTCCGAGCGGTTCCGCCTTCAACCACGAACCCGTTCTGATGGGACTCCGGCCAAACGGCGGAAGGTCTGATGATCGGGCCGATCCGGGTCCGGGTGCGCCGAGATCTCGCCCGCCGGGAGCGCTGGTCAGGGACGCTTAGTGTCTGTTTTTCGGGTGATGGGATGGAGCAAGGCACCGGTGAGGCTCGACACCCGACCGTTGTCCCAGCGCACTTCCACGGTGCCGTCCCGAACACTTACGACGACGCCGGTGCGAGGTCGCTGCCCGATCTTCTTCGTGCGCTCTTCTACGTGTTGGCCCTTCCTTAACATCGACTGCTCCCTTGCCTTTCCTGCTCGAATTGTATGCGCATTGGCGGTGGGCGGTCTGATAATGGAGCGTGGTTTTGGGTGGCTTCGGCGAACGGTCGGTAGCCCCGGCCGATCAGTTCCAGTCAGGCTTGGGGCGATGGTCCCTCCCTGACGCGAGTCGGTGGTAGCTTGCCTCGAAATGGCCGACCGCAATGTTGCTGAGCCTCATGCGACCTCTGGGCGGCGACCAAATGTTGCCGTGCTTGCAGTTGTCGTCCTTGTCATTGTTTCCGCGGTAGGGGTGCGGTGGTCAAACGCTGGCAGAGCCGACATCACGGTCGCTCTTTTCGGGGTCGTTGTCGACGACGAACCTCTGCTCCTTCCCGACGACAGTTCTGTTCCGTTGGTTGTGGACTTTGCTCCTGGTCGTTCGCTGGATCTGACCGTCGGTTTTGTCGGATTACGGGATGACCAACTGAAAGCGCTCAGAGTGCCTCTCGCCCCGGCGACGCTGGCGGCCGTACGTCAGATTATTCCGGAGCCGGATCTCAACGATGGTCTCATCCGCTTTCAGGTTCAGCTCGAAACCACCGACTGTTCGGAGTATCAGGCGGGTTCCGGTGTCGTCATCGACCAGGTGGAACTTACCTACCGCGCCGCTGGGCGAACCCGCACGTCCACCGTCATATTGCCGTATTCCATCGAAATCTTGGTGCCAGAGAACGCAGAGGGCTGTGGATCTGGCACCAAGTAGATAGCACCCGTCGACCTCCTGTCAGGAAGTGAGGCACGGCCCCAGTGTGGTTGGATCCGCCCTACCGGAAGCCAACCAGGCGGGCAACCATCTGGCCGTGCACCTAGTATCGGTGCTGTGTCCGAGCAAGAGGTCGACGAGTATCTAGCCGGTCTCGACGAGGCGAAGCGAACCACTCTTGAGGAGTTGCGTCAACGTATTCTGGCCGTGATTCCCAACGCTGAACAAGGGATCTCATACGGCACGCCGGCGTTCAAGCTCAACGGCAAGACGATCGCCGGGTTCGCAGCATTCAAGAATCACCTCAGCTACTTTCCTCATAGCGGTTCGGTGTTGGCGGAGTTGCCTGACGATCTTACGTCGTACGTCACCTCGAAAGGAACGCTTCAGTTTCCTATCAACGAGCCGCTCCCAAACGGATTGGTCAAAAAGCTCATCGCGGTCCGAATGCGCCAGATCGGCTCCGTATGAAGGGGCGGCCTGCCAGGCAACCTGGGTCAGCGTGCAAGTCGTTCGCCGCCGCGAATCGGCATGGACAGCCGGTTTTCTGATGGTGAAAGCGGGCAACTCCAGCGCGCGTCATGCACACAGGACGGGTGGTAGGAGAAGTTGAAGTCGAGGGTGACGCTCTCTCGATCATGACCCAGGTCGGCTCCTTTGGCGGTGTCGAGGAGATATCGCCCGCCGCCATACGTCTCGGTCCCATTTGTCGCGTCGCCGAACGGCACGAACACCCCACCTCCGTAGTCCTTGAGCCAGTACAGGGTGAGCGCTCCGTCGAACGACCCGAGGCGGAAGAGGGCACGGCCGAAGCGCCGAGCCGGAGTCGAGCCCGCCCCGCTATGGGATACACGGATCTCGTTCTCCGGTACGGGCTGAACCAAGGCGGCAAGACGCAGGTCAGGGTCGTAGTCCCAGTGTTCGAGCCCTGGGAAGGAGGCTCGGTTAGGGGCCGGTAGGGGGCTCTGGGGATGGGTCCGAAAGAGTTCGTTGCGGGTCGCAATCCAATGCGACCAGCCAGCGGCAGGTTCCATCTGGCGGACCCGGGCATAGAGATCAGACATGCGGCGCCGGTAGTCCCACAGGTCGAGCGTGCTGCCGGGATCGTCGATGGACGGCTGCATTAGCAAGCCCGCCTGGTCAGTGGCGAGGCCGAGAATTGTGTCGGAGCTATTGGATGCAGCATGCGGATGTCCTTTGCCTTGACTCCAATCTAGGTCGGCAGAAAAAGGAAGCCCCGGCTCGGCCGGGGCTTCCTCATGTCTCTTTCCAGTCAGCGACTAGCCGTCAATGAGACCATTTTCGACCAGGAAATCGTGGGCGATCACGTCGGCGTCTTCAGGAGCGAAGAATCGCTCGTTCATCGCGATGAGTTGATCAGTGGTGATTGCTGCACTGACTTTGTTGATCAGATCTGTCAGGTCATTTCCGTACTCATCGAGGATTGCCTGGCTGACAACCGGAACGATGTTCTCGGCGGGCTGCAAACCAAGGTCGTCATCAAGGGCAAGGAAGTCATCGATGAACAGGTAGGTCGTGAAGAACAGACCCGCATCGATCTCTCCGCCGTTAAGGGCCGCCACCGTCAACGGTCCACCGGCGTCAAGCGCTTTGAACTCGCTGATGGTGAGACCGTACACACTCTCAAGTCCGAGTTGGCAGCGTGGCCGCTCGGGGCATTCGGGTGGTCCGCCCAGCACGAAGTCCTCGACCTTCGAAAGATCCGAGACTTTGGACAGGCCGAGTTCGTCGGCCAGGGCCTTCGTGACCACAAACGTGTTCTTGTCTTCGGCCGGCGCCAGATCGAGCACGGCCACGCCGGCTGGTTGGTACGCCGCGATCAGCAGATCGCGGGTCGCAGCCGCGTCCGCAGACGGTTCAATTCCGAAACCTGCTTCCAGGCCGCTGCCCACATATTCGGGCACGAAATGCACCTCGCCGTTTTCCAGGGCAGGCTTCAGCACCTCGCGTGGACCGACTTGCACCTGGTGGTTGACCGGGTAGCCACTGGCTTCTAAAGCCTGGGCATAGATTTCCCCGAGGATCTCACTCTCGCCGAATGCAAACGAGGCGATCTCGATCGTGGTGCCCGATTTATCGACAACTGCCACCGTGGTAGTCGTGCCGACAGCGTCATCACCCGATGCACAGGCACTGAGGACTAAGGTCAGCGCCACGAGCATCGCCCCAACGACGCGATTGCGGTGTTTTTCCCGCATGGGTTTCTCCCTTCCTTGGTAAGAGCATGCCAGACTAAGCGAGCGGGCATTTTATTAGATACTCAGAATGGTTCGTTGGCCCGTATCCGGGGGAATGTGTCGGCTTACCGAGCATTTCAGCCTGGTGGGTTCCTCAGGCGACCTGGCGGACGGGCAGGATCGTGCCGGGACCCGCCCCGTTGGTCCCTCGTAGCCCGGCCGGTATGGCCCGTCGTTCGATCCATCCGAACACCAGCTGGGTCGCGACGGCCAGAAGAGCGACAAGCACACCACCGACAAAGACCTCGACGGTGTCCCCCTGGGAGAAGCCGTCGATGATGTAGCGGCCCAAGCCCCCCCACGCCACCAAAGCCCCCAGTGTGGCGGTCGCGACCACCTGGACCGCTGCCACCCTTACTGCCGCCAGGATGACCGGGGAAGCCAGCGGCATTTCGATACCGCTTAAGACCTCCCACCCCGTCATGCCCATCCCCCGGGCGGCTTCCACCGTCCCCTGATCGACCTCGCGTACCCCGGTATAGGTGTTGGTGAACATGGGGGGAAGGGCGAGAGCCACCAGGGCAAGGAACGTCGGCCAGAAACCGAGGCCCAGGCCTAGCTTGATGCTGACCGGGAGGGCCAGGGCCACGATGGCGAAAGAGGGCACTGCTCGGCCGATGTTGACGATCGAGACAGCGAAGAACCCGCCCCGACCGGTGTGGCCGAGGTACAGGGCAGGAGGGATGGCGATAAGGCTGGCGATGGTCATCGAAAAGGCGGATAGACCGACATGTTCGAGGGTGCGATTGAGGATCCCGCTGCTCCCGACCCAGTTGGCTCCGTCGGCAAAGAAGTTGAGGACCTCGGTGAGAAACTCCATCAAAGGGTGGCCTTCGCTCGATCCCAGGGCGTGAGCGCATATTGGGCGAGTACCAGCAGGATGTCGATCGCTACCGCCAGGGCAACCGACATCACGGCACCGACCACGATCTCGGTCGTGAAGAAGCGGCGCAATCCCTGCAAGATGAAGAAACCGAGCCCCCCCTTGCCGATGAGAGCGGCCACCGTGACGAGACCAATCGTCGTGACCGACGCAATTCTGACACCGGCGATGATCACCGGTAATGCCAGGGGCGCCTCGATCTGGATCAGCAATCGCAGCCGGGTGTACCCCATCCCTATCGCGGCTTCCTTGATGGCC
>JAHEDI010000022.1 GCA_024641305.1 bacterium | reverse complement strand
TCTGAGTTGCTTAGTTGTTGACTACGTAAATCAAGGTACCTTCGCGTTTCTTCGCTGAGCCAGAGTCGAAGGTCCCTTTCGGCTGCCGTTATGCATGGAATGGGCTCAGGGGTTCTGGTACTCGGCCTTCGGACCCAGGTAATACCACCAGTTCAGAAACAGGCAGATGACATAGAATCCGGCGAAGGCGAAGAGGGCCACCTCCGGCGTGGTCTTCGTGATCTGCTCGCCGAATTCCTGCGGAACGACGAAGGCGCCGTAGGCGGCAACTGCAGATGTCCATCCCAGGACGGGGCCCGCTTGCTCTTGGTCGAACACGATGGCGATCGTGCGAAACGTTGATCCGTTGCCGACCCCGGTGGCGGCAAAGAGAACCAGGAACAAAAGGAAGAAGGGGACGAAGAAATCCTCGGGTGTGGCCGATTGGTACGCCTGTTTCATGAAATAGGCAACCCCCAAGGCGCTCCCGATCATCACGATCGACACCCACTGCGTCACCCGGGCGCCACCGACCTTGTCGGCGATCCAACCGCCGACCGGGCGAATGAACGCTCCAATGAACGGTCCCATCCATGCAAAGGTGAGCGCGGACGGACCGTTGGGATTCACCAGGTCGTGGATCATGACTCCGTCGACCATGACGTGCTGAAATCCGAAAATGACTTTGATCGCCAGAGCAAAACCAGCCGAGTAGCCGATAAAGCTGCCGAACGTCATCGTGTAAATGACGCTCATGATCCAGGTGTGTTTGTTCTTGAAAATCTTGAACTGACGCTCCAGGTTTGGCTTGATGTCACCGGGCAGCCGTCGGAGGAGAAACACCGTTCCCCAGACCACGATGGCCAGAACCGGGTACTTGGCCCACGTCCACCCGAGTCCCGTGGGACTCGGCAGGATCACGAAGAGCCCGGCCGCTGCGGGGATACAGGCCAGGCCAAGCATTCCGCTGATTTTGCCGAACGAGTTGAGCGGAGAACCGATGTTGGGCGACACGTGCTCGGCCCGGATGTTGTCCATCTTGAACCAGCCGAGAAAGGCCAACGGAATCAGGAGTGCCAACCAAACGAATCCGGCATTGTGAATCCACGTTTCGGAACCTGCGGCGATCTGGCCGATGAGCGTGCCTGACGCCGTCTCAAGAATCATCGAGCCGCCACCGAAGATACCGAATGTCATAACAAGCGGAATCAAGATCTGCATCGTTGTCACTCCGGCATTGCCAAGGCCGGCGTTGAGGCCAAGCGAGAGGCCCTGCATCCGCTTCGGGTAGAAGAAGCTGATGTTGGACATGGACGAGGCAAAGTTCCCACCTCCAAGACCCGACAGGAAGGCAAGAAGCTGGAACGTCCACAGAGGCGTGGTCTGAGATAACAGCGCGAAACCGGTTCCCACGGCTGGAATCATCAGCAGTGCGGTTGTGAAGAAGATGGTGTTTCGGCCACCGGCAATCCGAATCAGGAAACTACTTGGAATCCGGAAGGTGGCTCCGGACAGCCCCGCAATGGCCGAAAGGGTGAATAGTTCGGCGTTGGTGAACGGGAACCCGAGGTTGAGCATCTGGACGGTGATGACGCTCCAGTAGAGCCAGACGGCGAAGCCGACCAACAGGCTCGGGATCGAGATCCAGAGATTCCGTTTGGCGATCTTCTTGCCGGTCGACTCCCAGAACTCCTCGTCTTCGACGTTCCACTCGGTAATGTCAGCCATTCTGTTCCTCTCCAAGTTTCGGGGTAGGAAGAATCCTCAGATCAGGGTTCGGACGACGCCAGGTTCATAGCGGTCTGCATAAGCCGCTGCGTCGTCCTCTCCCGGTCTGCACTTCGGTTGCCCCGCCAGCACCCTCTCTCCACATTCCTGAGTTCGTAACTAAGAAACTCCACGTAAATATGGTGAATCTCGACCGAAGTGACCAGGGGCGAATGACCCTATTGAGCCAGTCCTAGGGACTCGGGCTCGACTTACCTGAGGACAGACCTGGGAAGCTTGGATATGGGGGGATGGCGCCGGCGTGGTCCGGGGCGAGGGTGAACTGTACGGGCCCGCAGGACGGTTGAGGTGAGCGAACCGGGACGGACTTCATGTCTGGGTTGGCTAGCCGACGCTGAAGGCCGCCCGCATACCGTTCCGGTAATGACCTGCGAAGTTGCAGATCATCGCATAGTTGCCTGCCTCCAGGGTCACCGTCAATGTCTTCGTCTCGCCTGGCAGGACGCTGCCGATTTCGTCGATGTGCGTTACCCCGGTTCCATCTTCTATGACTTCGTCGTTGGTGGCGTCGAACGGCAGGTCGGTGATGGCGAGGTCCGTCTTGAATAACACGAATTCGTGCTCTTCAGTGCCGGTGTTGGTCACGACGAACGTGACCTCGCCCGCCGGCATCGTCGTCTCCGATGAAGTCAGGAGCATCGTGGTGGCGTCCACCTCGGTCAGAGTGATTGCCACTTCAGGGCCGGCGCTCGGTGTCGTGGTTGTGTCGCTGCTGGCGGGCGCTGCCGTCAGCATGGCCCGCCAGTCGGGCCGGTCCGGGGCTTCGGCTCGCCACGAATCCACGTAGGAGGCGACCGCCCGGATCTGTTCGGAGGTCAATGGGCCACCGATGTCCACACTCCAGGCCGCCATCGCGGTCCCCGGCACGCCGTGTGATACCAGGGCGACGATCTGGTCGACGACCGCACTGTCGAGGAACTGTTTGGAGTTGAGGGCAGGCGCATCGACACCCTCCCCGTCCTTCCCATGGCACGAAGCGCAGCCGTCAATGTAGAGGTTCTTTCCCTCTGCTTGGAGATGGGTCTCCTGCAGTTCTCTCGCCTCGGCGCGGGCGCTCGGTTCGTAGAAACGGTAGAGCGGGAAGGCCAGCACGTAGAGCGCCATCAACACGACGCCAGCCCACATCCAGCGGTTGGTGGATGAGTCGAGGCCGGCGTCGGTATGTTCAGGCATTAGTGACCTTCCCCAATACATCTGGGTCCGGCGGGTGGTTCGTCGATCGTCTCAGGTCCGAGCGGTCCGCCCGGCGTGACGTTGCCTGGATCGATGACCAATGAGCCGTCAACAACGGTTGTTGCCAGCCGATCCATGTTGCGGGGTGACGGTCCTGCCCGGTATTCACCGAGCCGGTTGAATACCGACCCGTGACAGGGACATTCGAACTCTTGGGAGGATTCACACCAAGGCACGCGGCACCCGAGGTGGGGACACTTCCATGAGAGGGCGATGACCTGGTCGCCCTCGCGGGTCAGGTATCCGCGGGCGGCTTTGATCTCGACGACACCGGTGGCCGGAACGGCTTGCGGCGGTAGGGTCTTTACCTGGGCTGTGAGGCTTGACGCGGCAGACGGGCGGAGCAGATCCCATCCGGTCCATGCACCTGCTGCGGCCATGAGTCCGCCTCCGGCGGCCCACATTCGGGTCAGGAATTTCCTGCGGGATAGTTCGTTGTTGTGTGTCATAGTTCTCCGTACCAGGCGTTCCATGGCCAGACCCAGCCCCAGTCGGGTCCCCGGAAGGCGAACCCGATGATGGTCAAGATGATCCAGGCCACCAGGAATATCGTGAATGTCGCTACGGCCACGCGGCGAGTTCTGCCGTGTCGGTCGGGATTGCGGTCGAGGTATGGCAAGGCCATCGCTCCAAGGACCACCGTCCCAGGCACCAGGATCCCGGCCACGAGAGGGTGATAGTGGCTCAACAGTTCCTGGAGTCCGGCAAAATACCAGGGGGCCTTCTCCGGGTTCGGCGTGACGGCCGGATTGGCTATCTCGCGGAGAGGCGCGTCGAAGAAGATGGCCACAATGAGGACCAGGAGAAGCACCGCCAACGCTGCGACGGCATGGCGCACCAACAGGTGGGGCCACACCATCACGGATTCTTGTTCGTCGGGGATTTTGCGATCGCCGACCGGCGGCACGCCCGGCACAACACCGAGAACTCGTTTGCCCTCGACGACGAGAGGTTCCTCAGCCATCACATCGCCTCCTGCTGGTCGTGTTCGGTATCGAGCATGCTGTCCTTGCGCCAACGCCAGAGATGGAGGGCAATGACGACAACACCGACGGTGGGCAGGAGGGCCACGTGCAGGACGTAGAACCTGATCAACGTGGCTGATCCAACTTCTTGACCTCCGATGAGGACGTTGGAAACTTGTTCGCCGATGATTGGAACATAGGCGGCCATCGAGGTGCCGACCGTAACTGCCCAGTAGGCCAACTGGTCCCAGGGAAGGAGGTAGCCGGTAAACGACAAGAGCAAGGTCAGCACTAGTAGGACGACCCCGATGACCCAGTTGAATTCCCGCGGTGACTTGTAGGCACCGCGGTAGAAGACCCGTGCCATATGGGCGGCAACCGCCAGGACCATGAAGTGGGCTGACCACCGGTGAACGTTGCGAATGTACTGGCCAAAAGGCACCTGGGTTTGGATGAACTGGATGTTGCCATAGGCGGTCGTCGGCGACGGCACGTAGAAGAACATCAGGTAGATGCCCGATACCACCAACGATCCGAAGAGGGCCAGCGAGGCAACCCCGAGAAACCACGAGTATCGGAAGTAGATCTCTTTTCGCCTGATCTTGACCGGGTAAATATGGAGGAAGAAGTTCGACCAGTGCCCGGCGGCCCTGTCGCGGGTGGTGACCCGGTTCGGATTGCGAATCACCGACCTTCCGAGGGTGCTCGCTCGGAAACGTTTGCCAATGGTCATGCTGGAACTCCAATCCCCGACCACATGCCCATGGCAAGAGCATTGGTAGGACAACGATCTACACAAAGAGCGCACCGAATGCAGGCGCGCTCATCCAACAAAAGCGCGGTACCGGGTCCAAGATGCGGGGCGACCTCGCTCGCCGGGACGATCGACAGGACATCGACCGGACATACGTCGACGCACAGCGCACACAGCACGCATTTGTCGGTGTCAAGGAGCACGTTCGCGAAACAACGGAGGCATCGGGCGGCTTCGCACCGAGCTTCCTGCTCGGTGAATCCCAGTTCGACCTGGTTGAGACCAATCCGGCGGCCACTGGGCAGCGAGGGGACTTCAAGACGGTTTTGCCGATCATAAAGATCGGTGCTCCGATGGAATTGGTCGAGAACCACCATCTGCCCGCCCGGTCGTGCGGCGGGTTCCTCCCCGGAAAGCGATTGGTGGATGGCCGAGGCGACTCTGCGACCGTCAGCGATGGCGTCGATGAGATTGCGGGGTCCGGAGGCGGCGTCGCCGCCGGCCCAGACGCCGGGGATCGTGGTGCTCAGGTCATCATCTGTCGCGATCGTATGTCGGGGCGAGATGGTCGGTCCGTCCTCGCCGAGGGCGGCCAGGTCGATAGCTTGGCCGATGGCGAGGATCACCGTGTCGCAGTCGATGATGTTGCGGTCGTCCGAGTCGAACTCGGGGGCGAATCGCCCCTCGGCGTTGAAAACGGACGTCACGCCGATCGTCTCAAGGCCGATTGCATGACCGTCCTGTGTCACGATCCGCGCCGGTCCTCGCCGATGCAAAAACTCGATACCCTCGATCGAGGCTTCTATGAGTTCGAACTCGTCGGCGGGCATTTCATCCTTGGACTCAAGTGATACCACGGTGACCTGCTGGGCTCCCGCCCTGACGGCCGTTCTGGCAGCATCCATGGCCTGGGTGATCGCTTCGCGAACCTCGCGCTCTTCGTATGGTTCCTGGCTAGCCGACACTTCTTCATAGGCGGCCGCCCGCAAGGCGGTTCTGGCGGCGTCCATCGCCACGTTGCCGCCGCCGATGACGACGACTTTCGCCCCCACCTCGACCTGGAAACCCTGATTGACGTTGATGAGGTACTCGATGGCCCTCAGGACGCCATCAGCTTGATGCCCTTCAATGTCGAGGTCCCGTCCCTGGGTTGCTCCGATGGCCAGAAACACGCCGTCATAGTCGCGCCTCAGATCATCAAGCGTCAGGTCGGTACCGAGGCGGGTGTTCAATTGAACGTGCACGCCGAGGTCGACGATCGCCCCAATTTCAGCGTCGAGCAGTTGCCGGTCGAGTCGATACTCGGGGATCCCGAGTTTCATCATTCCACCCAACACGCCGGTCGATTCGAAGATCGTCACCCCGTACCCGAGTCGTCGTAGATCGTGAGCGGCGGCGAGTCCGGCCGGGCCGCCGCCGACGATTGCCACCCGCTCTGTCCGTTCTGGAGGTGGAGCGGAACGCGGGTCGTCCCACTCCGACGCAGCTCCGGCTTCTACTCCGTACTTCTCGGTTACAAATCGTTTCAGGGCTCGAATGGCGATGGGGCGATCGATCTCACCCCTCCGACAGGCGTCCTCGCAGGGAGCGGCACACACCCGGCCACACACCGAAGCAAACGGATTTGGCAATCGGGCAGTCAGATAAGAATGGTGGTCCTCCCCGTCGGCGATGGCTGCTACATACAGGCCGGCGTTGGTGTGAACGGGGCAGGCGGCCAAACAGGGGATATTCTCATCGAAAAACTGGAGTGGTTCGATCAGATCCATCCTTTGGCCTGGAGGTTCCGAAGGGTCCACATGCCAGCGACGAGGAAGCCAAACCAGACCCCGGATCCGACAAGGTCGCGCACGACCGCTGGGGCACTGCTGATGAACGAGACGCCAAGTAACCGTGATGGAAGCCAGACGGTGGCGATCACAAAATAAGCGAAGATAAGCACGGCCTTGCCGGCGGCCCGTGGCCATGACCCAGGTTTCGTTGGTGACACAACAACTCCTCCTGCTTGATGTGCTTACGTTACGGAACTCCACGGCCGACTGCGGGCCGGCCGTGGAGTTTGTTGCCGTTTTTCTTCGTTACCTAGGGGGTGACGGTGAAGGCGGAACGCATACCCTTGCGGTAATGGCCCTCAAAGTTGCAGATCAGGGCGTAGTTCCCGGCTTCCATCGTTATGGTCAACCTCAGGGTCTCGCCAGGCATGATGCTCCCGATTTCGTCCAACGCTGCGACGCCTTCGCCGTCTTCGAGTACTTCGTCGGCGGCTTCGTCGAAGGGGAGATCGGCGATACCAAGCTCGGTTCCCAAAACGACGAACTCGTGTTCCTCGGTGCCTGAGTTGGTGACGACGAACGTGACTTCGCCCGCCGGCACGCTTGCCGGCGCGGGAGTAAGGAGCATCGAGTCGGCGCTGACATCAGCCAGCGTGATGATTACTTCACCGGGGGTTCCGGCTGGGGCGGTTGTGTCTGAGGATGCTGCGGTAGTGGTGGTTGCTGTACTTGAGCAGGCGCCCAACAGGAGGGTAAATAGCGCTAAGCCGATACCGAGTTTTTTGATCATGGTTTGCCTTCTTTGGTTGTCAAGGTTCTTAAGGCGCTCTTATGACGAGCACTAACGCGTGATCATATGGTTGGTCGTGTTACGAAGCGGTAGGGTTTTCGGGGTTCGGGCCATTTAGGGTCTTATGGCCCTGAATGCCAAAAACGGGAGAACCGTCGGCCAAAGGTCGCTGGATGGCGTGGATTGCTGTCTCTGAGTGGGTTCGGCCGACGATCGTCACTTCTACATATCCTGCCTTCGCCCCGGTCGCCAGATCTCGCCGGCACCAGTGACAGAAGTTAATCCGGCCTGCGTACCGCGCGTTCTGTCAGACGTCGGCGACTCGTGAGTCAACTGACCGCTAAACGTCCGCCTAGTCTGCCCGGCATGACTACCGGCCCGGAGACAGGTGCGTTCACACGCCACCTTGGAAGAATCGCAGCTGCCCTCGACCGCTTCGTCGAATTCGAACACCCCGATGCGCTCGTCAACGCAGACGTCTGGCGTGAGCAACTCGGTGGCCCGCTCCCGACCGCCGGCGCCGGCATCGACGCCGTGATCGCCGACCTCGCCGACGTGCTTATTCCCAACGGGTCCCGTATCTCGGACCCCGGATTCTCGGGTTTCATCACCACCGGCCCAACTACTGCTCCCACGGCGGCGGCGCTGGCGAGCGCCATCGCCGCTCCCCAGCGCTACATGATGAGTGCCTTCAACTTTGTCGAAGAGACCTCACTGCTATGGCTGGCGGAGCTGGCCGGGTTGGGACCACACATGAAAGGCGTCTACGTGTCTGGCGGTTCGGTGGCCAATCTGGTTGCGCTTGGGGCGGCCCGCCAACACGCCTACGAGGCCGTGGGCATCGACCCCGGGGCCGACGGCCTCAATGGGCCGTCACCGGTCATCTATACGTCTAGCGAGGCTCATCACACGGTCCAGCGGGCCGCCGGGGTTCTGGGCCTCGGCCGGTCGGCCGTCCGTTTCGTGCCAATTGACGAGCGGCAACGGATGAGGCCGGACGCGTTGGAAGAAATGATGGCTGCGGATCGGACGGCCGGGTTGCTTCCAGTGGCGGTCGTCGCCGCCGCCGGCACCACCAATACGGGTGCGATCGACCCGTTGGTCGCGTTGGGCGAGATCGCCCGGTCCCATGGCGTCTGGTTTCACGTAGACGGCGCCTACGGTCTGTTGGGACGACTTGACGGTCGAGTCGCCGACCGGTACGCCGGCCTGGAACTCGCCGATTCGGTCATCGTCGACCCGCACAAATGGTTGGCCGCTCCGGTGGGAGTGGCTGCGGCGTTCGTCCGGGATCGGGCCATCCTCCATCGCGCCTTCACGCAGGGACCGGCCGAGTACCTCGAAGGCTCGTTCGTCGCCGATGACGACGACATTCAAAACTCGATGGATTCCATGGGGATCCCATACGGCGACTTCGCGGTCGAACTGTCGGCCCCGGCTCGTGGGGTCCAGGTGTGGGCAATCATTCGGGAGCTCGGAGTCTCCGGGATACGGGACTCCATCGTGCACGACAACGACCTCGCCCGCCGGGTGACCGCCGCCGCCCGAGCCCATCCGCGGCTCGAAGCGTTGACCGAACCTGAGCTGTCCATCGCCTGCTTTCGTTACCGATCGGCCGACCGGTCGCCCGACGGGCTCAATGACCTCAACGAGCGGATTCTGCGGCGCCTCGTTCGCGAAACGGCCTTTGCTCCTAGCTCCACTGTCGTCGAGCGCTCCTTCGCCATCCGTCCCTGTTACATCAATCGACGCACCACCATCGCCGACGTCGACGGGATGATCGAAGCGGTAGTGCAACTTGGCGACGACGAGTCCGCCAGAGAGAGCCCTTAGGCCGGGCGCGGACGGCTCATGCACGGGCGCAGCGCATTGCGAATGGTGGCGTCGGTTCCCGAACGTTGTTGCGCGGGCGGTCACCCGTGACTCCAGGGATCAGGTGCTGGCCGACTACGTCGGTGCCAGCTCCCCGATGTCACCGTCGATCCAGGGGCGGATTGTGTGTACCGGCGCGCCCTACCCGGTGATCATTCCGTAAGCGAGATAGTGGTTCGACCGTAAGGAGGGCGCGCCCGGGCGCCTCCTCGCCTCTGGTGTTCCCCTTCTCGATCTGTGGTGTGTCGATGATCTTGGTCTCTCGGTCACGCCAGGGCGTCTTCGATGGCGAATGTGGCCGGCCGCATGCCGACGCGGTCGAACCGGTTGGTCGACTAGCGTGGCGGCACTCGAAATACTCAAACGGGGCCGCCATGCCGTACGATCCTCTCACCCCCCGGTCACCCGGTTTTCTCCACCAAGTGCCCGCCTTCCTGGCCGGCGACGACACACCGCGCGATCTGCTGGAACGTTGCATCGCCGTGATCGAGGCTCGTGACTCTGAAATTCAGGCGTTTGTGACCTTGAACCTGGAGGGGGCGCGTTCTGCTGCCGATGCCGCGAGTGCTCGTTACGCGGCGGGCAATCCGTTGTCGCCGGTCGATGGCCTGCCGATCGGCCTGAAGGACATTATCGAGACCGCCGATATGGCAACCCAGTGCGGCAGCCCGATCTACGAAGGCTACGAGAGTGGCCGTGATGCGCCGATCGCTGCGGCTTTGCGTCGTGGCGGGGCGGTGATCGTCGGCAAGACCGCCAGCACCGAGTTCGCCTTTGGGGCCGTCACGGCCACCCGCAATCCGTTCGATCTCGAACGTACCCCCGGCACCTCGTCGAGCGGTTCGGCGGCGGCGGTCGGCGCCAGCATGCTGCCGGTCGCTATCGGCACCCAGCTGATGTCGTCGGTGATGCGCCCGGCAAGCTATTGCGGCCAGGTCGGGGTCAAACCGACCTATGGGGCGATCCGCCAGGCGGGCATTCATCCGTTCTCGCCGTCCGGCGAGCATGTCGGTGCCCACGCCTCGACGCTCGCCGACGCCTGGGCGGTGTTGCGCTTCTTGTCGAACGAGGGCGGGCCGGAGCCTGGCTTTCACGGCATCAACGGGCCCGATACCCCGCCGGCGGCGAAGAAACCCGCCCGGTTGATGCGCATGTATACGCCGGGGTGGCAGATCGCCGATTCCGATGTGAGGGCCGCCTTCGAGGCCGGCCTCGACCGCCTATCGAACGCCGGGGTCGAGATCGTCGAACCGGCAGGTGTGCCGGCGTTGGCCGCACTCGAAGACGATTTCGCCCGTGCCGAATGGTGCATCAGCGAGATCGCTGCCTTCGAGATGCGCTGGCCGTTCTTCGAGTATGAGGCGGCCGGACACACCCACCATCCGCGCATCGCCACGGCGCTTGCTCGTGCCCATGAGATGACACTGACCGACTACCACTCGGCGCTTGATTTCAAGGCGGCGTTCGGCGACCGCCTCCTGGGCGTGGGTGGCACCATCGATGGCATCGTCGGCCTGACTGCCCCCGAGGTGGCACCGGTCGGCCTGGATAATATCGGCCACCCGGTGATGTGCGCCCCCGCCACCTGCGCTGGAGTGCCGTCGTTGACCCTGCCGCTCCTGGCCGCCCACGATATGCCGCTGGGCCTGCAATTGGTCGGCTTCCACGGCCAAGACGCCAACCTGTTCGCCCACGCAGCCTGGGTCGAGGACCTGCTCGGGTAAAGGCTGGACCCTCCATGGAGGCTTGGAATCGACGGTCACTTCGTCGACATGGACTTCAAGGCCGCCGGTAGACCAGGCATGATCACCACACCGACAACAAGACCGATGGTTTGCCGGCAGAGAATCGATCAGCCGACGGTCCTAGCATGGCTTCCATGTCTGACTTTGACGTTGACGTCGCCATTGTGGGTAGCGGATTTGGAGGTTCGGTCAGCGCACTTCGGCTGGTCGAGAAGGGCTACTCGGTGGCGGTGTTCGAAGCCGGGGAACGCTTCGAGGCTGATGACTTTCCCAAGACCAACTGGGCGGTGAGGAAGTTCTTGTTCATGCCCAAGCTGGGGCTGCGTGGCATTCAGCGGATGACGCTACTTAGAGATGTGTTGGTTTTGTCTGGCGCTGGCGTTGGGGGAGGGTCGCTCGTCTATGCCAACACGCTCTACGAGCCGCTCGACGACTGCTGGTCCGACCCCCAGTGGGCTCACATCACCGGTTGGAAAGACGAGCTTGCCCCCCATTACGCACAAGCTCGCCTGATGCTCGGCGCCACAACGGCCCGGGACCACACCGCAGCTGACGATGTCATGCGAGGTTTGGCCGAGCGGCTCGAGGCGAGCGACAGCTACCGACCCACTCCGGTGGGCGTATACCTCGGCCGAGCGGGCGAAACGGTCGACGACCCGTACTTCGGAGGAGCGGGTCCCGACCGGACCGGTTGTCTTGAGTGCGGGAGCTGCATGATTGGCTGTCGCCACAACGCCAAGAACACCCTCGATCGTAACTATCTCTATCTCGCTGAACGCAAAGGAGCCAAGGTTCACGCCGGCCGCCAGGTCGTAGACGTCGAACCCCTGATTGGTGGAGGGTATGAGATCACCAGCGAGCGGTCGGGAGCGTGGCTGCGCAAAGCGCGCCAGACCATTCGGGCCGAACAGGTTGTTTTCTCTGCCGGCGTGCTGGGTACGATGCGGCTACTGGCCGAACTGAAGGAACGTGGTCGCCTGCCAAACTTGTCCGATCGCCTGGGCCAGCGGGTCCGGACAAACTCCGAGGCCATCCTCGGTGCCCAAGCGCCTGGGAGCGACGTCGACTATTCAAGAGGTGTTGCCATCACCTCTTCGATCCATCCCGATGAGCGGACCCACATCGAACCCGTGCGATACCCCAAGGGTTCCAATGTCATGGGCCTCTTATCGACGATCCTGGTTGACGGTGGCGGACGCGTGCCCCGTCAAGTTCGTTTCCTCGCCCAGTTGCTGCGCCACCCCGTAGCGTTTGGGCGCAGCTTGTCGGTCCGCCGTTGGTCTGAGAGGACGGTGATCTTGCTGGTAATGCAGAGCACCGAGAACAGCCTGAGAATCAAATGGAAGCTGCGACGCAACGGCAAGTTGAAGTTGACGACTGAGCAGGGTGAAGGTGAACCAAATCCCACCTACATCCCCCAAGCAAACCAGGCGGCTCGAATCGCCGCCGACATCATGGGTGGCCAACCTGGAAGTGCCATCAATGAGGTACTGCTCGACGTGCCGACAACGGCCCACATTTTGGGCGGTGCGTGCATTGGTGATTCAGCCGAGACCGGTGTTGTCGACCCGTACCAGCGGGTGTTCGGTCACCCAGGGCTACACGTCGCCGATGCCTCAACGATCAGCGCCAACCTGGGAGTCAATCCGTCGTTGACCATCACGGCTCAAACCGAACGAGCCATGGCGATGTGGCCAAACAAGGGCGAATCCGACCCCCGTCCCGTGTTGGGTGCGCCATATGTACGTATTGACCCCGTGCCGCCGAACTCTCCCGCCGTCCCAAGCCATGCCCCTGCCGCGATTGGTTGGATTCCGCGTGGCTAGTCGATCCCAGTCGTTTTCCTGACGGCAAGGCTCCGCACGGTCGGCGTCGGTGGCGCATCCGGGCATCCTCGACGACGCCCTACCCGAACCATCCAGGCCGTCACCGAGTTCGTCAAAGACCGGACCGTGGGATCGTCGATCCGCTACGAGCCACTCGGAATGCTCGACCTCAAAGGCGTCCCCGGGGCGACCCTGTCGAGCGGGTTGGACTCAGCCGTTGGTCAGTCCGGGAGGATGGTCCGGGCGAATCTGATTGCGTCGCCTACCGAGAGACGACCGCCATTGGCGAGGGCCTGTTCGACCTCGTCCGGGCTGAGGGCGGCTTTGGCCCCTTCGAGGTATTCGCGCCCGTCGGGTGCTTCGAGGTAGGCGTTGACGATGCCCTCCTCGCCGATAAACAACTCGGCCGCCGCGGAGATTTCCAACGCCCGCATGAAATGCTCGTCGGCGACATCGACCGAAGCCAATCCGATGAGTGCCAGACCGATACCCCGCACACTGGCTAGATCCTGATAGGCCACGACGGCATCGAGGAAACGCGTTCGGGCGGTAGCGATGTTTCCTTGTTTGAGATAAATCCAGGCCATCTCGCCGAGGATGCGGGCCTCCTCGGCCCGGTCACCAATCGTCTCATACGCCGCCAGCGACTTCTCGTAAAGGCCGAGCGACCGTTCGAGGTCACCCGACAATCCGGCAATGAGAGCCAGTCCACCTTGGGAAATGCCGGCGCCTTCGTAGTCGCCGATTCGCTCCTGGATGCTCAGAGCCTCGGTGAACAGTGCTGTGGCGCCTTTCAGATCCCCTCCGGTAGCGGAGACCGCCCCCGCAAACCCCAGGGAGAACCCCCTGGCCCAGTCGTCGCTGCGGTCCGCTGCCGTGCGAGCCGTCTCCGACCATCGGACCGCCTCGGGCAGATCGAGTGGCAGGTACCCGACCATCAAGCAGAAGGCCGCGATGGCTTCTTCGCGCGTCGCACCGAGCGCCAGGGCCAGTCGGTGGGCTCCGGTCCACGACTCGACGGATTCGGGGAATTGGCCGAGGGTCCAGTAGGCGAGACCCAGGGTGATTTGGGTGCCCAACACCCCGATGGTCTTTGATGCTTCGGCGTTTGTGGCAGTCCGGGCCACAGCCAGCAACTCGAGCGCATAGTGTCGGGCGCTGAGGTGCTTTCCCCGAACGTGCCAGAACATCCACAGATCACCACAGATCTGCAGTGCCAGCTCTGCCGCCCCGGCATCTCCAGCCGTGGCCCGCCCAAGGAGATGATCGAGGGCGGCGGTGATGTTGGTGTCCTCGTCCACCCCCCGCTGGATCGCTCCGACCTGATCACCTCCTTCGATTCCGTCGCGAATCGCCATCGTGACGCCGTGCATGAAGTAGGCGTACTTGTCCTGGATCTCGTCTGCTTCGCCCGACGACGCCAGCTGTTCGCCGGCGAACTCCCAGATGGTCTGGAGCATGCCGAACCGGTCGCCGGACGCCTGAATGAGGGCGTGATCGACGAGGCCGTCGAGTGTATCGAGCGACAAACCACTATCGGAACAGACGGCTTCGATTCCGTCGATGGTGGCGCCTCCGGCAAAAACCGACAGCCGACGGAACAGCTGTTGTTCTTGGGCGGAAAGTTGCTGGTGACTCCAGTCGATGGTGGCTCGGAGGGCCTGGTGGCGACCGGGCCGGTCCCGGCCGCCAGAGGTGAGAACGTCGAGAGCGGTGCCGAGTCGCTCCAACAACGCTTGGGGCGAGAGCAGGCGAATCCGGGCGGCCGCCAATTCGATGGCCAAGGGGAGCCCGTCGAGTCGCCGGCAAATCGCTGCCACCGGGGCGGCGTTCTGTTCAGTCAGTTCGAAACCAGGTTTTGCCCGGCGCGCCGCGGCGACGAACAACGCCACCGCCGGCGACCCGGATGCGACCGTGACGTCATCGTCATCAGGCAGGCCAAGCGGGATGAGTGGATACTCCTGTTCGACAGCGATGTGCAATGGTCCCCGGCTCGTTACGAGCAACGTGAGCAGCGGGCAGCTACTGAGAAGGTTGGCGAGGTCGTAGGCGGCATCGACGACCTGTTCCATATTGTCGAGCACCACGAGGGCCTGGCTGTCACCGATCAGGGCGGCAACACCCTCGGCGAGCGAGCGGCCTTCGGCTTCTTTGATGTCGAGCGTTTCAGCGACAGCCGGGATCACGCCGTCGGGATCGGTCACGGCCGACAGGTCGACAAAGGCGACCCCATCAAGGAAGTCGGCCCGCAACTGATGGCACAACTCAAGAGCGATCGACGTTTTGCCCACTCCGCCCGGTCCGGTGACGGTGACGACCCGGTACTCGTCGAGCAGTTCTCTGAGGCGTTCGACGTCGCCCTCCCGACCGATCAGCTGACTGCCCCGCTCGGGAATAGTGCCAGGAAAGCGGGCGATCTGGTCGCCCTTGCCCGACAGATGTCCCGAATCGGGAACTGCCAATGCTTCGTCGGCGATGGCGTAGAGCGTGAATGGTCGCCCGACGTTCTTGAACCGGACCTTGCCGAGGTCGACAAAGCTGAGATCGGGCTGGTTCTTGATCTGGTCATGCACGGTATCGCTGATCACCACCGATCCGGGTGTGGCGAACGATTCGACCCGTGAGGCGATGTTGACGGCATCACCAAGCAATCCGGTTGGTTCCATCATCACATTGCCGACATGGATGCCGATCCGCACGTCTACCGCCGGTTCTAGTCGCAGGTCGGTTTGGATGCCGATCGCACAGGCAATGGCATCGACCGTGTTCGGGAACCGGCTGAGGGCCCCATCCCCGAACCATTGAACAACCTCGCCTCCAACCGCGCCGTGATGTCGTTCCATCGCCGTCGTCCAGCGAGTCCGATTCTCGATGCCGGTCTGCTCGTCCTGCTGCATGAGCGCCGTGAACCCCACCATGTCGGTGAACATGACGGCGGCGAGTTCCCGTTTCCTCGGTTCAGTGATCGACAAGCCTGCCTCCGTATCCGGACCCTCGGCTCTCAACGATACTTCTTGGCCCTGATGCCTGCCGGTTCTGGCTTCTGGCCGGAGGGTGGAGAATCGGAGCGCCCTGGCATCCGACTGATCAAAGTTCGGAAATCCTTCTCTCCGGCGACACGGGAATGCATACGATTCGGTGCGACCGAGCACCCGGGGATTGGCCCGGGTGAGGTCGGTCTTCCAGAGGGGGTGTCAATGGCCAATCAGGCACGGTTTCTAGACGCAGAACGGCGGCTGTGGAACACAATCGGGGTAACGCCGACCGAGCGACGCGTCCATCTGGCTCGCAACGACGTGAACGTGCGTATCCAGGAACTTGGCGAAGGACCACCCGTGCTGTTCGTGCATGGCGGTACGACGAGCGGGATGAGCTGGTCGATGCTGGCGTCTCGTCTCGCCGGGTTCCGCTGCATCTTGATCGACCGGCCAGGCACCGGCGCCAGCGACCCCCTGCCCGGCAAGCTCGATGTAGACAGCCTCCCGAAGCTCGGCGGGAGCCTCATCGTCGATGTGCTCGACGCTCTCGAACTCGACTCAGCCCATCTCGTGGCGACTTCCCTCGGCGGGTACCTCGCCCTGCGCACCTGTGCCGTCCATCCCGAGAGAATTCAACGGATGGTCCAGTTCAGTTGGCCGATGGGAGCGCCCAATCCGAAGCTTCCAGCATTCTTTCGGGTGTCAGCTGTGCCGGGCGTGTCGATCGTGATGGGGGCGGTGCCACCCAACGAACGATCCGTGCGAACGCTTTTCGGGTTACTCGGCCATGGTCCGAGCCTCGCCGACGGCCGGATCGCTCCCGTCGAGTTCGAAGCGTATTTGTCGTTGTTGCGCAACACCGACACGATGCGCAACGAGATGGCCGCCCCCCGCACCATCATGAACTGGGCCGGCAAGATGCACCCGCACCTGTTGCCCGACCACCTCGTGTCGTCGATCACTACACCGACGCTGTTTCTGTGGGGCGAGAACGATCCTTTCGGAGGAGAGGCCGTCGCCCGGCGACTCGTCGATCTCATGCCCAACGGAGTTCTCGAAATGTTTCCCGGAGCCGGTCATGCCCCCTGGCTCGACGAACTCGACTACTGCGTCACGGCGACCAGCCGGTTTCTCAACGGATAGCCCGGTGGGTACGGGCCGGTTCATTCGTCGTCGACAACCGAGCGGATCTCGGTGGCGAACCGTTCGGCGGTTTCTTCGTCGAAGGGGGCAGCGGTCTCGATGATGAACGTATTGGATCCGAGGGCTTTCCACGAGATCATCAGCCCGGTCATCCGTTCGACCGTGGTCACGTAGTCGACCTGCACCACGAAGGACGACAAGCCTCCGTCAAGATGGGCGATCCGGCGGGTGAGGCGTACACACTCAGCCGACTGGCCTGGACCCACTGGCTGCTGGGCGCCTACGAGAAGCCCGGCCAGTAGTTTGGATCAGGTCGATCAAAGGCGACGCCGTGCCAGGCAGATCGACCTACCCGGGCCGCTTGAAGCCCTTGAGCTACAGATAGCCGCAGTCGATCGCAGCACAAGCGGCGGTCCGGTCAAAGGTGCCAAGAATCTGAGCTCTGACAGTTCCCCCATCCGGGTCCCACCGCTCAGTCACTGGATCGCCGATCGACCGCACCGCTCAGGGTGGAGACCGACGGCGGACGGCTCTTCTGATCAGATCTACTACGGTGTTAGGGGGTCGCGTCTCCGTTCGATGACCAGGGCGGTGAACAGGACGAAGATGACGGCGGCGAACATGACGTTGGCCCGAATCTCCACGGCCGGAACCATTAAGAGGGCTATCACGGATGGCGCGATGATCCGTTCGGAGAGAACCGGTCCACCGACTCGTTTCACCACTGCCGCCTGGGCAAACATGGCTAGGCCGATGGATGATGCCAGCAGCAGGCGGGTGAAGCCTTCCATCGGGTCACCAGGATGGGCCACGATTTCTTCGGCAGCAGCCGCGAAGAGGACAACGCCGGCGATCATCGGGAAGTGCCCGAGCGAGTATGCGTCACGGGCAACCATTCCCTGAGCCTCGCCTGCCTCACGCAACGCATCCTCGACGGTTTCGGCGAAGCGATCGAAATAGGACCACCACAACACTGCGGCCGCCGCGACCGCCAAGAGGATGGAGAAGGCCAGGATGCCACCAAAAGGCTGGGCCACCGCCGCGATGCCAATCGCCACGATGCCTTCGCCCACGGCGATGATATAGATGAGGCCGTGGCGTTCGGAGAAGTGACCGGATTGCAGATGCCATGCCGACCCTCCCGCGAGTCCGGCAGCTCCGAGTTCCAGGAGAAAACCCACGAACCAGATCCACAAACGGGCGGGCGGGTCAACCAAGGATCCGAGCAGGAAGACGAGCGGACCAGGCCACGACACGGCCGCGAACAGGCGAACACCGGCGAGTGTCGCTGCGTCGATAGTGCCCGTTAGGTGGAGCCAGATACCGATGCCGCGGACGATGACGTAGCCAACCGCCAGCCATAACCCGCCATCTTCGAAGGCGGCCGGTACGGATACGGCCATGATGAGGGCGGCCCCCATGGCGGCGAAAAAGGCGAACCGGACCCGGTGGGGTCGCAGGTCGATCGAGTTAGCCGTCCAGCTGAACTGAGTCCATGCCCACCACAGCATCGCCAGCACGAGAAACGCTCGCCACAAGGCCCGACCGTCGTGGCCGTCGGCTACCAGCGCCACTGTTTGGGTGATCCCGAGGACAAAGACAAGGTCGAAGAACAACTCGAGCGGAAGTACCGCTTTGTCTTCGCTGAGTTCCTCTTCGAGATCGCTCAAATCAGCCGGCCTCGGCGGCCGCGACCGGAGTATCCAATACGCTTGAGGAGGCGAGCAGGCCGTATGTGCCGGTTTGCTCGATCCAGTCGGCAACCTCTTCAGCTGCCTGAGCTGCGGCCGGGTCGTCGAGACCGGCCGATTCGGCGAACACCAGCTTCGTCTGCGCCACAAGCAGATCGGTGCCAACCGCGGCCATCGCGCCGAGCACTGAGACGAAACTCAGGCTCGCGGTGGGGTCATCGTGCATCGCCTGGCGGGTTGCACCAAATAGCGCTTTGACGGCCAATCTGGCCGGTCCCTTGGCAGACCCTTCGAGTTGTTTCTCTGGATTGTCCAGCAGCGACGGGTCACCCAATCGTACGGCTGCTCGGGCGACGGTCGGGAACGCGTCCCACATAAGACTGGAGGCAGCCACGCCATGTTCGTAGGCGGGCCGCCAGTCGCCATCGAGGGCGCACGCCCATGCTCGTAACAATTCGGCGTTGGCATGACTCTGCGGATCGTCGCTGTCAACCTTTTCGACCATCGCCAGCCAGCGGGCCGCCGCGCCCGGCACACCCCTATGCGCATCTCTTCCGATTCTCATGACCGCAAGCACCGACTCCCAATACGGATCGCTGACAAGTTCCTCGATTCGATTCGCCCAGTCGCTGTATTCATCCCAGGCGGCCCGTCCCCACGCCATGTCCGACATGTTGAACCGGGCCCTCACCAGCCATTCGGATTTGCCGCTTCGTTCGGTGAGCTCGTTGTACCTGGGCATCAGGGCGTAGGACGCCGCGAAGCTGTAGCCGGTCATCACCGAGATAAGGTTGTTCAAAGCCCGGACCGAAGTGTCGAGCAGGCCTTCCTGTTCCGACACCTCAAGCGCTCCTCGCAGGCCCGCTTGCGCCTCGATGTTACGACCGGCGAATGACAACGCGGTCGCCCGGGTCACGAGTAATTCGGCAATCACGTCCGTGCGTCCCAGTCCGTTGGCGACAGGCAATGCACGATCTGCCACCGTCAATGCCTCGTCGAGTCTGCCAATTAAGGCGTAGCCGCGGGCTGCTTCGGCTGCCACGCCTAGCGATACGTCGTCGTTGATGTCTTGAAGTGCCAGGTAGGAGGGTTCGATAGCCGCAACGGCATGAGGTGATGAAAACGATCCGTTGAACAGGATGCTTCGTTGGGTAGCGGTCCGCATAAGCCCTATCTGATCGTCTATCTGCTCAAATGCCTGTTCGGCCCGGCTCAGATACGAAGCGCCCCGTTCGAACGACCCCTCGTCACCGGCTGATCGGGCCGCCCGCAGGCACCAATCGCCCACGTCGTGTTGGTCAGATGTAAAAGCGATGGCCTGATCGTATAGGTCCATGGCCTGGCCGTCGGCGTGGAGGTTGGCGGCGCGTTCGGCAGCCGTCACGAGGGCGTCGATGGCCCGACGCTCAAGGGCGTTTCGTTGCTCACCCGGTGGTGATGACTCGAAGGCTTTCTGATAATGAGAAGATATGACACCGGCTAGCTCGGGATCGTCGAACGTTTGAAAGTATTCGGCGGCGGCCAGGTGACGGTCACGACGGTCGGCCCGATGAAGCCGGCCATAAGCGATTTCCTGAATGACACCTTGAACAAAACGGTATTGGCCACGCTCGGGGGATCGGGGATCATCCTCGACTTCGAGCAGTTCCAGCTGAACCAGTTGGCGAAGCTTGGCATCGAGACTCGCCTGGTGGCCGACCGCGGCCAGGCCGGCCGCCGTGCAGCTTAAACCGAGGACCGAGGCGTCTTGGAGCACCGACCGTGCGTCGGGTTCGAGCCGATCCAATCGTGCTTCGATCACCGCCTGGAGCGTGTCGGGGACGGCCAGGTTGTCGGCGGTGCCACTAAACTGCCAACCTTTGTCAGCCTGGACGAGTGATCCGTCGTTGGTGAGCATTCGTACGATTTCAGCCGCGTAAAGAGGAAAGCCCGAGGCTCGGCCGACGATGTGGGCAATAACATCGGGTGCCACGCCAGGGAGGTGCTCGGTCAGCATGGCCGACATGTCGGCGTCGACCAAAGGTGCCAAGCTCACGGACATCGACGAGCGCTGCGCCGATCCGAAGCCGGGGAATCGCTGCAGGAGTTCGGGTCGGGCGAGCGTGACCACAAGGATGGGTGATCGGGTTGACCGATCGACCAGTTCTCCGACGAATTCGACCAGCGAGGCGTCGGCCCAATGGAGATCCTCGAAGACCAGGACTGTCGTTCCGTGTGTGGCGATGCTCTGGAAGAAGGCGCGGATCGCCGAGTGAAGCTCAGAACCCCCACCTGAGGGCATTTCGCCCAATCCCAGGAGACCGGCCAGCCATCCTTCGATCCATTGGCGGTCCTGATCTTCGGGTACGTATTCGGCCAGGCACGTGCGGAGGCGGGTGAGTGTCCGGCTGGGTTCTTCGTCTTCGGCGATGCCGGCGCGTTGCCGGATCATTTCGCCCACCGCCCACATCGGCAGGCCGTCACCATAGGAAGGGGACCGTCCCTGGTGCCAGAACACCGTCTCTGAGAAGCCGTCGACGTGGTTCATGAATTCGCGGCCCAACCGGGACTTGCCGATGCCTGCCTCCCCAGTGATGGAAACGAGTCTGGCTCGCTGTTCTGCCGAGGTGGCTTCGAGCATGTCCTTGAGTAGACGCATTTCGCGGTCGCGACCGGTGAAGGGGAGTTCGCGGCCATCGATTTCGCGGCCCACCCGGCCGGCTGGTCGGACTGCTCGCCAGGCTTCGACCAGGTCGGTCTTGCCTTTGACTTCCAGGTTGCCGCGCGATTCGTACACAATGGATCGGGCGGTAACGTCGTGGGTGGCTCCACCCACAAAGACCGTCCCGGGTTCGGCCGCCGACTGCAGGCGGGCGGCGGCGTTCACGAGGTCGCCAACGATGAGTCCCTTCTCGTTGCCCCCCGGCCCGACCGAGGTCGATCCCGAGTTGACTCCGGCACGGAGTTGTAGGCCGTCGTGGCCCTGTTCTTCGCCAAGGGCGGCCACCATGGAAACGAGTTCGAGGGCTGCTCGTACCGACCGTTCGCAGTCGTCCTCACGGGTGGTTTCGGCCCCCCACACACCCATGACCGCGTCGCCGATGAACTTGTCGACGAACCCGCCGAACTTTTCGATGATGGCCCTGGCCCGATCGAAATAGACGGTCAGCAGGTCCCGGACTTCGTCGGGGTCCCGGCCTTCCGAGAACGTGGTGTAGGCGACGATGTCGGCGAAGAGGACTGATACGAACCGTTTCTCGGCGTCGGATCCGGACGTCGTTTCGGTCGGCGCCGGTTGGGGAGCGGCCGCTGTCTGCCCGATCTGGTTTCCGCAATTGCCACAGAAGCTGTCACCGGGGGTTACCTCTGCCGAACACTTCGGGCACGTGGATGCCAACCCATGGCCGCAGGCGCGACAGAACTTGCTGTCCGCGGGGTTTTCCTTGCCACAGTTATTGCAGAAAATGAGCGTATCCCTCCAACGCTGTGAGAGCCTAATGCGTCAATCACCGGCCTGCCTGGAGTGACTGGGTCCTTCCCGCCCCTCTGTTATTGATCGCCGAACGTCCAGGAACTCATCACTCGGGTCGATACCGCATGCGCTGGTACTTGGGGCTCCCACGCCCGAAACCGTGCGCTGGAACCCAGGGTTAAACCCAGGGTTGGTACCCCCGGATACCGTGCGCTGGAGCCCAGGGTTGGTACCCCCGGAAACCGTGCGCTGGAACCCAGGGTTAAACCCAGGGTTGGTACCCTCGGAAACCGTGCGCTGGAACCCAGGGTTGGTACCCCCGGAAACCGTGCGCTGGAGCCCAGGGTTCGTGCCTCCCCGAAAACGGGCGCTCCAGTTCTGAGATTGGATCGACCGCAGATTCGCCGACTCGGCTGAGTGTCACCAAAAAGAACTGCCAGGTTTTCCGGACCGGGCGTCGGAATCATGCGTAATCTCTCGACAGACGACGGAGACGCCCAGGGACCGCCCCCGCCTAAATGGACCCAATGGGAGGTAGCTCATGAAAGGCGCGCTCGACTCATCTGCGCGATTGCTCTTCCGATCCGCCCTCGTCATCTTCCTGGTGACGATCGTGATCGGCATACTCAACGGCCTTGATATCTGGACGCCAGACCACCAGATGATCCTGACCCACGTGCACGCCGGCACATTGGGGTGGATCACCACATCGGTGATCGGTGTCGCCCTCCTTGTGTATGGGGCGAACGCCGACGACAAGGCGGTGCAATCGGGAACCCGGCTTGCCCAGGCTGTCGTCGGTGCCGTGGTTCTCTATGTGATCGCGTTTGCAACCACCACCGGGATCTTCCGTCCGATCGCCGGCACGTTGATGCTGGCCGTCATTGTCTGGGGGTTGGTCTGGGTGATCGGCCAGCGCGGGTCAACGCCGCGGACCATCCCAAGTGTTGGCCTCTTGTTGGCGCTCATTTCTCTCACGATCGGAGCGATTCTCGGGGTATTGCTCGGGCTGTTCATTGCCAACGGGTCACTGCCGGGCCTGGACGCCGAGGCGGCCAGCAACCTGGCTGGCGCCCATCCACCCGCCATGCTCATCGGCTATCTGGTTCTGGCTGGCATTTCGATCGCCGAATGGCTGCTCGTCAGGGATCCGAAACCAATGTCGGAAAGCAAATCAGGACAGGTGGTCGTGTACGGCCTGTTCCTGTCAGGCCTGCTCTTCAACGTGGCGTTCATCGCCAATATCGAAGCCCTGATACAGGTAGCTTCGATGCTCGAAGTCATCGGCATTGTGATCTTCATCGTCCGCATGTGGAGTCATATCAAACCATCTGCGTGGAAGGGTATCGGCACGGGAGTATTCCCTCGTATGTCGGTGGTCTACGTGGCTGTCGGTATTGCGCTGCTCGTATATGTGGTGCAGTTGTTCGTGAGCGGGGAACTTGACCCTGAATCTGGCGAAGGCCCGGTCGGAGTGCTCATCGCCTTCGATCATTCGATGTTCATCGGTGCCATGACGAACGCCTTGTTCGGGGTGGTCGCCATGCGGATGGCCTTCGACGGTTTACTTCGGTTGGTGGCCTGGGGGGTCAATGTTGGCCTGGCCGGTTTCCTCATCGGGCTGTCGATCGACTCGGCGGTCATCAAACGGATCTCGGCACCCATCATGGGATTGTCGCTGATGCTCGGTATCTACCTGTTCCTCACCCGGACCGAAGAGGTGGGGGCATCGTCAGCCTGAGATGGTTAGCTGTGTTGCTGGTTCTGACGACGCTCGCTGCTTGCGGCGGGGCCGAACCGGCCGATCCTGATTGGATCGCCGGTCGGGAGATATTCGGTACCTGTGCGCCGTGTCATGGGAAAGGTGGAGAAGGCGGGATTGGTCCCGCCTTCTCCACCGTGCGTGAGACGTTCCCTGATTGTGCGACCCAACAGAAGTGGATCAGCCTGGGATCGGAGGGGTGGAAGAAGAACGTTGGTGACTCGTACGGGGCGACCGACAAGCCGATCGAAAAGGTGATGCCAAGCTTCGACAAGCTGACCGACACCGAACTCGCTCAGGTAGCTGTCTATGAGCGCGTCAGGTTTGGGGGCGGCGACCTCGAAACCGAGCGAATCGCCTGCGGGCTCGGATAACCGGACGGTTAGTCTGATCCTCAATGAGGGTTGGTAAGACGTGAGATACGGTCGCGGGAGTCACGGCTCTTTATTTGGAATGTCGGCAGAGCTGACGGCCGGGTGGGCGGTGCAAGCATGACTCACCGATTACCCGGTCCCGATCTCAACCGGCTGGCCAGATTCCGTGCAGCCTTCTGGCAACCGCCGCGTGCCCATGGCGATGTCATCGAAGATCGATCCGTCAGTTTTCTCGAACTGTTCTACGACCTTGTCTACGTGGTCGTCATTTCCAGGGCGTCGCATACGCTGGCCGAACATCTCACGATGTCAGGCGTGGTCGAGTTCGCCGCGGTATTCGGGCTCATCTGGATTGCCTGGGTGAATGGCACCATCTATCAGGATCTCCACGGTCGAGATGACGGTCGCAGTCGCACCTTCGTATTTCTCCAGATGCTCATTCTGGCGGTCCTTGCCGTATTTACGGCTGACGCGACCGGTGAATCCGGCGCCCAGTTCGCCTGGGTCTACACGGCGTTTCTGCTGCTGCTGACCTGGCTGTGGTATTCGGTTCGGCGTCAGGATGCCGAGGAGTACATGGGGATCACGAAGCGCTACCTCATGGGGATGGTGCTGTCTGTGTCGGTTATGGCGGCGAGTGCACTCGTTCCGGATCGAGCCCGGCTGGTCATCTGGATCGTATTCGTGGTCGGTTGGGCGACCGGGAATCTGGCGCTCGGCCGACGCCTCGATTCGTCGCTGACTTATTCTGCGTCGTTGATCGAACGATTTGGCTTGTTCACGATCATCGTGCTGGGCGAGGTTGTTGTCGGCGTCGTCACCGGTTTGTCGGAGTCCGGCCGCACCTTTCCTTCGCTGGTCACCGGGGTCGTCGGTCTGATGATTGGCTTCGGTCTGTGGTGGACATACTTTGATTTCGTCGGTAGCCGGTCGCCCCGACCCGGTGCCAGGGCATTCTCAGAATGGACCGGTGCCCACCTGCCCGTGTCAATGGCAATTGCCGCTTCCGGAGCCGCCATGGTCAGCATGGTCGAGCACGGTGCCGATGACCGGGCTTCGGCCAGCGCCGCCTGGCTCCTGTCGGGGTCCGTGGGTTTTGCGGTGGTCTCGCTGATCCTGCTTATGCGAACGTTGTCCGATTATGAACGGTTCGGGTCGATCTATGGGCCGCTAGAGAAGGCGATGCTGGTGTCAGCCGGGGGCGTCCTAATCGTTGGGTGGCTGCGACCCGCCCCCTGGCTGCTCGTCAGTCTGATCGTGCTCATCATGTCGTTCGGCTGGGTCACGGCTTTCTACCACACCATGGGCCTCGACAATCCGAAGGAAGCGTTCCCCCCGTCGCACTAACGACCCCCTGTTCTCGATCCCACGTGGATTTGGGGACTTTTCGGTAGCGTCATTCTTCGGAGATGTCGATCATGTGGCCGGCGTCGAAGAAGAAGGTCCAGCCGTCCATCTCGGGGGCCATGACTCCTATTTGGGTGAGAATCGTGGCGATTTGTGAACGATGCTCGGTGCCGTGGTTGATTGCCTGGAGGAGTAGCAGTGAACGGTGCATTCGCCACTTGCCGACCGGGTCATCGCCTTCGACCTCGACGTAACTCTCGGTGGCCGCCTCGGAGGCGGCCTGTTCCAAACGTGCATTGCCCCGAGTGAAGTGTTCGCCTAACACATCGAAGCCCGGGAAGGGATCTGCGGCAAGACGCTCCGGACGTTCCGAACCGAAGAACCTCGCCGCATAGGACTCCTGGCCGCCGGCGACATGGACGAGGGTTGCGCCAATCGTTCCGTACGTACCCTCGATCGTTGATCCCAATTGCTCATCGGAGAGCCGACCGCATACGTCGAGCAGTCGATCGTTCATCATGGTGTTGTGTTTGAAAAACTCGACGAGCAGATGCATGCTGGCAACCATAGCTCTTAGGTAGCGGTCGCTATGTACGGCGAGTGATGCCTAGGCGGTGGAGTGGTCTCGCCAGGAATGCGTCGGGTCGTAGCCGAGTAGTCGGCGGGCTTTGTCGATCGAGAGCAACGTCTCGTGGGTCGCCAATTCGGAGCGGATCGGTACGCCCGGATAGAACTCAGCCATGAGATCGACGCTTGCCTGACTCATACACGTATCGGCGGCCGCGACCAGAAATGCCTCGGCACCGGGAACCTCCCGTTCGAGGGCGAGACGGGTGCACTGGGCAACGTCGCGGGTATCCACATAGCCCCACAGATTCCATGCCCTGCTCTGCGGGTTCTCGGAGAACGCCGGGAAGTGTTGGTAGTCGGCTTCCTCCATCACATTCGAGTATCGCAAGGCGACAAAAGGGATTCCCGTCCACCGGTTGAACTGCTCGGCGATGATCTCGCCGGCCAGCTTCGAGAGGGCGTAGTGGAATTCGGGTAGCCGAGGATGGTCCTCGTCGATGGGCGCATAGCGGGGCTGTTCTCGTTCGAACGGAATGCCGATGAGTGTTTCGCTCGATGCCCACACGACCTTTTCCAAACCAAGTTGGGCGGCGGCCGAGAACACGTTGTAAGTGCTCATCATGTTGACCCGGAACGTCTCGCCGTCGGGAAGAACATTGGGAGCCGGGATGGCCGCCAGGTGAATAACGGCGTCAGCCCCGTGCAGAGCCTCGATCGTCTGGCCCAGGTCGGTCAGGTCGGCAATCAACGTCGGTTCGTCAGGGTTGCGCGAGGCGGCGGAATCCACGTTGGTGACGGTGTACCCGTGGGCAACCAGATCGGCTACCACCGCCCGCCCGGCCTTGCCGCTTCCTCCGGTCACTACCACTTTCTGCATGGTTCGTCCTTTCACCATCTCCGGTCAGCCTACGAGCCGTGCCGTCGGATCCGGCCGGATGGGCCCAACCGATCCGCAAAACAGATCGGGTCTTTCGACTCTGGTGGGCAGGAATGTTCCGCGCTATGTGACTAGTGCGTAATCGCCTTGAAAATATATCCATCGCGCCTAATTTGGCGGGTGTATCCTCGGACCCAGGGTGGACCATCTAGTCCATTCTTGGCTCGGAGGCCTTAACATTATGCGAAACGCCAATCGGGTGCTTTGGCGCCCGCTGATCGTCGTTATCTCTTCATTCTCGATGGTTACAGCCGGGATGCCGGCCGTCCCTCTGCTCTCACAAGCGGCTATCGCCCAAACGACATACGTAGTTCCTGGCCAGTACCTCACCATTCAGAAGGCGATCGACGCCAAGGAACCCCTGATCACGATTGCCCCTGGGATCTACAAGGAAAACCTGGTTCTTCCCAACAACGCGTCGGTGACGCTACGAGGCGACGATCCGCTTTCCACCATCATCGACGGTGACCTCAAAGGTACGGTGATCGACAAGGGGAAGGCCAAGAACCTGACGGTCGAGAGTCTGACCATCACCAGAGGGGCGCGTTCGTCGAGTTTGAGTAGTGGTGGTGGTATCCACTCCGCCGACGGCGACTTGATCCTCACCAACGTCATTGTCACCGGGAACTCGGAAAATGCCGGGGCCGGCGTTGTCGTTGACAAAGGCAACCTGACGATCACCAACAGTGTCGTCAGTAACAATGTCGCCAAGAACAACGGTGGAGGTGTCATGGTCCGGTCCGGCACCGCCACCATCGCCAACACCACGTTCAGCAAGAACCGCGCCGAAGCACCCGACACGGGGGCCGGCGAGGGGGGCGCGCTGGTTGTTCTGTCAGGGACCGTCACCGTTACCAGCTCGACGTTCGATCAGAACATGGCAATCCAAGACGGAGGAGCAGTCTGGAACGACGGCGTCCTGAGCATTACTGGCAGCACCTTCACGGGGAACGCCACCCAACGAGACGGGGGAGCCATCTACGACGTGGGTCTCGGCTTTACGCTGACCGACTCGACGGTTTCCGGCAACACGGCGGCCGGCAAGGGCGGTGGCATCTTCGAGAACAGTGCTACCTCCGGTCCGGCGTCGAGCTATACCCGGTCAGTAATCAAGGACAACACCGCTGGTACTGGTGGCGGTACCTACTTCACCAACAGCAGCGGCCCCGTGGTGATCGTCGAATCGACTATTTCGGGAAACAGAGCCACCCTCGACGGCGGAGGCGGGATCTACAACAGCACCGGCCTCACGCTCACCCGCTCGACGATCAGCGGCAATACGTCGACGACTCGTGGCGGTGGCGTCTACAACATTGCCGGAACCATCACCGGGGCCAACTCAACCATCAGTGGGAACACGGCCACGGTCTCGGGTGGTGGCTTGTTCGAGTCGAGCAACAACGGCACCACGTTCAACAACGTCACGGTGACTGCCAACGCTTCTGCGCAAGGGAGTGGCATCACGGTGTCGGCTGGCGTCCTCAATCTGTCCAACTCCATCGTGGCCGGAAATACCGGCAGTCCGAACAACGTGTTCGGCACGTTTGGCGGGGGTGGGTTCAACCTGACGACCGGTAACCCGACGCTTGGACCGCTTGCCGACAACGGCGGGCCAACCTTCACCCACTTGCCACAAATCGGCAGCCCGGCGATCAACACCGCCAACAACGCCACCTGTGCAGCCATCGACCAGCGCAACGTGGCCCGGCCACAAGGACCGACTTGCGACATCGGCTCGGTCGAGGCCGGTATTGCCAATCTGTCCATTTCGATTGTCGACACGCCCGATCCCGTCGATGCCGGCACCCTGCTTACTTACACGATCACGGTCACCAACGGGGGACCTTCAACCTCGTCGACGTCGACAGTTAGCGACACGCTTCCGGATGCCCTCAGCAATGCGCAAGCGTGCAGCGTGACCGCCACTGTGGACTGCCTTTCCGACTCGGGCTTCTCCGCTTTCGGTGGCTCGATCGCCATCGGATCGCTGGCGTCGGGAGCATCAGCTGTCGTCAAGATTCGAGGGACCGTTGACCCCTCGCTCGACAACGTGACGCTTTCAAATACCGCATCGGTGTCAGGTGCCGAAACAGACTCGGTTCCTTCGAACAATTCTGCAGTGGCAACCACGTTGGTAATCGGTGCCGTGACCACCGTTGACGTTACGAGCGTTTCTGCCGATCTTGGTGTTGTCGGAGCCTTCCCGTCCAAGCTCGACATACCGACGTTGGCGGCCAGTTCCGCAGCCCTCCAGGCCCTCCGGCAGGCAACGGCCACCGGAAACCCGTCCGATGCGTCGGTAGAAGGGTCTCAGCTTGGGGCGATTCAGCTTGGGGCGATTCAGCTTGGGGCGATTCAGCTTGGGGCGATCCAGTTGGGGGCGATCCAGTTGGGGGCGATCCAGTTGGGGGCGATCCAGTTGGGGGCGATCCAACTGGGGGCCATTGCGGGATGTACCACCTCTGACATTTCCCTGGCCGATCGAGATGGTGATGGTTCGATAACGGGTGACGAGTTGGTGGCGTTTACCAATACATATCGCGACGCTCCCACCCAAACGGTCACGATCGACGACTTGTTCGCCTTGACGACCAGCGGTTCCGAGTCCAGTTGTGTGAAGAATGCCATCGCCTCGCTGACACTTCAGAACCTCAAGGTGGGGTCAAGCGAACTCGGTTCGCTAAGCCTCATGTCTCTGGCCATCGGCGGACTCCAGCTCGGGGCCATTGATGCAAATCTCGGCGACTGGTGTGTTGCCGTTACGGCTCAAGGCTACGACTGTGTGGACCTCAAGATCTATGACAACCCGAGCCTGCTCAGCCTGGACCTCAACGGAGTCCAGCTTGGGGCTATCCAGTTGGGGGCTATCCAACTGGGGGCGATTCAGCTTGGTGCTATTCAGCTCGGGGCGATTCAGTTGGGGGCGATTCAGTTGGGGGCGATCCAGCTTGGCGCGATCGGTGAGGTCATCAACTGCTCGTTGATGCCCGGCGGAGTTTGCTCAGCTACAGCGACGATCGAGGATGTCGTGGAGGCCCATGCATTCCAAGCTGATAAGAGTCTCCTTGAGTTACTTGTATTCCTCAATAACCCGACGAATATCGTCGGCGCTCAGTTGGGTGCCATTCAGTTGGGCGCCATTCAGCTGGGGGCGATTCAGCTGGGAGCCATCGACGCGGTGATCCTCAACGACCTGGTCGATTGCTCAAAGGTGTCTTGTACGTCCGGAACGCTCAAGGATGTCTTGTTGGCCGATGCCTTCCGGCCTGGCGCAACCTATGGCATGCTGCTGACGGCCCTCATCCCGAAGGGTGACTTGCCGTGGGAGCAGCTGCCGGTCGCCCAGGTCCCTGTACAAGTGCTGCTGGATGCCAGTGACAACGCCCAGACAATTCAGTACTCGGCTGAGTTTGATGTCAAGACACCGGGGGACAATCTCAAGCCGGGCACTGCCGTGGTCACCCTCGAGGACGGCTTCCGGTACGTACCGAATACCGGTGAGCTGGGGGTTAACTCTGTCGAGCCGACGATGATCGGGCAACAATTGACTTTTGATCTCGGGGATATACGAACCGGGCTCTATACCCTCACCTTCGCCGCCGTCCCCGGACTGACGCTTGGAACCTTCAGTGTTTCCGTCGGTGTGACTGTGGATACCGCCAGCGACCTCCTGCGATCTGCGCCGGTAACCGTCGTCCAGAACTTTGAGCCTCTGAACAACGACAGTGCGGGCGTCCCTATCGATGCCGACACCCTGCTATTCGGCCATGCGCCACCTTCGGACAACGACTACTGGAGCTTCGTTCCCGATGCGGTCCCGGATGGTTCCGACGGGGTGTATACGATCAAGCTTGCCCAACTCGGGGTCGATGCCGATCTCATTGCCTATGGTCCGGTAACGCCGGACTTGAGTCCGTTCCCCGACCGGGGCAACTCCTTGCAGATCGAACCGCTCGACGATCGCGGACTCGCCATCGGCGACCTCACCGATGATCTCGACCCGGAAGCTTTGCAGGACATCGTCCTGTCTAAGGAGCTGCTCAATGGGCCGTGGGAACTGGAAGGACTATCGATAAGCCGCTCAAAGCAGGACGAAAGTGTCGAGTTTTTCACGGCGGATCCACTTGGCGATCCGTTGACGATTCAAGTGGCGAGCGTTAACCACACCACGACACCGACCACCGACGAAGTATCCAATTCCACCTATACGCTTTGGGTGAGCACCCAGTACGCCGAGCCGGTCAGCTGCCCGGCTGCGCCGGGTAACGTTGGAAACCCCGGGGAAATCTATCCAGCGCTCTTGACCCCTGGACAACTCGGGGCCCTCGACACGGTGTTCCTCGTCAACCGGGCGCGGATTGAACGCCATGAAGGCACGGCTGCTGCCGATGCGGTCGTCGCCAAACTTCACGATCTGGTCGACGCTCTCAACGGCGGTGACCCGGAACTGGCCGGGCTCGGATTGCATGCCGCGGTTATTTCGGTCGAGGGTGACCTGACGGCGGCCGGAGTCACGTCGACGTCTGGTGCGCAGATCAGGGCCCTGTATGCGGACTGGGATGAGGACCCGTGCGATTACAGGCTTGCCAATCTGGTCGCAAATGAGATCACCAAGATCGTCAAAGACCTCGACACGAACCACCCGCTCAAATTCGTCACGGTCGTCGGATCGGACAGCGAGATTCCCTTCTTCCGCCAGCGCGACTGGTCGGCCGTGTCGAACGAAGCGCTCTACAAGAGCACCTTCAAAGCTGATACGGCACTCTACGGGTCTTCGGCCTCCCAACGTTTCCTCACCGATGACGGGTACGGGGACCGGGATCCTCTGGCGTTGTTGAAGCAATCCGGGGTTTTGTTCCAGCCGGACATCTCCCTTGGTCGCCTTGTCGAAGACTCGACCGAGATCATCGGACTCATCGACGAGTTCATCGCCAACGATGCCCAACTCGATCGATCCAGCGCCCTGGTCACCGGATATGACTTCCTCCTCGACGGTGCCGGGGCCGTTGTAAGCGCCCTTGAGCAGGCCGGTCTCCCAGCCGCCATGATTGACTCGCTCATCAGCGACACATGGACGGCCGACGACCTAGCGAGCAAGATCGCCCTCAACAAGGACATCATGTCGGTCGAAGGCCATTACGACCACTTCCGGTCGTTGCCAGCCAAGGTCGATGCCACCGACGCAGTCGGCACCACCTATGACACCTCAGAACTGCCGGCGGCCGGGACCCTTGCCAACAAGATTCTGTTCAGTGTTGGATGTCACTCGGGTCTCAATGTCGACGACAACTTCTATACGACGGTCGAGAGCCTCGACTGGCCGCAGGCCATCGCTCAGCAGCGTGCCGTGTATATAGCCAACACTGGATATGGCTACGGCGACACAGACGGTGTGTACTACTCCGAGCGGCTCATGGAGCTGTTCACAGAACAGATGGAAATCAACTCTGGTCGGTCCCCGGCCGATGCCCTGCGCGACGCCAAGCAGCTATACATTGGCGAGCAACAGCAGGCCGGTGTTTACGACCTCAAAGTCGTTCAGGAAGCCACGTATTACGGCCTTCCGATGTACCAGCTTGGTCCTTCCGCGGTGGCCGCGTCGCTGGCGGCCGTGTCGGCTCCGGGTGTCACCACCACTCCGTGGGCTCATGGGGCAGGCGTCGAAAAGCTTGACTTCACGGTCAACGCCTCGTTTAGTGAGATCATCTCACCCGAGGGTGGTCGGTATTTGACGACCGCGACTGCAACCGCCGGTTCCTTGACCGTCACCGACAAGCGACCGCTGGCCGTCCACTATGCACCCATCCAGCCGTCCATCTCGATTGACGTTACCAATGGCGATCCGACCCTTACCGCTCGCGGGTCGATCATGATCCCAACCAGCGGGGATCAAGGGCTTACTTACACGGACATTGATCCGTTTGTCCCGGTCCTGTCACGACCCCGCATCGACCTGGCCGCCAACGAGGGTCGACCATACGCCCTCATCAAGGACATCGCCTTTCCTTCAGTGTTTGAAAGTGTCAGCGAATTCAATCTCAGCCGGACCGGTCGCCAGCAGCGATTCAATGCGGTCCTCGGTCAGTTCGTATGGGACCGCGACGAGTCGAGTTCCAGCGGCGTTCAGACCATCTTCCCGACCACCCGCTGGCGGGTTCTCTACAGTGATTCCACCGACTTCGAACCGCCGGTGGCGCTCGGCTCTGAGCTTTTCCTCGATAACGGCCAGCTGACATTCCTGCTTGAGCTGACCGACGATCCCGCACCCGGTGAGGTTGACAGCGTGGTGTTTGCCCAGGCGATCTACCGCGATGCTGGGCTTACCACGGGGGACGCATCGTCACCCCATACGTTCGTCGACCTGCAAAGAATCCCCGGCACCAGGCAATGGACCGCAACGGTTGCCGCGCCCTTCTCTCAAGTACGGGCCTATTTCCAGTTCTGTGATGAGAACGGCAACTGTGGGTTCATCAGCGGCAAGGGCCTCGGCCTCGTCGCCAAGTTGCTGTCGGCGGGTCAAGACCAGGTCGTCGAACTCGGCCAGTCCACGCAGCCAATCAACGGAACCTTCGATGACCCGACCGCGGGGGTTCATTCGGTGTCCGTCGATTGGGGCGATGGCACGCTTTTGGGGACCGCCAGCTCTGTCAACGAGGGTGCCGGAACGTTCATCATCGACCCGCACACTTATTTGACCGCCGGCGTCTACACGGTGACGATTTCAGTGTCCGACGGGGTCGATTTTTCCGCCATTGACACGCTGCGCGTGTTCGTCATTAGCCCGAACAGTCCACCGGTCGCCAACGACGACTCGGTGACAACCGACGAAGACACTCCGGTGGTCATCAACGTGGTTGGCAACGACTCGGATCCCGATTCGAATCTCAATGTCGCCTCCGTGACCGTCCTCTCCGGACCGACCAATGGCGCTGCCGTTTCGAATGGCGACGGGAAAGTGACTTACACGCCGAACCTGAACTTCAACGGGACTGATTCGTTCAACTACCGGGTGTGCGACTTTGGATTCGTCACGCTATGTGCGACGGCGACTGTCAACATCGTGATCACGGCGGTCAACGACGCCCCGTTTGTTGCCAATCCGATTGGCGACATTGTCATTGACGAAGATGGATCTATTCCCTCGATCGACCTCGACACGGTCTTTTCGGACGTCGAAGGTGATGGACTCACCTACACGGCGACCTCAAGCGCTACGAGTGTCGTGACGACGTCAATCACTGGTTCCGTCTTGACCCTCACGTTGGGAACCAACGCCAACGGCCAGGCAACGGTCACCGTGATCGCAACCGATGGAGCCGGAAATGTCTCCGACGTCTTCACGATCTTGGTCAATGCCGTCAACGACGCTCCAGTGGCGGATGATCAGTCGGTATCGACGGCCGAGGACACGACCGTGACAGTCACGTTGTCAGCGTTTGATGCCGATGGTGACGTGTTGACGTATTCGGTGGTAGCTGGTCCGACGCATGGCACGCTGACTGGCACAGCCCCGGTCTTGATCTACACGCCTGCTGCCGATTACTTCGGTCCGGATAGTTTCACGTTCAAGGTCAACGATGGAACCGTGGATAGCAACACGGCGACGGTGGCTGTCACGGTTACTCCGGTGAACGACGCTCCCGTGGCCAGTGGGCAGGTTGTAACGACCGCTGAAGATACGGCGAAGGCCCTGGTGCTGTCGGCGTCGGATGTCGACAACGACACGCTGACGTATTCGGTGGTGGCAGGCCCAACCCATGGCACGCTGACTGGCACCGCACCGGTCTTGATCTACACGCCTGCGGCCGACTACTTCGGCCCGGACGGTTTCACGTTCAAGGTCAACGATGGAACCGTAGATAGCAACACGGCGACGGTGGCTATCACGGTTACTTCGGTGAACGACGCTCCCGTGGCGAGTGGCCAGGTTGTAACGACCGCTGAAGATTCGGCCAAGGCAGTGGTGCTGTCGGCGTCGGATGTCGATGGTGACACCCTGGCGTATTTGGTGGTGGCTGGTCCAACCCATGGAACGTTGTCCGGGTTGGGTGCGAACCGGACGTACACGCCTGCTGCCGATTATTTCGGTCCGGACAGTTTCACGTTCAAGGTCAACGATGGAACCGTGGATAGCAACACGGCGACGGTGGCTATCACGGTTACTCCGGTGAACGATGCTCCCGTGGCCAGTGGGCAGGTTGTAACGACCGCTGAAGATACGGCGAAGGCCCTGGTGCTGTCGGCGTCGGATGTCGATGCTGACCCATTGGCGTATTCGGTGCTGTCTGGCCCAACCCACGGCACGTTGACTGGCACCGCACCGGTGTTGATCTACACGCCTGCTGCCGATTATTTCGGTCCGGACAGTTTCACGTTCAAAGTCAACGACGGGACGGTTGATAGCAACACCGCGACCGTGTCCATTATGGTTACGGCTGTTAACGACTCGCCCGTGGCGAACAACCAGTCAGTGTCAACAGCCGAGGATACGCCGGTGAATCTCACCATCGTCGCCTCCGATGTCGATAGCAACTCCCTCGTCTACTCGGTGGTAGGCGGGCCGAGCCAAGGAACGTTGTCCGGAACGGCCCCGAACCTAACGTACACGCCTGCCGCCAACTATTTCGGGCCGGACAGTTTCACGTTCAAAGCCAACGATGGGACGGCTGACAGCAACACGGCAACAGTCTTCATCACGGTGACGCCGGTCACCGACGCCGTGCTCCGCTACGTGGGTGTATCTCAATTGCAGAGTGGTGGGAATGCACCGTTACGGGTCACCGTGACCTCGACCGACGGTGGCACGGTGGTAGGGGGAACGGTCACGTTCGCGGTCGCAGGCAATGCGGGATTGGGCTGTACGGCGACCGTGCAACCGCTCTATTCCACTGGTGCCTTGACGTCGGGAACCGCGTTCTGTAACAAGACATTCACTGCCGCCGGTACCGGAACCACGTACGTCGTCAACGCCACGTTGGCGGGGACCGCCGGTGGGATGCCGATCGGTGGAGGTCTTGACACGGTTGCGTCGCAAAGGTGCCCCGAGGGTTCTGCCAACGCGGCGGGAACCTGCAATGTCGTGGTGTTCAAAGGGGTGCAGCACACGATCACCGGTGGTGGCAATCTTGTGCTGGCAGCTTCAGCCGGTCAGTATCCGGCCGACCCGGGCAGCAAGAAGAACTTCGGGTTCAACGCCGACAGTGGCAAGAGGGGTGCCAGCCTCAAGGGCGACATCAACATCGTGTACCTGTATCGGGTGCCGGCAAGTGGCGCCCTTGTGGACTACCAACTTAAAGCGATGGACATCACCTCAGTCGGCAAGATCGGGATCCTTGGAGAAATCATTTCCTTCACGGGTACCTTGACCGATTTGTCGACTTCGGTCGTGGTCGTTCCTCAACTGGTGTTGCAGGTGCGACTGACCGATGGAGACGACGACTCCGATCCGTTGACGGTCGACAAGGTTTCCTACACCGGCTGGCATCCGACCGACGGCCACCTGTTGTTCTCGACCAACTGGGACAGCACGCTGAACATCCCGAGAAAGCAGAGCCTGGACGGCGGCAATATCGATATCAAATAGGGCTTCTATCGCATAATCGCGATCGGATAGCATCAACAGATGACCGAAATATCTGTTGTCCGGGGTGACATCACCAAGCTCGAAGTTGATGCGATCGTCAACGCGGCGAACCCATCGTTATTGGGTGGTGGAGGCGTCGATGGGGCGATTCACCGGGCCGCCGGGCCCGGTCTCGTCGCCCAGTGCCGAACGCTCGGGGGCTGCGAAACGGGTGAGGCGAAGATCACCGGTGGATATCGGTTGGCGGCCAAGGCGGTGATTCATACCGTTGGTCCGGTCTGGCACGGAGGCGACCAGGGCGAGTCCGCACTCCTCGCTTCTTGTTATCGCAACAGCCTTGCTCTCGCTGAAGAGCACAACCTGAAGACCATCGCCTTCCCGGCCATCAGCTGCGGCGTCTACGGGTATCCAATCCCCGAAGCGGCCGAGGTCGCCATCTCCACGATCCGTGAGCATCTCAACGAACCTTCGAACCTCGAAAGGGTAATCCTCGTGGCCTTTAACGACGAGATATTTGACGCCAATCAACGAGTTCTGGCGGACTGACGGCCGGTGACCCACCGAGTGGGTGAGGCATGCGGAAGCGACTTTCTGAGAACTGCGGTTGAATGCCGACCCGTACCCGTGCCTCGCGTGATTTGCAAAGACCGTCGGGGAGGCGTCGGATACCGTGCGTGGGGGATTGTCAGAAAGACGTCGACCGCCCAACATTGATCATGACTCGGAGGACCTTGGCCGCTTCGGTGAGCATACCGATACAGGTCCCGGCCATGGCGATGATCAGGATCCATCGGGTCATCGTCGACCAGTCGAAGTCATAAGAAGAGAAGTCGAACGGAAACACCTGATACACCCTGATGGTCACGGCGAGGCTCACCACGAGCAGGCCGATCTGGGTCAGCGACTTGAACCAAGCTGGATCGTACGCCAGATACACGACGTTGGCGGCGATCGTCAAACCGAGGGATATGCTGATGAAGCCGACCAGCCGGGAGAAGTCCGATGTCAGGAATGGCGCGATGTCCCACTCCAGGATGTTGTTTACGACCGCTATCAACCCGAAGTTCACGGCTATGGCAACGGCGTAGCCAAACCGCCGTGCTGCAACCGGCGGAGGTGGCTTGATGTCGGTTGGGCGTCGGATCTCAGTGGTGGTCATTGTCGCCTCCATTCCGTGGATGCGCCGAGAGCGCGGCCATGCCCCGTTCGCTCATTCCACCGTTTCTGATCGGACGGTGCCAGAGTCGAAAGTCGGGAAGTGGTGCCTACGACGAGTCAGCACGCTCATGCCAACAGTCCACGCCCGCACGAGGTCTGCTGTTGGGCGTAACCTGTGCGTGGTCTGTCTGAAGGAGGGTCTGGTTTGTCGGTGTGTTTGATGATCTCGCGACCGGGATCGTGAGCGGTCTTCCCACGGGAACGGTCACGTTCTTCTTCAGTGACATCGAGGGTTCCACCAAAACTCTCCAACGGCTCGGCCACGAGTTTCGAGAGGTGCTCGACCGGCACAGCGTCATCGTGCGATCGGCGCTCGAGGATTATCACGGGATCGAACTTGGCACCGAAGGTGACTCGTTCTTTGCGGTGTTCACGACTGCGCCGGACGCCATCGGGGCGGCGATCGCGGTTGACCAGCGATTGGCGGAGGCCGATTGGCCCGATGGCGGCACCATCAAGGTCCGGATCGGATTGCACAGTGGGATGGGTGAGTTGGGCGGTGCCAACTACGGCGGCCTGGACGTGCACCGGGCTGCCCGGATTTCAGCGGCCGGCCATGGTGGCCAGGTGGTCGTTTCCGAAGCCACCAAGGTTCTGGCGTTTGACGCCGAATACATCGACCTTGGCACCCACCGCCTCAAAGACCTCGAACGACCAGAACACTTGTATCAGCTGATCGTTCCAGGCCTCCCCGATTCGTTCCCACCGCTACGCACGATCGACGCGCGTCCCAACAACTTGCCAACCGTTGCTTCTCGCCTCATCGGCAGGGAGGAGGCAACCGGTCAACTGCTTGAGTCGATTCGCAGTCATCGTCTTGTCACGCTGACCGGACCCGGTGGGGTTGGAAAGACCCGCCTCGCCATAGAGGTGGCCGGCGAAGCGCTGGCCGATTTCGAGGCGGGCGTGTTCTTCATACCGCTCGCTCCGGTTACGGATCCGGCTCTGGTATTGAGCGGTATCGCTGCCGAACTGGGCCTTGACGAAGTCAGGGCGGTCGAGATGGCTAGGGCGCTTGGCCCGGAAGCTCGTTTGTTGATACTCGACAATATGGAGCATTTGATCGAAGCGGTTCCGTCGATCGGAGAGCTTCTCAGCGCTCATCCGGCCTTGAAGATTCTCGTCACCAGTCAGGTTCCACTGCGGATCTCTGGCGAGAGTGTGTTCCGGCTAGCGCCGTTGATGGTCGATCGAGGCGACGGTTTCGGGGACAGATCGCCGGCGGTTGAATTGTTTGCCAACCGAGCGAGCGGTGCTGACCCTGGGTTCTCGTTAGATGACCACCTCGAAGATGTTACCGAACTCGTTTCTCTACTCGGGGGACTCCCGCTCGCCGTCGAATTGGCCGCCGCCCGGGTCAACGTGTTGACCCCGGCCCAGATCCTGGAGCGCCTCCAACGCGATTCCTCTCTACTTGCGTCGCGGGCCTCTGACGCCCCACAGCGTCACCGATCACTGAACGACGCTATTGCGTGGAGCTATGACCTGCTATCCCCAAGCCAGCAATCCGTGCTGCGCTCTTTTGCGGTGTTTCGAGGCGGGGGCACCTTCGCGGCCATCGAGGAGGTATCAGGGCGCGACGTTGTCGACGACCTGGCCGAGCTGGTTGATCGCAGTCTCGTGCTGTCTGAAACCGCAAGCTCCGGTAAACGGTTCGACGTTCTCGACAGCGTTCGACAATTCTCGGCGCTTCAGCTGGCCGAACGAGAAGAAACCACCGGAGCTGAAGCTCATCACTCAAGCTTCTTTGTGAATCTGGCCCGGTCTTCGGCCGACGATCTTGTTGGAAGGCACGCGGCACGGCGGCTGGCCGCCCTCAGTGATGATCACGAAAATTTTCAAAGCACGCTGGGAAGGCTGCTCACCTCAGGCGACTTCGAGCGTGGATTCGACATCATCGGGAGTATCTGGCGTTACTACCGGGGGGTAGGAAGATTGGGTGAGGCGGCCCTGTGGCTTGACCGACTATTTGCATTGCCCGATTCCGATACCCCCTCAGGCCCGCTCGTCAAGGCGCTGATGGCTCGCGGAGCCATCGCATACTGGCGGGGGGAGTTCTCCCAGGCGGTCGACGATTACCGAACGGCAGTTCAAACAGCCGTCGCAGTGGGCGACCCGCACCTGGAAGCGCATGCCTACTTTGGCCTCGGCTCCTCTCTCGGGAACCTTCGGATGTTCGATGAAGGAAACGCAGCTCTCGAATCCGCTCGCATCCTCTATATGCAGGTCAACGATCAACTCGGATTGGCCGATCTCCTATCCGCAGAGGCGCTCCACCTTATGTTCGCGGAAGGCATCGAGCCAGGACTCAAGCAAATGCGTGAGGCGTTGGCCATCTATGAGGACATGGAACAGTTCGTCATGGCTGGTTCACTGAATCTGGCCATCGCGTCGGCATCGGTGCTCAATGGGGACTTTGATGAGGCGCGGCGGGTGGCCCAACACAGTATCGACCTGGCCGATCGGGCCGGGGATCGGTTCGTGGCCGCCTGGGCGATGGAATGGGTGGCAACCGCCATCGTCGCTCAAGGAAACACCGAGACTGGTGGGCTACTCGCTGGCGCCGCCGCCGAAGCGCGAGATCGTATGGGCGGTGGATGGACGCCGATGAACATGGATATCCAAGATGCCAGGTCTCGTCTCGTTGAGATCCTCGGCGAAACCGCCACCAAGGAGCTCATGGCCCGCGGGGCGAAGCTCTCGCTCGACCAGGCCATTGAACTGGCTCGAAGCAGAGAGACTTCTATAGGATTGAACCGATACACAGGGAGAGAGTCATGACGTATTCAGCACCCGGCAGCAGCGGCACCGATCACGGTGGACTGGAGGTACTCGATCTGGTGGAGTGTCGGCGCCTCCTTGAACGAGAACAGATTGGTCGCATCGCATTCGTTTCAGGTGGAGAACCGTTGATCATGCCGATCAATTATCGGATGCACCGCGGGAACGTCGTGTTTCGAACGACCACAGGCGAGAAGCTCGACGCGGCACGCAATGCTGCTTCGGTCGGATTTGAGATCGATGGCTGGGACCTGGAAAGCCAGACCGGTTGGAGCGTGATCGTCAGCGGTACTGCTCAGGACGTGGAAGACCCCGAAGCAATAGGCGAAATGAAAACCCTCGGTCTCCGCCCATGGGCAGACGCCGTGGCCAGGAACAACTGGGTTCGCATCGTCCCGAATGAAATCTCGGGTCGACGAATCGGCTGAGTTCCGCTCGGCTGTCAGATACGGTAGCGAGCCGGGTACTCTTCGCTGCTCAGCTCACCGGTGTTCACGCCGCCTTCGAAGGATTCGATCCATGAACTCTCTCCGTCATAGTGCCCGATTTCGGCGTCCAACGTTCGTCGGACTCATAATGGTTCTCCTTGGGACGATTCTACTGGTCAGCGCCTGCGGCCAAGGGGAACAGCCCCTGGCATCCCCAACCACGACTCCGTCGACTACGTCAACCACCGTCGTGGTCAGCACAACTTCAGAAGGGCCATCCACGACCGTACCTTCGACGACCATACCTCCGACGACCACCACACTGGCCATACCTACCGTAGTTCTGGCCCTGGCGCCGGACGGATTGACGGTGATAGACGGCGACACGGGATCGACAACTCAGCTGCCATTCGGAACTCCGCAGAGTACGGTGGTATCGGCTGTTGACACCGCACTTGGTGAAGTCGGCATCGTCAATCCAGGCAATGCCGAATGCCCGAATGGTCAGGAAGCGATAGCCGTATGGTCCGGTATCCAGCTCGAATTCGCCGGAGACCAGTTCATGGCATGGTCCTTGAATCCGGGCTCGACTTTGACCGACATGACTGGAGTCGGTCTCGATTCGGCGGTGTCCGACCTGACAGCCAGTTGGGATGTCACCATGTTCGAGTCCACCCTCGGGACCGAATTCAACACCGATGTCGATGGTGCCGGATTCGGGGGGCTGTTGTCAGATTCATCCGACACCGCAACTGTTGCCGCATACTGGGCTGGACCCATTTGTGCGTTTCGGTGAGTAGCTTGTTCAGACAAGGGTCTGGATCCCTGAAGGACTTACGGCAGGACTCAAAGGCCAATCGGACAGGTTCGCTGTGATGTCAGGATGTCTAGATTCAATATCGACCTCAACAGGAGAGAATAGATATGAGAAGACTTGCAGCAATTGGAGCCATCGTCCTGGGCGTCTTGCTCCTGGTCGGTGGAGCCGCCACCTACCTGGTGGTTAGCAACACGCTGGGCGAGCAAAACATCGTGACGTCAGAGGACGCTTGCTTGCCTGGGAACGATGTCAATGGTCCGTTCACGGCCTATTGCCAGGCCAAGATCATCGACCACCACGCTCTGGACGCGACCGGCGGCTTGCACTACGCCGAACTCGGCCGGGAAGACCCACTGCGCGTTACGGCTATGAATGCATCGTTCTTGCAGGCATCATTGTTCACATCGGTTTTGGCATTTGGTGTGGCGGCGATGGCAATGGGCATGGGTGTCATTTTCATCCTGCTCGGCCTCGGAATTCGAGACGTAGCGGTCACGGTCAAACCTACGACCTCCTAAACGGGGTCTTTCCGCAATAAGAAGGTGGCCCCGTTCCCCCTGGGGCCACCTTCTTTGCGTTGGTCACCTTGGCAGCTGCGGCTATCACTCCGAGGGCCCGCCCGCCGTGCCGCCGCAGGTGGTGAACCCGGTCGTCTCTAGACCTCGATAGTGGTGCCGGCCCGTCCGGGAATCAGCTCGAATGGGAGCGGGTGTGACCTCATGTTGGCGGCAATGGTATTGAGCATCTTGTCGTCGTGACCGGGGTCGTGGTGGAACGTGACGAGCGATCCTACCCCGCAGAGCTCGGCGATATCGAGTGCCTGGTCAAAGGTGCTGTGGCCCCATCCCTGGCGTTCGGCGTACTCGTCGTCGGTGTATTGGGCGTCGTGGATGAGCACGTCGGTGTCGACCATCAAGTCGTACCCTGACGTCCATTCCGGGTCGGCCGGAAAATGTTCGACGCCGAGCGCCGGCTCATGGTCAGGTAGATACGCCATCGACTTGCCATCGATTTCAAGGCGGTACCCGAGGGTTGCTCCTGGATGGCAGACGTAGTCGGCCGACACGGTGATCGGGCCAAGTTCGAACGTCCCTGGGTTGGTGTCGTGCAGGACCACAGATGAGAGTTCGCGAATATGGACGGGGAAGAGCGGCGGAGAAAGATACCGGCCCAGCAGTTGCTCCAGGGTGAACTCCGCGGACCCTGGTCCCCAGATATGCACCTCGACTTCTGGATTGAACATCGGTGAAAAGAACCCGAGTCCCTGGATGTGGTCCATGTGCAGATGCGTGAGCAAGACGTCCACTCGCGACTGCCCCTCAACGGCTTGGCTAAGACGCCGGATCCCTGATCCGGCGTCCAGAACGATATGGCGATCGGCCGCCGTGACATGGATGGAAGCGGTGTCGCCGCCATATTCGACGGTATCAGGGCCGGAGGAAGCAAGAGACCCCCGTGTCCCGGATAGGAGAATTCTCACGGGATGGGCTCTTCCCAGAACATGGCTACCGCCCCGAGATGTCGATCGCTGAGGCCTTCCACCGGAAACGCCGTGATATGGAGATGCCGGGCGACCCCATCACCCGCCTTGATGCGCAACTCGCCATGGGCCGGGTGTCGATCTCGAAGTGCGATGACGATCGGAAGGTTTTCGCTGGGGATTGCCGAACCATCGAGCGCGGTGGTCTGGAAGATATCGGCCATCTCACTCGCATGAATCGCCCCGGCTTCTTCGTAACGAAGTCCGAGGGTGGCTTCGGCTGCTTCGTTGTAGAAGAGCAGGTCGCCGTTGATATCGATAATCCACACAGGTATCGCCTGATAGGTCGACCACTGACGTAGCAATATCAGTTCTATGGGTTGCGTCATACCTCGCCTCCCGCCTGGCCAAAGCGTACTCCGAAGTGAACGAACCGTCAGCGGATTGTCGTGTTTCTTGTCAGAGAGTTGGCCGCCGGGGGCAACCCGCGCATTGCTATGCGGGCCGGGTACAGTCAGCCCGGTGATCGATCACTTCAAGGCACGCCTGATTCGAGGCGCGACTCTATTCGTCGGACTACTTCTGGTCCTGTCCGCGTGCAGCACGGCGGGGAGGCCGACGACGACGACGTCGAGCCCTTCTCCGGAACCCCAGGTGTTACCCCCAAGTACCACCACCATTGTTGGAGTGGCAGGGGACCAGATACCACCCCTTGGGCTGTCCACCGCAGAACTGGGGTCGTTGCCGGGCCGGCTGGTTATCAACCATCGTCAGTCTGTGACGGTGATCGGGTCTGATCTGGCATTGCTGCCACTGGGGGATTCTCAGGGAGAGGTTGGTACCCAGCCAACCTGGTCCCCTGACGGCCGGTCGGTTGCCTGGTCGCGCGTAACGGTCGACGGAACTGCGGCGGTGATTGTCAGCTCTGCCACCGATGGATCGTCCACGGAGTACGTCACACCTTTCCAGGTTTTCTACATTCAGTGGCGTCCGGATAGCGGGGCGTTGGGGGTTCTCGGTGCCGGTGGGGAGGGAACGGCCTTGGCCATAATCGATCTCGGCGACGGGCAGGTCACTGAGATGCACTCGGCGGGCTCGTTCTACTTTGTATGGTCGCCGGACGGGAAAACTCTCGTCACTCACCTGAACGGTTCGATCATCGAGCTAGTTGATGTGGCGAGCGGGGAGCGCACGCCGATCGATACTGAGACTGGCACGTTTGAGGCGCCTCAGTGGACTGCTGATGGGAACTCGATCATCTACATCCGGCCGGTCATCATTCAGACTGCCGGCCTCGGGGGATTTCTGGCTGCCCAGGCGACTAGCGATGAGCTCGTCATGCACAAGGTGGCTACCGGCGAAGTTACCGTCCTCGCCGAGGGCATCGGCATGAGCGGTTTCTCGCTGTCGACGGACGGTACGAAGATTGCCTATACGGCTGGCCGCTCGGGAACTGAAACCGGCATGTTCGTCGTAGACCTCGCCTCTGGCGAACAGATATCCCTCGGGGTGGGTTTGGTGTTCGCATGGCAATGGAGTCCCGACAGTCGGAAGATTCTGGTATTCGGAATCGAAGACGCCGGAATGGTCCTACGAGTGTGGAATGACGGGACCGTGAAGGACTATTTCCGGGCAGTGCCAACTGGCACCTTCCTCAACCGTTATCTCATCTTCTGGGGGCAGTACGCCCGAAGCATGAGTGTGTGGGCCCCCGATAGTTCGGCGTTCGTGTTTGCTGCCATCGACCGGGGCGACGACTACATCCTTCTGCAACGTCTAGAAGATGAGTTCCCGTCCCTGGTCGCCCCCGGGTCCGTGGCTTCGTTTTCGCCTGCTGGTGGCTCAACCAACTGAACTTGTCGGCCGATAGCTAGCGGGTGAGTACGATCCGCCTTCGTTATTCGGCCAACTGTCGGCCTTGCGGAGCTGTGCTGAGTCCCGGTTCGGAAGCTGTGTGGGATCGTACAGCGAAGTCCGCAACGTGCGTTGGTTGCGTGGATTCGCCAGCTCTCGTAGGCGGTGCTGCCGATCCCTTTGCCGGTCCTGCGGTTGACCGGGGAATTGCCGGGGCATCTGCTCGAGCCGAGTACGAGCGGCGTAGCCCCTACGGTGGCGACACCATCTCAACTCAGTACCCGCGGATTGGCAACATATTGCGGTGGTTAGCGGGAGAGCCGCAACACGTTGCGGCCTGGCTTAAGGGATCGGTCGGCGAGGAACGTCTTGGTCTGGTCTTTGATCGAATTCCTCATGCCTGGGTGCTTCACGATCGCGCAGTTCCTGCTTCGAAGGCAAACATTGACCACATATTGGTCGTGCCGAGCGGCGTATTCGTCATCGATGCGAAACGCTACAAGGGGAAGATCACCTGGTCGGCGGGTCACCTTCGAGTCAACGGGCGAGATCAAACGCGTCTGGGAGAAGGGATCCTGAGACAGGTGACGATGATCGCTCAAGCTCTACCTTCGGAGCCAGATGTGCGGGTTACTGGCGTGCTCTGTTTCGTTGATGGCTCCTTTGAAACCAGACCGCCATTTGGGCCTGGCACCTTCGTCGTCCACAGTCCGAGAACGTTGCGCTATGCCCTTGAGCGGCCAGGCAGTTACAGCTTCGATGATCGCCAGCGCCTCGCCGGGCTTCTATCAGAAGCATTTCCGCCAGCCGCTAGCTGACAGCGGACCGGCGCGAAGCTGGACGCCATTGGGAAGGGTGAAGAGCGTGATCCTTCGCAATAGGGTTGCGTACGCTCTGTGGGGTTTTGCGCTCATCGTCCTGGTGTTTGTGGTGCTGATGACCTCTCTGGCCATTCGAGACGACTTCGGTGACCCGGATTCTCGGGTCCTTGTGACGGGCGTGTTGGTCTTGTTCTGGTTTGCCACCATCGGCTTGCTCACGTTCGCAGCCAGCCAGCCCGTTACGGAGGTTAGGACTGCGGTCGGTGGTGGGCTGGATGTCAATCGTCGATGTCCGCTTCGGAGAGAGTCTCGCCATGTCGCCGTGGCCGATATTGCCGAGGTCTATGTCAAGGAAGGCTATGACGACGAAGGAGATGCATACTTCACAACCAGGGTGACGCTCAAAGACGGTACGTTCGTCGACCTTGCGCACAGTCACGACCGGACACGATGCGACGATGTTTTGCGGCGGTTCAAATCTGCCCTCGGCTGACCGTCGCCGCCGTAATTCGTCAATTACCATCTGCGCATGCGGATATTTGGTCGGCTGCGCGTTAACCACCACGAACCACTCGGGCGTTGGTTTGAGCGCGAGGTGGCGGTGCTGGCCGGTCGGATAACTGCGGCCGATGCGTTGGGCCAGGCTCAAGCGCTGATCGCCGAGGTTGATCCGCACGCTCACCCGGTACAGATTTCAACCTCTACCGTGGACGAGCATGGCAGATCCGAGCACTGGGAGGTGAGGTTCGATTCTCGAGCGCTCGTGGCCAATCTCTGGGTCGAGTTCGGTTTCGAGCACGCCTGGCTACGCGGCGTTCCACTGGTGAGCCGCGAGTCCGGCTCGGTCACTCCTGAGTTTTGGGCGAGTATGAACAGCACTCAACGACAGGTCTTTACCGATCAATGGTTTGCGTATCCGGAGCTGACGGGGTTCGTCGACTCCGACGCGGCGCTGGCGCGATTGCTCGCAGAACACCCCGAGGTGAGTCAGGATCCGGCACCCGAGATGTCACTTGAAACGGACCGCTCCGACGAGCTGTGGGCATTGACGGTTGCTGACCACGAATGGTGGACTCCGCTTTTCTGACAGCTCAAAGTTTCGGAACGATGCCTTAGGGCGGCGGTCCGGGTCCGGACTGTCCAAGAGCTTCGGTAAGTTCCTGTTCGGTGATTCCGAGTTCAGCGGCGGCGGCTGCCAGCTCGCTCGAGTCCGGAGCGAGAGTCGATTTATACCTGGTTCAGGGACCCGCCGAGCAACGCTGCTCCGGTAGTTTTCTCCTATGACCGCGCATGCAGAGTACGAGAAGCACGATGCCACCGGATTGGCCGACCTGGTTCGGACCGGACAGGCACATCCCCGCGAATTACTAGAGGCGGCGATTGCCTCAGTTGAACGATCCAACGCAACGATCAATGCCGTTGTGCACAAGATCTACGAGCGAGCCATGGAGTATGTTGGCGGACCGATCCCGGAAGGGCCCCTGGCGGGTGTGCCGTTCTTGCTCAAGGATCTCGGGTCGGCGCTGGCGGGAGTGCCGATGACGAGTGGTTCTCGGTACCTCATGGGGTTCATTCCTGACTATGACAGCGAGATCGTGGCTCGGTACAAACAGGCTGGACTCGTCATCTTCGGCAAGACAAACACGCCGGAGTTTGGCCTGGTTGCTGTCACCGAACCCGAACTCCATGGCCCTACCCTCAACCCTTGGGACATCACCCGGACCCCGGGTGGCTCCAGTGGTGGTGCGGCGGCGGCCGTGGCGGCCGGGTACGTGCCGGCCGCTCACGCCAGCGATGGGGGAGGTTCGATCCGGATACCCGCTTCGGCCTGTGGACTGTTCGGAATGAAACCAACTCGCGGCCGGGTTCCGCATGGTCCGGCGGTCGGCGATCCTGGTTTCGGACTCACTCAAACTCACGCCATAACCCGGTCGGTCCGGGATAGCGCGTTGCTGCTCGACGTGGCCAGGGGCCATGATCACGGCGCTCCGTACCAGATCCGAGAACCCGATCGGCCGTACGTTGAAGAACTCGATGTCGATCCCGGCCAGCTTCGCATCGGTTTCACCAACCAGGCCCTGTTTGGCACCGACACTCATCCTGACTGCGTGGAAGCCGTCGAAAAGGCGGTCGCCCTTCTTGAGGGCCTCGGGCATCGTGTCGAGGAAGTTACGATTCCGTTCGACCGGGCCCGGATGCCTTCCACCTTCGTACGGATCTGGGCTGCTTCGCTCGCCGGTGACCTCGAAACCATGCAGTTGGCGACAGGTAAGAAGCTCCACCTCGATCATTTCGAACTCACGACTTGGCTGCTGGCTGTGATCGGCCGGAAGCTGACGGCTGCCGATCTCGCGGCTGAGGTTGGCTTCATGCATTCTGAGTCCCGTCGGGTCCAGACGGCCTGGCGCGATCATGATGTCATCATCACCCCGACGTTGGCGCGGCCGCCCGTCAAGATTGGTGAACTGGCTCCGACCGAATCCCAGATCCGTCAGATGAAAGTGCTCGTCCGGGCACCTGTCCGCAAACTGCTTGACCGCGCCCTCGAGGAGGTGGCCGGCGAGAATATGGCTCCTGTTCCGAATACCATGCTGTTCAATATGACCGGGCAGCCGGCGATGTCGGTACCCCTCCATTGGAATGTCGACAAGTTGCCGATTGGAGTTCAGTTCGTCGGCCGCTGGGGAGATGAGGCGACCCTCTTCCGGCTTGCTTCTCAACTTCAGGCCGCCCAACCCTGGTGGGACCGCCGACCTCCGCCACTGCACTAGCCAGATGCCGACCGAGAGGACGATGAGAGCGCTAACGAAGTTCCGGAATCGGACCCGGCACAAGACACGCTCCGAGGTCGCAAGCCGGTCCAACGACCCGCCCAACGTTGCCAGGGTCTTGACGACTCAAGCAGAAACTCAAGCGAACTACGATCGGATTGCCCGGTTCTACGAGCCCCTCGAAGGGATCTGGGAGCGACGAATTCGCTCTGCCGCAGTCTCAGCTTTGCATGTTGGGCCAGGGGAGAGCGTGCTCGAAATCGGGAGCGGGCCCGGGTACGTCCTCGTTGAATTCGGAAGGTTGGCGGGTCCCGACGGAGTGGCTGTGGGCATCGATCTTTCTTCGAAAATGTGCCAGCTCGCTCACCGTCGACTATCGGTTGATAGTCAGACCGTAGGAGTGGTCGTACAGGGTGATGGCGGTGGGCTGCCGTTTGATGACGGCCGGTTTGACGCCGCCTTCATGAGCTTCACCCTCGAGTTGTTCGACACTCCCCAGATCGCGGTAGTCGCTGCCGAGACGTACCGGATTCTCAGGTCGGGCGGGCGGATCGCCGTGGTGTCGTTGCGTAAAGAAGATCCGGCGCCTCTGATGCAGCGAGGATACGAATGGGGTCACTCGGCTTTCCCGAGACTCCTGGACTGTCGACCGATCCGGGTCGGTCAAGCCTTGGCCCAGGCCGGGTTCATGATTGAAGACGACCAGCGATTGTCGATGTGGGGGCTCCCGGTGGCGCTGGTAGTCGGGTCCAGACCTGCGAGTTAAGGATCGTCCTTTGTAGCTGTCTAGGACGAGCGGCTCGCTAGTTTCACGGCACGTTCGACGGTGTGAGCGAGCGGAGCAGGGATTTCATCGGCGGTCAGCTTGGAGAAGCGTTCCCAGGCGCGTTCGGGCTTGTGGCGATGCCCTCGCAAACCGGAGATGCCTTCGAAATCAGGAATCATTTCGACCCTGCCATCCTCGCCGGCGATCTCACCGATCAACTTGTTCAAGTAGGCCTGGCCCTCATTCGGCCGTTTGCCCGCTGGAGCGTCACGATCATGGAGTGCAATGAACGGGACCCCTACGGCTTTGGCAATCCGGGCGGCGAGCACGATGTTCGACTTGCCACCGCATTCCACGATCGAGATCCGCTCCCGGTCGGCGTCATGGCCCATCGCCCGAAACACGAAGGGAAGAGCCAGCTTTTCGGTCAGCCCTTCGACCAGCACGGCCGCCCGAGCGAGGAATAGCTCTCCCCGAGATGCGTCGAACTCGGAAGCGGCCACGAATTCCTGATCGGCAGGGAGGGGTTCAGGCTGGAACAGCCGGGTGCCCTCGCCTGGCCGGTGCTCGATCATCACCAGTTCGTCGAGCCGGGCAACATTGAGAAACGAGGGCGAGTGGGTGGAGTAGAAGACCTGATTGTCGGCCTCGGACAGTTGGTGCAGGAGTCGGTAGAGGTATCGCTGAATCTGCGGGGGAAGGAACAGTTCTGGCTCCTCGATAAGCAGGATCATTCCCGTGACGTTGGCCGTTAGGCAGGCTTCGAGACCGTCGACGAGGCCGTGGGCTGCCGCGGTAGCTCCCTGGTGATGGTGGTTGGGTTGCCCGTCGATTCCTCGTCCCGCCAGGGCTTCCTGGAGGATATCGACGGCTCGATGGTGGGGAGGGGAATCGTTGGCCGACCTGGCGACGAGCGTGCTCGATCGTAAATCGGCCGGAAGAAACAGTGGTGTGTGCGACATTACGTCGCCTGAGTGGCCTCGATGCTGAGGCAGGCCGGCGATGAAGGACGATGATCCGTCTGCGAACTCGGCGTTAATCCGGATGGTTCCGTCCCCGTCTCGGGCAATCTCGCCTGGCACCAGGGGCGGGGCGGTTGGATCGAGGACTGCCCGAATCGCTTCAAGTACGTTTGATTTGCCGGCACTCGATTCGCCGACCAAGGCAGAGAGCCGACCGGGGCGAAACGAGGCGTTGCGGATCGACCGGTAGCCGTCGATGTCCACCCGGATCAACCCCGGGAAGTTACTTGCGTCGAGACCCGGTTCCATGAGTGCGCATTGTTGCAGATGCTTGTGAAGTAGTTCCTGTCTGTTCAAGAAAGACCGCGTGCTGGACTCGCTGCATTGGCGCCAAAAAGAGCTAGACCTATAGAAGAAAGAGAGCGGCAGACATGAACGGTGAGTTCCCGACACTTCGAGTTGGATCACGGCCCTGTCGCTGTCCCGAACCCTCCCACGAAGCACAGTTGGTGGTGGTCACGGGTGGTCCTGGAGCCGGTAAGACCGCCGTCCTGGAACTAGCCGCTCACACATTTTGCCGCCATGTGGCGATTCTCCCTGAGGCGGCCACGGTTGTCTTCGGCGGCGGATTTCCCCGGCATGACTCTGAGGCCGGGTTGCATGCTTCGCAGCGAGCCATCTTTGCCGTTCAGCGCCAACTCGAAGCACTCGTCGTTGAAGAGGGGCGGGTCGGGGTAGCGCTTTGTGACCGTGGGACCATCGACGGACGGGCCTACTGGCCAGGATCGGCGGAATCGTTCTGGGAGGCCATGGGCTCGACGAGTGCTGAGGAGCTAGCCCGTTACATGGCTGTCATCCATCTGCAGACGCCACCCTTGGATGAGGGGTACCATCAGGATCGTATCCGCTCCGAGACCGTCGGGAGGGCGAGAGAAATCGACCGGTTGATTACTTCGGCGTGGTCCGACCATCCCCGACGGGTGTTCGTCCCGCCAGCCATCGAGTTCAGCTCGAAGTCGGCTGTCGCGTTGGCGGCTATCCGAGCCACGCTCCCCGGCTGCTGCCGGGCGCTTGAGTCATCGTCGACCTGATGGCCGACCAAGCGATCTCAGTTTCGTCAATCTCCAAGGCCTACGGCCAGGTCGTGGCACTTTCCGGCGTCGATCTCGAAGTCCCCAAAGGCTCAATTGTTGGACTGGTGGGGGCAAATGGGGCAGGCAAGACAACGCTGATACGCATGCTCGTTGGTGCTTTGCGGCCCGATTCGGGCGAGATTCGAGTTCTTGGTGTTGATCCGTTCGCCCACAAGCGTCAGGTCCGTTCGACGATCGGATACATGCCACAGGCACCCGTCCTGTACGAGGACCTCACCGTCCTTGAGAATGTCACATTCTTCGGACGCGGCCACATGTCGGAAAGTGTTGAGCAGAAAGCTCGCTCCGTGCTCGAATTCGTCGACTTGCGAGATCAGGCAGACCGGCAGATTCGAGCGCTATCGGGAGGCCAGCGGCAGAGGGCTTCCCTGGCCGCCACCCTGGTCCACGAACCGCAGATGCTATTCCTTGACGAACCCACCGCTGGCGTCGACCCGGAGTTGCGCCACACGTTCTGGCAACGGTTCAGGCGACTCGCCGAGTCGGGCGTGACGCTCGTGGTGAGTACCCATCAGATGGATGAGGTGGTCCACTGTGACCGGGTGGCGATCATCCGCTCCGGCACAGTTCTCGCCAACGCCACCCCGTCCGAGCTGTTCTCGACAGGCGGAGCGACCGTGCGAGTCCACCGCGGTGGGGACGTGGTTGAGCAAGCGCTGCGATCTCTATCTGATGACCTGCCGGGCCTCCTGCACAATTTCGGTCTCGACCCGAGGGTCACCCGGATCGAAGTTAAAGAGCCGACCCTCGAAGATGTCGTGCTGTCCATGATCGGCAGGGAGGGCGATCATGGGGCCAAGTAGAACCAGAGCCGTGGCCCGGCGGGTGCTCAAGCAGATTCGACGAGATCGCCGTTTTATGATTCTGGTGGTGGCGGCCCCGTTGTTGCTGGTGTTCTTTGTGAAGACACTTTTCGATGCCACGTCAATCCCGGCCGCCGGTCAGGAACGGTTTGTGGTGCCTTTTGGCGCATATATCGTCCACTTCGCAACCTTCATTCTGACCGCCATCGTTTTGGTCCGAGAACGAGTCGCCCAAACGCTCGAGCGAATGTTTGTGAATGGCTACCGCCAGTTCGAGATCGTGGGCGGCTACCTATTGGGCTACACCGCCCTCGCCACGGCGGTTTCGACGATGGTGCTCGTTGCTCTTCAGCTCTTGTTCAACCTTGGCTATGACTTCCAGCGTCTGGCCGAGTCATTCATCGTCCTTTGGTTGCTGGCCGTTATCTCCCTGTCGTTGGGGATTCTCGTCTCCAATGTTGCTCAAACCGAAGGCCAGGTCATTCCCTTCATTCCGCTGGTCATCATCCCTAGCTTCCTGTTTTCGGGGATGATGGTCCCGGTCGACGCCTTGCCCGGCTGGGCACAGGTGATTAGCCGGGTTTCTCCGATGTACTACGCCAACCAGGTTCTCCAGGACTTGGTGGCAGGCACCAGCCTGTCCTCCAACCTTGGTGCAGTCATGGCTCTCCCGATCTATGGAATCCTGATCCTGGGCGCGGCGACGTTCACCCTTCGCGAACACTCCTGACCCCGTGGGTGGTCCTGCGCCGTAGACGCAGGGTCGAGTGTGCATACGTGTGCTCATATCGAATCTGGATGCACACTCGACCTTCGAGCGGGCAGGGTTTTGCACGGGTGGGGTCCTTTTGCTCTGTTGTGTTCGGCGGGGAAGCGAGACATTGGTGTATGGAGACGGTTCAACTGGCGTGATGACGCCAGAGGGATAGTTGGAGCGGCTGGGACGAAAGTCTCTTCGCTCCGAAAGGAGGTTCCCATGTCTACCGTCGATCCAGGGACCATGAGGCCCCAAGAAAAAGTTGGCGGGGTGACTGTTCCTCAGACACCAACGTCAGTGGTTCCTCTACTCACAGTTATGGGTGTGGTTGCCGTCATCGTTGCCGCGGTGGTCGCAATTGTGCTGCTCGTCGGAGGCCCGGCGGCTGAGATTCACGATTCGTGGATGAACGTGCCGGTGGGTTCGGTCAGCTTCGCAGCTGACGGCGTTCACGATTCATGGATGATGACAGGGGTCATTCCCACGTTCGAAATCCATGACTCATGGATGAGCACCGGAAGCTGAGTTAAACGCAGCGTCCTCCTCACACGGGGTGGGCGCTGTGTCGACCTCTTAAACGAGGCTGGATCAGTGTGTGATGGAACACCCGGGTGCACGACCGTCGGCCGAGTGGGGGGATTGGCTTGTTCTGCCCCTTATTCGGATCTGATCGGCCTGTGATTGCGATCTTGCAAGCGGCCGACTGCATCCTGTCGGCGCCGATTCTGCGTTCTCTCATAGGCGAGGCTCTGCCAACCGATGAAGACGCCAGGGCGTCGGCTCGGCTTGCTTTCGACGGGTTCACCGAGCATGAGGTGGCCGGATTTCTGGCCTTCGTCTCGACTTGTGGGAGACCACGGCATTTCGGCTGAGGGGGGTTGAACGCGAAATACTCAGTCGACCGGGCTCCAGTTGGCTTCTATGATGTTCGATAGTCACGTTACGTGGTTGGAGAGATCTCTCGTTGACAACCTATTGCGCTATATAGCAATATAGAGCGATAGTTGTTGGAGTGGGAGCCGGCATGGACGAGCCAACGTTCCGGCGAGTAGGGGCCAAACGATGATCAAGCAGGGGAGTGCAACTGTCGTCACCGCTTTGTTGATCACGTCTTGTTCGAATGCCGCGACGACCATCACCACCACGACTGTCGCCGGGGCTCCAGTCACCTCAGCCGTCCCAACGACTACGACCTCGCCGAGCACCACGATTCCGACGACGACTTCGCTGACAACAACCGCCACCACTAGCCCGGGAACGGTCGGAAGTCCGGCTGCCCTTGAAGCGCTGATTGACGAGGTAGTGGCCGAAGTCGGTGAAGCCAACCTGGGGGGTCGTGAGAACATCCCCTTCCTCGACATCAACAACCCGGACCCCATTGAGGCCCTGAAATCGATTATTGACTTCGACTCGTGGGTTGCGACAACTTGGCCGGATCCACCACTGGTGAATCTCTACACGGTCGAAGGGTCCGAGGGTAGGAGCCTGTACACGAGAGGAGCCAATTCGGCGTTCAAGGGCGGTTCGCGGATCGTGTACTTGGCGGATCCCTATTTGGCCACGAGCTATGAGATCGTGGAGCCGTCCGAAGTACTCCCTGCTGAACTCGTCGAGGACCTGCCCCGAGGTGCAGTCGCAATTTCGTACGTTTCCTCTAGCGGGCCTTTTGAACTCCGCAGAGTTGAAGACGACGCTGTGGATGCCATATCCGACGGATGGGCCAGTAGACCGGTTGTCACAGTGGTCTCCCCATCAGCGGTTGGATGGCAGATATGGTTCGAGGTAAGTTCGTGATCCGGCTGGGACTCGTTGCGGCTCTTGTGATCTCGTTCGTGATAACTGCAGGCTCTGCCAACGCTGGAACTCTGGGAGAAGGCTCACTTGACGCATGGACCATGACAGGGGAGTTGCTTGTTGAGGCCGACTCGGGGACGGCGGCGGCGCAAGGCGCCTATGACTGTGGGTTCTTTGAGCAGCGGATCCGGGAGTACAACGCTGCGGAACCGTGGAAGGATC
>JAHEDI010000075.1 GCA_024641305.1 bacterium | reverse complement strand
CCGAGATCGGCCATACCCATCGGCATCCCCGGATGCCCGGAGTTGGCCCTCTGGACGGCGTCGATGGCCAGGCCCTTGATGGTGTTTGCTGCACGTTGGAGCTGATCTGGCGTCATGTCTTATGAACTCCTCTGGGTCGCTGGCATGCTAGCCCCGGGGGCGCGCCCGATATCCAGGCGGCGTCTGGCTGCGCGGTGGGCCGGATCACCGAAGACGACGCAGCGATCGATTGGGCCGTGAACCCCCAATCCAAGAACCTACCGGCTTTCATCCTGTGGCCCGGCCCAGCCGATACCCTCGGTCTGCCGGATGGTTGGACCGGCCTCGACAATCCGGCAAGAACTTCTCAACGAACCTTGTACTACTTCACGCCTCAGAGTTGACGGCGCCCTGGACCTGGAAAGTCTGTCGTTCAGCCTCGATGTACAGGGGGCGAGCCCGTACCTCGTCGAGGGTGCGCCAGACGTACTCGCCGAGAAAGCCGATCGCCACGAGCGTCACGCCACTCATCAATGACGAAATCACCATGAGCGACGCCCAACCCGATACGGGGATCCGACCAAGTAGTCCACGCACCAAGGTGATGAGCCCGAACAGCACTCCGGCCGCCCCAATACTCGCCCCAACAAAGGACAGGAGCCTGATTGGTGCAGCAGAAAACGACGTGAGCATGTCTACCGCCAGCCGGATCCTCTTGCGCAACGTCCACCCGGACTCACCAGCCAGGCGCTCCCCCCGTTTGTAATCCACAACCGCCTGGCTAAACCCCAGGTTGAACACAATCAAGAACACCGAGGCGTTGCGTTCGCCAAACCCATGCACGAGGTCGGCAACGCGACGCGAAACCGCCATGACGTCAACTCCGGAGCTGGGATAGTCATATCCCGTGAGCATCCGAAAGATCCGGTAATAGCCAGCCGCCAGCATCCGGGTAAGCAGCGGGTCGTGATCACGCGATTGGCGCCGACCCCAGACGACATCGGCCCCTGAGTCGAAGGCGGCAATCATGTCGGGAAGTATCTCTGGGGGGTCCTGACCATCGGCCGCCAGGACGAAGATTAGGTCACCGTGCGCCGCCTCCAAGCCACACCGAATCGCCCCATGCGATCCGACATTCTTCGCCAACTCGATGACCATGCCGTTCAATCGGCCGTCGATGTGTTTGGCAGCAAGCGCCGCAGTGCCATCTGTAGACCCGTCCACGACCACCACCAACTCAAGTTGCCCGCCAATATGGGGATCAGCCTGGCCTACGCGAATGATCCGGTCGATCGTCGCGCCAATCGACTCCGACTCGTTATAAGCAGGTAGAACGACCGATATCGAGCGCGCCAATGAGACTTCCTTGCAGGAGGTCGAATGGTACCATGGCCTCCCGATTCGACCCGGGGTATCCCGGCCCAACAGCCCGAAGCTGCAAAACCAAACCCTCGACTAGGACCATTGATGGAGCCCATTCAGATAGCGGTGATTGGCGCCGGATATTGGGGTCCGAATCTGATCCGAAACTTCACCGCCCATCCAGAAACCAACGTCCGTTGGGTCTGTGATCTGTCAGAGAAAACCGCCAAACGGTCCATCGCCAATACGCCACAGACCAAGACCACCACCAGCCTCGAGGACGTCCTGGCGGATCCGCTCGTCGATGCCGTTGCCATTGCCACCCCTGCTGGTACCCATGCCAAGATCGGACTGGCCGCCATCGCAGCCGGCAAGCATGTTCTCATCGAAAAGCCCCTGGCCAGAACGGTGCAGGACGGGCAGCAGTTGGTGAAGAGTGCTGAAGATGCCGGCGTTGTGTTGATGACCGATCACACTTTTTGTTACACGGGGGCCGTCCGCAAGATCGCCGAACTGGTTTCCAGCGGCACGCTCGGTGATATCCAGTATTACGATTCGGTCCGCATCAATCTCGGACTCATCCAATCCGACATCGACGTGTTCTGGGATCTGGCTCCCCACGACCTGTCCATCCTCGACTTCATCCTCCCCAAAGACGTATATCCAACCGCCGTGGCCGCCCACGGTGCCGATCCACTCGGGGTCGGACACCCGTGCGTCGGCTTCTTCTCAATGCCACTTTCGAACGGCGGAATTGCCCACGCACATGTGAATTGGCTGAGCCCCACCAAGGTTCGAACCACGACACTCGGCGCATCCAAGAAGATGCTCCTTTGGGACGATCTTCGGCCATCCCAACGGCTCAGCGTCTTTGACACGCGAGTCGATCTCAACGTTGCTTCCGAACAGGACCAACGCAAAGCACTGGTCTCCTACCGCACCGGAGATATGGTCGCTCCCATTCTGGAAGAGACCGAAGCGTTGCATGAAGTGGCTCAAGAATTTGTCACAGCCATCCGTCAAGGCCGTCCGCCGCTTACCGACGGGCACAGCGGCCTGCGGGTTCTCAAAGTTCTCGAAGGCATTCAGACCAGCCTCGCCAACGAGGGTGCGCTGGTACCACTGGCATTGGGTGCCGCATGACGCCTGTTCACGGTTTTCAGGGCCAGTATCAGATCATTGCGCCAGACGTGATCCTCGGATCCAACCTCCGGCTGTCGTCGTTCATCAACCTGTACGGTTGCACCATCGGTGACTCGACCACCATTGGGGCCTTCGTCGAGGTGCAGCGCGGAGCGATCATTGGCAACGCTTGCAAGGTTTCGAGCCATACGTTCATTTGTGAGGGTGTGACGCTCGAAGACGAAGTGTTCGTCGGGCATGGCGTCATGTTCATCAACGATCGCTATCCCCGGGCAACGACAGGCGAAGGAACACCGCAACAAGCCTCCGACTGGACAGTAAGTAAAACCACCGTGATGCGCGGCGCCACCATCGGTTCGGGAGCGGTCATCATGGGCGGCATCACGATCGGGTCTCGGGCCATGATCGGGGCGGGAGCCGTCGTCACCAAAGATGTTCCAGCAGGATTCTTGGTTGTAGGTGTACCGGCGCGCGTCGTCGGACCAACTCCGGACGCTCAGCCATGAACGTCCCATTTCTCGATCTCGGTGCCCAGCACCGGCCGATCCGTGAGGAAATCCTGGCGGGTTGGGCGGAAGTTCTCGACGCCACCCGGTTTGTCGGAAGCATTCACGTAGCGGCCTTCGAGCAAGAGTTCGCAAAAGCACACGAAGCCAAACATTGCGTGGCCGTCAGTAGTGGAACCGACGCGCTTTACATCGCGCTCAGGGCGCTCGATGTCGGACCGGGCGACCGCGTGGTACTTCCAACCAACACGTTCATCGCAACCGCCGAAGCCGTGAGTATGACCGGGGCCTCTCCGCTGCTGGTCGACTGCGATCCGGTGACAAAAAACATCGATGTCGAACAAGCCACGGCGGCGATGCGCCAGCCCGGAGTCTGCGGTGTAATCGGCGTGCATCTTTACGGCCAACCGGCCGATATGGAGCCGTTGCTGGCTGCAGTGTCCGACGACCAATGGGTACTGGAAGACGCCGCTCAGGCCCACCTCGCCGAGTACAAGGGCCGCAAAGTCGGCACATTGAGTAACGCCGCAGCCTTTTCGTTTTATCCAGGAAAGAACCTGGGTGGTCCGGGCGAGGCAGGTGCCATCGTTACCAACGATGACGAACTCGCCAGAGCCGCTCGTGTTCTGCGCGACCACGGTCAGACTCAGAAGTACCACAGCGAAACGGTCGGACTTAACGGACGGATGAGCGAACTGGTGGGTTCGACTCTCGGTATCAAACTGCCCCTGTTGGCCGGGTGGACCGCACATCGACGGCGGGTAGCCGACCGGTATCGCGATCTCCTTTCCGAAGAACCGCTCATTACGTTACCGACTGAGCCCGAATGGGCCCGATCGGTCTACCACCTTTTCGTTGTCCATGTCCGCTTCCGTGATCAGGTACTCCAGAAGCTGACGGAAGCGGGGATCGGGGCCGGTTTGCATTATCCAACCCCCATCCACCTGCAGCAAGCATACGCATTTTTGGGGCACGGTCCCGGTGACTTCCCGGTCGCCGAGCAAAGTGCCGATACCCTGCTCTCTCTGCCGATGTACGCAGAACTCACTGACGATCAACTTGAGTTCGTCGCCGGTACCTTGATAGCGATCGTGGCCGAACTGGATGCGCCGTCGTGAGCCTGACGGGTCGCCACGTAGCCATCACCGGCGGAGCCGGATTCATCGGCTCACACCTCACCGAGCGAGTCATCGAGGAAGACCCCGCCAGTCTTACCGTGATCGACGACTTCTCAACAGGCCAACTCTCGAATCTGGACGCTGTCTCGGACCATATTCGGGTGATTGAAGGAGACATCTGTGATCACGCCGTCGCTGCCGAAGTCGCTCAGGCCGACGTCACCTTTCATCTGGCCGTTCGCAATGTTCGGGCGTCTCTGGGCAAGCCTGGCGAGAACCTACGGGTCAATGCGAACGGAACGTTGTCCGTCCTCGAGGCCATGCGACATGGCGCCGGCGGCCAGTTCATCTACGTGTCTTCGTCCGAGGTGTACGGCATCCCCGAATCAGCCAGGTTCGCCGAATCTACCGTTCCCCGGCCCACCACTGTCTATGGTGCTGGCAAGCTGGCTGGTGAGCATATTTCACTGGCGTATCACACGAGTTATGGCATGCCCACGCAGGTCGTTCGACCGTTCAACAACTTCGGGCCGCGATCGCATTTCGAAGGCGATTCCGGAGAGGCAATCCCCAAGTTCATATTGCGAGCTCAGGCCGGATATCCCCTGCATGTGCATGGTGACGGCACACAGACACGCGATTTCATGTTTGTGAGGGACACGGCAGACTGGCTGGTCCGGTTATCAGGCGTCGACGGACTCATCGGCGAAGTTGTCAACATCGGATCGGGCGTCGACCGTTCGATCCGTCAACTGGCCGAAACAATCGTCGGACTCACCGGTTCGAATAGCCCCATCGAGTTCGGAGAAACACGGCCCGGCGACCTGCCCAAGCTTCTCGCCGACACGGCCAAGATCTCGTCGATCGTCGACTTCAAACTCTTGACAACCTTTGAACAAGGCCTTGCCGAAACGATCGCTTATTTCAGTGCCTTCGACCCGGCGGCGCTGCTTGCTCAAGAAGTGGAGCGCAATTGGACCTGATCCCGATAATGAAACCCTGGCT
>JAHEDI010000074.1 GCA_024641305.1 bacterium | reverse complement strand
AGTTCCTGGAGGCGGACGCTCTCTTCGCCAAACAGACGAGCGTCGACCTCAACCACGCCGTAGCGAAGATGGAGGGCACCGACCTTCTCGGCCCATTCACTGGCCAGTGCGAACGTCTCGCGTGTGTTGTCTGACCCGTTGGAATTGAACATGGCGTAGCACTGCAACGTATGCAGGCGGGTGCGCAGCGTCGGGTCGTCGATGCCAACTTCGATGGCCTTGGAGATGATCTCGCAAGCCGCGTCGATGTCGCCGGTTATCAGTGCAACTTCGATTCGGGCCAGGGCGACATCGTTGCGGTACTGCGTGGCGTTGGCCTCTTCGGCAACGTTCAACGCTCGGTCCAACATGGCGTTGGCATCGTCGATCCTTGCCAGCCTTGAGTGCAACCGTCCGAGCGCTATTCGGGTGACGGCTTCACCAACCTTGTGACCCGCTCCTCGGAAGACGGCCAATGTCTCCTCGAGTAGCGGCTGACCTTCGTCAAACCGACCCTGTTCCAGGTACAACTCACCCAGGTTGTAGCCGGCCAAAGCTCGACTCAACAGGTCACCGAGTTCCTGGGTCGCCTCCCGATTCTGAAGGTGGTACTCCTCGCACGCTTCCCAGTTTCCTTGATAAAAGGCGTGATAGCCCAGGTTATTGAGGGCCTTGGAGATGCCCGCCTTGTCGTCGAGTTCCTCGTAGATGTGGAGGGCCTGCTTGGCCTGTTCTTCGGCATCTGGCAAGCCGGCATCGGCGGACGCCAGCGCCATGATGTGATAGGCGCGCGCTCGCTGTTTGGGGAATCCTTCTACTCCGGCCTCGTCGAGAACCTTGTCACACCATTGGGCCGCCTGCTGGGGATGACCGGTGCGAATCTCCAGGCCGGCGATTCCAAGCATGGCCTCAAGCCGATCGATCGTCGGGGTTCCTTCATGGGCAAGAATCGCGTCGAATCGCTCCTTGGCCCGATCGGGAAAACCGAGGCGTATGTCAACGAGGCCCTGCTTGTGGGAAAGCCGGTTCATCGTTTCGTGGTCGTCGGTTAGGTCGGCTGCCTTCTCATAGGCCGATTCTGCTTCAGGGAACATGCCGGCCCGTTCGTGGGCATCTCCGAGATGCTCATAGGCTTCTGGCAGGTCGCCGGGGGGCGAAGGCATCGACTCGGCCGCTTCGATCGCCCGGCTCCAGAAACGGGAGGCGACGACCAATGCGAAAGCGTGCTCGGCCCGCTCGGCGGCCATCCGGGAGTAGTTCCACGACCGGTCCCAGTCATGGGCCAGGTGATAATGATACGAGAGGTCGTCTACGAAGCGCTCAGGCCGTCGTCTGGCCCGCTTCTCGATCGCATCGGCCACCAACTGGTGGATCTCCTGCCGACGCCGCTGAGGCAGCATGCCGTAGGCAACGTCGCGGGTCAAAGGATCGACAAACCGGATCTTCCCGATAACCGAGGTGTCGATGAACCCGGCCAGCCGATTCCACGACTCCGAGTCCTCGATTGCCGAAGCGATTTCTGGAAGCAGCGAGGCGAGAAGGTCAATACGTGCCTCAGTTCCGAACACGGCGGCATACATGAGGAGTTGTTTGTCACGGGGGTCGAGGCGGTCGAGCTTTGACAGGGCGGCGGCCTCGATCGATTCGGGAACTGCCCCACCTTCGACCGCGCTGAGGGTCAGTTCGCTGAGCATGTACGGGTTGCCTTTGCCCCGCTCGACGATGAGGGCGATCGACGACGCAGGAAGGGCCTGGTCGCCAAGGACCCAGCGGACAAACCCCTGGGCGGTCGGCGCGTCGAAGGGTTCGATGGTGACCACCGTGGCGTCGGATCCCCATTCGGGATCGACCAGGGACGTGACGATGAGCGACCAGGGTCGGTCTTCGATCTGGCTCACCAGCTCGTGGACAAATGCTCGCGAAGGCTGGTCGGCCTGATCGAGATCCTCGATCAGAATGACGGTCGGATCCGCTCCAGCGGCGGCCAACACCAGTTCTGCCGAGACCCGGGCGATTCTCGCCGCGACGAACTCGGACCCCAGCGTGGCGGTGGTCTCGGTGTCTGGAAGGTCGATCGACCAGTTACGAGCGAGCAACGGCAGCCACTCGGCCAGTTCGGGTTTGTGACCCTCCACAGCGGCCGTCAACTGCTCAAGGGTTGAGTCACCTTGCTCGATACCCACGAGGGCAGACATAAGGCTGCGGTTGGCGCTATGGGGCTGGCTGGCCCCGATGGTTACGGTGATCCGACGAACCTCCGGATCGAGCTTTTCCATGGCCGCCTTGGCCAGGTGACCTTTGCCGATCCCGTCGGCGGCGACCAGGGCGATCACCGTTCCCGACCCGTTAACCCCGTCTCTGATCAGCCGGGTGATGTTCCGCAGCTCGATTTCTCTCCCGAAGAGGGGAACTGCGGCTGCTGCCGAGTCGGTTGTCTCGGCCGTCAGGATCTCGAAGGGTGAAACATCCTTCGACTTTCCCTTGAGCGATATTGGGTCGAGGCGGTTGGTTTCGAAAGCTCCCCGGCTACGTTCAAGAGCTGCTTCGGTGATGAGAACCTGGCCACCGTGAGCGGCCGCCGCCAGGCGCGCCGAGAGGTTGACCGTGTCGCCCATGACCGTGAACACCCGCCGTGACGGAGCGCCAAGATCGCCAGAGAACACGTAACCTCTGGCACAACCGCCCGAGACTTTGAGGTTGTGCGGCTGGGATACGATGCTGTGGAGCGCCAGCGCCATGCCTTCTTCGCCGCTGGTCCGGCGGGGTACGCCCGCGGCGAGAATGAACTTGCCGCCATCCTTGTCGATGTCATTAGACACGTAGGCGACGTCATATTCGTGGCAGGCGCTGGTCACGGCGGCGAAAAGATGGTCGAGCGCCACCGCCCGTTCGTCGTCGCTGAGAGCGGCGATACCCGAATACTTCACGAACCCGATTGAGGCCGGCCGATGCTCGCCCTGCTGGAGGGTGAGAGTCAACAGGTCCCGGAAGTCAGGCGAGATGAAATCCGAGAACGAATTGTCCGTCGAGAAAGTGAGGTCGTCGGGTTCGTCGAGGAGGGGGGCAGTGTCCGGATCGTCTTCCAACTCCCAGAATCCCGACTCGTCTTCGCTGGCAACCGCGGAGATCTCTTCGGCAAGAACGGCCGAGACGAAGATCTGCCCGGCGTTCGCAGCCGATTCTGCGGCAATCACCTCGTCAACGGTAGGCCCCGAAAGAACCATTTCACGGTGGCCATGGCCAATCAGGTTGATGTCGATGTCGCCGCTGGCGATTCCGATCGAGATGTCAAGGTCGATGTCGCCTGCGTCGATATCGCCGATGGCGTCACGCATGTCGACGGCGGCCCGACAAGCTCTCCCCGAATGGTGTTCCTCGGTGAACAGTGCCACGAGGGCGTCTCCGCCGAACCGGAGCAGATCGCCGTGCTCAAGAAAAACGATTTCGACCAGTTCGGAAAAGGCGTCGTTCATCACGGCCGTGACCTTTTCGGACCCACCCTTGCCCATTTCGATCGCCAGGCGATCCGACAGGGCGGTGAAACCCGAAACGTCGGCGAAGATCAGCGTGCCGTGAACCGAGCCCGAGGCATCTTTTGGTTTTTCGCGCAGCCAATCCAGGACCAGCCTCGGCAAATAGAGCGCGTGTTGTGGTGCCGCCATGACCTTGCGTGCTCCATGTTCTTCCCAGAGCCCCGAGGCTACTCGGAAATGCCGGCGCCCGTACAGCAGTCCTGGGTCAGTTCAACGATGGTTTGGACGATTCTTGGATGATTCTTCGGAATCACTATCGACTACGAAATCCGAGTTAACAGAAAGGGGCCGCTCAGTCGAGCGGCCCCTTTCGCAAATAAGGTTCTAAAGCGGTTGTCGCTAGACGACCCGAACGTTCTGGGCTTCATCGCCCTTACGTCCGGCGCCAATCTCGAATTCGACCGTTTGGCCTTCTTCGAGCGACCGGTAGCCGGCGCCTTCGATATTGGAGTAGTGGACAAAGACGTCTTCGCCGTCTGCTCGCGAGATGAAGCCGAAGCCCTTCTCAGCGTTGAAAAATTTCACAGTTCCCTGTGCCATTGCGATTTCACTTCCTAAAAGAGCAGCCAATCTTCGGCCGCTATTAGTGGGCATTGTACGGCTAGATCCCAATTGTCCAAAACGAGTCTTAGTTCTCTAGTGTCGAAAGAGCCAGAATCAGGCGTCGTTTCGCCTCAGAAGCGACCTCGGCGAGGGCGGGGTTGTCGGTCACTGCGGACATGAGTTCCGGTTCCATGGCGGCCACGATCGTGTTGCCACCCGATTCGTACACCGCAACGTTGCACGGCAAGAGTAGGCCGATTCCTTCTTCGATCTCAAGAGCCTGATTGGCGAGTATCGGATTGCAGGCCCCGAGGATTCGGTAGGGCGCTCGAGTTACATCGATCTTCTTCTTGAGGGTTTCGGCGACGTCGATTTCCGTCAGGATGCCGAACCCTTGCTCGGCGAGCGCGGCGCGAATGGCGGCCTCGGCAGCCTCCATCGACAGATTGGTATGAACGGTCATGCCATATGAGTGGGCTTCCATGAACTGCCTTCTGGTTGGTGAGACCAGTATATGCGTTCTTTTGCATGTAATGGATGTTGCAGGCTTTACAAACTTCTGATTTCTGGCTCACGGGCCTCAGACCTCTGTTCTCGATAGTTGGGAAGAGAAAGGAGTTCCGATGCGAATATCAATCGCCATCGTCATGGTCATGCTGCTGTCAGCCTGTAACGCCGGATCAGGTCGGTATCCCGCAGACCGGGGCGACGCATCGACATCGACCACGTCTTCCCAGCAAGTGTTGCCACTCGCTGCGGATGAGGATCGAGGTCCCGGAGGTACGGAGACCGGTGACCGGGGTCCTGGCGCTGCGGCAGGTAGTTCAGGCATCGGTTCGACCATCCCGGATACCAGCGGGAATGCGCCGGCGGCGACTACCACGACTACCACGACTACCACGACCACGTTGGCCGGCGTAACGGTCGATTCACAAGAGGTTGAGAGTGCTCTCGCCGAGTTTGACGAACTGTTGGGTTCGTTGGTGTCGGCCATCTCATCCATGGATCAAGCCTTCGAGCAAGGAGAATGACATGAAACGATTTACAACTGCCCTATTGGTGGCACTCATGATGGCCATGCCGAGTGTGGCCATGGCTCAGACCGATACGCCAACCGACGAACGAAACCGCGACACCGTTACTGATCAATCCACGGATCAACCGACCGACAGGCGCGCCGACCGGACCCGCAACCTGGAGAAGGCCAAAGCGGCTGTCTTGCGCTCGATCGACGTGCGTATCGCGGCGCTCGATGAGGCCCTGGTTCGGGTTGAGGGAGCTGCCCATCTGACGGCCGCTCACCAGGCCACCCTGACCGCTGATTATCGGTTTCATCGCGACGGGCTTGCCAGC
>JAHEDI010000048.1 GCA_024641305.1 bacterium | reverse complement strand
GGGTCGCTCGTCTTCGCGCAAGGCCGTCGAACCGGCTGGGCAACGTATCCAACTGCCCTGAAAGAACTGCTCGGGACAGGTGCTTTTGGTGGCGTGCGGCGCTAGCCTGAACATCGCCTCACGTACGAGGCGTACAACCGAGAGGACGACCATGGAGGACCTCCACGCCAATCCGGCTCCGTTGGGTTATTTTGCCCTCGGTATCGCCCTGATCACGGTTGGCTTGTCTCAGGCAAGCTTCTTTGCGTTCGGCACGCTGGGATCGGTAGTGGCCGTGGCCGCCGCCGTATCGATGGTGGTCGCAGGCCTACTCGGCTACCACGCTCGATCCACCTTTGGATTCGCAGCATTCTCGTTGTTAGGCATGTTCTGGTTCTCGATGGCCGCACTCTGGATTCTCGACGAGATCGATCATTCCCTGGTGCGGGATCGGCAATATATTGCGTGGTACCTCGCCGTTTGGACGCTGCTCGGTGGCATTCTGTTCGTGGCAAGCCGTCGCCGGGCATTCGCCATTCAGGTCGTGTTCGCCATTCTGACGGTGTGGTTCGGTTTGTTCGCCATTTCTGAATTTATGGGTAGTGAGATCGTTCGCCAGATGGCCGGCTTCGAGGGTCTTATAACGGGAGTGGTTTCCGTGTACGTGGCAGGGGCTCTCCTCATCAACGAAACCATCAAACGAAACCTGCTCCCCATCGGCGAGCCGTTCATGTCGAAGATCATCATTCCCGACGACATCAGTCAACTATTCGACTGAGAGCAACTCCGAGAGTTGGCCATTGGCGGCGATCGCACTTTCCGCAGGCAGCACCATTAATGGTGGGCGGACCCGATTCCAACCCGGGTAGCCGGTTGCGTGCGCAATCCAGGCTTTCATCGTCGGGATCGTCCCGGTTGATTCGACGATGCTTCGGACGGCAAGCATGTTCGAGTCATCCATGGTGGGATCCGAGCGCCTGTCCCAGACAGCTCGGATGATCGGTGCTGAGATGTTCGCGGTGGCTGAGATCACGCCCCGACCTCCATGGCGAGCTCCTTCGAGCATCAGCCGCTCGGTGCCAGGAAGGACAGCAAGTTCGTCGTCCTCCAAGAACCCGTGCAGATTGCTTACCTGACCGCTTGAGTCCTTGAGGCCGACCAGGTTCTGGGGGAACCGCTCCCGTACCGACCGGATGATACCGGCGGTAATTGGCACCATTGACAGAGCCGGAAAGTGATAGAGATACAGCTTCAGGTCTGGCCCGATGACCTCGCAGAGTGCCCCATACAGTGCAGCGATTCCGACCTCCGAGACGCCTTTGTAGAAGTACGGAGGAATCACCAGGGTGCCCAACACCCCTGCTTGAGTGGCATGTCGACTGAGTTGGACCGTATCGGGGAGCGCTGGACAGCCGGTACCGACAACGATCCGATCAGGTGCGATTCCGCCATCAAGAAGTGAGTCGAGCGCGGCGATCCGCTCCGATACCGAAAACGATGGAGCTTCGCCCGTCGACCCGAAGAGCACGATTCCATGACAGCCGCTCCCGAGTAACCGCTGACAATGCTCAACGAGCAGTGCGTGATCGATGTCGAGTTTGTCGGTTAGAGGAGTGAGCGTAGGTGCCCAAACCCCATCAGCAGGTGTCTTCATCCAGACAGACTAGTAAGACCACCAGAGGCAGTATCTGGTGGCAACCTGGTTGAATGAACCTCAATGGATATCTCTGCCGATCTCGGCCTCGTCATCGGGCTCGGGGTCGCGTTCATTTCTTCGATATTTCTTTCGGCAGCCGAAACTGCGCTGCTTCGGATTTCGCCGATCCGGGCCCTATCTCTTGAAGCAGCCCACGGAGCGAGCGGCCGCCGGCTCGCCCGGCTCGTCTCAAGATTGCCAAACGTGTTGAACGCGGTGCTCTTGTGGGCCTTGCTGGCCCAGATCACCGCTGCCACCCTGGCCGCAATCATCGCCGATCGGTGGTTCGGGTCACTCGCCGTCAGCCTCGTATCGGTGGGCCTGACGGTCCTCCTGTTCATCTACGGTGAGGCGATCCCCAAGACCTACGCAGTCCGCCACCCAGATCGAGTGGGCCTGGTCATTGCTCTCCCCGTCCAGTGGCTGGAACGATGCCTTCGGCCGCTGGTTAGTGCTCTCCTCTGGATCGCCGACCTTCAGATGCCGGGCAAAGGAATCAAAACCGCACCGACAGTGACGGAAGATGAGCTTCGTCGTTTGGCGATCCGGGCCGCGCACGAGGGCGAAATTACCCCGGATGATGTGGATCTGATTGAACGAGCTTTTCGATTGGGAGACCAGAGGGCCGACGACATCATGGTTCCCAGACCGGACATCGTCTCGGTATCCTCCGACACCCCGGTGGACGAGGCGCTTGAGGTGTTGCTCGACTCGGGCCATCGGCGCTTACCGGTGTTCGACGTATCGGAGGATGACATTGGTGCATTCGTGAAGCTGCGCGATCTGATCCGGGTTCCGTTCGACCGGCGATCGGAGGTGACCGTCGGATCGATCGCCACTCAATGCCTGATTGTCCCGGCGTCTAATCGGGTCACCGAGCTGCTCTCGGATATGCAGTCATCGGGCATTCACCTGGCAATCATCGTTGACGAGTTCGGTGGCACAGACGGATTGGTAACGGTCGACGACATCACGGAGGAGCTCATTGGCTCTCTGACTGGTGACGAGCCCATCGTTCCGATTGGGGTTCGGGCCTGGTCCCTCGATGCCATGGTTCCCATCCAGGACCTGGCCGACTTGATCGGCGCCGAAGTTCTCGAGCAGGACGTCAATACCGTCGCCGGGTTCGCCATGAAGCTGGCTGGCCAAATCCCCGCGATCGGGGACGAGGTCGCATTCGGGGATTACGTGATCCGCGTCACCGGTCTGCGCAGGCACCGGATTACCCGTGTTGAGATCAAACGGTTCTTAGAGCCGGATTAGGGTCGGACGACGAACGATCGAATTAGCGACCCGGCCGATTCTGCTCCCGATCCGAACGGGAGTCTTGACCGAACTCTGCATTACCGGAGGTCAACGATCACCGGAGGGTGGCCGACGGACTCCAAGAAACTCACGAGATCGTGCGGAGCGATGGCCGTGGTCTGATTATTGACCAGCGGGTGGAAGTTCAATACCGATTCGGTCATCATCTTTTCGTCAAGGACCACCACGACATCAGCGTCTACATCGTTGATGGCGGCAAACGGTGTGACTGCGCCCGGGCTAACTCCGAGGCACGTCATCAAACGATCGGGGCTCGCAAACGAGACCCGGCCGGCACCGATACGAGCGCCGAGGTCTTTGAGGTCGAGGTCTCGATCCTCTGGGCACGCGACCAGCCACATCTTACCTTTCTTGTTCGTCAAGAAGAGGTTCTTGCAATGTCCGCCTGGCAACTCGCCCCGGAGGGCCTTTGAGTCCTCAACGGTGAAGAGTGGAGGATGCTCGAAGGTGGTTGTGCTGATATTGCGGGTCGCCAGGTAGGCGAGCAAGTCTGGTGGCGTCATCGGACGTGGCAGTTCGGTAGTCACGCCACGGATTCTACTCTTGCCAGAGCGAGCATGGATGCGCCGATCTCGCCTGGCCGCGTCCCGCGGGCGGGCGGCTCTCTAGAACTTGATAACCGTCGTGCCGATCTGTGCGAACCTGCCCATCGCAGCCAGTTCGGCGGGGGCGTCGGCCAGGGCGATCGTTTTGCCAACCAGAGCGCCAGGGTCAACCTTTCCCGCGGCTATCAGTTCAAAAATCTCCGGGTAGCGGCCCGCTGGCATCCCGTGGCTACCCACGATCTCAAGCTCTAGGGAAATGACCCGGCTCATGGGGATTGGCAAATTCACACCCTCATCGATGACCAGTCCAATCTGGACATGGCGCCCGCGTTTGGCAAGGCAGCGAATCGAGTTCTGGGCAGTAACCGCCGCTCCAAGTGCGTCAATGGAGATGTTGGCACCCCCGCCCGTGATGGACCGGATCACATTGACCGGTTTGTCTCGTATTCCGTTCACGACGGCATCGGCGCCGAGGGCCGTCGCTAGCTCAAGCTTGGCGTCATCCAGGTCAACCGCCACTACGTTCGCCCCCATGGCTTTGGCAATCTGGACCGCCGACAGGCCAACGCCACCTGCCCCGTGCACTGCCACCCATTCGCCAGGTCGGACCCTGGCACGTTCGACGAGTCCTTGATACGCGGTCATGAAGCGGCAGCCGAGAGCTGCCGCAGCGGTGAACTCGATGCTGTCGGGCAGCCGGACAACGTTGAAATCCGCTGCGGGAACCGCTACCACTTCGGCCATCGAACCCCAACCTGAGAAACCTGGTTGATATTCGTTGTCACAGATATTTCCGTAACCCGATATGCACGGCCCGCAAGTCCCACATCCGCAGGAAAACGGGACCACCACGCGGTCTCCAGCGCTCCAAAGCGTGACCGTGGCACCGACCTCGCTGATGATCCCCGCCATCTCGTGACCGGGAACGTGAGGTAAAGCGACGGTTGGATCATGTCCCATCCAGGCATGCCAGTCACTCCGACAGACACCATTGGCGCGCACCTCGATCAGTACGCCGTCAGGCGTAACAACCGGGAGGTCGACTGACTCGACGGCCATGGATCCCTGGAACTCGCGATATACAACTGCCTGCATCATGTGTCGATAACCATAACCTGCCAGCCTGACTCTGACCCCAGCTGCGGTTAGATTCGGGAAGATGCACATGGATCTTGACTTCGTCCGATCTCAATTCCCGGTCTTCGACTCGGCAACCAACTCTGATGCCTTCTTCGAGAATGCCGGCGGCTCGTACGCGTGCCGCCAAACCATCGACGCGCTCACCACCTACTACACCCACACAAAAGTCCAGCCGTATGCCGAATATGCCGCTTCGGCCGCCGCCGGGACCGCCATGGACCTCTCTCGCCGCCGGTGGGCCGCCGCCCTTGGCGTCGAGGCCTCCGAAGTTCAGTTCGGCCCCTCAACATCAATGAACACATACGTCCTCGCCAACGCGTTTCGGGAAGTGCTCTCCCCCGGCGATGAAATCATCGTCACAAATCAAGACCACGAGGCCAACACCGGGGCCATCCGACGAGCTGCCGAAGCCGCCGGAGCCACCCTGCTGGAATGGCGGACCGATCCGACTAATGGGCTGCTCGACGCCTCCGGCCTTGCGAACCTGCTGACCAACAACACCAGACTCGTCACGTTTCCTCACTGCTCGAACATCGTCGGCCAAGAGAACGATGTCAAGACGCTCACCGCCATGATCCACGAGGCTGGCGCCAGGGCCATCGTCGACGGGGTCTCGTATGCGCCACACGGGTTTCCTGATCTCTCGGATCTTGATCCGGATGTCTATCTGTTCAGCTTGTACAAGACGTACTCCGTCCACCAGGGCCTCATGGTCGTGCGTCGTGGACTCATCAACGATCTCCCCAACCAAGGCCACTTCTTCAACGGCGAACTGGCCAACAAGCGACTGACACCTGCCGGACCGGATCATGCGCAGGAAGCCGCCGCTGGAGCGGTACTCGATTACGTTGAGGCTTTCGCCAGACATCACGACATCGAAGGGGCGACTCCTCGAGCCACCGCTGCGGCCGTATCAGACCTCTGGCAAACAGCAGAAAACCGACTATCCGGACCGGTACTCGGCTGGCTTGACGCCCACCCCCGAGTTCGTCTGATCGGCCCTCCCGAACCGGTAGGCCGGCTGCACCGGGCACCGACGATTGCCTTCTCACCCACCGACAAGCCCCCTCAAGAGGTGGCGACCGACCTGGTAGCTCGCGGGATCCAGATCAGCGCGGGCCACTATTACGGATACCGGGTCCTTGAAGGCGTCGGACTCGATCCGAACCGCGGGGTCGTGCGGGCCTCCTTTGTCCATTACACATCGCCGTCCGACACGGAGACTCTGATCGACGCACTCGATAGCACCCTGTGATGACGTCATCTCGTGACGATCATGCCGCTCAGACCAGACTCGTTTGGACGTTCTTCTCGGTAGTGGCCATCGGACAAACCGGATACATTCTGGCGGCCACCGTGGCCTCGTTGGCAGGCGGTGAGTTGGCGTCTACCCGGTGGAGCGGCCTCCCATCGGCGTTTGGGACCGCCGGGATTGCCCTCGGAGCGATGTTGTTTACCTGGGTAGCAGGACGATTCGGACGAACGGTGTCATTCACCGCTGGATATGTGACCGCTGCGCTCGGTGCCGGAATCGCCGGATATGCCATTACGCAACGTTCATTTCCCTCGCTGTTGATTGGTGTCGTCATTCTTGGGCTTGGTCAAAGTAGCTCGAACCTCGCCCGATACGCCGCAGCCGACCTCCGGGCCGGTGGACGGCGGGCAACCACCATTGGCTTGTTGGTGTGGGCAGGCACCATCGGAGCGGTACTCGGTCCACGGGGTCTGGCCCCGGCGGGCGAAGCGGCGGTGGCTCTCGGATTCGAGGACCTGGTTGGTCCGTACCTCGGTGGAGCCACCCTGTTCGCAGTCGGGGCCGTCATTTTTGCGATCCTTCTGCGACCCGACCCGTCCAAACTCGCAGTCCCCGATGACACCGTCCATACCGAGGCGAGCGCCACCAGCCGGACCCGATCGCAGCTTCTGAACACCAGCCAAACCCGGCTGGCACTTGTTTCGATGGCCCTCGGTCAGGGGATCATGGTCATCGTCATGACTCAGACCCCGCTTCATCTACGCCGGATTGGCGAAGGACTCGGCACGATCGGCAACGTCATGACAGCCCACACCCTCGGCATGTTTGCCATCGCCCCGTTGACTGGTTGGCTCGTCAAGAGCCTCGGCACTCGAAAGATGATCGGTATTGGGGCGGTGGTTCTCGTCGGAGCCTGTGGCCTTTCTTTCATCGGAGCCGATCCATCTCGCACCGGTCTGTTGCTCCCCGGCTTACTCCTGCTTGGGGTCGGATGGAATTTCACGTTTGTCGCCGGAAGCACTCACCTGATGACCGATCTCGCCTTTCAAGAACGGCTCAGCATTCAGGGTATCGGGGACACGCTGACCTGGGTTGCGGGGGGAACCGCCAGTGTCGTGTCCGGTTTTGTCGTGAGCGGCACCTCATACTCCTCGCTTAGCTTGATCGGAGCCGCCCTTTCCCTGATTCCCCTGGTTGCGCTGGTGCTGTGGCGGCACCGGGTTCTCGTGACGGCCTGACTCGATGGCCTCCGACTCACTTCCGTTCATCAGCCGAGATCGTCTCAATGATCTCCTGCCGATGATCGACGCCATCGATGCTCTGGATCGCGCCTTCTCAGCTGGAATCCCGACGTTGCCCGTTCGAACCGTTCATGCCATCCCGGAGGGAAAATTGCTCATGATGCCGGCTTGGTCGGACCGTGGCATCGGAGTCAAGCTCATCACGTATAACCCTGAGAACGTAGGTCGGAACCAGGCGACGGTGCAAGGTGTATACGTTCTTTTCGAATCAGACAGCGCTTCGCCGCTGGCGGTATTTGACGGGTCGGCCATTACCGAATTGAGGACCGCAGCCGTGTCTGGCGTAGCGACGCGGCACCTGAGCAAACCGGACGCAGCCCGACTGCTCATATACGGATCCGGCGTCCAGGCCAGGAGCCATATCGCCGCCATGCGGGCGGTTCGTCCAATCGAGCTGGTTCAGATCGTGAGCGGAACCCCCGCCAACGCGGTTTCGCTCGCCGATGAACTCCGGCAGCGTGGACTCGAGGCTGTGTCGGTCGATCCGGCTGGCCTGGTCGACGCCCATATCGTGTGTCTTTGCACCACCAGCCCGACCCCGGTCATCAACGCCGGTCAACTGCCAATGAGTATTCATATCAACGCGATCGGATCATTTCAGCCGCACACCCGCGAGGTCGACTCGCGAACCATCTCGGCGAGCACCGTCTATGTCGAAGATCGGGCAGCCGCCATGGAAGAAGCAGGCGACCTGATCATTCCGGAACGGGAGGGTGCCTGGGATCGGAACCTGATCGGGGCCGACCTTCATGAGCTAGCCAGTGGTCAAACGAACGCCAGCGGCGGGCGCACACTCTTCAAGGGAGTCGGCCTTGCCTATGAGGACCTGATCGTGGCCACCGCTGCCTATCAAGCATCCCGCTAGCACACCCTGCGGGTCTCGGCAGTGCGCGATTCCTGCCTCCCGGCGGGTCCCAGATTCAGCCTTGGTAACCTGCGTTGGTGAACATCTCCGCCCTGATCGACCAAATCGAAACCGCCCCCACCGGACCTGGCGTCGCGGCCTTTTTTGATATGGACGGAACCGTCCTGGCCGGCTTTACTGCGTTTGTATTCGCCCAGGATCGAATTCGACGCCCAGACCTGACCAATCTTGGCGTGGCAGCAGTAGCCGTGCGCTACCAGGCGGGGAACGCTTCGTTCGAAGAGCTACTCCGAGCTTCGACGAAGGCTTTGGCAGGAATGTCCGTCAAGGAAATCGACGACCTGGCTAATCGGCTCTTTAAGGAGACCATCGCGGCGATGATCTATCCGGAGGTCCGTCGACTCATCCGGGCTCATCAACGACAGGGACACACGGTGGTGCTTCTTTCAGCTGCAACCACGATGCAAGCCCGACCGGTGGCCGAGTCCCTCGATGTCGACGACGTCATCTGCAACACGCTCGAAGTCGAGAATGGCTATGTGACCGGTGGTGTGGGGCAACCCATCATTTTCGGCGCCCAGAAGGCCACTGAGGCCACGGCTTACGCGAAACGTATGAAGGCTTCTTTGGAAGATGCATTCTTCTACAGCGATGGATACGAGGACCTACCACTCCTCGACCTCGTCGGTCATCCGCAGCCACTCAACCCTGACAAAAAACTTCGCAAGGCTGCTGACGAACGTGGTTGGCTACCAAGCGATTTTGAGAGTCGCGGCACCCCAACCAAGACCCAGATCGTTCGCACCATCCTGGCTCAAGCGAGCGTCCTAACTGCGGCAACCGCCGGACTGACCGCCGGACTCCTCAACCGGGATCGACGGCAGGCGATCAACCTGATGACCTCGACCTGGGGGGATCTGGCGGTGGCTTTGGCCGGGGTCAACCTCGACGTCAGGGGTGAAGCGCACTTGTGGTCCGACCGCCCGGCCGTCTTCATGTTCAACCACCAGAGCAATTTCGACGGTCTTCTGCTCATGAAGTTGCTGCGACGCGACGTGACGGCTGTCGCCAAAGAACAGCTTAAAGCCATGCCGTTTGTCGGGCAGGTGTTCGAGTTCGGCGACGTCATATTCATTAGCCGGTCAGATCATGACGCCGCCGTAGATGCCCTCCATGAGGCAGCCACCCGCATCCGACAGGGCCTCAGCGTGGCGATCTCACCGGAGGGAACCCGACAAGTCACTCCACACCTGGGAGTTTTCAAAAAGGGTGGATTTCATTTAGCGATGGAAGCCGGTGTGCCGATCGTCCCGATCGTCATCCACAACAGCCTCGACGTACTCCCCCGGGGAGGCCGCATCATGCGGCCCGCCACCGTCCGAGTTGATGTTCTAGAGCCGATCCCGACCGTCGGCTGGACCGTCGAGTCCCTGGCCGGACACGTTGAGGGAGTTCGTCTCCAGTTTGCTGCCGCCCTGGAGTCATAGCCGATCAAGGTTTCTTGCGGAGTTTCCAGACCATTTCTGACGGGTACCTTTTGGCCCAATCGGCTGGCACCACGAACTGCGTCCCCGTGGCGCTCTCGGGAGCCTGCAGCTCAAGGAAATCAACAACTTCTAGGCCATGCTGATGAAACAGTGAGAACCAATCAGATATCGCCAGATTGAACTCGACACCGCCCGGATCTATCTCGACGCCTGACCAGTCGAACATGTGTTGTCCAAAGTACGGTCGCACGAGCGTGAAACCTGCTTCGGATCCGTCCAGCGGGTAACACGTCGTCAGCATCGGGGAATTGGTCAGAAATGACAATCTACCTCCTGGTCTCAGCAAGCGAACTGCTTCCGGGATCCACGCGTACGGGTCACACCACAGGGCGGCACCGTATTCGCTGACGGCGACATCGAAAGAACCGTCCGGATACGGAACCGTCTCGGCATTGCCATGCAGCCATTCGATGCGCGATCCATGAATATCTGCCAACCGCCTCGCCGTGGCCAGCTGACCCTCGGAGACATCAATGGCAACCACCGAGGCCCCTCTTCGTTCCATCCATCGTGACACGTAGCCGGTCCCGCATCCAAGTTCGATGGCCGTCAACCGGTCAAATCGGCTGGCAGGAGTCCGACCTTATTATCCGGTATGCCCCATTGACCCCAGGTCGGGACTTCACTTGCCCAGGAGGCCTCACCGGCAGCTACCCAGTTGGGGGCGTCCTCATTCCAAGTTCTTCGGTTCTCTTCGACATAGTCGGGCTGTGTCATCGGGTTTTGACCTACTCCAAAGGAATAGCTTCGTGTGAAGGGTAGTTTATGGGCTTCATGACCGACCAGATGGATGAATTATTGGCTGCGTACCGATTCGCCGACGCCGAGATGCTCATCGAAACGCTACCGGGCGACGATCGCGAATCCGCATCTAAACGCCTATCACTAGCCCGCCTGGCGTGCGAACCGGCGGCGCGCCGGCGAAGTAACGCCATCCAAGCCGCCGCTCGTAATCACAAGTTTGAGACGCTCCTCGAAATCGCCGACGATCCGCTCACCGCTCCTTTGCTATCCGTCTTGCCGATCGAACTCCAGGAGGCGGCCGACATTCAACTCTCAGCTGCCATCTCCTGGCGCTCCAGGAAGATCGAAGCTCACGTTCGCCGCCTCGAAGAAGCTGAAGATGCTCTCGAAGCGTTTGACCTTCCGCTCGCTCGGTCGCTCATCGGTAGCATCGAAGATCGATACCTCTCCGAGGCGGGCCGGGAGACCCGCGATCGGCTCTTGCTCGATATTGAAGCCCGCAGCATGGAAGCAGACGCCCTCGACGAAACGGCGAGAAAGCTTGAAGCAGAGCTTCGTCCGAAGCAGCCCAAACGATGGTGGCGGCGTTAACCGCCCACCAATGACACCGGAATGTCGACGAGCTTCGCCCGCACATACTCGCCGAGCCCCTTGGCCTGTGGGTCAAGGCGTAATGAGGAACTCACTCCGTCGCCCATGAGTCCGTGGATCACGAAATTGATCGCCCACAGGTTCGCCAGTTCATAACGATCGACTTCAAGTTGGTCTAATTCCGGAAGTAGCTCCCTGAGCTGATTGGTGCTCAGAAACCCAGCCAGCCAGTCAAACCCGTCGGCGTCACGAGCGAATACACCGAGATTGGCGGATCCTCCTTTGTCTCCGGAACGGGTTCCCACCACGGTGCCGAGAGGGAGACGTTGCGTGCCACCGCCACCCTGCCAGACACGCGGTCGGCTGGGCACGACGATCGGTTCCCCTTTGACTGGCTTGGTCTCCCTCACCTCCAGGATTTGGTTTCCGATGGCGACCGTTTGCACAATCTGGTTGCGGTCGATGGATGTGGGCCAATACCGGCCGAAAGGCGTCGCCCCGGTTGGCGGCATGAGTCCGAACATGCCGGGAATGCTCCCCAGTACCGTCTGAATGGCCGCATTCGAGAACGCCCGACCGACCTTTTCCTCGTCCGAGGATGCAACGGAAAGTTGCCAGAAGCTGACCGCTTGTGCATTGGTCGCCGGATTCTCGACGGCAGAACCGATCACCGACTCATCCACATCATCGAAATCGGATGGTTCAAAGGGAATTGCGTGCCAAATCTGATCATGAAGCAACGACGCCTTAGATGGCTGGTTTAAGCCGGTCATCCCAATCGTTATTACGTTGCGGTATCCGCCAGGAACCGAGGCGGCCACTTTGAGGCTCGCCGGCGGAGCTTCTCCCCGGGCGCCCGAAACCTGGACCCGGTCGGGTTCGATTTGCACGACCTCAAGGGTGTCAAAACGAGCGGTCACGTCGGGGCCAAGATAGGAGGGGCTACCGACTTCGTACAGGAGTTGACTGACGACCGTCTCCCGGGTCACTGCTCCGCCCGTCCCGGGATGTTTCCCGATCACGGTGCTCCCGTCGTCGGAAATTTCGGCCCAAGGGAAGCCCGGGTATTCGAGGTCATCGAGCTCGGTGAAAAACGAGTAATTGCCTCCAGTCGCCTGGAGGCCACACTCGATGATGTGACCGGCCGCGACCGATCCCGCCAATCGGTCATAGTCATAGCGATCCCAATCGTGCCACCAGGCGGCCGAGCCAGATACCAGCGCCGCGTCTGTCACTCGACCGGTAATAACGATGTCGGATCCGCCCCTGAGCGCTTCGGTAATACCCCAACCGCCCAGGTAGGCATTAGCCGTGACAAAGGGCAGATCGGGCTCCCGACCGGTCTGGAGGTTCGTGAAGGGCTCCCCGGCGGATCTGAGTTCTTGGAATCGGTCGAGCAGATTATCCCCGGTTATGGCCGCGATAACCGGGTCTAAGCCTTGTTGATTTGCCGCGCTGCGTACGGCTTCGGCACATCCGACGGGGTCGAGGCCCCCGGCGTTGACGACCACCTTCACTCCATTGGCCATGACGAGGTCGAGAACTCCGGCGAGATCAGAAACGAAGCTCCTGGCATATCCTCCGTCTGGCCGGCGCTGCCTCGTTTTGGCAAGAATCAGCATCGTCAACTCGGCCAGATAGTCCCCGGTCAGAACATCAACGTGCCCACCGGTGAGCTGTTCCCGCATCGCCGACGGTCGATCACCAAAGAACCCGGAAACATTGGCAATCTTGACGGGCCTTCTCACGACGCACCTTGGAAACGGGTCACGATCAGCACTGTAATCGGTCCGACTCGTCCCGGGCATACCTTGATTGGGTCGCTACGCGGGATGCGCCCGTCCGATACTGCGAACCGCCAGGACCAGGAAAAAGAGGACCACGGGCACAATGGCCATCGTGGCCGAGCCGGATGTTTCGGCGTGGTAGCTGACGACCAAACCGACCACCACACTTAACCCGCCGATCGCCGCACTGGTCATCATCATCGTGGGCACCCGCCTGACCAACAACGCCGCCGTCGCCGGCGGTCCGATGAGTAGGCCAAACACGAGAAGCGTGCCCACCGTTTGGAAAGACCCGACGATGGCGAAGGTGATCAGGCCCAGCAGTGCCGCGTTGGCGAGACCCGGACGCATATTGAGAAGCTTCGCCTTCTGATCATTGAACGCCAGAGCCAGAAACGGTCGGTACAGGACGACTGAAGCCACGATGGCCACCCCGGCCAACAAGGCCAAGCCGACGAGATCGCCCTGAGTGACTCCGAGCGCATCTCCAAACAGCACCGTGGTCAAGCGGGTGGCATAGGTGGCTGTCTTAGATATGAGAATTACCCCGAGCGCCAGCATGCCTACGAACAGGAGGCCGATCCCTGTGTCCTCGTTGAAGGTCGTTTGCCGATGGACGAGGTTGATCCCACCAATCATGACCAGAGCGGCCAAGGCTGCGCCAATCAACACGTTGAAGTTGAACAGAATGGCCAGAGCGATTCCGGGCACCACTCCATGCACCAGCGCATCGCCTAGGAACGACATACCTCGCAGAACGACCCAGGTGCCGACGACGGCCATCGCAACTGCCGCCAGAACTCCGCCTATCAGGGCGCGTTGTTGAAAGCCCAGTGCAAACGGTTCAAGGAACCAGCCAATCATGGCGTTTGCTCCTGTCCATCACCGAGGCCGGCCACGATCCGTTCGGCGTCCACGAGCAGGAGCGATATGAGCGTGTCACCTGGTTCGCCGGCGGGCGCCAGCGAAGCACCGAGCAGATTGACAACCGAGATCGGCGAGTTCGTCTCGGACGCGATCGCCATCGCCAATCTATCGGACTCGGTCGTTTCCACGAACAGGGCCGGAACGCCGAGTTCGTCGATCAACTTGACGAGGTCGGCGAGTTCGGCCGACGACGGGTTGGCAAGCGTGGACCCGCCGGGGATGATCACACCAACGATCTCCAAACCGTATCGATCGGCAAAATACCCGAATGCGTCGTGATTGGTGACCATTACTCGTCGATCCGTTCGCAGCCCAGCCATAAGCGAGGTGATGGTCCGGTCTGTCTCGATGAGCTGATCGGCATAGCTTTGAGCGCTCATCTTCCAATCGACGGTCCCGTCTTGAGCAGCCAGTGCATCGGCTACCAGAAGCGCCGCGTCGGCCATGCGGAGCGGGTCCATCCAAACGTGTGGATCAGGTTGGCCATCGGGGAAATTACGGGGATTCAACAACGGGCCCAGTTGGACGACAGGCACGCCATCACCGGCGGCTGCGTCGAGCGTGTCCATGACTGTGGCCTCAAGCCCGAGCCCGATCGCAACCACCAGATCGGCCTCCCTCAGTTGGGCACCCTGCTTGGCTGTCAACTGGAACTCGTGTGGATCGGCTCCCAAGGGCATCAAAAGCTCTACTTGAGCACGGTCACCGACCACATTTTCGACCAGGTCAGCGACTACCGAAGTGGTGGCGACAATGGTTATTGGGCCGGCCGGAACGGCCGGGTTCGTCGAGCAAGCCCCCACGAGCAGGCCAACCAGGACGAACGCTCTCAAAAACTTGTGGAAAATGATAATGATTCCTATTCTCGCCTGAACGATACCCACAGGACGGGCCCGTGGCAAACACTGAACAACTCATCATGCAGCGTCTTGGCGAGACGGGAATTCGCTACTCGGCGGGTCGTAAAGCCCTCATCCGGGCCTTATCCAAGGCCGACGGCCCACGATCGGCTGCCGAACTTTACGAGGACCTCGGGCGAACCATTCCCCTGTCCTCGTTGTACCGATCGCTGGCGATTCTCGACAAGACCGAAGTACTCAGTCCCCATCATGGGGTCAAAGGCGTCACTCGATACGAGTTGGCCGAGTGGTTGACCGGCCATCATCACCATCTTGTCTGCATCTCGTGTGGGACCGTCGATGACATAACTCCCCCGCCCGATCTCGAAGCGGACCTTGAGTCCGTGGTCAAATCGCTGACAAGCTCAGGGCGATTCTTCCCCAGGGGGCACGCCCTTGAGATTGAGGGCATCTGTTCGGAGTGCGCATGAACCCGGCAATATCCGGTCAAGACGTAAGTGTTCGCTACGGTCCCAACGTCGCATTGGCAGCATCCAGCTTTTCGATTCCGTCCGGGATGGTCACCACGTTGATCGGGCCGAACGGTTCGGGGAAATCGACGCTGCTGAATCTGATAGCCGGCCTGGTTGAACCGAGTTCCGGGTCGATACGGCTCCATGGGGACGAACCTCCGCAGCTTTCATACGTGCTACAAAGCACCAAGGTCAATGAAGCCTTGCCAGTCACGGTCGCCGAGATCGTCGCCATGGGCCGGTATTCCAACGCTGGCCTCGTGGGTCGCTTCGACGAGACCGACCGGGCGGCGATCCAGGAGGCCATGGAACGTATGGATATCAACAGCCTGGCGGGACGGCACCTTGCCGAACTGTCAGGCGGTCAACGCCAGCGCGTGTTCGTCGCTCAGGGCCTCGCCCAGCCGCACGATCTGCTCCTCCTCGACGAACCGCTGACCGGCCTCGACCTACCCTCTGCCCAGGCGATTGATCGGGTAATCCATGACGAACAGAGTCATGGGTGCACCGTGATCATGACGACGCACGACCTCGCGGAAGCTCAAGCCTCCGATTGGGTGGTGCTTCTCTCTGGCCGGGTGATTGCCTGCGGGCCGCCTTCCGAGGTCCTGACGCAAGAACATCTCAGCGCCGCCTACGGTTCGCTCCACATCGAAGGCGACCAGGTGTTCGTGGATGATCCAGCGCATCGTCCAACCGACGCCCGCCACCGTCATGGTGAGCGACTCATTCATACTGAGGCCGACCGGTCTGACTTGCACGGCTAGCCGACGGTACGATGAGGGCATGTGCAGAAGCATCCAAACCCTCCACAATTTCGAACCACCGGCCACGTCAGAAGAAGTTCGAGCCGCCGCAACACAGTATGTTCGCAAACTCAGCGGCTCGCGCTCCCCGTCCCGGGCCAACGCCGACGTGTTCGAACAGGCAATAGCAGAGGTTGCTGCCGCCACCGAGCGCATGCTCGGGCGATTGGTCACCACGGCCGCTCCTCGCAATCGCGAGGTCGAAGCAGCCAAGGCTAAGGAGCGGGCGGCTTTGCGCCGCTAACCCGGCTTATACGGTGTACGAGTCATTCCAATCGAGAGGGATAAGTTCGATTCCGGCGCTCTTCAGAGCCCCAGAAGCCATATGGCGGGCAGTCTGGCGTCCCGATTCGGATAGGTAGAAGTCATGAATCGGTATGACCTGGATGGGCGCCAATCGCTTGGCGAAAGCCACCGCCCCGGTCATCGATCCCCACGGCATAAGACAGGGCAGCGCCAAAATCGGAGCCGTGACATTCGGCTCGTGGCTGTCTCCCGGATGAGTGAGGACACCGTCGATCGTCCAACTGCGGTTCGGAGGTCGAGCCCCGTTCGGGAGCATTTCGTGGAGCACATCCTCGGAGGTCACGCCGTTTGGGTTCCTCATCGCAACCTCGATGTCGTGGGGCGCAAGGAGATCGGCGACAGCCTGGTTACCGAATACCTCGACGTCGTCGCCCCGATCAATGAGCCATCTCACGAACTCAGGTTTCACATGATCTGCATGTTCGTGAGTGATGAGCACCTGCTGAACCTCTCCAAGGTCATCGAGGTCCACGAAATCGGTGTCGAATGTGAAGAACCCCGGATCGAAGAGCGTGGTGCCCTCTTCGGTGGCAACCGTGAGACAGGAATCGGCGAGTCTGCTGATGATGGTCATAACCTGAAGTTAGCCGACGAGACACAAGAATGAGTTCCCCGAGGGACCAGTGACGGGGGCGTCGGGCGACCGGGCGACAATGCGCCCCTCGTCGGAGCACTAGTGTTGCCCGCCATGGTGGCTGAGCAACCCGCGGTAGAAGTGACGGATGTAGATGTCGTTCGTTCGGGCAACAAACTGCTGAGCAACATCTCGTGGACGATTCAAGCGCACGAGCGGTGGGTCCTGTTCGGCCCGAACGGCTGTGGCAAAACAACTCTCCTCCAGGTGGTCTCGTCATATCTGTTTCCAACGCGTGGCAGAGTGACGGTGCTTGGTACCACCCTCGGCGAGTCCGACGTGCGGGAACTTCGCAAACGGATCGGATACGTCGGTCCCACACCGGCCCATCTGGTACGCGAAGGGTATGACTGCCTCGAGATTGTGGTCACCGGTAAACATGCCTCGTTCGTTGATACACGATGGCATACCTACGAACAGGAAGACTTTGACCGGGCCGTTCAGCTGATCGAGTCCCTTGGCGCAGGATCGTTCGTTCATCGGACCTTTGACACGATGTCCGAAGGCGAAAAGAAGCGCATTCTGATTGCCAGGGCACTCATGGCTGAGCCTGAACTGCTTCTCCTCGACGAGCCAAACGCCGGGCTCGACCTCGGCGCCCGGGAACGCCTCGTTCGGTCGCTCGACCAACTTGGTCGTGATGCCGGCATCCCCATGGTGCTCGTCACCCATCATGTGGACGACATCCCGGCTTCATTCACCCACATCATCATGCTGAACGGTGGCGAAGTGATTGCCTCGGGTCCCATTCGAGAGACCCTGACTTCCGATGCCGTTTCGGAGACGTTCGGAATGGCTTTGGATGTGTCATTCCAAGACGGCCGGTTCCGGGCAACCGCCCCGTCCGGCTAGTACCCTCCCGGAATGCTTCCGCAGTTCTTCATCCGATGGGCATCTCGCCTACGGTTGCCCTGGCTAACCGCAGTAGTTGGCTTCCTGTTCGTTTCCGACTTGCTCATCCCTGACTTCATCCCATTGGCCGACGAACTGGCCCTCGGGCTGGCGACCACCTTGCTCGTGCGTTGGAAGAAGGAACGCCGCCCGACGAAAGCAGTCAGCGTCCGAGAGGTTCCACCACCGACGCCTGGCGCAAAACGACAGGATTGAGATATGGCAGGATCGCTCACATCATGACAACCGACGCTAGGAAGGTCCAGCGGGTGTATCTCCTTTTGACCGTTCTGGCGACCCTGTCCGCGTCGCTGATCTGGGGCGTCAACACGCTGTTCCTGCTCGATGCCGGTCTTTCCAATACTCAAGCGTTCACGGCCAATGCCTTCTACACCGTCGGCCAGGTCCTCTTTGAGGTACCAACCGGCGTTGTTGCAGATACTCGCGGCCGACGTTCTTCATACCTGTATGGGGCATCGACGTTGCTGGTATCGACCCTGTTGTACGTGCTGATGTGGCGGATCGAGGCTCCACTTTGGGCATGGGCTCTGGCCTCTGTCACGATCGGTCTCGGCTTCACGTTCTTCTCGGGAGCCGTGGAAGCCTGGTTGGTTGACGCCCTCGACGCCACAGGATTCGACGGCCAGGTGGAAGACATATTCGCCCGCGGTCAGGTTTTCGCGGGCGCCGCCATGCTGATCGGGTCGATCTCGGGTGGGTACCTTGCCCAAGCGACAAACCTGGGAGCGCCGTACATCCTGCGAGCCTTCCTGCTCGGCGTGACGTTAGTTGTCGCCGCCGTGACCATGCACGACCTCGGCTTCACGCCGCAGCGTGGAAAGTCGGTGCGTCGCGAGGTGCGGGAACTCCTCGGCGCCTCGATCGAGGCCGGATGGCGGAACCGTCCCGTCCGCTGGATGATGCTCGGGGCTCCGTTCACATTCGGCGCTTCAGTCTTTGCGTTCTACGCACTGCAGCCCTATCTGCTTGAGCTGTACGGCGACCCGAATGCATTCGGAGTGGCAGGACTGGCGGCCGCCATTGTGGCGGCTGCCCAAATTCTCGGCGGGACTCTCGTTCCGCACGCCCGGAAATTGTTTAGATCTCGAACATCGATGATGATGGTGGCGCTGGCGCTGAGTACGGTCGGACTCGCCCTGATTGGCCTCACCCACACCTTCTGGATTGCTCTCGTCGGGATCTCGATTTGGGGTCTGGTTTTCTCGGTACATACCCCCGTCCGATCGGCCTATGTCAACGGTTTGATCCAATCGCAACAACGCGCCACCGTCCTATCTTTTGATGCGCTCATGGGCTCGGCCGGCGGAGCGGTGACTCAGCCGCTGCTCGGGCGATCCGCCGACGTGTTCGGCTATGGAATGGCGTACATCTTCACGACCGGCGTCCAGATGCTGGCTCTGCCGTTCTGCTGGTTGGCGAAGCGGGAGCGGGCCAGCTCTGACCCGATCGGCGCGGCGGCTGACTGACCTAGAATCACGGTTCGACGTTGTACCTCAGGAGATGTGACCGTGCTCACCGTTCTTTCGCCGGCCAAGACCCTTGATTATGAATCCAGGCTTCCGACGAGGAAGTTCACGTTGCCACGTCTCACAGAAGAAATTGGTGAGCTGGTCGACGTCATGGGAACCAAGACGCCGGCAGACCTTCGGACCCTCATGGATATTTCAGACGAACTGGCTCAGCTCAACCACGAGCGATTCCAACTCTTCGAGCCGGAGTTCAACCGGTCGAACAGTCGTCCCGCCATCATCGCCTTCAAAGGTGACGTTTACCAGGGCTTGAATGTCAACGAGTTCGGGGAACGAGACTTCACCTACGCCCAGAAGCATCTACGCATCCTGTCTGGCCTGTACGGTGTCCTCCGACCGCTCGATCTCATGCAGCCGTATCGGTTGGAGATGGGCACAGCACTCGAGACCGAACGTGGCAAAGACCTCTATGAGTACTGGGGAACCCGAATCACCGACTCCCTCAATGCAGACCTCGCCAGGTACCGAACCAAAGTGCTCGTCAACCTGGCCTCCAAGGAGTACTTCATGTCAGTTCGGACCGATGAACTCGACGCCAGAGTGGTTAGCCCGGTATTCCGGGACTTCAATCGGGGTGAGTACCGAATCATTTCGTTCTTTGCGAAGCGGGCTCGCGGCGAGATGGCCGCCTGGATAGTCCGAAACAAGGTGACTTCGGTGAAGGGTCTCCGGTCCTTTACCGGGATGGGCTACGAGTACAGCCCTGACCTCTCCACAGCCAGCGGGCCAACGTTTATCCGTGGAGCTGCCTGAAACGACCAACCGCCCAACGAGGAGAGATTCGTTGGGCGGCATCAGGGCCGGAGGAGGTGGCCCGTGGTCTTA
>JAHEDI010000047.1 GCA_024641305.1 bacterium | reverse complement strand
TACGGCTGACCGTCGGCGGCGGGAGGTCGACTTCGGCCGACCACGCCGGCTACGACGATGATCGTCACGATATACGGGGTCATCGAAAGGAACTCGGAGGGAATCGGAGTCCCCAGGATGCCCAGCTTCTGCTGAAGAGTCAGGGCGAAGCCGAACACCAGTCCGGCACCAAGAGCCCCGAATGGCATCCACCGGCCGAAGATCATCGCTGCCAGGCCGATGTACCCGACACCGGCCGTGAGATTCTCTTCGAACCGCGACACCAGGGCCAGGGTTAAGAACGCTCCACCGAAACCGGCGATGAGCCCACCCATGATCACATTGCGGTATCGAGTCCGAAATACGTTGATCCCAACCGTGTCGGCCGCCTTGGGATGCTCTCCGACCGCTCGCGAGCGGAGGCCCCATCGGGTATAGAAAAACCCGAAGTGGAGAACTACCACCAGAATGTAGGTGGCATACACGAACATGTTGTGGTCGAAGAACATTGAACCCAGCACCGGGATATCACCAAGCAGGGGGATCTTGTGTGTTGAGAATCGCCCGGGAGAATTCAAGTCCTGGGCAACCGACAGCACCCGCCTGGCCAGAAACGAGGTGAGGCCAAGCGCAAAAATGTTGATCACGACGCCGGCGATGATCTGGTCTATCCGGTAGCGAATCGACAGTACGGCCAGAACCGCACCAAGGAGGGCACCGGTGAGCATGGCTCCGACCAGTCCTGCCCAGATCCCCCAGGCAGATCCGGCCACGGTGCCAACAAACGCTGCGGTCAGCAACTGACCTTCGATGGCAATATTGATGACCGCCACGCGCTCACACATCAGCCCCGACATCGCCCCGAGCGTTACCGGGACGGACAAAATGACCGTCGAGCGCAACATGCCAACCAGGCTGAACGACTTGTCGGCGGCCGCCCATGTCAAGAAAGCCAAGGCAAATAGTCCCAGCGCAATCGCCAGACCGACGTTGGTCCATTTGAGGTGCGTGCGCCGAAGAACCCAGCCACCGATGAAAGCGATGATCGCGGCCACCACGAAGGAAAGCATTCGCGAGTCGACTACCCAGCTAAGCGCCGGGTCGCCTGGCAGGGAGAGATTGAAGGTCGATACGAAGCCTGACTCGACCCCCAACGCGAAGACCCACAACACAAAGGCGGCCAACGCTATGAGAACGCCGCCAATGACGGTGGCGCGGCGCTCGTCTGGCGTCGTCCGAACTTTCACAATGGGTTCGGTTATATCCGATGTGGTCATCAGCCACCCCATCCAGTTGAAATCGTCGTGCTGGCATCTTGGTCCGGGGTCTTGATTCGGTAGATGGCCCGCACCAGCCGGGGAGCCGCGATCATGACAATGATGAGGGCCTGAAGAACCAGAACCAGATCGATCGGCACACCGGCTACGCCCTGCATTTCTCGACCGCCTGCCCGCAAGGCGCCGAACAACAGTCCGGCAAACAACACGCCGACCGGATGTGATCTACCAAGCAGCGCCAGGGCAATGGCATCGAACCCGATCGTACCGGCAAAACCCGAGGTCCCTCGATACGGCTCCAACCCGAGAATCGGATTGGTGCCGGCGATCCCGGCCAAGGCGCCTGAGACAGCCATCACCCCCAAATACACCCACGCAACGTTCATGCCGGCGTATCGGCCGCCGCTGGGATTGAAACCGACTGCCCGGAACTCGAAACCGATGGTCGAGCGATACATCAACCACCACACAAAGGCCACAGCGAGTAGCGAAAAGAAGAACCCAATATTCACGCGGTAATCGCCCACCAGGGTCGGAAACTGGGCGGTGACGTTCACCTTTTCCGAAATCGGATCGTTCCGCCCGGCAGCCTGAAAGACAGAGGTCTTCAGCAGATAGTCGACGAGGAACAACGCTACGAAATTCAACATGATCGTGGTGATGACTTCGTGGGCGCCGGTTCGGGCCTTCAAGATGCCCGCTATCCCCGCCCAAATGGCCCCCGCCATGATGGCGGCGGCAATGGCGAGCGGGATGTGAATGAACGCCGGCAGAGTCAGGCTGAATCCCACCCAGAGCGCCGCCATGCCACCGATGTGCATCTGGCCGTTCACACCAATGTTGAAGAGACCTGCTTGGAAGCCTACCGCGACAGCCAGACCCGCCAGGATCAACGGTGTGGCAGCGAAAAGGGTTTCACTGATGGCCCGACTAGAACCAACCGATCCGACGAACAGGGCTTTGTACGCTGTGCCGGTCCCACTCATGGTCAGCCGGAAGGCCTCACCAGGATCCGTACCCCACAACGGGAGCGTGTCAAGATCCGTCAACGCGATGATCACCGCACCGACAAGCAGGGCGGTCACCACAGCCAGTGCCGGCACGACGAGCGCCTGGCGCAATGAACTACCGATTCCGACGATACGACTCAACGTCGAATGTGGGCCTGCGGCCGGTGGTGGTTCGACCTGGCCGTTCTCCTCAAGATGCGGTTGGTCGTCGTTCATGACGCCTCCACCTCGTCTCCGCTGCCAAGCATCGCCAGGCCAATCTCGGTAGCGGTGGCCGACCCATCAAATTCTCCGGCGATCTCGCCGTCGTACATCACCAGGATTCGGTCGGAGAGCGCCATGACCTCATCGAGTTCGGACGACACGATGAGCACGGCAGCGCCGAGGTCGCGCTCTTCAACGATCCGCGAGTGAATATATTCGATAGAGCCAACGTCGATCCCCCGCGTGGGCTGTGAGGCAATCACCAGGGCCACGTCGCGATCAAACTCTCTGGCGACGATCACTTTCTGCTGGTTGCCACCGGAAAGATTCGACACGAGCACATCGACGCCGGGGGTACGGACGTCGTACTCGTCGACGAGGCGAACCGCCTGATCATGGGCGGCGTCCCAATCCATTCGCACTCCCCGCGACAGCGGTCTTTCGTAATACGAGTTGAGCACGATGTTCTCGGTGACCGTAAAGGGAAGTACCAAGCCACTCTTCTGGCGATCCTCGGGCACATGGGCCACATTGGCTTTGTGCATCGCACGAGGAGTCGCGATGGTCATGTCTTGTCCGTTCAGCAGCACGGTACCGCCGATTGGAGTCCGCAAGCCCGTAAGCGCTTCGACCAGTTCAGTCTGCCCGTTGCCCTGGACGCCCGCAATGCCAACAATCTCACCCGAGCGGACCTCGAACGAAACCCCGTTCACCACTTGCCGGTTACGGTCGTCGAGCACCATGAGATGATCGACCGTAAGTACTACATCTTTCGGGTCGGCTTCGGCCTTGTCGACAACCAGGTCGACCGGGCGGCCGACCATGAGCTCGGCTAGGCCGGCTTCGTCGACTTCACCGGGGAGTACCTCTGCGACAGTCTTACCGCGTCGCATGATCACGATCCGATCGGCAATCTCAAGAGCCTCGCCGAGTTTGTGGCTAATGAAAACGATACCCTTGCCATCGGCCTTCAAACTGTTCACGATCTCGAAAAACCCTTCAACTTCCGTTGGGGTGAGCACTGAGGTCGGCTCATCAAAGACCACAAACCGGGCCTCCCGCTCAAGAACCTTGATGATCTCGACCCGCTGCTGAATGCCCACCGGCAAATCTTCGATAATCGCTTCAGGATCGACGTCAAGGTTGTAACGGCGAGATATTTCGGTGACGGTTTTGGCAGCTCTAGCCCGATCAATGACACCAAATCGTTTGGCTGGTTCATCTCCGAGAATCACGTTTTCGGCGACGGTGAACACGGGCACAAGCATGAAGTGCTGATGCACCATCCCGATCCCCGCCTTGATAGCATCGCCAGGCGAATGGAACTCGACCGGCTTCCCGTCGATCGACACCGTACCCGAGGTTGGTCGGTACAGACCGTACAGAATGTTCATGAGCGTCGTTTTGCCCGCCCCGTTTTCACCGAGCAAGGCAACGATCTCGCCTTCGGAGACGGTCAGATTGACGTCGTCATTCGCGAGAACACCAGGAAACTGTTTTGTGACGCCAGCCAGAGCAAGTTCCAACAGATCCTCCCGTAGCGGTCAACAGACTCTCAGAACCTATCACGCAAAAAAGAGTGGGGCCCGTCTAAGGGCCCCACTCTCACTTTTTCTAATGCCTTTTGACGTTGAGGTTTAGTAGCCGACTGGTGTGAAGTCAGCTTTGACCTTGCCGTCTTTGATGTCTTGGAGCAGTTGCTCAACTTCAGCCTTCAACTCGTCCGAGACCCTTGAGTCCCAGTCGTGATAGGGCGCCAAGCCGACGCCATCGTTGGCAAGGTTGCCGACGAACGATCCAGCCGCCCAGGTACCTTCTTGCTGATCCTGAACTGCGAGGGTGACAAAGGGAGCAATCGCCTTTTCAACCGTGGTCAACCACAGAGACTGATACTTCGCATCCATGGCGAAGTATGCATCGGCATCTACACCAATCAGCGCCGCATCAAGTCCGCCATCGTTGATGGCATCGCCGGCCGGCAGGTTGATCGCGCCACCAACGGGGATGATCACGTCACAATTCTCCTGGAACAAGCTATCAGCGGTGCTACGAGCCAGACCCATGTCGGTGAAGCTTCCGGTGAACACACCGTCTTTGGCTTCAGGATCCCAACCGAGAACCTGCACGTCCGTGCCCTTCACATCGTTGTAGTGCATGGCCCCACGGGCGAAACCGTCCATGAAGATCGACACGGTCGGGAAGTTTCCACCACCGTACGTGCAGAGAACCCCGGTCTTGCTGACTCCGGCTGCCAGGTACCCGGCCGCGAACGCAGCCTGGTCGGTCTGGTAGACAAGTTCACGCACGTTTGACAGAGCCAACGGAGCGAAGCTTGCATCGGTGAGAACGTTGTCGATCATCGTCCACGTGATCTCCGGATGGGCCTGAGCGTTGGTAGCCGTGACCTCTCCAAGAGCGAAACCAACCGTCACGATGTGCTGGCAACCCTGCGAGATGAACGTATCAATGTTTGGCTGCCAGTCGGCGGCATCGGACGACTCAAGGAACGTCGAGTCCTCGGTGGCGTAGCCGGCGGCCATGGCGTCCTGGACTCCCTGCCATGCGCTGGCGTTGAAGCTACGGTCGTCGACGCCGGCCAGGTCGGTTACCAGACAGGTCTTGATGGCGTCCGCCATCGCCACGGTGGTATCAGTGGTGCCTGCGGTAGTCGTCGGTGTGTCGACGGGCGCAGCCGTTGTGGTGGTGGTCTCAGCCACCGCCGCAGCGGTAGTAGTGGTGGTATCGGAGCCGCCACACGCGACTGCAACCAGCGCGAGGACCCCGAGTAGCGCGATCAAGCGCATGGATTTCATATTGCCTCCTGAATTGTTCCGGAAGTCGCTCTTAAGCGACAACTGTACGATAGTCCACTGGTAGGGTCGGAGTACAAAGCCGGACTGCGATTACCAAGGACCGTTTTCGCGTTTTTTCCTGCTCGCTTGGTCGAGTGTGCATCCACACTGCATTATCCAACTCGGATGCACACTCGTTTGGGAGAGGGCCGGCCGGCCGGGTCGAGTGTGCATCCACACTCGATAGTCCAAGTCAGATGCACACTCGATCAGACCTATTGCAAACCAACGGCGGATGCCTCAACCTGACCGGGTGAACCGAAATCCGTCCGAAGCCAACCGACTGGCGAGCCAGCAGCACGGAGTCCTCAGCTACCAACAGCTCACCGAGCTCGGGATTGACCAAAACTTCATCAACAAGCAATGCCGCAACGGCGAGTGGCATCGGGTGTGTAAGACCGTATGGACCGTTGCCGGCAGCCCGAACACTGTGCAACGGCAGCTGTGGACTGCCTTTCTAAGCAAGGATCAGTGTTTCATCAGCGGCCGATCCGCAGCGGCCATTCATCAGTTCAGCGGGTTCATCCAGCCAAGGCTTCCGGAGATCACGATTCCGTACTCCGGCGATGCTCGTTCCCGCGTTGCGCGGGTAACCAGATCACAGTTCTTCCCAACGACGAGGCGAGTTACGCTCGGGGGCCTCGAGGTTGCCGCGCCAGCTGAAACCCTGTTTGTGGTCGCCCAATGGGTAGACCCCCAACGAACCAATCGCATCACCGACGACCTCCTAATGCGTGACCCGACGGCGCTCGCCGAAATCCAGGAGATATACCTGCGGTACCAAGGTCACCGAATGCGAGGCATGGCAACCCTCAGGCCCATCATCCTGGAGAGATCCGGCCAAGGATATGTTCCCCCCGAGAGCGAACTAGAGGCGCTTGCCTGGAGGGTGTTCAGTGAAGCAACCATCCCCGAGATGCAGCGCCAGGCTCCGCTTCCCTGGGCACCTGGTGCCGGTCGGGTCGATCTCTTCGTCGAGGCATGGAAGCTGATCGTCGAGCTTGATGGCCGGACCTGGCATACAAAGACCGAGGACTTCGAACGCGACCGATCTCGTGATAATGCCGCCGTCGCGGCCGGTTTTGCAGTGCTTCGGTTCACCTGGGAAGCACTTACCAACGATCCGGCCAGATGCGTGCGAACCATCGAGGAGTTCGGGCGCCGATCCGGCTATCGCGCCCAATCGTCGAATGTGCATACGAATTGGAATATCGCATCCTGATGCACACTCGACGAGGACAAGGCAGGGCGCGCCAAAACGAGTGTGCATACGAATTGCATTATCGAACTTGGATGCACACTCGACCGGGAGCAGACGGTGCCTAACGGGCCTTGATGGCCGCAATCACTGCCGGGAGGATTTCGTTTACATCACCGATCACGGCGTAGTCGGCCTTCGTGACCATCGGAGCTTCCCGATCGGTGTTGATAGCCAGAACCCGTTTGGATCCCATCATCCCAACCCAATGCTGGATGGCGCCCGAGATCCCGCAAGCGATATACAAGTCAGGCGCTACCCGGTTGCCGGTTTGGCCGACCTGCTCGGCGTGGGAACGCCAGCCATTGTTCGTGACGACCCGACTGCATCCCACCGCCCCTCCGACCAATTCAGCCAGTTCATCAAGGGAAGCGAAGTTCTCAGGGTTGCCGACACCCCGGCCCCCGGCCACCACAACCGGGGCGGTCTGAAGCGTGATGCCCCCTTCGGCCCTGACTCGATCAGCCACAATCGTTCGAGTGACCGACTCGTCCAACTCCACCGCCAGCATCTGCACCGTTCCCGCCCCAGAAGACGGTTCGGCAACCAAAGCATGCGGTGTGATCGTTACGAGCTTGTAGTCGGCGGTGAGCGTCGCCTCCTCCAGGAGTGAGCCTCCCCAGCGGGTGCGGATCATCGACCAGTCACCATCACCAGCCGTGATTTCATTGCAGTTGGCAACCATCGGCGCGTTCAACAAAGCCCCGACATGAGCCAGAACTTCGTTGCCCCGATCAGTGCCAGGGGCGATCACTGCCCTGGCTCCTGACACCAGCATCGCCTGAGCCAGAGCGTCCGCCCAGGCTTCCGAACCGTAATCGGCGAGCAGGTCATGGGTCACCACATGAACGGCTTCTGCCCCGTATTGGGCAAGGTCCGGGGCGAGCGCCGGATAGTCACCCATCACGACCGCATCAATCGAACCAAGCGATCGGGCAGCGGTCATGGCCTGGAAGGTGAGTTCGTCGAGGACGCCACGATCGTGATCTACGAGGACCAGGACTTTCACGACAGCACCCCCAGTTCGACGAGTAGATCGACGATCTTACCGGCCGCTTCTGGACCCTCACCGAGCACGACGGTATTCGATACCTGCTCGGGAGCCGGAATCAACCGGACCCGCTTCTGTCCGCCGGGCGTATGGGGTTGCGGTGAAGCCACCACCTCAGCCTTACGGGCGTTCAGTCGGCCTTTCATCGTGGGATAGCGCGGCAAGGTGATACCTTCTTTGACTGCCACGATGGCCGGCATGGTGAGGCGATACTCCTCAAGCCCGGCGACGGTTTGGCGGCGAGCCTTCACGGTCTCCCCATCAATGTCGATGGATTTGATCCCGGACACGATCGGTCGGTCGAGCGCGTGGGCCGCTCGGATGCCGACCTGGTAGCCACCCGAATCAGCCGACTCATTACCGAAGATGATGAGGTCGAACGGTTCGCCCGCCTCTGCTTCGGCGATCGCCGACGCCAGGGCCGAGGCCGTCGCCATCGGGTCCCAATCGTCAACATCCGTCGGCACGAGAATCGCGTGATCAACCCCCAACGAAACGGCGTATCGAAGTTGTTCCTCGGATTCCTGAGCACCCAGCGTCATGACCGTCGACGTCCCACCGTGGGCTTCGACCAACTGGACGGCCAACTCGATGCCACATTCCTCATGGGGGCTCATGGCGAACCCAAGGTTCTTCGTGTCGACAGCTTGCTCGTCGGCCGTGATGTTGATCTTGGCACCTGGAGCAGGAACTCGTTTGACCAGAACCAGGACTTTCACTGCTTGATCCGCTCATCGTCCGGGTCGAACAACGGCTGGGAACCGACTCGTTCGACAGTCACCGGGTAAAGCTCGTTCATATACATGACCTTGAGCTTGGTCCCTTCGACGGCGTGCTCGGGAGGTAGATACGACATCAGCAAGAACTTGCCGAGCGACGGCGAGGCACCGGCCGTGGTGACATATGACACCCGGCCATGCGCATCCACGATCCGCTCGCCATCGACGGTCAAAATCGGCTCAGAACCTGTCATGTACCGCTTGATGCCCGCCGCCGAGGTGTGATCATCCACCGACAAGGTACACAAGGTGGCTGCCACCGGTGCCTCCCGCGCGGCAAGGTATCCCGCCTTGCCGATGAAGTCGGCAGACTTGACCCTGGGCCGGGCGAGTCCGGCTTCGACCGGCGTGAAGTCCGACTCGAGTTCGGCCCCCATAAGACGGTAACCCTTCTCAACCCGACCGGTCGTGCCGTAGACGCCGGCCCCCACCGGCACGACGCCGAATGCCTGGCCGGCCTCGTATAGCGCGTCCCAGAGGGCCGGGCCATCGGCCATGTCGACGTAGATCTCCCAGCCAAGGTCGCCGACATACGAGATGCGGAACATCCTGGCCGACAGACCGGCAATAGTCGCTTCCCTGGTCGTCCCATAGGGGAATCCTTCATGGGAGACGTCATCGCTGGTGAGCGCCGAGACGAGGTCGCGGGCCCGCGGCCCCCAGACACCGATCGTGCAAATGCTCTCGGTTCGGTCTGTGAAGGTGACCGATCCATCTGTCGGGAGATGTTTGCGGAACCAGGCTTCGTCGCGCGGACCATCAAACGCCCCGGTAACCACCCGGAAAAAATTGTCACCCAGACGCAGCACCGTGAGGTCGGCCTTGAAGCCACCCTTCTCGGTGAGGAGCGGGGTGTAAATCGCCGAGCCAACTGGCTTGTCGATCTGATTGACGGTCATCATCTGCATGTAGTCGACGACACCCGGGCCTTCGAAGTCGAAAATCACAAAAGCAGTCAGGTCGACCATGCCAACGTTCTCGCGCATTGCCAGATGTTCGGCATTCTGAATGGGCGACCACCACCGGGCATCCCACTCGTGTTCCCGATTCTGAACACCGTACTTCTCGACCAACGGAGCATTCGATTCGTACCAGTGCGGTCGTTCCCAACCGCCGGCCTGGAAATACACCGCCCCGAGCGCCTCGGTCCGGTCGTGGAACGAAGCCACACGCTGGTTACGCTCCGACGCCCACTGTTCACGGGGATGGACAATGCCGTACGTCTTGTTGAAATGTTCGGCAGCCCTCGCCAGTACGTGCTCTTCGGTCCGATCGAACGAATAGAAGCGTGCAATATCCGAATGGTGAGGATCGAGTTCTGGATACCCGTTGGTCATCCATTCGGCAACCACCCGGGCGGTACCTGGGCCTTCCTTGATCCAGATGGCGGCTGCCGACCACAAGTTGCGAACCTCGACCGTCTCACCGATGAGCGGCATGGCGTCGGGTGTGAGCGATAACAATCCGTTGATGCCGTACTTGATCTCGGCCCCGTCCAGGATGTCGCCCATGAGTTCCAGCGCGTCTTCCAGCTGGGGATCAAAGTCCTCTTCGGTAAGTGGGAGTTCGGTGGGTGACAGACGGGACTCTTCGATCGAAGGAATGTCGTTGGGGTGGTGGAAGATGGGTCGGTGGGCATACGAACCCACCTCCATCGATCCACCCGTCTGGCGCTCATACATGAATGTGTCCATGTCACGGATGATTGGGTAGCCGATCTCATTGCCGGTCGCACCAAGAATTTCTATCGGACCGACGTCAATCATCTGGTGTACTGCCGGGGTGAGTGGGATGGTGGCGCCGGCCATCTCGGCCATCCGGGGGCTCCAAACTCCACAAGCGATGACGACGTATTCGGCTTCGACCCGGCCCTTGTTGGTGACAACTGCCTTGACGGCCCCATCGGCGGTTTCAATGTCGAGAACTTCGGTATTCGGATGAATCGAGATGGCATCGAGGGCGAGGGCTTTCTCGCGCATGATGGTGCCCGCCCGCAGGGAGTCCACAACCGAAACCGTCGGGTAATAGCAGCCGCCGAGCACAATATCCGTGTTTACAAACGGAACCATCTCTTTGACCTCGGCAGGCGTCAAGAGTCGGGCGGGAATGCCCCAGGTTTTGGCCGATGTCATCCGGCGCCGCAGTTCTTCCAGGCGAGCTTCGGTACGGGCTAACTCGATGCCGCCGCAGGTTGTGCTGACCCCCATGGCCTCGTATTGCCGTTGGGAGTCGAACGTCAGTGATGTCATCTCTTTCGAGTGATCCACCGGGAAGAGGAAGTTGGAGGCGTGACCGGTGGATCCGCCCGGATTTGGCAGTGGGCCCTTGTCGATCTGAACGATATCCGTCCATCCGAGCTCGGCGAGATGGCCGACCAGAAAGTTGCCGACGATGCCGGCCCCAATAACAACAACTTTGGCGTTTGACGGAAGATCGGACACGACAGCTCCTTAGAGGTTTCGAGACTCGTCCCACGATGCGGTACTCAACTACATCGTGGAACGCGACAATACCCGTTTTTACCTGTCTGTGTCTACCCGATCCGTCAGGACGATCGGCGTTTTTGGTTGAAGCCAAAATAGTGGACAGGGTACGGACCGAGCCATTAGAGTCCCACCATATAGAACTGTCCCACATCGTGGTCCACTCGCGATGCTGCACACCATTGGCGGCCACATGTCCGATGAAGACGAAATCATCCTCGCCGACCTGAGCGACGACGACCTGACCGCCCAGATGCACGACGACCTCTATGACGGTCTCGCCGAAGAAATCGTCGAAGGAACCAACATCCTCCTCGGACGAGGTTGGGGACCCGCCAAGGTGCTCGATCTCGCGCTAGTTGAAGGTATGCGAATCGTCGGGATCGACTTCCGTGACGGCATCTTGTTCGTCCCCGAGGTGTTGCTCGCCGCCAACGCCATGAAGGCAGGCATGGCGATTCTCCGACCGCTACTCGTAGAGACCGGCGCCGAATCGATCGGCAAAATCGTCATTGGCACGGTCAAGGGTGACATCCACGACATCGGGAAAAACCTGGTCGGCATGATGCTCGAGGGGGCAGGCTTCGAAGTCATCGACCTCGGCATCAACAACCCGGTTGAGAGCTACCTGGCCGCCATCGAGGAACACAAACCCGATCTCCTCGGCATGTCTGCGCTCCTGACGACCACGATGCCGTACATGAAGGTCGTCATCGACACTCTCAAAGAAAAGGGCATCCGGGACGATTACATCGTGCTCGTCGGCGGTGCCCCGCTCAACGAGGAGTTCGGGGCTGCCGTCGGAGCCGATGCCTACTGTCGCGATGCAGCCGTGGCCGCCGAGACTGCCCAGGCGCTCATGGCCAAGAAACGACTCCTTGCGAGCGAGGATGCCTGATCTCCCCCAGGTTCTCATCCTGGCTTGTGGAGCCCTCGCTCGGGAATACCTCGATCTGATCGAACGCAACGGATGGAACAACGTCACCCTCGAGTGCCTTCCGGCCAAACTCCACAACACCCCCAAACTCATCACCGATGCCGTCCGAGAACGGCTTGATCGAGCCGGCGAGTCCTTCGACAGCATTCTCATCGGATACGCCGACTGCGGGACCGGAGGGCACCTCGACGCACTTGTCGACGAACGCGGGCTGAAGCGGCTTCCCGGGGCACACTGCTACGAGTTCTTCGCAACATCGGCCGTCTTCGCAGACCTGCACGACGCCGAACCAGGCACCCTCTACCTCACCGACTATCTCGCCAAGCATTTCGATCGGCTCATCTGGGAGGCCCTCGGACTCGATAGATGGCCTGAATTACGCGACCAGTATTTCGGTAACTACACCCGACTCATGTACCTCAGTCAGACTGACGACCCCGCCGCCTACGCCGCCGCTCAACAAGCATCCGTTCGCCTCGGTTTGGATTTCGCCCACCTGCCAACGGGCTATGGCGACATGGCTGACGCCACGGTTGGTTTCATGGAAACACGTGTCTCCCGATGAACAGACGCACCGTCACCAACGAACTCACGGTCATCTACTGGCGGGACATCCCTGCCCAGGTCACCGCCCGATCCGGACGAGAGAAAGCCACGATCGAGCTTCCCCGTCGCTTTCAGGCGGCCATCGATCGGGCAGCCAAGGTGGCCGGCAAAGAGAAGTACGACGACTACATCGGTGAATGGCGCCGGGAAACGACCGCCTGCACCGAGGACCTCCAGGCATCCGTCAATGCTGAAGCCGCTCGCCTGAGCGACCTCTTTCCCAGAGACCAGTTAGTCGAACTGGTCGACAACGGCGGGATCAACCCAGCGAAGGAATCCTCATGACCGACACCGTTCTTGCCAGTGCCACCAGGGAAGTTGTCATCGGATTCGAGCGACCATTCGTCATCATCGGCGAACGGATCAATCCAACCGGTCGCAAGCTCCTCGCCACCGAAATGAAGGCCGGCGACTTCTCCCGGGTTGAATCAGACACGCTCGCCCAGGTGGAAGCCGGGGCGCACATGCTGGACGTCAACGCCGGGATTCCGCTCGCAGACGAGCCAGCCATCCTGGCCGCCACCATCCAACTTGTACAGTCCCTCACCGACCTTCCCCTGTCCATCGACTCGTCAATCGTCGAAGCGCTCGAAGCCGGCCTGGCGGTGTATCAGGGCAAAGCGCTTGTGAACTCGGTGACCGGCGAAGACGAGCAAATGGAACGAGTCCTTCCGCTCGTAGCCAAATACGGAGCAGCAGTCGTAGCGATCTCCAACGATGAGACTGGGATCTCGGAGGATCCTGACGTCCGCTTTGAGGTGGCCAGGAAGATCGTCAACCGGGCGGCCGATTACGGCATCCCGAAAGAAGACGTCGTGGTTGACCCACTCGTCATGCCAATCGGAGCAATGCGAACCGCCGGAAAACAGGTATTCGCCCTGCTCGGCCGGCTCCGAAACGAACTGGGAGTCAACACCACGTGCGGAGCTTCAAATATCAGCTTCGGACTGCCCGAACGAGAAGGTGTGAACGCCGCGTTCCTGGCAATGGCGGCTGCCGCAGGCATGACCTCGGCCATCAGTAACCCGCTCCACGCCGAAGTGAGAAAAGCGATCATGGCTTCCGATGTCCTGCTCGGCAAGGATGAGAACGCCGCCAGGTGGATCATGGCCCATCGAAATCCCGAAGACGCCCTCCGGCGTCGAACCGAAGGCCGGCGTCGAGGTCGCGAGGTGCAATCTGGCTGAAACCGCCCGCGTCGTTTTCACTCCCTCAGGACGGCGGGGAGATGTCCCGATCGGCACATCCGTGCTCAATGCGGCGCGTCAGCTCGGGGTGGACCTCGGATCGGTCTGCGGAGGGGTCGGGTTGTGCGGCCGGTGCCAGATCACGCCGGTCTTCGGCGATTTCCCGAAACATCAGATCAGCTCATCCGAAGCTGCACTCACCAAAGCCACGGCTACGGAGGGCGAATACGAAGCGCGCAAAGGCCTCACTATCGGCCGTCGGCTCGGGTGTATGGCGGACATCTGTGGAGACGTCGTCGTCGATGTTCCAGCAACCTCGCAGGTCCATCGTCAGGTAATCCGCAAGGAACTCGAACTCGTTGATCTAGTGGTCGACCCGGTCAGCACCTTGCACTATGTCCAGATGGAAGCGGCCACCCTCGAGACGACCATCGGGACCACCCGTCGTCTGGCCCAAGCGCTGCGAGATCAGTGGGCAATGGAGCACATCACGGTTGATCCCCGCGCCCTGCGCGACCTCCAGGCGGCCGGCGATACCTGCACCGTCGTGATACGCGACGGGGTCGTCGCGGCGGTCTGGCCAGGCTTCCACGAAACGACCTACGGGGTAGCCATCGACGTTGGTTCGACGACCATCGCCGGATATTTACTCGACCTGACGACCGGCGAGCAGCTGTCGTCGGGGGGGCTCATGAACCCGCAGATTCGATTCGGCGAAGACCTCATGTCACGAGTTTCCTACGTGATGATGAATGAAGGTGGCGACCGACTGCTCACCGACTTGGTTCAAGGAGCCCTCAACGATCTCGTCGGAGACCTGGCCAAGCAAGCCGGCATCGAACGGACCGAGATCCTAGAGATCACGCTGGTCGGTAATCCGATCATGCATCACTTATTCCTTGGCCTCGACCCGCGCCCGCTCGGGGAAGCCCCGTTCAAGCTCACGACTGACGAATCGATCACCGTCCCCGCCAGTTCAGTCGGTATCAAGGCTCACCCCAATGCGGCCGCCTATGTACTCCCCTGCATTGCCGGGCATGTCGGGGCCGACACGGCCGGGGTCATCTTGTCCGACCAGCCGCACACCCGCTCACCGATCGCCCTATTGGTCGATGTCGGCACCAACGCCGAGATCGTGCTCGGCAACCAGGACCGACTGTTGGCCGCTTCCAGCCCGACTGGCCCGGCCTTTGAAGGCGCCCAGATCTCGGCGGGCCAACGAGCCGCCCCAGGTGCCATCGAACGGGTACGCATAGACCGCGCGACGCTCGAACCTCGCTTCAAGGTCATCGGTAATGATGCCTGGTCGACCGAGAATCCGGATCTGGACCCGACCGGTATTTGTGGTTCCGGAATCATCGAAGCGATCGCCGAACTCTTTCTGGCAGGTGTCATTAGTGAAGACGGCGTTGTTTTGGATCGCCCGTCCGATCGGGTGGTCCCCGACGGAAGAACCTTCTCCTACGTTCTGGCCGATGGCATCACCATCACCCAGAACGACGTGCGAGCCATCCAGTTGGCCAAGGCCGCCCTATATGCAGGAATCCGCCTGCTCATGGACAAACTCGACATCGACGTCATCGACGAGATTCGTCTGGCCGGAGCCTTCGGTTCTCACATCAATGTCATGTATGCGATGATCCTCGGACTGATCCCCGACTGTGATCTCACCAAGGTGAACTCGGCGGGCAATGCCGCCGGAGCCGGAGCCGTAATGGCCCTTCTCAATCGGGACGCCCGGAGGGAGATCGAAACCGTGGTGCGACGCATCGAAAAGATCGAAACGGCCACCGAACCTGCCTTTCAGGCTCACTTTGTGGACGCCATGGCGTTTCCGCACAAAACGGCCGCTTATCCCCACCTGTCACAGAAGATCGAATTGCCACAAAGGGCGGCGCCCGCCGCTCAGGGGCGTCGCCGACGCCGCCCATCCCAGGAGGAATCAACATGACCGACCGCGCTCGCTCTCGAACTGGAGGTCGTTCGGCGCGTCAGGCCGCCCGCGCCGCCCACACCCTGGAACGCCAGGCCTACCTGACCCGCTCGATGAAACCGGTCGAGGTGTTGACCGATGAGGGCCTCGAAATCATCGAATCGAACGCCGAAAGACTCATGACCGAAGTCGGCCTGGAAATCCACGACGAGTACGCCATCGGGTTGTTCAAAGAGGCGGGAGCCACCGTTGACGGAACCCGGGTCCGGTTCGATCCCGGAATGTGCCGGTCACTGGTTCAGGCGACCGCTCCGGCCCAGTACACCCAGTTCGCCCGCAATCCGGCAAACAACGTCGAGATCGGCGGCATGCACACGGTGTTTGCTCCGAACTACGGGTCACCCTTCGTACGAGACAAGGTTGGCGGGCGTCGCTACGCCACGATTAAGGACTTCAACAACTTCGTCAAGCTCGCCTACATGACGCCCTACATGCACCATTCCGGCGGCACGATATGCGAGCCGGTGGACCTTCCGGTAAACAAGCGACACCTCGACATGGTCTACGCCCATCTTCGCTATTCGGACAAGCCGTTCATGGGATCGGTGACCGCCTCGGAGCGAGCGCAGGATTCGGTTGACCTGGCCAGAATCGGGTTCGGGGGTGACCTGGCCGACCGGACCGTCATGACCTCACTCATCAACGCCAATTCACCGATGTCCTGGGACGCAACCATGCTCGGAGCGGCCAGGGTGTATGCCGAAAATAATCAGGCTTGCATCATGACCCCGTTCATCCTCTCGGGTGCGATGGCCCCTGTCACCCCGGCGGCCGTGGCGACTCAAACGCTCGCCGAGTCGCTAGTCGGCATGGCGTTCTGCCAACTAGTACGACCGGGCGCCCCGGTCATCTTCGGTTCATTCGCCTCGTCCATGTCGATGCAGACCGGAGCACCCACCTTCGGGACACCCGAACCCGCCTTGGTCCTGTACACCGTTGGGGCACTCGCCCGCCGCCTCGGAGTGCCGTTTCGCTCAGGCGGATCTCTCACCGCTTCCAAGACCGCCGACGCACAAGCGGCCTACGAGTCGGCCAACACGCTCCAGCCAACCATCATGGGCGGAGTCAACTTCGTTTTGCATGCCGCCGGCTGGCTCGAGGGCGGGTTGGCGATCGGCTACGAGAAGTTCATCCTCGACGCCGACCAGCTCGGAATGATGTCGACGTTCGTAAAAGGCGTCGACCTCTCGCCAAACGGCCAGGCCATCGACGCCATGCTCGCCAACCCTCCTGGCCAACACTTCCTGGGCTCCGAGCACACGCTCGCCAATTTCGAAGATGCCTTCTACCGATCGACGACCGCCAACAACGACAGCTTCGAACAATGGTTGGAGGAGGGCTCGGTCGAGGCCGAAGATCGAGCCACACTTCGGTGGCAGACCATGTTGGCCGAATACGTCCCGCCGGCGATCGATGACAGCATCGAAGAAGAACTGCAAGCCTTCATCGCCATGCGCAAAGCAGCCTCGCCGGACTCGAACGTCTGATGGAGTTCCAGCTGAACGATGAACAACGCGCCGGACTGCGCCGGGTCCTTGAGCATGCCAAATTCGAGCTCATCCCCTTGAAGAACGTCCTGGATCAGGCCAGGTACCTTCCCCAGGGGGCCACCGTGTCCGTGACAGCGTCTCCTGTCAAAACGCTCGAGGACACCTGGGATCTAGCCGCCAACCTCCAACAGATGGGTTTCGCCGTCGTGCCCCACCTGTCGGCCAGGATGACGAAGGACAAGGGCCACCTTGAGCGCCTCCTGAAGCGTCTTGACGAACTCGACATTCATTCGATGTTTCTGGTGGGCGGCGACGCCCAGGAACCGGGCGAGTTCGTCGATGCGATTTCCATTTTGCGCGCCATGGATGACATCGGTCACAGCGTGACAAATATCGGAGTTACGGCGTATCCGGATGGCCATACGGCGATCCCCGACGGGAGCCTGCGTCAGGCGATGCACGACAAACAACCGTACGCCTCGTCCATGACAACCCAGATGTGTTTCGATCATGAAAAGATCGGTTCATGGCTCACAGAGACCCGCCGCGATGGCATCACCATGCCGGTCGTGTTCGGCATTCCTGGCGTCGCCGACCGCCTGAAACTCATGGCGATCTCGGCTCGAATCGGGGTCGGCCAATCGGCCCGGTTCCTGTCGAAGAACTCCAGCCTCATTACCAAGTTCATCAAGCCGGGCGGCTACTCCCCGGCCGAACTACTTGAGCCGATGGCCGACCTGTTCGTGTCGGAAACCGCCAACGTGGCCGGGCTTCACATATACACATTCAACCAGTGTGACACCACCGAACGGTGGCGCCAGGAATACCTCGCCGACCTGGCCTGACCGATCGGGTCTAAACCGGTTCATGGGGCAGCGACGCCCGGGCAGCTCGCAGATACGCGAACGGCGTAGCCTCAAGAAAGTTGGACACCCGCGACGTGTACACGTCAGCGTACCGCTCGACCTGCCGGGCGAAAAGGCTCTTGTCGAGGCCGGACCGCATGAGCAAACCCCAATGGGCGTTGTTCAGCACTCCGGCTTCGATCGCCAGCGGGGCGATTTCATCGTCGAGTTTGGCGAGGCGCGCGTGGACCGTCTCGATGGCTTTGTTTGATTGTTTGGAAGGCCGATCTCCTGACTCGACCCGCCGGAGTTGTTCGAGGTGCAACCCGGCCAGTTCGACCTCCAGGGTCTCCTTGTCGGCCATAAGTTCGGTAAGGCGGGTTTCTTTGCTTGCAAACGCGTCGAGGGCGTCCACCTCCGACTCCAGTTCTCGCAAGATCAGCGCGGTTCGCCACCGCAACTGGGCTTTCGAGGCGTGCACATCACCGAACAAATGGTCGCCGAAATAGAGGATCTCGTCACCGGAGATTCCGAGACTCTCCTCAACCCGGCGAGCGCAGCCACCAAAATAGACCGCACCGGATTCGGCAACGCCGGCATGAGGGGTGAGCAGAGAGAGGTCCTCATCCACCACGTGATAGAGCGTGTGGTCATCGAAGAAGAATCCGGGTTTTCGAGCGCTCACGATCACCGTGTCGAATAGATCTCGCCATGACATTCCGTCACCCAAATAGGGATCGAAGGCGTATTCCATGATGCGGCGGGCATAATCCCAGTCAGAATTGGTGATGAGCATAAGTCGTTTGCCGGCGGCTTTCTGGTCAAGCAACGTCCGGGGAACCTGCGGGTCGGGTTCCACGAAGCGCTCGGGGTCAGCCAGAATCTCAGCCTTGAGAGTCCCTTCCATATGGGCGTCGTCGAGCGAATCTCGCACCGTTCGGTACAAGTCCTCGTATCCCATTACTTCGGGGATCAACCCTTGATCTGCCAGGTCGACGATCTGAGCGAACAACGCGGCCTCTGACATCGAAAACATGGTGTTCAGGAAGACCCATCGATCTTCGGCGAGGTCGACCACGGTGCCGGCATAGGTTCGGCGGAGCTGGGAAAACTGGTATCGCTTGGTTCCGTGCACGGCCCGGATGACGTACCCGAACCGGGTGACCTTCAAAAGGTTGCCCAGTTCCAGGTCGATCGTCAGGCCCTGAATCACCTGATCGGGGTCGAACTCGAGCTCCCCGACCGGCCACCCCCGCTCAAGGAGCCGGTCCCGGGTGTGTTCATAGGCGCGCCGCTCCCACTCGACCGGGTTGTAATGCACCAACGTGTAATCAAGGTCATAGCCGATCGCCTTGATCGATCTGAGGTTAAGCGTGCGATTCGCGTAGATCCGTCGTGAGGGGTCCGTGTCCATCCCGCCATGCTATCGGCATGGATCGGCAGGCATCGAGATGGGCCGAACCGTTAGGCTCCTCGAACCATGCTGACTGCCCGCTTCGACGATCTTCGGCCAGGCCGAAAACGTTCGTTCGGGTTCGGCGAGCCGATCGGTCGATTGGTGGCCGAAACACTCGCCGACGTGCCGACGACCATTCAAGAAGCAGATCGACTCGCTGCGGCGGGTCATTGGCTGGCCGGGATGATCTCCTACGAAGCCGCTCCCGCTTTCGACCCTGCCTTGTCGACAGTGCCTCCCGGGAACTTTCCGTTGGTCGCTTTCAATGTCTATGACTCCGTCATCAACGACCCTGCCCATGAAAGCGGCTCTGGCACCGTGGCCCGATGGTCCCCGAGCGTCGACGAAGCCACCTACGTTTCGCATATCGATCAGATCAGGGAGCTGATCAGGCAAGGGGAGACCTATCAGGTCAACTACACGTTGCGAATGCGAGGACAGCTGGAAGGTTCCGCACAAGCCCTCTATCGGGACCTGATCATCGCCCAATCGGGAGGATTTGGCGCCTTCCTCGAGATCGACGGTTGGCAACTGGTCTCGGCGAGTCCGGAGCTGTTCTTCCGCTGGGATCGATGCGGCAAACTCGTCACCCGACCCATGAAAGGGACCACCCGACGGGGAAGGTTCACTGCCGAAGATCGCGCACTGGTCGACGAACTCGTGTCATCCGAGAAGGAACGCGCCGAGAACGTCATGATCGTCGACCTCATCCGCAACGATCTCGGCCGCGTCGCGCAGTTTGGTTCAGTCAGCGTGTCGGAGCTATTCGCAGTCGAGCAATACAACACGGTCTGGCAAATGACCTCGGAGATCGAGGCGCAAGCTCGCCCTGATGTGGACTTGTTCGATGTTTTCGCCGCACTGTTCCCATCCGGATCGGTGACGGGCGCTCCTAAGACAGCCACGATGGGCATCATCGCCGCACTGGAGGGCACGCCCCGCGACATCTACTGTGGAGCGATCGGCGTATTGGCGCCGCCCGACTCCTACGCGCCGCGGGCCCAGTTCAACGTCCCGATCCGTACCGTGCTGGTCGACACTGCCACCGGCGCTGCCGAATATGGGGTTGGGGGCGGCATAACCTACGACTCGACCTCAGG
>JAHEDI010000073.1 GCA_024641305.1 bacterium | reverse complement strand
GAGAGCGATACCCGCGCGAATGCATCGACTCGCCGGCAAACATGCCGGGGAACTCGGGCACCCGAGGATTCCAGTGGTGCCCGTTCGCCACGATCACCGCCCCGTATTCGGCAGATGATTCAGTACCGTGGCGACGAACCCGCACGTTCCATCGACCGTCCGCTACCGGTTCGACCGAGACGACTTCGGTGTTGAACGTCACCCGATCTCGCAGGTTGAAATGGTCGACATAGGCGTTGAAGTACTCGAACACCTGGGTGTGATGCGGGTAGGCCGGATAGCCGGAAGGCATCGGAAAATCCGAATACGCCATCCGTTCCTTCGACGTATCGATGTGCAACGAGTCGTAGGCCGCTGATCGTCCGTTGTCGTTGCCGTACTGCCAGTTGCCTCCGATATCAGAACCCATCTCGAACCAGTCGAATTCGATTCCCCGCTCAGCGAACACCTTCGCAGCCGCAATTCCGCTCGCTCCAGCCCCAATAACGCACGTCTTCATACACCAGAATCTAAAGCCAAACCGACCGGGATGGCGCGATCGTGGCGGAGAGGTACAACCTGACCAAGCTTTGGTTGGCAATTCGGATCGGATGGTCTCGAGCGGTCCGCTCTGTCGGTGCCGACAACGTGGTCACGCCAGCCACCTGTAATGGTCGCCTCAACGGGCTCAACAGAAGCGATCTGACCCGGACTAACTAGCTCTGGCTCCCTGCCGAAACCCCAACCCAGGGTTGACCTGGCCGTTCCTGGCACACGTGAAACCTCACAATTTTGTCACAACCGTCACGTAGGGTGAGATTGAGCAAAGGAGTGACTCATGGATGGTGATGAACGGGCCGGGGTGATGTCCCGGCGAGTCGAATATCTGGCGTCGCCCGAACTCAAAGGCCGGGCGCCAGGAACCGAAGGTGGTTTGCTGGCTCGCCAGTACGTGACCGAAGCGTTTGCCGGGCTGGCGTTGGAGCCGGCAGGTGATGACGGCACGTATGCCCACGCCATCGAGGCGATCGGCGGTGCCAACCTGCTCGGGACCATTCCCGGCCACGGCCCGAACGCCGACCGGTACGTCATGATCGGCGCCCACTACGACCACCTGGGCGAATACTTCGGCGAGGTCCATCCGGGCGCCGACGACAACGCATCAGGGGTTGCCGTGCTTCTCGACGTGGCCCGCCAACTGACCGAACGCGACAACCTGGACCGCACCGTGCTCATTTGCTCGTTCGACGCAGAAGAACCGCCCCATTTCTACACAGAGACGATGGGTTCGCTCCACTGGGTCGACCGTCCCACCATCGACCTTGCCAAACTCGAAGCGATGGTTTGCGTCGACGTGGTCGGGCACAGCCTCGGCCCCGCCACCCTTTCCGACGACATCCGTCACAGCGTGTTCGTGATGGGTGCTGAACGTTCCGGACTCGGACCACTCATCGACGGCCTCGGCCAGGAAGGAATGACCACCCGTCGTCTCGACGCCGACGTCATCCCACCGATGTCCGATCATTACGCCTTCGGGCGCGTCGGCATTCCCTTCCTCTTCTACAACGTGGGTCGGGACCGCCACTATCACACCCCGCGCGACACGTTCGAAAAACTCGACTATCCGAAGATGGTTGCCCTGTCAGACCACCTGACCGAAGTCATCTCGAACATCGCCGACGGACCCCGTTTGGCCTACGACGACCAGGCGGTCGACGATCACGCCACGCTCAGCAGCCTCGTGGCGCTCGGCCGGGAGATAGGCCCGCTCCATCGCGACGCCGATCGCCTCATGATCCTTCTCGCCAAACTCGAACGGAAACTCGAAGAAGGCACCCCGCTCAGCCAGGGCGCTCGGGGCGGACTGCGTTCGGCGATAGTGGCGCTGGAACAGGCGATGGCCTAAGTGACGTTGGCGTCTGACAAGAATTAGTTGCTCGGGCCATGGGGCCGGTGAGATGGATCCAGCGCCGTTCTGCCAACCGCCGCTTAATCGATACTGAATCGCTGAGCATGAGCCCTGTACGCCACGACTCGTGGTTGGTACGGTTAGTCGCAGGGACTCCGAAGATCCAAGGGGGACAACCATGCGAGCGTCAATACTGCTAATCATTACGATCATGGTTCTGGCCGCGTGCGGCGGTGGCTCAGCCGACCGGGACGGCTCGGTCGACGTTGTCGAAGTTCCGACCGACGAAACAACCGACGACGACCTGCCGGGCTTCTTTGCTGACTTTGCTTTCAGTGAAGACTGGACCCTGCGCCAGGTGTTCAGCAACGATCAGCAAGCCAGCATCACGGGCCGCACCTCCGAAACACCCGACATGGTCCATTCGTCGATTGTCGAAGAACTCACTGCGGCCGGATACGAACTGCTGAGCAACGAAGACAACTTCGCCGCGTTCATACGCGACGGCGTCGGCCGGGTACGGGTACGAACCTCTGAAAGTGACAGCGGCGCCAGTGTGTCGATCGACATCGACCGGTGGACCGACGAGCAGATCGAAGAACTGCGGGTCCTATCGGCACCAGAAGTGCAAAGCGCAGGTGTAGCAACAGTGAATCTCGACGGATTTGTGTCAGACGTGCCTGGCGAATGCATCGTGCAAGGTCGTAACCTCGTTTTCGTCGCCGCCGATCCCTCCATGAGCGCCAGTGTCAACGAGTTCGCCGACCCCCCGCAAGCCTATGCGGAGGGGTACGACGAAGCCGGGTTCCTCTACTACACGGCCTTCGACCCACAGCCCGACTACGAGATCCACAGCATGACCGCCCCGGTCTCGTACACGGTTAGCGGTTCTTCGACATCTCCGGATACCGACGTCGAACTGCCATTGTCGGTCGAGGTTCGGTGTGAACCGTGACCTCATTTGCCGTCCCCGTGAGTTGGGTCTGGTCGAGTCCGAAGATAAGACGTTCTTGGTGACACATCTGCCCCGTGTTGACATCGCGACTGGGATCCCAGAAGGCCTCACTCGTAATGCCCCAACCTGTTCTAGGGGCGGCTGTGGCTAGTCGTCGGGCACTTAAACCCAACCTGCCGCGTCGGCCAGCTGGGCGAGATGGGTGGGTTCATGGTTGGCGAAATAGCTCGCTTGTTCGGCGAGCGTCACCACCCCGAACTCCTCATGTCGGCCAGTATGCCACCACGCTTCTGGCGGCACCGAGGCAAGAAGCCCGATGATTTCCTCTCGCAAGGCCACGTACTGTTCGAACAATCCGCCGGTCGACGCCGAGGCACCGTCCATCTTCCAGACCATCACCGAAGCAAGCTCAGGCTCTCCCCCGCCGATGAGCTGGTCGATTCGCCCCCGAAATACCGATTGAGCATTGTGCAAATGTTCGAGCGTTTGGTGCGCCGACCATCCCCCGTCGGGACCTGGTACGTCAGTTGGACCTGCCTCGAGAATCCGGCCAACGACGACGGGCGTGGCCGCTAGAAGCGCCAGGGCTTCGGGGGGTGTCGACGCACGGGCCCAATAGATCGGACGGAAACGCTCTGCCGCGTCGGGCCAACGCCCGCAGTGAGAGCACCGCCCGTCGAACGGTGCCAATCGAACCTCGCCGCAGATTCGGCAGACGAACGGGTCGGCGGCGTCGCGGTAGAGCGGGACGGTTCCAGACCGCAGCGATCGAGCGGCCGCTCGAATCGGTTCCGAGAGGGCCGCGGCAGGCGAAGATTCGAGGCTCGCCGAGATCGTCTCAAGTTCTGCGGCCTGGATGGCGGCATCTGAACTGACGGCGACTTCTGTTGACCCGCGATTGATCAGGGAACCAGCCGCCGCCCGCAGCAACTTTGCCGCGTTGTACTGGCCTTCTTTCTCCAACTCGGTGGCCAGAGCAATCAAACGTATCGGATCGGACATTCACGGCCTCCTCGCGGGGAACCTACTCAAACCTATATCTTCAACTCATCAGCTTTTATCGCCTACCTGCTCCCTAGTTTGCAGAGCCAGAAGGCGTTCCAAGTCGCCGTGCACCTCGAGTCCGGCGTTACGGCCCTCGCCGGTAAAGATGACGCCACCGTCCCGGTCGGTCAGGATGACCGTGACCTTGGCCAACATGGTTTCTCCGACCCGATCGCTCATATCGGTTCGAGTCGGACCGTACAGCAGGCCGCCGGTCGCCCGGTCGGCGTGAATCTGGAGACGTTTCTTGCGGTCGGTCACGGTCCAGTCGATGGCGGCATCGGTGAAGGCCAAATCGGTCGTTTTGGCGCCCGTGTAGGTGGCGAACTGATGGAGTACGCCGTCGTGGTGCAACCCGATGATGAAGCCGGGAAACGCCGAGAACAGCCAGGGGATGATGGCTATGGAACCGACAAAGCTCGTCCCCGGCATATCGAAATGGTTCGACTGCATCCAGGCGTACCCGGCCGGGAACGCCTTGCCCCAGTCCTTTTCTCCGTAACCGCGACCGTCCTTGAAGTCGATGGCCCGACCGTCAACTTCGAGCGTGCCCGACAGCGAGTGATCGAAACTCACGAGACCATGGTTGCATTCCATGCGCGGCGCCCAGCCGTACGGACCCATGATGCCGAGCCGGGTCAGCGTCACCGGCCACGGTTGAGGAGCTCCAAGTGCAAGTTCGCCTTTGATGGTGCGACGGTCGTCGTCGATATCAAGCACTACCCGATCGCTTGAAAACCAATTCGGCCCGATCCGAACCTCGAACTCGTCCGTCGCCGCCCAGAATTGGTCGGCCGGAAAACGGTGATAGGTTGCCTCGCCGGTAGACCCATCGAGGATCTGCACAAAGGCGTGATGGCGGTCCGGGTCGTCACTCAAGAAGATGCCGGGAATGACCGCATACCGGTGCGTTTCGGTGCCGTCGACGAGCTTGAAATACCACCCTTCGAAAAACGGCGGTCGGCGGCGGTGCCCGTGATATCGCTCGGGATGAAAAAGGTTCGAAAACATCGGTAGCGGTCCTCCCGAGCGGCCATGGTAACCGGGGGGACGGCCATGCATCAGCTGACGAATATCGTACTGCCGCAGATGACCGAACGCGCCTTCTCCTGTGACGCTCCCCGGTCCCGACGCATTCAACGCTCGTAGTCTCACCTGCGCCGGTGGGCCCGAGAAGGCCGAAGATTTCGTTTGGTGCCACGTGAAATGAGAACGTCGACCGGAAATGCTGATAACTGGCCTAGGAACGCTCGAACGGCCCAGGACCAGTCGGCGCAAGCTGCTCGACCTCCTCGGATCCGGTTGGATGCGCCTGTCTCCACCGAATCGTTTCCAGGGCATACCAGACAATGCCGGCCCCAAACATGACCCGCTGCATGGCCCCCGCATAGTCGACGAACGTGAACATCATCAGTGAAATGGCCATCGATGCGGTGATCGCAAACCAGTCGAACAAGCGCGGGCGGATCTGGTTGGGAAGGCGACCGATCGAGACAACCAGAACTCCGATGACAAAGGACATTCCGACCACTGAAGCGGCCACTGAGTGCAGCAGATCCTCGAAACGATCGTACGGCACGTCTTCCCAAGGCATGTGGGAGTAGGCCGCCGCGGCGATCATTGCGACGCCGTATATTCGGTGGAGGGTTCTCCCCGCCATGCTCCAATTCGAACCGGCCGC
>JAHEDI010000021.1 GCA_024641305.1 bacterium | reverse complement strand
CATCTCCGCTACCTGCTTGAGCGGCTTGGCCCGGAACTTCGCCAATACATTGTCACTCAAAACGACGCCGACCGACCCTTCAGCCGGGACCAACGACGCTGGATCTATGCGTCAGCCAAACAACAGAACAACCTGTTCGGATTTGGTACCGACAATGATCTCGATCTCCAGCAGAACTATGTCATCGTCAAACACGCGGCGTTTCCGAAACCAGACATGCCCTTCGACCAGGGTCAGGCCGTTCCGGGCGCCAAGGTGCTTGGTGGTGCTCGCCAGCGCCCGCATGCGTTTACGCCGTCTTCGATTGTGAACATCTCGTCGATGAGCTACGGATCCCTTTCCGGGGCGGCGGTAACCGCGCTCAACAAGGGAGCCAAGCTGGCCGGAGCCCTGCACGGCTCCGGTGAGGGAGGTCTCACGCCCTATCACGACCACGGCGGCGATCTCGTTTGGCAGATCGGTACTGGCTACTTCGGGTGTCGCGACCGGGCGGGGAACTTCGACTTATCGACGTTCCTCGAAAACGTCGACCGCTTTCCGGTCAAGGCGATCGAGTTGAAGCTGTCCCAGGGGGCCAAGCCAGGGCTGGGCGGCCTGCTGCCCGCCGCCAAAGTGACTCAAGAGATCGCCGACATTCGGGGAATTCCGGTCGGTGTGGAGTGTCACAGCCCCCCAGGTCACAGCGCGTTCCACGATGTCGACTCGATGCTCGACTTTGTCGAGTTGCTCGCCACCGAAACCGGGCTGCCGGTCGGCATCAAGTCAGCCGTCGGTGAGATCGAGTTCTGGTCGAACCTGGCCGACCAAATGGTGTCAGGCCAACGGGGCGTCGACTTCATCATCATCGACGGTGGAGAAGGTGGCACCGGGGCCGGGCCACTGGCCTTCACGGACCATGTTGCCCTCCCATTCCTTCATGCGTTTCCGCGCGTCCACGACGTCTTCCGCCAGCGCGGCGTTGCCGACAAGGTGGTGTGGATCGGCAGCGGACGTCTCGGCTTGCCCGATCGTGGTCTGCTGGCCATGACTCTCGGAGTCGACATGATCAACATCGGTCGTGAAGCGTTGATGGCTGCCGGCTGCATCCAGGCCCAACGCTGCCACACCGGCCGCTGCCCGACCGGGGTTGCCACCAACTCCCAATGGCTCCAACGGGGCCTCGATCCCACCGACAAAGGCGTCCGGGTGGGCCGATTCATCCAGACCATGCGCTTCGAACTGGGGCGCCTGGCCAGGGCGTGCGGTGTGGATCACCCCTCACAAGTACACGCCAACCAGATCGAAATCATCAATGGAATGTCGGCCAGTCGGACCGCTCACGAGGTCTTTATCAAGCGTTAGCCAGACGCTCCTCAAGGTGGGCCACCCGCCGCATGAGGGCGGCGAGCGCGTCGGATGGGACGTCGATGCCGGTCGTGAGCATTCGCCACCCCCGACGAATCTCAAGAGCCATGTTGCCGAGTCGCGTAAGCACAAGGACGAGCAGGAACAACCCGACGATCCAGGCAATGGCTTTGGCCCACCCGACGACCGTATCTCGGATCGAAGTCACCAGCCCGGTGGTTTCATCGGCAATGGCGCGCACTTCGCCAGGTACCTGGCCGACCGCGGTCAGTCCCCCGAGGTTGTCGCCCAGAGATTGACCGGCCGCTTCGATGCCGTCGGTCAACCGTTTCACCTCGTTCGATCCAGGCAGGGTCACATCGATGTCGGGAATGTCATACCCGAGAACCGTTGGCAATGGGACCTGGAGGTTGCCGATGTTACGGATGGCGACCACCTGGCGGCTGACCGCATCGCGTACGCCGACCGCGTAGCCCCCCAGGGTCGTCAGCGCGTCGGTGGCTCCCGAGACGCTCTCGCGGATATTGTCCACCCGGGCATCGACCTCCACGCGGTAGGACTCCGTGGCTGCCTCGACGGCGTCGATGGCCTGGTGGGTGGCGAACCAGATGGCCAGAAATGCCAATAGCGGGGCCAGCACCCGGATCATGATGAGAAGGCCGCGCACTCGTACCCACATGGTTGTCCTTTCGTCGACCCATCGACGGTACCCGATGGGAACCGCAATGAGGGCGTTTCTCGGTAGGAGTCCGGTTTCGGACAGCTACATATACTGGTCGGAACGGTAGGGTTGAAGGAAGCCAGAAGGGGGCCCTGTTGTGAAACTGATCCGTATCACCGCACTTATGCTCGTACTCGCCGCCTGCGGGGGTGGTGCCACGGACGTCGTAGACGATCCAGCGGCCACCACAGCGCCGGTTGTCACCGAAGCAACGGTGGCAGAAACCACGACGACCATGGTCGAGACACCAACGACCGTGGCATCTCCGACTACCACGGCCGCCGAGGGAACGCCGGCCTCATCCACTGATCTGGCCGCCTTCCGCGAAGCGGCTGTACAGTCCGCCGCAGCGACTTCAGGACGCTTTGAGGCGAGTTTGATGCTGGCAGCTACCCCAGAATTGCCCCAAGCTTTCACGATCTATATGGAAGGAGCGTTCAACCCCGATCGCCTTGAGATGAAGATGGACATGAGCGAGGCATTTGAAGGTGCGGCCGCAACTGAAGGCATCGACCTTTCCGCCTTCGGAGATCTGTCCGATGTGCGGTTCATTTTTGACGGGGATACTGCCTATATGAAGTTCCCGATCTTTGCGATCATGGGCGTCACCACTGACTGGGTTCAGCTGCCAAGCGACGATGCGATCAATACGGCGGGGCTGGCCGGGGTTGAAAACACCAGCCCGGTGGCCGCCCTAACCTCGTACCTCGATGCCGGCGGCGAGTTGTCGGTGGTGGGCACGGAGACGATTCGCGGGGAAGAGGCCACCCATTATCGAATCCTGTTCGACATTGAACTGCTTGGCGACCTCGGAGGTGGCGTTACGGTGGAGGAGCTGCGAGCTTCAGGGATCGAGCAGCTCCCGATGGACGTTTGGATAACCGCTGACAACTGGATCTCGCGATATGCGATCTCATATGAGGATGTCAGCGCGGCGGGAGTTTTGTCGATGCAATATGACCTGTTCGATTACGACGGGAACGTCATCATCGACTTGCCTGCCGAAGATAACGTGACGCCGATGGACTCGTTCGGACCATGAGATCCTTTGACGTCGGAGAGCTAGCTGATCACGTGTTGATCGACCCTGAGGGTGGCGAGCATCGCCTCGGCGACCGATGGGCGGAAACGCCGGCCATTGTCCTGTTCCTCAGGCACTTTGGCTGACTGACCTGCCGAGAGCGGGCCGGTCAGGTCCGCGACAGATACGAAGAGATCAAAGCGACAGGGGCGACCGTGGTCGCCATTGGAACCGGTGGCAAGCGCTATGCCCAGGCGTTCATTGAAGATGAGCGGGTGCCTTTCGACGTCCTCCTCGACGAAGATGGGTTGGCTGCCGAACTCGTCGGAACCGGACGGCTCGGACTGGCTTCCATCGCCAAACCGTCCGCCCTGGCGGCGGGGGCGCGCAGCCTGGCGGCCGGCCATCGCCAACACAAGAGCGGTCGCCGACCATTCCAGCTGGGTGCCACCCTGGTAATCGGACCGGGCGACGAACTGTTATATGCCGACTTCGAGGACCACGCCGGCGATCATGCTGATCTCGACGAGGTGATGGCGGCGATCCCCTAGCGGGCAGCGGGTGCCCGCCCCATCCTGGGCGAGCACCACCCGTGTTCGTGGCTACCGCCTGCCGACCACGGCGGCTGCGTAGGTTTCGTTGGAGTCCTGGTTGTACCCGTTCACCGTAAAGTAGATGGCCGTGTCGCTCACGGCGATCTGGTTTAGCCACATGTTGCCTCCGGTCGCGACCGACCCCATGAAGTCGTTCAAATCAATGACCGACCAATGCACCAGGTCCTCCGAAAACAGCAGATCGAAGCTGGTTTGGCCGCCTTCGTAGTAGGAGTCGGTCGGGTTGAGGGTGGTAGTCGTCTCGAGGTCACCTGCGCCGTTGGAATAGGTAGTCGTCTGGGAGGTCAGCCAGAGGCCCATGGCACCGGCGCCGCCTTGTCCAATCCACCGCTCGCTGTTTTCGGGTAACGGGCCGAGAGCGGCGTCCACATTGACTTCGTCCCAGTTGCCGTTTTGAAGGGCCAAGAGGGTTGAGCCGTGCTCGCCATAGGTTATGGCAATCAGTTGATCCCTGAACGTTCCGATCGGCGTCGCTTCATACGTACCGGAAGGTGTGACTTCGGTCCATGAAAGGCCGTCAGCTGAGGTCCAGAGGCTCGAGGTCCAGTCCTGCGACGAATCAGAAGTTCCCCAGGCGGTCGCCCAGAACCCGGCGGCGTCTCCTGATAGCTGCATCGATTCGGTGGTCTCAGGGAACGGGCTTTCGAGCGCTACAAGGGCGCCACGGTCAACCGACATGTACAGATCGGAATATGACAGTGGACCGACGTCGGCCACACCGAGCTCTTCCCAGGTAGCCGTGAATACGATGTTGGTTGGCTCGGCCCAAGCACCCTCCAGGTTCTGGCAGGCTTCGGGGATAAAATCAGGCACCCGATCCGCCGGAGGCGTGTCGAGCTCATAGTGATACCAAGCGTCATCGCAGGCTCGCTCAAGAGCCTGGACGCCGCTCAGGTCGAACACGTCGATGCCGCTTTCCGTTTGGCGGATATCGAAATTCCCATCCCGGTATTTCGCCGGAGCGAGCTGGTAGACGTCGACCCAGTAGTTGGTGCGTACAGACGCCAGGGCGGTGCTGTCATGGACCGCCAGGCTGGCCGCGGTGTTTCCGTAGACGTAGTCGCCCAATCCCACCGGAGCGGGGTGAGTGTCGTCCGGCAGGGTTTGGCGATCCCATGTTTCGCCAAGGTCCGATGAGGTAGCCAACCAGGTTTCGACAGGACCGGCCGGGTCGGAAGTGGCGGCCGAGGTGCCGAGTAGATACAAGGTGCCGTTGCTGGCGCCGAAGTCGGCAACATACTGGTCGTCGGGGAGATCGCGGACGGTCCAGTTGATACCGTCAGCCGAGTAGTAGAGCGACTCGGGGATTCGATACCCGTTGGCTTCGCTGGCGTCTTCCCAGGTGGTTCCCGGGGCGGTCGACAGGGCGTAGAACCCGGTGCTGTCGGCAACCATGCGACGGGCCCATCCGAGGGTTGGCTCAGTGATGGTCCACGTCAGTCCAGCCGATTCAACGACCCGGGTCTCGACCGCAACCCGGGAGGGAGCGTCGCCAGGACCTGCGTCGCCCCTGAGGATCGTCGTCGTGGAGGGGGCTTCGATGGCCACCGGATCGGTCGTCCGATCGGCTCCGGTGTTGGGGAGGGTCAGCACGACCAGAACCGCCGCGCTCACGACGACGAATCCGGCCGCAGTTGATCGTATCCGGCTGGTCTTGCGATGCTCTTGCCCGATACGCATGATGGCTTCGGGTCCCAGGCCGGTGCTCGGGGCGGTCGGCTGGTCTGACTTGAAATGTTGGCGGAGGTCGTCTTCGATGCTCATGCGGGGTCCTTCAGATGGGATAGCTGGTTCGTGAGTTGCTCAAGTGCCCGATGGAGGCGGCTTTTGACAGTTCCGGGGCGGATGGCGAGAGCTTCGGCGGTCTGTTCGGTTGTCCAGTCGAGGAGGTACCGGCACACCACTACAGACCGAAGCTTGGAGTCGAGCGCACCGAGGGCCCGGTACAGATCAGGTTCGACCAGGTGAGGTAGCTCGGTGACCGATTGTGACTGATACTTGGACGTTCGATTTCGACGGCGTTGGGCGGAAATCGCCCAGTTGACGCCCACCCGGTAGACCCACCCGGCGGGGTTGTCATACCGTTCAACCTTGAACCAGTTGGCATAGGCCCTGGCCATGGCTTCATCGGTTGCCTCAGCAGCAAGATCCACATCGCGAACCGTGGCGACGATCGCCCTCGTCACGCTTTTGTAATTCTCCTGGTAAAAACTCGGGAAGTCGGGCTGCGCCGTGCGGGCAACAACGACTTCGATTCCGTCATACCTTGGTGGTGTGGCCACTTCTGCTCCCATGCCCAATAACGTCAGGGGTCGATAAATGGTTCAATACTTTTCAGATCCGATTCTCTTCAAGGGCTTTGGCGCGAGCTTCGGCCGCCGCGGCTTCCTCGTCTCGTCCCTGCGATCGGAAAAGGATGGCGAGATTATGAGCTGGCTCCGGGCTGTCAGGGGCCAGCAATTCGGCCTTCTTCCAGGCAGCTTCAGCCTCCGGTTCGTTTCCGACCGTTACCTCGGCCACCCCGAGGGCAAGCTGAACCGTTGGGTGGTTGGGATCGCTGATTGCCAGATCTCGCCACGCTCGAACGGCATCTTCTGCGTCGAATTGCCGTCCGGTGGCTGTGGCCCGGTCCGACAGGAGTTCCGCCTCCCTGATGGCGAGGATCGGGTCGCCTGGCGAGATCGTGCGTGCCCGGACCAGGTGGTCCAAGGCCCGACCGATATCTGCGTCAACGTTGGCGTTGGCTGCGAGCAATCGATACCGAATCGAGTCGGGCCGAAGTCTTACGGCGGACTCGAACCGAGCCAGATCCTCGATCGATCCCTGCTTGGCGTCATGGTCGGCCAGAACGTCGGTTACACCGAATGTGGCGACTGCGGCTGCCATCAACAAGGCGACAAAACGAGTGCTCAGCGGAAACTGTCGGCTGGCACTGGTGGGCTGAGTGTGCGCCACGAGCACACCGGCCGCCGCCCAGAACGCCCCATCTATCTCGGCTACCGGAAACAGGAACTGCTGTTGAATCAGGTAGCCGACCACCGCCCCTGCAAAACCGGCCAGCCAGACATTGCCCCGCCTGACAGCCTGCCAGGCACGCCTGAACAGGAACCCGAAAGCGACGAGATAGAAGATCCCCCCGATGAGCCCGGTCCAGATGGTGACGTCGATAAGACCGTTGTGAGCGCGATCTGTCGCGAACGTTCGGCCATAGCTCTGGACGTACTCGACCGAGACAACGGTGGGGAATGCAACTCGATAGCCCTCGAAACCCGTCCCGACGAGCGGCGATGAGGCGATGGCATCGAGGCCGGCAGTCCATTCCGCCAACCGTCCGGCCGCCGCGCCGTCGTCGAAGTTGGCCGCGTCGACCAGGCGCGGTCCGATACTTGTCACGGTCAAGATGAGGAGTGTCGTGCCACCCGCCGCGAGGAGGGCCAGTCGGTTGACTCTCGCCCATCTGGACCAGGCCGGGAACGTGAAAGCGGCGGCGGCGACCGCCCCGACAAGGGCGCCTCTGGTCTGGGTAGCCAGCAACACGATTCCGCCGGCCCCCGAGGCGATTCGGGCGGCCATCTGCCAGGCGCGGGTTGGCAGCGTTGGGGCAGTGGCGATCCCGATCGGGATAAACAGGACGAGGGCGGCCCCGAGATAGGCCGGCGTCCCGAATGGGCCGCCAATTCGTGGCCCCGGGAAATCAAACGGCCCGCGCACCAAGACGGCCGCCTCCAAGGCTGCGGCCACGACGGATACCCACAGCGCAACGGCGAACCCCCGGCTGAATAGACCTACGTCGTGCTGGCGCAAGCTTTGGGCCGCCCAATAGGCTGCGGCGAAGCCACCCACCGTGACAAGACCCAGTCGACGATCAGGCGTTCCGATCCACGTATGCACCGGGTCAAGGGCCGGCAGGCTAACCACCGCACCCCAGATCAGGAACGTGATCCAACCCCACAGGCTGGACCGGTGAACCTGGAGCTTGGCGGCGATCCCCAACCACAAGGCTCCGAAAGCGCACGCCGTGACGAGCAGCCACTTGATGGGTCCAAATGGTGCGAATCCGAATGGGTCAACAGCCACCGTACCGACGATGAGTGCGCTCAGCACCCAGGCTGCGGGGGCGGGACGTTTCGGCATGGCGTCATCCTGGCATGCCTGCGCGAGGTCATGCCGCATGCTGAGTTATTCGGTCGTGATTCGCATCGGCAGTAGGTGACTGGCGGCGGTCGGTTGGGGCGACTGGATCGTCACTCAGTTGAGAGAAGAGCCAACAACGATGCCGCTCCGGCCCGGACGCCGGATTCGATCGCCCGTTCGTCGATCGTGAAGAAGGCCGAATGCAAGGCAGTCTTTGCCGATACGCCGTCCCACGCACCGAGTCTGATCAGCGCTCCAGGGATTTTCTGTAGATAACAGGAAAAGTCTTCGGCTCCCATGGATGCATCGGTGCCCACCGTCGATCCGGCACCGAGTTCGCCCTCGATGGCCGATGCGGCGATGGCCAGGGTGGCCGGGTCATTCACGACCGGTGCGATCCCTCGACTGTACGTCAGCTTGGCGATCGCGCCGGTCGGAGAGACGATTGCATGAACGAGTCGCTCAAGACGTTCGGGAATACTTTGCCAGGTGGGCTCATCAAGCACCCGGCAGGTCCCTGACATCCGGACTTCTGTGGGAATGACGTTGTCGGCCGAACCGCCGACGATCTGGCCAAACACCATGGCTACCGGGATGCGAGCGTCAATGCTCCTGGCGAATTGGGCAGGGAGGTCGGTGAGCATACGACCGGCGGCGTGAAGGAGGTCAACCGTTTCGTGAGGCCGGGCGGTGTGGCCGCCGGGACCGGACAACATGATCTCGAAACGGTCGGAGGAACTGGTGATCGCACCAGCCTTAAGGCCGACCTTGCCGACTTCAAGCGAAGGGTCGACGTGGAAAGCGAGGATGGCAGAGACATCGTCGAGAACGTCTTCGTCCACGAGTAGTTGGGCTCCCCCCGGAAAACTTTCCTCGGCGGGCTGGAATATGAACCGGACCCGGCCAGGAAGCTCCATTCCGGCGAGATGCTTGGCGATTGTTACCCCAATGGCCGTGTGGGCGTCATGCCCGCAAGCATGCATGACTCCGGCGGTTTTCGAAGCGAACGCTAGATCGGCCAGTTCGTGGATCGGGAGGGCATCGAGGTCGGCTCGAAAGGCGACTCTCTTGCCAGTCGACCCCACGTCGGCAATGAGACCGGTCCCGGTCCGCCGGGTGACGGTGATCCCCGGTACATCGAGAGCGGTCGCGACCGTATCGGTCGTGTCCGTTTCCTGATATCCGAGTTCGGGATTGTGATGTATGGCGCGACGCAGTTCTGTAGCTGCCTCGATGAGGTCCGTTTTCAATTCAAACATGAGCGGCAATCCTAGGGTCTGCTCCGATGGTCCGTCGAGCGCGATAGTCTTGCGGCGTGGACCACATCAGGATCGCCGGCGCTCAACTAAACCTCACCGTTGGGGACCTGGAAACCAACACCAGTCGCATTGTCGAAACGATCGCGTGGGCGCACGCTCAGCAGGCCCAGATCGTGGTCTTCCCTGAACTGTCGATTTCAGGCTATCCGCCGGAGGACCTGGTGCTCCGCGATGGGTTCGTGACTGCCAACCTCGACGCCCTTGGCAAGATTGCAGAATCTGTCGGCGACATCGTGGCCGTCGTCGGCTTCGTCGACCGGGCCGATGAGATCGATGAGGAACCCGATGATGCCACGTCTCGCACCGTGGCGAATGCGGCTGCCATTCTGCATCAGGGTCAGATTGTCGGCACCTATCACAAGGTCCTCCTACCAAACTACGGCGTCTTCGACGAGAGCCGGTACTTCGTCCGGGGTGGCGCCCCTGCCGACCTCCACCGGGTTATCGGGGTGAACCTGGGTGTCTCGGTCTGTGAGGACATCTGGCTCGCAGACGGTCCCCCTGCGCAGCAAGCCGCGTCGGGAGCTGAGGTACTGATCAATATCAATGCCTCCCCATACGACTTTGGCAAGGCGGCCGCTCGCGAACAGATGCTCGTTGGTCGGGCCAGGGCAGCCGGAGTGCCCCTGGTCTATGTGAACCTCGTTGGTGGCCAAGACGAGCTTGTGTTCGATGGTGGGTCGTTGGTTGTGGCCGCCGCCGGAACGGTCCTGCACCGCTCGCCTCAATTCGTGGAGGATCGGTTTGTCGTTGATGTTCCCTTGGCCGGCGATGCTCCCGGCCCGGTCGGCTCGCTCGCGACACCCATGGGTCCGAACGAGGAGCTTTACTCGGCCCTCGCTACAGGTCTTGGTGACTATGTTCGCAAGAACGGCTTCAAACATGTCGTTATCGGGCTTTCCGGGGGAATCGACTCGGCGTTGACCGCCGCCCTGGCGGCAGACGCGCTCGGCCCCGAGAATGTGTGGGGGATCTCGATGCCTTCGCGATTCTCCAGCGAGGGGTCGATCCATGACTCCAAGGAGTTGGCCGATCTGCTTGGCATCCGTTTCAACGTGCTTCCTATGGATGACATTTTCCAGGCCCACCTCAAGGCGCTGGAGCCGGTATTCGTCGGGACCGAATTCGGGGTCGCCGAGGAAAATCTCCAGGCGCGGGTACGGGGAGCCCTCATCATGGCTGTCTCGAACAAATTCGGCGGCATGGTGGTCGCCACCGGGAACAAATCAGAGATGGCGGTGGGCTACGCCACCTTGTATGGCGACATGGCAGGCGGATACGCGGTGCTCAAAGACGTGTTCAAGATGCAGGTGTACGAACTGTCCCGCTGGCGCAATCGCAACGGAATCGTCATCCCCCAGTCCATTATCGACAAGGCTCCTTCGGCCGAACTCCGCGCCGATCAAAAGGACTCGGACAGTCTCCCGGAGTATCCGATCCTGGACGCGATTCTTGAGCGCTACATTGAGGAAGATCGATCGATCGGGTCGATCGTCGCCGAGGGCTATGACGAAGCCGTAGTTCGCCGGGTGTGTGGACTGGTCGATCACAATGAGTACAAGCGCCGGCAGGCTGCTCCCGGGGTCAAGATTTCGGTCAAGGCGTTCGGAAAAGATCGGCGCCTCCCGATCACCTCCAAGTATCGAGGTGGATGAGTGACGGTCTGGATCAACGGAGTGCGGTCGGAAGCCGGCACGGTGTCGGTTCACGACGCAGGATTCGTTCGTGGGGACGGTTGTTTTGAAGCACTCCGTTCCTATGGCGGGCGCGCCTTTGCGCTGACCGAACACGTCCAACGTTTGCAGTGGTCGGCCGACGCTTTGGGGATGACGATTCCGGTCGCCGGGGAGCTTGAAACGTGGATCGCGAGTGCTGCCAGCGACGCGGGAGATGGGATCGTGCGAGTGATCGCCACCCGCGGGGGACCGGATCAGATGGTGGCTCCTCCGATCGTCGTTGTCATCTCGGAACCATTGCCTGCCCGTCTGGAAAACCTCGCCCTGCTCCCGATTCGGGCACCGTGGCACTCGGCAGGGCGCTCCTGGGAATTGGCCGGAGCCAAAACGCTGTCCTACGGGCCAAATGTCAACGCCAGTCGGGTTGCCAGGGAGAGGGGATTCACCGACGCCGTGCTCCTAAGCGATGACGACATCGTCCTGGAAGGTCCCACGTTCACCATTGGCTGGGTGATCGACGGTGTCGTCGAAACCCCCGCGCTGGACCTGCTGATCCTCGACTCGATCACGCGACGCTACGTCCTCGATCTGGCGGACCAGGTTGTAGAGGGTCGATTCCCTCTCTCACGAATCGCCGCGGCCTCTGAGGTGTTTGCCATGTCGACAATCAAGGAAGTCGTCGCGGTGGTCCGCTTTGGTGAGTTCTCGTTCGAACCAGGGCCGGTAACGGACCGTCTGGCGCGCGATTTTCGGGCAGGATTGATTGACGCCGGTTATTCGGTCGGCCCTCGCAAGTAGGGCGTGTCTAGTCGGCCGCCCCACATTCGACTTCGGTGGCTAGTCCGAGGAGGTCGGCGGCCGCGGCGGCGAACTCAGCTCGGGTTATTACAACATCGGGATCGCTCAGCGGCAGATCACAGGCGGCCAGTCCGAGCACCGTCGGTCCGGTGCGGACCGGAGCAGTATCGCCGATGGCCGCGAACATTTGAGCCACTCCTCTGGCGGTCAGCGGATCGCCGTCGCAGTAGCGACCGACTCCACAGTCGAACACGCTGACGATGGCGGCCAAGGCTTTGGTGTCCGTCGGAGGCTCGTATTGGATGATGTCCCTGGCCGACAGGTCGAGTCCGAACGCGTTGTGAATGAAGCTCTCGACGTCGGCTCCGTAGACGGGGGCATCCGGGCAGAAGGCTGAACCGAGTGGCAGTCCGCAGCCAGTAACCAACCCCAGGGCGGTTAGCTCGCCAATGGCTGCTTCATAATGGTTCCCGTCGTCGTCAACGTATGGAAAGCGGAAGGGTCCGGTCATATCGAATTCCACGATCTCCGGCGTGACCGCCAGGCTGGCCATGGCGGCGGCGGTCGAAGTCGACTCGGACGCCTGGAGCGAGGGGACTGCGTCAACCGCCGTACCGTCGGGCATTCTTAACTCGAAATGAAGGTGTGCAACCGTGGTTTCGGCGTTACCAGAGTCGCCGATCCAACCAAGGAGCTGGCCACGTTTGACGGGCGTGCCAATGGTGAGGTCGGGGGCGATGCCCCAACCGGCGCCGTCGTCGGCCCAGAGGGAGTCGTTGTTCAGGTGGATGTAGTAGCTGGTCCATCCATCGGTGTGCCGAACAGCCAGGCTGCAGCATTCACCGCCCAAGAATGAAACCACCCCGTCGGAAACCGCGTACACGGGCGTGAGCTTTGATCCGCCGACATCGGCGCCCTTGTGCTTCCGGCCGTCTGGTCGGTCGGCACCGAACCCGGAAATCACCCCGGGAGCATGACCAACCGGCGACCCCATCTCGTAGACGAACGGGCGACAATTCACCTCAGGAGTTACGGGCGGGACGGTAACGGGGGGCGTGATGGGGGCGATCGGTGTCCGGTCGCGACCGCCAATCGAAATCGGCGAATCAGAGGGTGCCGGTTCGACTGGCTCGGGGAAGAGGTCACTGAGGGTGACGGGATCACACATGGCCAACCGGCCGGCCGGGTTAGGGGTGGTCTGAGCGCCTGCAACCAAGGGACCTGCCATAAGCAACCCCACAAGCATCAGAATCCCGAGATACCTGGCCATGCTCCCATACCCATATCGAATTAGCCCCAACCCTTATACTATCGTCTTTTTGGAGCGGGAACCATAAACTTTCTCCCCACGTTAAAGGACGGTATGAGAACACGAATCACCTTGCTCGTTCTGCTTCTGTTGACCACCGTTGCCTGTAACCGTGGTGATGACGAGGCCGCCTCGACCACTGCCGTTACGCTCGCAGGTTCGTCGGCCACGACGATTCGCTCTGGTTCGGCGACGCAGAGTGGTTCTCAGGCCGCCACGACCCCTTCGACCGCCCCTCTGACAAACGGCTCAACCCCGGCGGCCGTGGATCCCATCGCCTATGAGGTCGCCTCGCTGAAGACCATGAACGGCGGGGTCGATGCCCTCATCGTGGTCGTTGGAGACGAGGAATATACCTTTGACGAGATGGAAAACCTTATGCGCGACATTGTCGAAGAGTATCCGGCAGCCAATTCGGTCAGGGTGGTCTCGGATCTCGCAGCGGTTGGTGCAGCGAGCCGATATGACACTGCTGACGCCCTGGCTGAAGATGTCACCGTTCTCGAGGAGCACTTCCTGGTCGAACTGGTCGACGGGATCCGGCTGATTTTCCGAGGCCCATACGAACCGATGGGCCAGGCTTCCCTCGGGTCGTGATTAGCGGTCAATCTTTGCCCTCCAGGCGCCGATAAAGAGGAAGTATGAGCTCGCGAATCCTTATTGTGGATCCCGATGCGACTGCCAGGGCCGTCTCCGAACAGGCGATGATTGCAGCGAATATTGAAGTCGTTGGATCTGTCGCATCCGGTGAGCAAGCCCTGGCGGTGGCCAGGACTGCCCAACCGACCATCGTCCTGATCGATGTTGGTGTCGAGGGCATGGGTGCCGACACCACGGTGAGGCGTCTGCGCGACCTGCTCGGCTACCGCCTCGACGTGATCGCCCAGATGTCGTTTTCCAACGTGGACTCTGTCGTTGATATGGTCGCCACCGGAACCGCTGCCTTCATTGTCAAAGGCAAACTCGACGATCTGGTAGCGGCCGTCCGGGCAGTGTCGGCCGGCTCAGGAATGTTGTCTGCGGAGGCCAGCCGGCCCCTGCTCGAAGAAATTCAGCGACGGTACGAAGCCGAGATAGAACGTAATCATGAGTTGGAGGCGACCGTCTCGCGGCTGGAAGCGGTCTCGGTGACGGATTGGTTGACCGGCCTCAAGAATCACGGGTTCTTTTGGGAGCGCCTCGTCGAAGAGCTTGAGCGGGCCAGGCGTTATGACCGCCCGCTTGCTGTGATCATGGCCGACATCGATGACTTCAAGGCTGTGAATGATGTGTACGGGCATTCCGTCGGTGATGAGGTGCTGCGTGCCGTCGGGACGGCCATTCTTGGTTCGGTCCGCGAGTCCGACATTCCCTGTCGGGTCGGCGGCGAAGAATTTGCCCTCATCATCCCTGAAACCGATATTGATGGCGCACTGCGAGCCGCTGAGCGGGTCAGGATGGCCGTCAACCACCTGAGCCTGCCAACGGTTGGGTCGGTTGCCATAAGCCTTGGCGTGGCGGTTCACCCGTATCACGCTGCCAACGGGGCGGCCCTCGTCGAAGCGGCGGATCGGGCGCTGTACGAAGCCAAGCATGCCGGAAAGAACTGCACCCGCCTGGTCGGTGGTGATTCGGGTCCGGTCGAACTCATCGGATCGATGGGTCCGGTCGTGGCTGCGCTCCTTGCCGCCCTGGGCCTTAAGGCTCCCCGCCTCGTGAACCGGTCCCGACGAGTTGCCGAGTTATCCGTCCGACTTGCCGAGGTGATGGGGCTCTCCGTAGTCGACGTTGAACGGTTGCGGGTCTCTGCCCTCCTTCATGACGTCGGCGTATTGGGGGTGCCGGAGAGCATTTTGATGAAGCCGGGGGCGCTCACCGATGAGGAGAAGTTGGCTGTCCAGCAGCATCCGATTCACGGATACAACCTCGTTGTCGACGCCACGCGTCCCGAGATTGCCGCAGCGGTGCGGGCGCACCATGAGGCATTCGACGGTAGCGGGTACCCTGACGGCCTCCGCGGCAAGGCCATACCGCTTTTCGGCCGGATTGCCCATGTGGCGGACGTTTTTGAAGCGATGAGAGCCGACCGACCTGACCGTCCCGGACGACCGAGGGCGGCGGCGATTGCCGAGATACTTGGCGGTTCGGGCACTGCGTTTGATCCTGAGGTTGTCGAGGCATTGATGAAGTTGCTCGAGTCCGACGCGGGATCCGGGGGTGCGACTGTCATTGACTTCCCTGCCTGATGGGAGTCCGATCGCCTGGCGTTCCTAGAACAGCAGGACCGATGCCATGGCAAGGAATCCGCCGAAACCGGTCAGGTCGGTTATCAAGGTCACGAAAATGTTCGATGCCAGGGCAGGGTCCAAGCCGAGGCTTCGCAGTAGGAGTGGGATGCCGGAACCGGCCGAGGTGGCGATGACCAGGTTCGTGAACGAGGCGAGGCCGACAACTGCCGCCACCGAAACGTCCGCTCTCGTCAGCGAGACCGCGAATGCGAGGGTGCCGATCGCCAACCCGGAGAGGGCGCCGATGGCGAGCTGTCTCCCCAAGATCCCTGGTATCTCAGACCGGGGAACGTCGTCTGTGGCAAGAGCGCGGATCGTGACCGCCAGGCTCTGAGCACCAGCGTTTCCTCCCAGCGTGGCGACGAGAGGCATTAGGGCGGCCAGGACTGGCAGGTTGGCGATGACGCCCGACTGGCGGCTGATTGCTTCGAGGGTGCCGAGGGCCAGGACGAGGTTGACGGCCAGCCAGGGAATTCGATTCCGGACCGATTGAGAAATCGAAGAGTATGGAGTCTCTGACTTACCGGCCCCCATGGCGGTTGCAAAGTCCTCGGACGCTTCCTGCTGAACCGCGTCGATGACGGCTTCGGTGGTGACCATGCCCAGCAGTCGACCGTTTGTCTCGACGACGGGGAGTCCGAAAAGGTTGTATCGGGTGGTTAGCTCCGCTACTTCCTCGCGGTCGGTGAACGGCGTGACGGTCACTGGATGAGCCACCATGACCCCTTCAAGGCCGACTTCCGGCGGATTGAAGACCAGGTCCCGAAACGAGAGGACTCCGAGGAGGCGTTGCTCGTCATCGACGATATAGACGTATGAAAGGTCTTCGAGAACTTCATGCATCTTGCGCACGGCCTCGATGGCTTGCCCGGCGGTGATGGTTACCGGCAAAGCCGCCACCTTGGTGGTCATCAGGCCGCCGGCCGAATCCGGGGGATACTGAAGCAGTGACTCGACGGTGTTCGACATGTCGTCTGCCATGATTTCGAGGACGGCATCGCGATGCTCAGCCCCAAGATGGCCAATGATGTCGGCGGCCTCCATCGGCGTGAGAGCGGCCAAGATCCTTGCAGAAGCTTCGGGGCTGAAGCGTTCGACGAGGTCGACTGCCAGATCGCTGCGAAGTTCGTCCAGTACCTCGGCTGCACCCTGGCTGGTCAGCTCAAGCAGCAAGTCGGAGGCGGCGTCCTCACCGAGCTCTTCAAGAATGTCGGCGGCGTCGGCCGGGTCGGCTTCGGCGAGCGCCGTCCATTCGGCCAGGTGGCTATCCAGGTACCCCTCAACCTCGCGAGGGTCGGTCTTCGCCCGGGTCCGTAGGTGGGTCGCGTGTTCGCGGGGGGTCCTGAGACGGAATTTGACCATGAATTCGTCCTCCAGTTACCCCTGGTACGGCTTGATATCCACCACTTTGAGCGTGAAGGTGCCACCAGGAGCCTGGTAGGTGACCTCCTGGCCGACGGTGGCCCCCAGGAGGGCAAGACCCATCGGCGATGACGGTGAGGCGAGAACGTAGCCGCGAACCTTGTTCTCCGGGGTTGCGACGAAGTACTCCATTTCGTCGCCGTCGGCATCGACGGCGACCACGATCGAACCAACTTCTACCTTGCCGGAGTCGTTTGCTTCGCGCACTACGGCGTTTTCGAGAATGTGGCGGAGTTGTCGAATGCGAGCCTCCATCATGCCCTGGGCGTTCTTGGCGGCGTCGTAGTCGGCGTTCTCGCGGAGGTCTCCGTGACTGCGGGCCTCGGCGATCCGTGCTTCGATCTCGATGCGACCAGGGCCGGTCAAGTCGGCATATTCGGCTTTCAACCGCTCGAAAGTGGTCGGAGTGAGCCAGGTCGTTTCTTCGTTGTTCATTTAACGAGGTTACTACCCTAAATGTCCCGGAATGCCACAAATCTCATGTGTGTAGTTCTATGATCGGGCTCAACGGAGGTGTTTGCGGTGGCGCTGACCGCAACGGAGGCGGCAAGACAACGATTCTTGAGGACCGGTCGCGGGTACGCGCGCCGTGAGGTCGATCATATGAGGCGTCGGGTCGCGGCATCCTTGCTCGTGATCGAGAGGAACCTCGGCGAGGCGCTTCCCGTCACGAGCGACGAGATCCGACTGGCGGTCTTTCCGTGGGTCACTGGAGGCTACGACTATGAGGCCGTAGACGAGTTCCTTGAGCGGGCAGGCAGGATTGTCAGCGCCTATGAGCGGGCGCAAGCCGGGTACGAACTGGCGCCTGCCAAGCCGTTCCAGCGACTCACTTCCGACGAAATCACCGGACTGGCCCTCACGGTCGTCTTCCGAGGCTATAACCTGAAGGAAGTAGACCGGTTCCTGAACCGGGTCTCTGGAACGTTGTACGCATGTGAGACGGGCAGACCGTCGCCGCTTGTTGACGCCTCCGAAGTTGCGAGAAAAGTGTTTCCCATTTCCATGCGCGGCTATGCCGAGCGGGAAGTCGATGACATCCTTGATCGGGCAGCTGAAACCATCAGCCGCTACGAACGTGACTTCGCAAGACGCTCAGAAACCGGCACCGGGATCTGAGCCGTCCCGGAAAGGGGATTCATGTCTGAGCGGCTTACTGCCTTTTCACATGGCGCCGGCTGAGCGTGCAAACTCAGCGCAGCTGAGTTGGCGCAGGTTCTGCGCCCCTTGCACAATTCCCCTGCCACGCAGCACCCCGATCTGATCGTCGGGATCGAATATGCCGATGACGCGGGCGTCTTCATGGCGCCAGGCGGAGACGCGCTCGTTCAAACCGTCGACTTCTTCACACCGATCGTTGATGACCCGTTCGACTGGGGGCGAATCGCCGCCGCCAACGCTCTGTCCGACGTCTACGCGATGGGTGGTGACCCCCTTACGGCCCTCCAACTGGTCGGGTGGCCCCGAGGGGTCATTGGCTTTGACGTGCTTGAGCGAGTCATCGAAGGCGGCCTTGCTGTCATGGAGGAAGCCGGATGCACGGTGGTTGGTGGCCATTCTATTGATGACCCCGAACCGAAATATGGATTTGCCGTAACTGGCATTGTTGAGCCGGGCCGACTCCAAACCAACGCCGGGGCCCGGCCGGCCGACCAGCTGGTTCTGACCAAGCCGCTCGGAACGGGCATTATCACCACTGCGCTTAAAGCCGGAAAGGTGGACGAGGAACTCGCCCGCTATTGCATCGAAACGATGGCTGAATTGAACGCCGGGGCATCTCTGGCCATGGCGGGAGTCAATGCCCATGCCTGTACGGACGTGACCGGATACGGACTTCTCGGCCACCTGCGCGAGTTGCTCACCTCGGCCGGCGTAAGTGCGCTCATCGAGGTCGATCAGGTTCCGTTGATGGATGGTGTAGAGGCGCTACTCGAGGCCGGCTTCTTCCCCGGCGGCAGTCAGCGGAACCTTGAAGAGGTGTCCCCGCACGTGACGTCGGACGTCGAACCCGCCTGGCTTCAGCTTTTCGCGGACGCTCAGACCAGCGGGGGTTTGTTGATCTGCGTCCCGCCGGCCGATGCCCAGGACCTACTGGATCGGCTTGAAGAGTACGAGTGCTTTGAGAGTGCCGTTATCGGTGAGATTCAGAGCGGGGCAGAAGGCACCATCCGGCTCGTTCGGTGACGCTCCTAGACTCGCGCCATGTCAACGTACCGTATTGAGTCGATTGCTCAAGCGCTGTCGATCGGCCACATTCAGCGGCATATCTTCCTGTGCGCCGATCAGTCGACTGCCAAGTGTGCCCCGGTCGAGCAGACGAACGAAGTCTGGCGACACCTCAAGACGCGCCTCAAGCAAACCGGTGCAACGAGCGCCCCACCGGTTTGGCAAGCCCAGCTTTCGATGCCGCCCACCCCGCCCACTCCGGGCGACGGGTCCATCCTGCGCAACAAGGTTGATTGTCTCAGAATCTGTGAAATGGGACCGATCGCCGTCGTCTACCCGGAAGGCGTGTGGTACCACTCGGTGACCGTCGAGGTCCTGGATCGGATCATCGACGAGCATTTGATCGGTGGTAGCCCGGTGGATGAATTCATCTTCGCCAGAGACGATCTGACGTGAAGCTGTTCAAGCGGTTGTTCCTCGCCTTGATTCTGTGGCGCTTGTTCGGGCCGGAGATCCGACCGTCATTTGCGCCAAATCAGACTCATCCGATGGAGATTCCTGGTCGGACGGTCTTTGTCAACGGGCGAGAGGTGTTCATCCGGGAGGCCGGGCCGGTCGACGGGTTACCGATCGTGCTCGTGCATGGGTGGGGGGATCCCTCAAACGTCATTTATGCCAGGATCATGCCGGCTCTGGCCGAGCAGTTCCGGGTCATCGCGGTCGATAACCGCGACGCCGGCAAGTCGGACGCCGTCCGGAGTCGCTACGAAATTGCTGATGCGGCCGACGATCTGGCGGGCGTCCTCGACGCCCTTGATCTAGCGGACTGTGCGGTGTTCGGGTACTCGATGGGCGGCATGATCGTTCAGGAACTTGCTCACCGCCGACCTGATCTGGTCGGCAAGATCGGGTTGGGGGGAACGGCCGCCCACGTCTCGATCGGAGGGACGGCGGGAGCCATCCTTGCCTCGATTGCCTTCTACCTTGCCCGGGGCGTCGAACGCTTCACCCGGTCGGAGGTGTCGTTTGTTCGCACCAAGTACCTTGAGCGGGTCGGCGCTATCTCGGCGAACGAGGCGCAACACTTCTGGCTGCAATCCATTGGCCGGGACCCGGAGTCGTATTGGGCTGCCGGTTTCGCCGCTTCGGGATTCGATTCACGTAGTTGGGTGTCGTCGATCACCCTCCCGGCATTGGTGATTATCAACACTGCAGACCAGCTGGTTCCGGCCGCCGCACAGTATGACCTTGGTAAGCGACTGGCCGGGGCGGTCGTCGTCGAATTGGTTGGAGCCCGACATGAGGCACCTCTCACCCACCATGCCGAGATGGTCGCATCCATCTCGGCATGGCTAACCGGCAACTGACCCGTAGGAGCGTTCACCCGCCTCGATTGGCATGGTCAGCCAGTTTTCGGTCGGTGGGAGTGGACAGGAATAGGCGTCCGAGTACGCGCAATACGGGTTGTAGGCGAGGTTGAAGTCCACCGACACCTGGCCGTTTTCGGCTGGCTCGATGTCGAGATACCGTCCAGCGCCGTAGGTGGTTGTGCCTGAGGTGGCGTCCCGGAACGGGAGAAAGTATCCGTCGTCGCCAATGTGGTTCAAGAGGGTGAGCTGGGCTTGTGATCCATCCACCGGGAACCTCACCACTCCGGCTCTTTGATAGGTTCTGGTTTGCCCGTCGCTTGTGCCGATCGTCACCTCACCACCGTCAGACGGTTCCAGGTCGAGTACGAAGCGGAGTCGGTCAGACTCCGGGTAATAGGCGAGGCCAGCAAACCCCTCAACGTCTTCGATCGGTGAGTTCGGGCTCGCAAAGAACTCGTTTTTGGCTGAGCGGAAGTCATCAAGCTGAGTCATGGATATACAAACCTATCAGGCGGCGCATAACTTCCCGCGACCACCCTTCCGGTCAAACGATTGATGGTTTAAGTTGCGTTACACAGAACGACTGGCGAAAGCGGGTTTTGTGTACACCTTCGACCACGATGAGTTGTTTGCCCTGGCTGGATGGCTCAATGCCGTTTCAGCCGAGCTCGACGTGGCCCGCCAAGCGACGGAAGCGGTGTTGGCAATGGCCGGGAGACAATCGCGGGCGGCTGCGGAACTCGCCGCGGTAGTCATCGAGGTTGAGTCACGGTCCGGGGATCTCTCGCGCAGAGCGCTCTTTCTGGCCGATGTTGGGAGTGGCCTATGGGATGAAGCGTTGCGGCAACGCTGGACGCTATCAACGCTCTGGTGGGACATTCAAACGTTCGCCGGGTCGGACAATGATCCGCAACTCGACGCCATGTTGCAGAGGGCGGTTGTGAGCGAGACGACCCTCGTAGCCGCGCTGGATGGGTTGAGGCCTTCCCAGGTCGCAGCGTTGATGGCCGGTCTCCCCATCGAGGTGGGGCGGCGCCTGGCGTGGAGAACCCCGGCGGTCGTGGCGGCGACGGACGGGATGCCACTGGTTTGGCGGGAACTTGCCACGAGACGCCTCATGGCGAGCGAAGCTGAGCGTTTGCGCTCAGCACTGGCTTCTCGTCCGGCTCGGCTGGATGAGCCGGGTGACCGTCATGAACGCGGGGCGATGCAGAGGCGGTTAGCCCTCCTCGATGACTGGATTTCCTCGGACCGTGTATTCCTCTGGTTTGATCCGGCCGGCGATGGGCAGCTCATTGAAGTCGTCGGTGACCTTGCTTCTGCCAAAGCGGTCGGGGTGTTCGTGCCAGGGATAAGCAGTGAACTCGATTCCTTTGAAATGGTGGCGTCGCAAGCGCGCTCTCTGGTTGCCACCGCAGAAGCGATGAATGAAGAGATTGCCGTCGTCGCCTGGCTTGGCTACGACGCTCCAGCCGGGATTGGGTTCAACCTGGAAGCGGCCACGACCGACAAGGCGCTGGCCGGCGCGCCGGGTCTGGTCGATTTTGTCGATGGGCTGGCCGCCCAGCGTCCCGATATTCCGCTTTCGGTCGTGGCGCATTCCTATGGATCCGTCGTGGCAGGATGGGCGGCCACCTACGATCACTTGCATGCCGACCGACTCATCATCATCGGTAGTCCCAATCTGGTAGCGGCCGACGTCGGGGCGCTCAACCTGCCCGGCCCGGCTGGTGTTTTCGTAGGGGAGGCGCCGCACGACCCGGTGGTTGCAGTCGGAGACCTTACCGATGGTTGGAGGGATGACTGGTCGGGCCTTGGACACGGATATGATCCTGGCGATTGTGACTGGTTGGCCACCGTCTTTGAGGTGCAGGACGTCGGCGTCATCGATGCCCATACGACCTATACGTCTGGCCAGTCGGCCGAAACCGTCGTCAGGATCATGGTGGGAACGGGGATCGAAGACCGATGCGATCGACCGGTTGCTGAGTTGTTCTAGCATCGTTGGATGCGTTTGTTGATTGGGCTTGTTGCGATGTCGTTGGCCGTAGGTGGGTGTTCTACCGGTGGCTCTGGTTCCACGATCACGACGTCGCCACCATCGACCCGTGCGAGTACCCCCTCGACCTCAGGCGCGGAGACGACCATTTCCAACCCGTCATCGACGACGTTGACTTCGCCGACCACAACCTCGGTGACGCCCACGACCGTGGCCGACGATTCTGTCGAGATCCTCGTGACCGTGGCAGGAGGGCAGCTCACATCCGAGCGCCGGGCCGAGGTGAAACTCGGTGATAACGTGAGAATTGTCATCCGGTCGGACACCGCGGACGAACTGCATCTGCATGGATACGATCTCACGGTCGATGTCGCAGCCGGTCAGGACGCCGAACTGGCTTTTGTGGCTGAGATTCCGGGGATTTTCGAGGTCGAACTCGAGGGCCTTCGGTTGCAGGTTCTCGAACTCGTCGTTAACCAATGAAACAGTTGAGCCGCTTAGGGGCCGGGTTGGCAGTCCTGGTCTATGGAGTGGTTGGCAATCCGGCCGTGGCGTTGGCTCACGGAGTGGGTGGGCGCCAGGACTTGCCGATTCCCCTTTCAACCTCGAGTACGGTGGCCGTGGCGGTCATTGTTTTGTCGTTCGTGTTGCTCGGTTCCCTGTGGCCGACCGCCCGACTCCAAGATGGTCCCCGACAGCGCAGGATCAACGCGACCTGGTTCAAATGGCTGGTAGCCGCCGGCCAGGTTGTTGGCTTTGTCTTTCTCGGCATTGTCATTGCGGGTGGCTTCATCGGCCAACCGCGGGCCTCATTCTCGCTGTCGCCCTACCTTGTCTACATTCTTCTCTTCTTGATTATTCCTTTTGGTGGAGCGGTTCTGGGGAACATTTATTCTCAGACCAATCCCTGGCGAATCTTTACCCGGTTTCTCGGATTCCCTGCACGCCCGGTTCCTCCCAAAGTCGGTATCTGGCCGGCCGTGGCAGCTTTCTTCGCGTTCACCTGGTTTGAGCTGGCATCGGTGACCGGCGCCGAACCGCGGACGCTGTCGCTCTACGCCGTTGCCTACACGGGTTGGCTGGTGGTCTGGACGGTTCGATTCGGCGGTGACAACGCAATGCAGACGGCTGATGGGTTCAGCACGTACAACCGATTGATTTCGGCCATCGCTCCAATCGGCCGGGCGTCCGACGGCACCGGATGGGTGTGGCGAGGATGGTTCAGGGCGTTGCCGGTTCTTCCGCGCTGGGCGGGCCTGACCCCGTTTGTGTTGGTCATGATCGGAACGGTCACATTTGACGGCTTGTCGGGTACCCAACGTTGGCTTGGCTGGTTCGGTGAGGTCGAGTCACACGTGTGGTTCAAAACGCTGGCGATGGTTGGCATCGTGGTTGTGCTTGGCTTGGCGTACTACGGGGCTTCGTGGGGGGCGGTCAAGCTTGGGGGGGCGGGCCGCTCCGCTCGGGAGGTAGCCGACTCATTCGCTCACACATTGGTCCCGATCGGTCTCGCCTATGCATTTGCCCACTACTTCACCCTCGTCCTCTTTGAAGGCCAGAAAATTCTGTCAACGGTGAGTGACCCGTTCGACCTGGGTTGGAATATGTTCGGAACTGCTCAATGGAAGATTGTCTACTGGTTCCCGACCGATGGAATCTGGTGGGTGCAACTCGGAGCAATCGTGGCCGGGCACGTGGCAGGAGTCGTACTCGCCCACGATCGAGCGCTCGCTGAGTTTGGTGGCACCAAAGCCGTTCGTTCCCAGTGGGCCATGCTTGGTCTGATGGTGCTGCTCACCCTTCTCGGCTTATTCATTCTCGCCGAGGGCTAGGCCGTCGACTAGTCCACTTAGATTGAACCTCCCAACGGCCTAGCATGCAGATCCGACGACTGGTGGCGGTGACCCGATGTATCTTGGACATGGAACTGGCGTGGACGATATCGCCGTCATGGTTGGGGTAATCGTCCTCGGACTGTTGCTGTTACGCCGGAGCGAACGATCGGTGCGCACCCGCGCCGAAGCAGCAGAAGCCGAGGCCGCCAAAGATGAGACCGGCCTCGCCCAGCAACAAGATCAGGACGGTTTTTCCAACTAGGGGCGCTTGCTTCGCCCTCGGCCGTTTTGCCATCTACTATGGCGGCTATGAGCGACGTTTCTCAATCCATCGCCCAGTCGATGAAGGTGCCCGAAGAGTTGGTGATGCGTTCGGCGCGGGCTCGTGCCGAAGCCTCAGGCAGTAGCGTGGACGACGTGTTGTCTGCCTGGTCCGGGGGCGGGTCGGTGAGTCCGGCGACTCCTGCTGCGCCGGCCGCTACGACAAGTGCACCCGCAGAAGTGGTGGCGGAAGCTCCGGCTGTCGTCCCGGTCGCCGACGCCCCGGAACGCGCAGCTGCTCAAATTGCCGCCGCGATGGCAGTAGCAGTTCTTGAGGAACCCGCAGAGCCGATCGTTGCCCCGCCGATTCGTGACCGTCTGGCGTTCGGGGCCAAGCTCGGAGCCATGGCAGGTCTCATGTTCGGAATCTTTGCGGCCGTCGTCAGTACCCGCTTTGCCCTGACGAGAATCGCTCCGGCTTTCGATGGAGAAGCGCTCAGGGCCAGCAGTCTGGCCGCCCCCGCCGACGTCGTTCTCTACGTCACGATTTTGACCACGCTGTTTGGAGGGATGCTCGCCGGAGCCGCTTCGGCTATTCCGGCCTGGTTTGACAGAGATTTCTCCATTCGGTCGCGGCGTGGAAGCCTGACGGTGGTCGGAGCTGCCGTTGGAGCGGTCGCCGGGCTGGTGGGTTCTGGCGTGCTGATTGGGGCCGGATCGACGATCGAGCCGGTTCTCCCGGAAGATCCGGTAATGGTTGCGATGTCGCCGGTGGCCTCTTCATTGCTCCTGGTGGTGATCATGATTCTGGTCGGTGTCGCCGTGGCGGCCGCGGTACAAATGATGGCCTCGCCGGCCGGACTGACCGAAGATGAGGAAGCCGAATCAGATGTCATCAAACACCGGCTGGCCACCTCGTACCTCATGCCGGTATTGGTGATTCTGGCGATCGCCTCGTTTGTTCTTCCGTTCGCATGGTTACTTCTTACGTTCCATGCGTCTGCGCCACTCATCGCCATTGTGGCCGCCGGAGGTGTCCTCACGTTCGCAGGCCTGGCGGCTTCGAGACCCAATGGCACCATCAGCGCCGGAGAGTTCGCGGTGGCGGCGGTCGGGATTGGTGTTGTGCTGCTCTTCGTCGCCCTGGTCACGAACGCCGTCTCGGGTGGGGATAGCGAGCACTCAGAGAACCAACCAGCTGGAGACAACGCCGTTGTTCAGGTGTGGGTGTAAAGCGGTTTCGGCCGTCCGGATCCAGAGTTTGATCGGCTCTTAGCCTACGTGGCAGTTTCCTAGACGGGTTCGCGTAGGTTCCGCTCGATGGCATCCCACTGGCGTTCTTGTCGGTACCAGCGAAACCAGATGACGGTGATGATCGCCCACAAGAGGAATCCACCGCCGAGTTTCATGATGACCCCGGCTATCGCCTGATCCATCATTGGGCTCCAGCCCCACAGCTTGGGCGCCTCTGCGTAATGCCGGTACATCGGGGTATTGCCAAAAATCAGAAAGGCCGCCGGAATGGTGGGAACCAGAGATTGTGCGAACAGATACATCATGGCGCCGGGGGGCTTGAGTCGTGGAACCTGAGGGTGCGGGGAAAGCACCGGCATCCACATGAGAACCGCCGACGTGAACAGGGTGGCATGGACGGCAAAGTGCACCCACGGGATCGTCACCATCAACTCGATGATTTGTGGCCAGTGTAGGCCCGCCAGTGTGAAGTTGAAGAAGGCAAAGGCGACTACCGGGTGGCTGGCGGCTTTGAGAAGACGGACTTGGTTTGGTTGGTCGACCAGGAATGAAGCCATCCATCTCGGCACGCCCAGGAGCAGGAGGGGAGCGCCTACGAGTGCAATAACCAGGTGTTCGACCATGTGAAAGGTGAACAGCGACTGCTCACCAATATCATGGATCGGCCAGCTTGAAACGAGAAACATGACCAGCAACCCACCATAGAACTGAGCTTGTTGGCGTCTCGTGGCGCCAACCGTTCCAGCCGGCAGGACCTTGCGGGCGATGCGGGTACTGAGATAGCGGTAGGCAACCGCCAGGCCGCCCATCGTCAGAGCAACGTCGTAATGAGGGTGAAATCCGAGGATTTCGTTCATCAGGTCAGGACGATGGCGCCGAGAGCAAACAGGACCGCCACATACAAAACGATGGCGGCGACGAAGCCGGTGGTGAAGAACTTCGATACCAACGATTTTTCGAACCGCAGATGCATAAACCAGCCGACCACGATCACAAACTTCATGACGGCCAACAAGATGAGCAGCGGCGCAGAAACTGACGTCGTGAAGGCATCGATGCTCTGTTCCAGGTAGTAGAGCGATACCTCAATGGCGGTCAGAAAGGCCAGCAGAATGGCGATCTGAGCGTACTGGCGGGGAGTCGGATGGGCGAGTGCGTGTTCTTCTGCCATGGCTTCCTCAGGGGATCAGGTAGACGATGGTGAAAATGACGATCCAGATGATGTCAACGAAGTGCCAGTACAAGCCAACCAGTTCGACGTTCAGGCCTTGCACCTCGGTAAGGCCGCCCTGTCGCTTGGAAATACCGTACAGCGACAGCAACATGAGAATTCCGAAGAACACGTGGGCCCCGTGGAATCCGGTCAACATGAAGAAGGCCGATGCCGCCGGGTTCGATGAGATCGTCATCCCCTGTTGAACGAACTCGGTGAACTCGAAAACCTGGCCACCGATGAACACGGATCCGAGCATGCCGGTGGCAGCCAGCCAGACCCTGGTTCGGTTCTGGTCTCCCGACACCAGGGCGTCGTGAGCGAGGACCATCGTCAGTGATGACATGAGAAGGACAAATGAGGAAACCGACGTAAACGGGATGTCGTACAAGCCCCTAGGCAGAAGGACACTCTGGCCGGTGGGCATAAAGGCGCTGTAATCGCGTCCTTTGAACAACATGTAGTTGGAGATGAGCGCTCCAAAGAACATGAACTCTGACGACAGGAAAACCCACATACCGAGTTTTCGGTTGTCGATGCCGGTGCCCTCGTGGACATCGTGGTGGCCGTCAGCGTGTGCGACGTCAGACATCAGCTGCCCTCCCCATCGGTACCGGGATGTTCGTGGCCGGGTTCGTCGGAGTGATGGTCGGCATGAGGTTCTTCAAGCGGTTCGACGCCCCACCCGATGAATGACCCGACAATCGTGACCGCCCCGAGGAGTAGCAATGGAATACCCCAGGCGGTGTTGTCGTAGATAAGTCCGTAGCCGACCATGGGCATACCGGCTCCCACCAGGAACGGGTAGTACGACGGGTTGGGAAGGTGAATAGGTTCGGGTGGATTGAGTCCGACTTCCTCGTATTCGGCGAGCAAAGCAGTTGCCTCCGGGCGGCGAACCGGTCGGCCGTCCGCATCTTCAGAATACTTCTTGTGCCAGAAGTCATCGAGGGACGTTATGACCGGATTGACCGCAAAGTTGTACTCGGGGGTCGGAGACGGCAGGGTCCATTCAAGCGTTCTGGCATCCCAAGGGTCGAATGGTGCGATCGGTCCGTTGCGCTTTGACCAGGTCCAGTTGATCATGAAGATGAGAACCCCGAGGGCGATGATGAACGCCCCGACCGTGACCGCCATATTCCACGGCCCCAGGCCGGTTTCCTCCGCATAGACCCAGGTGCGGCGGACCATTCCGTTGAGCCCGAGCCAGTGCATCGGCCCGAAAGTCAGGTTGAACCCGACAAAGAAGACCCAGAAGTGGAGCTTGCCGAGTGCCTCTGAGTACATTCGACCGGTCAGCTTCGGGAACCAGTAATACAGCCCCGAGAACAGGCCGAAGATGGCACCCCCGAATAGGACATAGTGGAAGTGGGCGACGATGTAGTAGGTGTCCGTCTGCTGCCAGTCGGCCGGCACGATCGAGTGGGTAACGCCGGAGAGCCCGCCGATGACGAACATGCCGACGAAGCCGAGCGAGAACAGCATGGGGGTATTCAGCTTGATCTTGCCGCCCCAGATCGTTCCGATCCAGTTGAAGATCTTGATACCGGTCGGGATGGCAATCGCCATCGTCGACAAGCCGAACGCCGCCTGGGTAATCGGCGTGACGCCGGAGGCAAACATGTGATGGGCCCACACGCCGAATCCCATAAATCCAATGGCCGCACCGGCAAACACGACTGCCGGGTAGCCGAACAGCGGTTTGCGTGAGAACGTCGGGAGCACTTCGGACACGATGCCCATGGCCGGAAGGATCAAGATGTAGACCTCGGGGTGACCGAACAACCAGAAGAAGTGTTGCCAGAGTATCGGATCGCCACCCATCGAAGGATCAAAGAACAGGGTTCCGACATTGCGGTCGAAGGTGATCATGAAAAGCGCAACCGCGATGATCGGTAGAGAGAACAAAAGCAGGAAGGCGACGACCGTCGTCATCCAAACGAAAACCGGCATGCGAAGTAGTTTCATGCCCTTGGCCCGCATATTGAACACGGTCACGATGAAGTTGATCGACGAAATGAGTGATGCCAGGCCGAGAATCTGAAGCCCGATCGACCAGTAGTCCATGACGGTGCCGCTGGAGAAACGAAGGCCGGAGTTCGGAGCGTATCCGAACCATCCGCCGTTTGGTCCCGAACCCAATCGGGATGCCGTTTCGGCGAGGTTGCCGCCTACCGGGGGGCCGGTCGTACCGAAGACAAACGAGCTGTAGAGGAAGATTCCGCCGAATACGAAGATCCAGTACGAAACCGCGTTCATCCGGGGGAACGCGACATCCCGGGCGCCAATCATGAGCGGCAACAGATAGTTGAAAAAGGCTGCCGACACTGGCATGACAAACAGGAAGATCATCGTGGTGCCGTGCATGGTGAACATGGCGTTGTATTCCGAAGCCGACAGGAACACGTTGTCGGGCTGCGAGAGCTGGATGCGCAGGAGCAGCGCTTCGAGGCCGCCGAGGATGAAGAAGATGAAGGCGGTGTAGCCGTACATGATCCCGATCTTCTTGTGATCGGCGGTCGTGATCCAACCCCAGAAACCGGTATTGGAGTCAGGGCGGCGGAAGATGGTGCGGGCGCCTGAACGCGAAGCGGTCGTTGCCATCAGTCAAGGCTCCTCAGGTAGGCAGCTAGCGCTTCGATCTCCTGTTGTGTGAGATCGATATTCGGCATGAAAGAACCGGGCTTGATGAGGGGCGGATTGTCGATCCAGCTTTCGATCGCTCCCGGATCGTCATGGTTGAGGGTGGCCCCAGCGAAGACATCGCGACTTGAAAAATGCGTGAGATCCGGGCCGTAGATACTTCCGGTTGCCAGGGCGGGATTACTGGCCGTGACTCCGGAAATGTTGTGGCAACTGACGCACTGACCGCCCAGGAATAGGTTCATACCCTCCTGCTCGATCGTTCCGTCGGCCGGCATCGAGGCCGGCCGTTGCTGGGAACTGAGCCAATCTGCGTAGTCGTCGGGGTCCATAGCGATCACTCTGGCGCGCATTTTGGCATGCGATAAGCCGCAAAACTCGGCACATTGACCCCAGTATTCACCTGGTTCGTCGGCTCTGAGCAGGAGTACGGTGGCCTGACCTGGCACGAGGTAACGCTTGCCGTTGAGCTTGGGCACCCAGTAATTGTGGATGACATCGTCCGACGTCATGTCGAGGCAGATCTCGGCGTCAGTGGGTATGACGAGCACATTGGCCGTCGAGAAGCCATCGTCGGGATAGTTGTATTCGAACCACCACTGGTGTCCGGTGACCTCGATGTGGAGGGCATCATCGGCACACGAGGTGTATTTGAAGATGCGGTCGACAGTGGGAACAGCAATCGAGGCGAGGATGAGGACCGGAATGACCGTCCAGATCACTTCAAAGCGGGCATTACCCTCGACCTGCTTAGGTTCCGGGGTTCGGTCTCCCCGATCGCGGAATCGGATGGTGGCGTAGAGGAGTGCACCGGTGACCAGCACGAAAATGACCGTGGCGATGTTCAAGGTAAGTCGGAACAGGCCGTCGATGTCCGTGGCGATCGGCCCCTGGGGGTCAAGTGAATCCATGGGGCCGCCACTGGCGCAGGCGGTAAACAAAGATGACGCCAGCGCGATACCTATCCAACTGCGGCGTGTCACAGTGCCAGGACCTCTCCATGTGCGAACGTTTGCGGACCGAGGCTAGTCGCTCGGAACGCGCCGTATGTTACGAGTTGAACTGAGATCGGACAATTCCCTGAAAGTGGATTATTTCGATCCCCGCACCGTGTCGATAATCAATTGTGGTGAGGGATTGACATGAGCCACACCGGCGATGACGACAGTTGGAACCGTCTCGTTGCCATTGGCGACTGATCGTACAAACGCGGCGGCTTCAGGGACATCCCAAATGTCTACCTCGTCATAGATCACTCCGGCCCGATCGAGACTGGAGATCAAATTCGAACAGAAAGGGCATCCGGGGCGCAGGTACACGACCGGGTTGTCAGATTGGGATGGCATTCGTGTCCTCTCCGCGCGGAACCGGTGGCCCGGACCGTTGTTCGTCGGGGTATCCTACGACCAATCACTGAAGGCCTCACCATCACTGCGTTAGCCGAACAAGTCTCCAAACCCGGTTGGGCCAGCACCCTGCGAGCCTACGTTGCTCTCACCAAGCCGCGTATCATCGAGCTCCTCCTCATTACGACAATTCCACCCATGGTCTTGGCCAACAACGGCTGGCCCGGCTGGGTCCTGGTTGTGACCACGCTGATCGGCGGGACGTTGTCCGCCGGAGGCGCCAACGTTCTCAATAACTATGTCGATAGTGATATCGACCTGGTTATGGACCGGACCAAAGGCCGACCGCTGCCCAAGGCCCAGGTTCCAGCCGAGCACGCTCTTCGTTTTGGCGTGCTACTCGGAGCGGCCGGGTTCCTCTGGCTGTGGGCGTTTACCAATCTTTTGGCTGCGTCGATCTCAACTGCCGCCCTGTTGTTCTATGTCTTCGTCTACACCAAGTACCTGAAGCGGAATTCCCGCCAGAACATCGTCATAGGAGGAGCGGCCGGTGCCGCCCCGGTTCTCGTGGGCTGGGCCGCCGTGACCGGCCGCCTTGACCTCGCCGCCTGGGTCATGTTCGCCATCGTCTTCTACTGGACCCCGCCGCATTTCTGGGCCCTGGCCATCCGGTACAAAGATGACTATGCCCGGGCGGGGGTACCCATGCTTCCGGTGGTGGCGAGCGAGCGCCACACGTCACTCCAGATTCTTTGGTACACCGCCATGTTGGTGCTCGTATCTCTCAGCCTGGTTTTCGTTACGAGCCTGTCGTGGATCTATCTGCTGAGTGCGCTCATCTTCGGGGCCTGGATGATGCGAGATGCGGTTCGCCTCTACAAGGATCCGACGACGGCCATGGCCCTTTTCAGGACGTCAATTATCTACTTGGCTCTTGTGTTCGACGCGATCTGGGTTGACGTAGTCGTTCGGTAGAACGGGGTCGGCCGGCCGCCCACACCGCCCAGGTCGCCAGTGCCACCGAAGTCACCGCCAACACCACGTGGACGGCCTTGAAGGCAGCCGTCGCGTCGCCGGTCACGACCCGGGCAGCCGATGGGAGCCACACGGCCAGGTTGAATATCAAGTTGGCGAAGCTGGCGGGTTCACTCCAGCCACTCGGTGATTCGGTCCGCCACATGAGGAGGCCGAGAAAGACGAGCGTGATCCCGAAGGCGATCGACCCGCCGATCCTGAACCAGCTCGCAGGGTCGACCCGTTCGGCGCCGGTCAGCAGGCCAATCCGGCCGCCCCAGACGATGAGCGTCCATCCTCCGGCAAGCCAGAAGATGCTGAGGGTTTGTTGGTGAGGCGAAAGTTTGGCAAGCACGACGGGTCCGCATAATTGGAGGCGTGAAGCCTATCGAAGGACCTGACGAACACCAATCCAGGAACCTGATTTCGGAAAGTAGCCGGGGCGGAGCCGGTAACCTGGCGGGATGCTTGCTGAATTCACCTACCGTCCGATCCCACTGTTTGACGTGGGTCCGCTCACCCTATCCCTCCATGGGGTGTTCGCGGCCCTCGGGTTTCTGGCCGGTTCATGGTTGGCTGTCGAGCTGGCCGCGCGGCGCGGTTACGACCGGGAAGCGTACCTTTCGATGTTCAACTGGGCGCTCGTCGGGGCGATCTTTGGCGCCCGATATTTCACCGTCGGAGCCCAGATTTCCGAAGGGGCATCCTTCTTCCAGATCATCTCTCCGCTCGGCAACTTTTCAATTCTTGGTGGAATGCTTGGCGGGATCCTGGCAGCCGCCGTCCGGGCACGGCGCCTCGATCAGCCGTGGTGGGCCCTGGTCGACACGGCCTCTTTTGGATTGGCCGTTGGTACGATCGTCGGCCGGATTGGCGACCTGGCCATCGCTGAGCACCTGGGTGCCGCCACCGATTTCTTCCTCGGGTATGCGGTCAAATCCGGCTACGACCTTGCTCCGCAACATACCGCCCTCGAGTGCGGCACTCTCGGCAAGGTCGTCCCTGAGATCACCTGCGGCGTCTATCACCCGACCTGGCTGTACGACATGTTGGGGGCGATCCTTCTTCTCGGGGTCCTGGCCTGGGTCAACCGGGTTTGGAAGCGCCGCCATTACGGCCAGATGTTTTCGCTGTGGGTGATCTGGTACGGAGCTCAGAGATTTCTCATCGATTTCACCCGTCAGGTTCCCGTTGAACAGGGCCTTGACGCATCCCGGGCGGCCGATGCCGTGCTCGGCCCGTTCACGTGGTCACAGTGGTCCGCCCTGGTCATGGTCGTCCTGGGGGTCGGGCTCATTCGGTTTCAGGCACGGCGACAGCCGTTTGTTTCTCCAGAGAACGATGTTGTCCTGGCGGCGGCGGCTGGCCACCCATTGCATGACGACGCACCGGTGGTGTAGCGTCTCACCATGAGCAAATTCCCTGTTTCTTTCCGATCTGTGCGATCTTTCTGGGGATCCGGTAGTTGATCGAAACGAGATGAACCATCGGCCCGGAGTCCACGACGCTCCGGGCTCATTTGTGTAAGGACCCCGCATGGGACGCAAAATCGACCGCATATCTGAGGAAAACACCGTGGTCGCGGTGGGTCCCGTCATGTTCGGTTCAGATCACTTTCCGGTAATCGCCGGGCCATGTGCGGTGGAATCGCAGGCTCAAATCAATGCCGTGGCCGAAGCGGTATCTCAGGCGGGGGCGAGCGCCCTGCGCGCCGCTGTGGTCCCAACCGGAGCGTCAGCCTATGCGTTTGGAGGTCGCGGGACGCAAGGAGTCGCCTGGCTGGTCGAGGCGGGCCGCCGATCAGGGTTACCGGTCATCACCCAGGTGAACGAGCCGCAGCATGTCGAAGATTGGTCGCATCTGGTCGACATGATCGAAATCGGCTCGTCCAATATGCAGAACTTCGAACTGCTCAGGATTGTTGGTCAGTCGAAGGTGCCGGTCCTGCTCAAGCGGGCCAGTTCGGCGACCATCGACGAATGGCTGTGGGCGGCCGAATACGTGCTGGCTGAAGGCAATGATCAGGTCGTTCTCGTGGAGCGGGGGATCCGCACATTCGGGGAGTCACCCACTCTCGACCTCACCTCGGTAGCGATTGTGAAGGAACGTTCTCACCTTCCCGTCCTTGCTCTGCCGTCTCATGCTGTGGCTTCACGGACTCTGGTCGGCAAGTTGACGCTGGCCGCTCACGGCGTCGGAGCGGATGGTGTGATCGTTGAAGTCCATCCCGATCCAGATTCGGCGTTGGCCAACCCGGAAAACCAGATCGGGTTTGTCGAATTCGCTGAACTCATGCACGAATTGGGCGTTACCCGTCTCCGGACCGGAATCGACGCCATCGACTACGAACTGGTTGATCTACTCGCTCGTCGCCAACGGTTGGCGTTGAAGATTGGTCAGGCCAAAGCGGAAAGGGGTGCGCCGGTACGTTCGCCTGATCGTGAAGCCGAACTAATCGAGCGGGTCAGACTTCAGGCCGCCGAACTCGGATATGCCGAGGACATCGTCGAGGAAATATATGGCCTCATCCTTGAAGCCTCCCGGCGTGCCCAAGAACAGCTTCGCAACCAGCCCTAAACAGCCAGCCAGGTGAGGTATCCGGCGTACGCCGCCAACAGCGCCACACCTTCGGAACGGACCAGACGATCGCCGGTACTCAACAGGGTTCCGGCCAACGCAGCGATTCCGATCATCACGATGATGGTTCCTCGTACCGGATCGTCGGCGATACCCGGCCGAATAAGCCCGACTCCGGCACCGACGACGAGCGAGTTGAAGAGGTTTGAGCCGAGCAAGTTGCCGATCACCAGGTCATTCTGTCTTCTTCGAGCGGCAGCTATGGCGGTGGCTAGCTCGGGGAGGGAGGTTCCTATCGCTACCACCGTCAGGCCGATAAAACCTTCCGATACACCGAGAATGCCGGCAATGTCGAGAGCTCCCGAGGCGAGCAATTGAGCGCCCACGAGCATGATGACAAGGGTCACGGCTCCGGCCAGGAGTTCGGTGGGGATCCTAAAGTCCCCCTCCAATGTCTCATCGACGTCAGATTCACCCGTCGACCATCTCGCCAGCAGATACCCCGAGACGGCGGCCGCCCCGGCCAGGATGGCACCTTCGAGGCGGGTTAGCCCGCCATCCCACATGAAGGCGCCGAACAGGGCGACGGCCATAAGCATCAGGACACCCTCGCGCCGCAGAATGGTGCGCTGGCCGGCGATGGCGCTCACGATCACGCTGGCTCCCAGCACGAGCGACAAGTTGGCGATATTCGATCCAGCGATGTTCCCGAACGCCAGGTCGAAGCTCTTGCCGCCGCCAACCACCGAAACGATGAATTCGGGAGCCGACGTACCCATCCCGACTACGACCGCCCCGATGAGGATCTGGGACATGCCCCACTCTTTGGCGAGACGGGCGGCGGCTATCACGAACCGGTCTGCAGCCAGAGTCAGCAGTACCAGGCCGACGCCGACAAAGAGGATGGCAGTAGACATTGCGGCCGGACCCTACAGGGTTTCCGCGCTGCTACCGCTTCGAGTCACGCCAGGCGAGCCACTCGGCAAGACCTGGCATGTCGAGTCTTGTGCCGTCGAACCCAAGGGTGAATTCGGTGACGCCCGCCTCGACGAGGGCATCAGCCTGTTCGATGTTTTCGGGCTTGACCATTCCCCACCCGGTTGACTTGCGAATCTCGTCAGGGTTCCGGCCGACCTTCTTGCACCAGTCCTCCAGCACCGAGATCTTGTGGGTGATGGTTTCAAGGTCCCCAAACCCATGCCAGACGTCGGCGTGTTCAGCGACAATTCGCAGGGTGACCTTTTCGCCGCCTCCACCGATGAGGATCGGAATGTGACGGGTTGGAGGTGGGTTGAGCTTTGTCCACCGTTCACGGATGATCGGGAGATCACGATCAAGGTTGCGGAGCCGCTCGGGTGCCGTACCGAACTCGTATCCGAACTCGTCGTAGTCGCGTTCAAACCAACCTGATCCGATTCCGAAGATCAACCGACCATTGGAGGCGTGATCTACGGTTCTCGCCATGTCGGCGAGGAGATTGGGATTGCGATACGAGTTGCAGGTAACGAGGGCGCCGATCTCGATCTTGGTCGTGACTTCTGCCCAGGAGCCGAGCATCGTCCAGCACTCGAAATGCATACCGTCTGGTTCGCCGAACAGCGGGTAGAAATGGTCCCAGTTGTAGGCGACGTCCACTCCCATCTCGTCTGCCATGATGACGGCATCTCGCAGTGTGGCGTACTCGGCGTGTTGAGGTTGTAACTGAACGGCGATGCGGATGGGGTGGCTCATGTGATTCCTTTGAGGGCGAACGCCTAGGAACCTATCAGGGTTGTCGGCCTATGTCAGACCGAGAGCGCCGCTCCGATTCGGTCCGCTTCGCGGGAGCGAAGCGCCACGTGGACCTCAAGGATCTCCAGCATCTGCGCCAGCGTTTTTGTCGAGCGAACGTCGGTTTCGGCGAAGAACGCCGCAACATCGGCCGCGACTTCCGGTTGAGACAGTGAGGGGATGCCGTCGAATAGGTGGCGCACCGTTACCTGAGGGTAGGAATCGATGATGTCGTCCCAGCGGGTTCGCACGAGCTTCCAAATCGCCGGTCCTGACGCTCTGTTGCTCAGCATGCGGGCGACCACCCAGGCGGCGTCCTGGCCGCGGATGGTTCCATCAAATGTCCACTCGAAGACCTGCGCCACGAATCGTTCGTCGTCAAACGCCCCCATGGCCTGAAGGTATCGCTGGCGCAGTTGGGGGGTCGGTGCCTCGTCATAGGCAACCCGCAGGCGAGCAAAGTCTTCATCACTGCCATGAGCGGCCACCACAAAAAGTGATGCCTGGCCCACGACCGGATCGACGGAACCGGGATCATCCAGCAATGCCATTGCGAACGGATGGGCGTTGGCGATGGTTTCCGGGTCGTTGCCGATGGTTCCCATTGCCCGGATGAGGTCGCCCCTCAGCAGGTTATCGAGGTCGCTCTCGCCAGGGATCGGTTCCCATCCGATTTCGTGAGTCCGCTTGCCGATGATCGCCCGCACCCGCCGCTCAAAGTTGGGGAGTTGGGCATCCGGAATGATGTGCCTGATTTCTTTGAGACCTCCAAGGAGCAACTGCCAAACGGCTTGCTGAGACTCATTCTTGAATCCATCACACAGATCGAGATAGGCCGAGGCTTGACTCAGCCCAGCCACCACCGTTGCCCGAACGTCGTCGAGCAAGGTCAGACGTTCGAGTGGTTCCATGGTCTCAATCTCGCCGAGGAGCGATCTCAGTTCGGCATCGGGATAATTGACCCGATAGAACCCGTGCCCGCCGCCATTGGCAAGCACCCAGCCGACGGGACCGGAAAATTCGACAGTGGCCGTGTCGGAGTCAAAGAGGTACTTCTGCGTGACAATTTCTCCGTTGACCGATGCCTTGATCTGCATGGGTACTTCCCAGATCGACATATCCGTCTCGTCTGCCCGGAGCAACATGCGTCGTTGATTGAGCTTGACGGTGTTGCCACTGATCTTGATTTCGATGAGTGGGTGGCCCGGTTGCAGGATCCAGGTGTTCATGATGTCTCCGACCGGCATGCCTGATGCCCGGTCGAGTGCTGCCCACAAATCGTTGGTGACGGTGTTTCCGAACGAGTGGGTACGCAAATAGTCTGCGACGCCTAACCGGAAGTGGTCGCCGCCGAGAAACTGTTCGATCATTCTGAGTACGGCAGAGCCCTTTCCGTAGGTGAGAGCATCGAACATCTCGTTGGCTTCATCGGGTGACCCAACTGGATACTCGACGGCTCGACTCTCGGCTAGGGCGTCGATGGTCAGCGCGTCTGACCGTTCGGCACCTGGATCGGCCGCGAAAGCCAACCACCGTTCCCAGTCGGGGTGCATTGCTTCGGTTGCCTTCATCTCCATGAGTGAGGCGAACGCTTCGTTGAGCCAGATGCCCTCCCACCAACGCATGGTGACCAGGTCTCCGAACCACATGTGGGCAAGTTCGTGGGCGATCACATCGACCACCCGACGCTGCTCTGCCAGTGACGTTGTGTCGCGATCGAGGAGGAGTGCCGTTTCGCGGTAAATGATGGCGCCGAGATTCTCCATGGCTCCGAACGCGAAATCCGGGACGGCGATGAAATCGACCTTGTCCCCGGGGTATGGAATACCGTAATAGTCGCTCAGCCAGCGGAGACAGAACGTGCCGGCCTCCAGGGCGAAATCCGTGAGATGGCCCTTGCCGATTGGGGCGATCACCCGGAATGGCACGCCATCGACATCGACGGGGTCGGTCGCCTCAAGCGGGCCGACTACCACGGCTACCAGATAGGTGGACATGATCATCGTGTCGGCAAAGGACACGCGAGTGGTCCCGTCGCCGTTGTCCGTCCGACTCGTTTCCAGGCTATTTGAAACCGCAAAAAGGTGAGAGGGGACGTTGAGGGTGATGGCGAAGACTGCCTTGAGGTCGGGCTCGTCCCAACAGGGAAAAGCCCGGCGGGCATCGGTCGCCTCGAACTGGGTGGTGGCGATGGTCTGTTCATTCCCGTGAACATCGGTGAAACTGGATCGGTAGAAGCCGCGCAATTGGTCGTTGAGAGTGCCGCTGAACTCAAGACCCAGCGCCCATACGCCGGGAGGCAGGGTGGCTGAGGTGGTTAGCGTCAACCGCTCGCTCTCGTCGTCCATGACAACGTGGGCGGCCACAGTGGTACCCGCCCCATTGTCGAACGTGGCCGACGTGACGTGCAATTCCGCGGCGTTGAGAGTGACGGTCGAGGTTGCTTCATGAACCTTGACCGAAATGCTGACTGTTCCTGTGAACGTGTGGTTGTCGAGGTCAGGCGTGAGGGTCAGCTCGTATCGCGTCGGCGTCACGTGACGGGGCAGGCGATATGGATTGTCAGACACAGGTGGAGCTCCTCAGGGCTGAGTGCCGGGCAATGCTAAGACCCGGATTGATCGTTGCAAAACTGCCCGGTCAGGCGTCATAGGATCCAGCAGTGACATCTCCGCCTTCGCCGGTCCAGTTGGTGTGGAACCATGTTCCGCGCGGCTGATCGGTTCGTTCGTAGGTATGAGCCCCGAAATAATCGCGTTGGGCTTGGATGAGGTTCGCCGGCAGTCGTGCTGATCGGTACGAATCATAAAAAGCGAGTGCCGTCGAATAGGCTGGAACCGGGATTCCCCAGCGGACCGCCATGGCGACTACTTCGCGCCATTGCGCCTGGGTGACGTCGATTGCGGCTTGAAAGAACGGGGCGACCAATAGCGAGGCGAGGTCCGGAGTCATCTTGAATGCTTTGGTGATGTCGTCAAGGAATGCGGCTCGGATGATGCAGCCTTCTCTCCATAAGCCGGCGATGCGGCCGTAGTCGAGGTCCCAGTGGTGTTCTTCGGCCGCTGACTTGAGCAGCATGAACCCTTGCGCGTACGAGACGATCTTGGATGCGTACAGCGCGGCGCCGATGGCATCGGCGAAGTCATCCGGGGCTTCGCCGGGGTCGGGGGTCGGTCCGGTCAAGACTTGCGAGGCGGCTACTCGTTCATCTTTGAGAGCAGACACGATTCGGGCGAAAACAGCTTCAGCCACGAGGGTGACCGGCATCCCGAGGTCCAAGGCCGATATCGCCGTCCACTTGCCCGTTCCCTTTTGGCCGGCCGCGTCGACGATCCGCTCGACGAGCGGGTGACCGTCTGCATCTCGGGTGGCGAGGATCTCTGCGGTGATATCGATCAGGAACGAATCAAGTCGGCCAGTGGACCACCTGGCAAATACGGCAGCCATCGCATCGTGGTCCATCCCCAGACCGACGCTCAGAAGGTGGTAGGCCTCAGCAATGACCTGCATATCGCCATATTCGATGCCGTTGTGGACCATTTTGACGTAATGACCGGCGCCGTCTGACCCAACCCAATCGCAGGTCGGGGTTCCATCGCTGACTTTGGCGGCCACCGACTGGAATAGTTCCTTGATGTGTGGCCAGGCTGCAGCAGAGCCTCCCGGCATCATCGAGGGACCGGTCCTGGCACCCTCTTCGCCTCCCGAGACACCCATTCCCACGTAAAGCAGACCGGCAGATTCGACCTCGGTGGTGCGGCGGATGGTGTCCTGGAAGTTCGAGTTCCCGCCGTCGATGATGATGTCGCCCGGTTCCAACAGCGGGATCAACTGTTGGATCAGTTCGTCGACGGGGTCGCCGGCTTTGATCATCAACATGACGCGCCGTGGCTTCGTGAGATGGCCGACCAGGTCTTCGATCGTGTGAGCCCCGATGATGGCCGTGCCCGCCGCCGGACCGGCCAGAAACTCGTCGACCTTCGAAGTTGTTCGGTTGGATACCACGACGGTGTAGCCGCTGTCGTTCATGTTGAGAACGAGATTCTGCCCCATGACGGCGAGGCCGATCAGGCCGATGTCAGCGGTTCGTTCCACAGTGCTCCTTGGTGAATTCCTTGTCATAGCGTACCCGTCTATTGTCTGTTCCCTATGAACGTGCTCGGCATCGACATCGGCGGATCAGGCATCAAGGGGGCCCCGGTGGATACCTCCATTGGTGCGTTGCTGGCGGATCGGCGCCGGATCGATACTCCCCAACCCTCCACCCCTGATGCGGTTGTTGCCACGGCCGCTTCCATTGTCCGGTTCTTCTCGTGGGAAGGTCCGGTCGGGGTGGCCGTCCCGTCGGTCGTTCAAGGTGGCATTGCCAAAACTGCGGCGAACGTGGACTCCCAATGGATCGGGGCACCTGGCGAAGAGTTGCTTTCGGCTGCCATGGGCCGCCCGGTCGTACTTTTGAACGACGCCGATGCAGCCGGGCTGGCCGAGATTCGATTCGGGGCGGGGCGAGGCGAGGCGGGAGTGGTCCTGATGGTGACGTTTGGAACCGGGATCGGGTCGGGCCTGTTCGTGGACGGCAAACTGGTACCGAACACGGAACTGGGTCATCTTGAGATGCACGGCATGGATGCCGAGCACTACGCCGCCGGCCGCATTCAAGAAGAGGACGGCATGTCGTACGATGACTGGGGCGACCGGGTGAACGAGTACCTCAATTACCTTCACAGGCTGTTCTGGCCAGATCTCATCATTGCCGGCGGCGGCATTTCCAAGGAATGGGACGCATGGTCCGGGCGTCTTTCCGTTCCAACCCGGGTGGTGCCCGCCGAGCTGCGAAATGATGCCGGGATCGTGGGTGCCGCCGTGGCAGCCGTCTCGGGATAGTTCAGAACGGCTGGCCGCTCAATCCTTTAGACCGCGAATTCTCGAAACCGGTTCATCCGGGTTGTGTGAATTCGGGCTCGCACCACGGTCCCTTCCTCGCCGTGGTCGGCACTCAGTACAGTGCCGTCCCGGTAGATGGCGGCCACGACGTCGGCCCGGTCATAGGGGATCGACAGCTTGACGTCTTCATACTGATCGGCCAGGCGCTTGGCGATCGTGTGGCCGAGATCCCCGACTCCTTCGCCGGTGAGGGCCGAAACAAAGGCTGCGTCGGGAAAGACCCGGTGGAGGCGTCCGATCGCCACAGGGTCGGCAAGGTCGATCTTGTTGAACACCAGCTGTTCCTCGATTTCGGCGGCACCGATCTCGACGAGCACCTCACGGACCGCCGCGATCTGCGATTCGGCTCCCGGATCGGAACCATCAACGATGTGCAGCATCATCGTGGCGTCGTTGATCTCCTCTAGCGTGGATCGGAAAGCCTCCACGAGCATGTGGGGAAGCCGACGCACAAACCCCACGGTGTCGGAGAGCAGGATGTCGTCGCCGGACGGTAGGTGGGCTTTGCGGACGGTTGAACCGAGGGTCGAGAACAGGCGATCTTCGGTGAGTACACCGGCGTCGGTTATCTGGTTGAGCAGGGTCGACTTGCCGGCATTCGTGTATCCCACCAGAGCTACCAGGGGGATATTCGAGGATCGGCGAGCCTTGCGCTGGGTGTTGCGCGAACTGCTCAGTCCCTTGATCTCGTTTTCCAATCTGGCAACCCGTGCGTAGATACGTCGCCGATCGGTCTCCAGGCGTGTTTCACCAGGACCACGCGAGCCGATTCCACCGAGTCCGAAGCCCTGGCGGCTCAGTTCGGTGCCCTTGCCGCGCAACCTCGGCAGGTGATATCGCAACAAGGCGAGCTCGACCTGGAGCATGCCTTCTTTCGACGTGGCGTGCTGGGCGAAGATGTCAAGGATCACGGCAACGCGGTCGACGACATCACATTGAAACATCTTCGAGAGGTTGCGTTGCTGGACCGGAGTCAGATCGTTGTCGAACACGACAACGTCGATGTCGAGCGCTTTCGTGACAGCCGCCAGTTCTTCGGCCTGACCTTTCCCGATGAATCGGGCCGGGTCGGGTCGATCGCGCTTGAGCAGTTCGGCGTCCACCGGGTCGGACCCGGCAGTCTGGGTGAGCAGTGATAATTCCTCAAGCGAGCGTTTGGCGTCGTCGAGCGAGTCGCCGTACAGCAGCACACCGACCAGAAACGCCTTCTGGACCTCGACCTCGAGATCGGTGACGGTGGCCGTGAGTCGGCGGCGCTGTCTACCTTCGTATGTCATAAGAATTCCAAGTAGATGGGGACGCGACGGTACCCGGCCGGGGGGAGTCGTGCCGGCGAATATCGCTAGAGATAGTTGCCTGTGTCGTCGTTGGAATTGTCTTCCGTGGTTGCCTGTTCGGCGATGATCTGAGATTCGCGGACTGCCACAACCAGTTCTCCCGACTCCGGAAGTAGGAATCGCCAGGCGCCGGTCGGCACAGCCCAAAACTGGTGACCGGACATGATGTCCATGAGTGCCAGAGCATCATTGTCGTTCTCGGATGTGATGGGGACGAGTAACCCGGAACGGGTCGACTCTTCCTTGGCCCGACCTACTCTCCAGCCGGACATGACTGTGAATTTGCTCATGGGCTTTCTTTGTTCGGTTCTCGATTGGCGGAGGCGGACGGGAATCGAACCCGCCGGGGACCTTTCGATCCCCCATCGGTTTTGAAGACCGTGGGACCCACCAGGCGTCCAGTCGCCTCCAGGCGGCAGGCTAGTACCAAACCTGTGCACTGCGTTCGGGTGACGCTACCGTTGGGGTTACGTCAGTCGTTTCAAGGGACTCCATGACCGCATCGTTTGGACAACTCGTCAAAGAGCATCGCATCGAGATGGGCCTGACCCAGCAACAGTTGGCTGACCTGGTCGGTCGGAGCCCGTCAACGATCCGATCCTGGGAACGCGATCGGGCTACGCCCAACGATCGTGCCGTTCTTGAATCGGTGGCATCAGCGCTCGGTGTCGATGGATCGTTGCTGGCCGGGTTGGCGGGAGTCGCGCCTCTGGAGACGCCTGACCGGGCCGATGGCGTGGACGAGCCGGATGACCTGGCGGCCGCCGGTCTGACCCATGAGCCATCTCCCGAAGAGTCGCCTTCGGTTGTGGAACCCACCTCGAGACCATCTTTTCCACCGCTGTTGGTCGAAGATCCCGATCGCCTCGATCCTGGTTTTGCGTCGTTCAAGACCCCGGGACCGGCGAAGGCGGCTGAACCGAAGTCCTACCTGCTTGAAACCGATCGGCGTCCGGAAACTCTCCGGGTTGGACCGGAAAAACCAACCCAAAGCGAACTTCACGGGAGGTGGCAGTTCGAGAGAGAGCAACCGGTCGATGATGGGCCTGATCCCGATGCTCCACCTCTCGAGACGGATTCAAAGCTTGAGTTTGAAATCGATGTCGATATGCCAGCTGGCCAAACGCACGCGTTCGGTGTCGATGCGGAGGGCGAGGTACCGGGTTTGGACGATGAATCAGGCGATGTACTGAACGATGCGCCGGACGACGAGGCAGGGGAACCAACCCAGATTCTGATGTCTCCGCCGGCCGAGGAACAACGTTTGCTTGGCGTGGCCACGGCTACCGACGTCGAGTTCGTTGCCGAACCGCGTCCCCGGCCTGTTGTTGAACCCGAATCGCATGAACCTGAGCCGACCGAACTCATCGATCGGACGGCTTTGGGCGAGTCGCCCGGCGCTGTGCCGACCGTTCCTGCAATGCAGCCGACGACACCGGTTCTGGCTGTTGGGCGACCGGTCCCTCTCGCCCAACCCCGTACCCAGACCCTGGAGCAAGCAAGACCGATTGGCCCGGATTCGTACCTGGAAGATCCGAAGGAGATCCGGGGATATCGCATTCGGGCGGCTCTCACCACCGCGACACTGATTGCCCTGCTTTTGACCGCCCGATGGGCCTGGGCCGGATTCCGGGAACAGTTGACCGGGATCCTGGACACCCTGACAACCGGGTTTTAGCGGGTCTTAACCGATTCGGCCGGGGTCGGAATCAATAGCCAAGAGGCCCCCGCAGCTGCGAGAGCCTCTGTGCTTCCTCCCGGTTTTCCCCAGACTTACCGTTCCCACACCCTCCCTGGAAGGCGCCGGTTCGGACAACGTGGCCAAACGTCTTGTACCGTTATAACGCCTCGCACTTAACGACGGCTTAACGTCACATTCAGTGAGGCCGATTTAGATTGATTGCACGAGCAGCATGGCTCCGGCGATTCCAGAAACCACGATGATGCTGGTCCGAAGACGGGGTCCCGATACCCGGTGGCGGATTCGTGACGAAGCGGTGAAACCAGCGAGCAGTGGCAGAAGAAGATAGGCAGCGATTTGCAGGTCGAGCATTGTTGTCCGGCCGGTCACGGTGAGGGCAATGATGCTGAGGCTTTGACCGACTGTGAAAATGGTCGACAGTGTGGCCCGGGTGACGGGACCTTCCGTCCCGGAAAACAAAAGTGCCAGTGGAGGTCCTCCGATGCCCGAAACCACCCCGCTCGTACCGCTGACCACGCCGACTACCAGCTCGGTCGATCGGGAGCGATGTATGGACCATCCCGCACCCAGCAGGATTGCGGCGGCCACGACAACTGCGCCAATCACGATGCTCCCGGTTCTTTCGGTCATCAGACCGAGCAGCCAGGCGCCCAGGAAGGCTCCTGTGGCCCGGCCGGCCAGGACCCAGCGCACGCCGCGAAAGTCGATCGATGGGCGTTCACGAATGGCCATGGAGATCGCGAGAGCGATGCCGAGCATGATTTGCGGGATCGGCGTGAGGACCGGGTCGAGGAGCGTCAGCAGTGGCACGCTCAGCGCCGAGAGGCCGAATCCGATGGTCCCCTGGACGGCCGCCGCCAGAAACATGATGGCGGCCGCGATCAGCATGAGGGTTAGGTCGGGCATCTCGGCTCTCGATAGGCAGGCGGCAGTTTGGCACGAACAAGAAAATCCTTCTCATTTGCCGGTGTTTTGTGGTTGACTGTGCGTACCAGAGAAAGGAGGTGGTCCTAGTTGGGTAATTCTTATTGGACTCTGGAGGTGGCCGAGCGTTAGCGCGACGGCCAAGTCGCGACTGCGACTTCCACTCGGACCACCGAGGTTCTCGGTTCGCATGATGGTCCACATGCGACCCTCAAAATGAGGGAAGAACCGTTTACTTTGAAGATGTGCGGAAGCCCAAATGGGCTTCCGCACATCCAGTTAACGACACGGTGATCTGTCGGGCCGACGTGAGTTGAAAAATTGCCATACCGGCGTCACTAGAGTTTCTTGTCTGATGCAAGCACCGGTAGGCGATATCACCCTCGAATATGACACGTTCGGCTCCCCTGATGATCCGACCATTCTCCTCGTGATGGGACTGTCTACGCAGATGATCGCCTGGCAGCCGGGGTTCTGTCAGATGTTCGTCGACCGTGGTTTTCACGTTGTCCGGTTCGATAACCGTGACATAGGGTTGAGCACGAAACACCATGGGGTGGCTTCGGGGATTGTCGGTCTGCCGTCGGCGTTGAAACTTCGGCTGTCCGGCAAAGCGCCCTATCACTTGTCTGATCTCGCCAACGATGCAGTTGGATTGCTTGATCATCTTGGAGTCGCCAAAGCGCACGCGGTCGGAGTCTCGATGGGCGGCATGATCGTCCAGCAGATGGCGATCAGCCACGCCGATCGTTTGCTCTCGATGACCTCGATCATGTCGACGACCGGATCGCCGTTTGTGGGCCATGCCAAGCTTGAGGCGATCCGGATGATGTTCCGACCGGAGTCAACCGAGCGCCAGGCGGCGGTAGAGGCGACGGTCGAGGTTCGGAGGATCACCAGTCCTCACCATTTCAACCCGGTCGAAGCTCGCAAATGGGCTGAGCTGTCGTTTGATCGTTCGCATTATCCGGAGGGAGGCGGTCGGCAACTCGCCGCCATCTTCGCCTCGGGGAACCGGACCAGGGCGCTGCACTCGGTGAGGGTTCCGACTCTCGTCATCCATGGGGGGGCAGACCCCCTGGTCAACATCTCAGGCGGTCGGGCCACCGCCAGAGCGGTCCCGGGAGCGACTTTCAAATCGTATGCGACGATGGGTCATGACCTTCCCGAGCCACTTTGGCCGGAGCTCGTCAACGACATCGTCGCTCACGCCAAGCGCGCCACCGCCTCCGCAGAAACCTGAACCCAGGGTTCTGGGGGCAACCCTCGGTCCTAGCGGCAACCCTGGGTTAAACCCTGGGTTCCTGTGCGCGGAATCCGATAGGTGTGGCCCACAGAACGGGGTCAAATGGTTACTTGACTGCGATGTCGGCGACGGTCGCGCCGAGTGTCTCCACCAAATCTGCCGGAGTGAGCGAGATCTGGAGCCCGCGGCGCCCCCCGGAGACATATACCAGCGCCAGCCCCACCACGGACTCATCAATCAGGATCGGGAGGCGCTTCTTCTGCCCGAACGGTGAAATCCCCCCGACGACGTAGGCTGTGGCACGTTCGGCCTCCGACGGATCTGCCATGACCGCTTTCTTTCCGCCGACCGCTCGGGCCAACCCCTTGAGACTCAGGCTGCCTGACACCGGCACGATCGCCACCACCAATTGCGTGTCCACAGATGCGACCAGCGTTTTGAACACAGCTTCGGGTGAAGCCCCGATCGCGTCGGCGACGGCTTCGCCGTAGGTTTGCTCTAGGTCATCGTTGATATTGACCTCATACTCGTGCAACTCGTATTGCACACCGAGTTGGTTGAGCTGGGTCGTGGCTGGGGTGGCGGACATGGTTGACATTGTCGCGCACTGGTCGAATGCGGGGGCTCTTGTCCACGAGCCTGACGGAACCGGGGGCGGGAGCACCCGGAATCGGGGCGCTGGAACCCAGGGTTCGGGTAACGGGGCGGGAATGAGGGATAGCGGTGTACGGTTAGCACCAGCATGAGTGACCAAGGCGAACTTATCTATGTAGTGGATCCGATGTGTTCGTGGTGCTGGGGCTTCGCACCGGCTTTTCGCGCCGTTGTCGATCACCATCCCGAGTTAACGATCAACGTGTTGGCCGGGGGGCTACGGCCGGGTGACAACGCCGAGCCATTGAACGACCAGATGCGTCAGTTGCTCGGACATCACTGGGAACAGGTCGAGCAAGCCAGCGGCCAGCCGTTCGATCGAACCGGTCTCGATCGGCAAGATTGGGTGTACGACACCGAACTCGCCGATATTGCCTTGGTCACGATGCGGAACCTCAAACCCGACCGAATTGTCGAGTGGGCGCACCACTTGCACGAAGCGTTCTATGCCAAGGCGATCGACCTGACTGACCCGACGGTTTACCCGTCGCTGCTAGCCGGATTCGATGTCGATCCCGACGTCTTCATGGTTGCGCTCCTCTCGCCCGAGATGAAGACAGCGACCTGGAGCGACTTCAGTCTTGCCAGGCAACTGGGAGCATCCGGATTCCCGACCGTACTGGGCGTTCGTGACGGCAGGGCGATGACGTTGACCCGCGGGTACACCAACGCCCAAACCTTCGACCAAATCATCCATCGTTGGATCGAACTGACCGTGCCCGACGTCGAACCCGGTGCTGTTTGTTCGCTAGACGGAGTCTGCTGAACCGGACTACGGGATCAGCAGAGTCTTTCCCGTCGTTGCTCTGGCATGCAAGGCGCGATGGGCATCGGCGGCCTGTTCGAGCGGCCAGGTTTGGCCAATCCGAACCTGCAGATCGCCTGAGTTGATCCAACCGAAAATGTCATTCGCCCTGCTGAGCAGCTCTTCTCGTTTGGCGATATAGCTGAACAATGTCGGGCGAGTGGCGAAGAGCGACCCATTCTGAGCCAGCACCTGGAGGTCCAGTGGTGGTACCGGACCCGACGCCGCCCCGAATAGGGCCATGAGGCCACGTGGTCTGAGAAGGCGAAGCCCATCGTCGAAGGTGGTCTTGCCAACTCCGTCGTACACAACATCGAGCGGTCGAGGGCCAGCGATCTCTTCGACGGCGTCGGCGAAGTTGACCTCGTCGTAGCGGATCACGTGATCTGCGCCGGCTGCCGACGCCAGTTGTGCCTTTTCGGCCGACGACACCGTGGTGAAAACCTCGGCACCAAGGAGTTTGGCCATTTGGATGACGAGTAGTCCGACTCCACCGGCTCCGGCGTGGATGAGACAGCGGCTTTCTGGTTTGAGCGCGTACGTGTCTCTGACGAGATAGTGGGCCGTCATGCCCTGGAGCGGGATGGCGGCGGCCGTTTCCATCTCAATGCCGTCGGGAACCGGGACGAGCACTGAAGCGTCGGCGGCTACGGCATCGGCGTATGAGCCGAGGGCTCCGGTCCAGGCCACCCGGTCGCCCACCGAGAACCCGGTGACGTCGTCTGCCAACTCGACAATGGTGCCTGATCCTTCGAGGCCAGGAGTCATGGGGAAGTTCATCGGGTACAAGGCGATCCGATGGTAAGTGTCGATGTAGTTCAGGCCTGCGGCGGCGATTTCCACGACGGCCTGGCCTGGCCCGGGAGTCGGATAATGAACGGTCGTGTACTCGAGTACTTCAGGCCCGCCCGGGGCGGAAATGACAATGGCTTTCATTAGGTACCTTTCTGAACCGTCCACCCGCGGCGAATCAATTCTTCCGCCAGCGCTTCATCCATGTAACGCTCAAGTTCGGGACCCCAAACTATCTGGTCTACTTCGCTCGTGTGGTCGAGCACCTCGATAACCCGATCCCGAAGGGTTCGAGCCCACGCCTTGCCCTTCGCAGTTGCGTGCAGCGAAAGGGTCCCGTCGCCGTTGGCCCGGTAGACATGGGCTTCGATCTGGGGATGGTCGGCCCGGCCCTTTTCGCCGTAAATAAGCAATACAGCACCGAGCGGAACGTCCTGGATGCCCCCGGTCGCGACGAAGTCTCCCTCGAACGCCCAGCCTCCTTGCTTGGACGGATCGACAAAGTCGACGACCTTCGCCCAGTTTTTGCGGCGCTCGTCGCCAAGTAGTGGCACTTCGACGCCGATCATTATTTGCGGTGTATCCATAGGTTCATCGTAGGCATGCCGTTATCGTGGTTCCAGATGGCTGTTCAACTGTTTGTGACATGTCTGGTCGATTCCTTCTTTCCCGAAGTGGGTGAAGCCACCGTCGACGTCCTCGAGTCGGCCGGTGAAACTGTCGAATTCCCTGCCGATCAGACCTGTTGTGGCCAGCCGGCGTACAACGTCGGGCTGCGTGATGACGCCAGAAAGATGGCCGCTCACACGCTCGATGTCCTCGACGCCACGGACGGTCCTATCGTTCTGCCGTCGGGGTCATGCACCGACATGATCGTGCATCACATTCCGGAACTTATGGCCGGTGATCCCCGCCGGGCGGCGCAGGCCGAACGGGTGGCAGGTCGAACGAGGGAGCTGTCGCAGTTCCTGGTTGACGACCTCGGCCTTGAGACCGTGGGTCCTGGCTGCGGGGACTGTTCGGTGGCATATCACCCTTCGTGTCACGGGCTCCGTAATTTGAATCTGCGCACACAAGCCGAGTCGCTTCTCGATCACACCGAGGGTGTACAACGAGTCGAACTCCCCGACGCAGAAAATTGTTGCGGGTTTGGTGGATTGTTCTCGGTTGAGATGCCCGAGGTCTCGGTCGCCATGATGGAAACCAAGCTCAAGAATGTTGAAGCGAGCGGAGCGGCGATCCTGGTTGGTGGCGATGTGAGCTGCCTCATGCACCTGGGAGGTGGGCTGCATCGCAACGACTCGGCCGTGACTGTCAAACACTTTGCCGAAATTCTGGCCGGTCGACTCGATAACGCACATGACGATTGAACCGGTGACCTTCCTCGGGCGGGTCAAACGGGACCGGGAATCGGGGGTCGTCATACCTGTCAGCGAAGCGGCCAGGCGCATGTCGGCCTATCGCGTGGCCGCCTCCGTCGACTTCCCGCTCATGGAAGAAATGCGGGATCGTGCCAGGGAGGTACGTCTGCACACGCTGGCCAACCTCGACAAGTATCTCGCCCAATTCGCATCACAGGTCGAGGCCAATGGTGGCCAGGTTCACTGGGCGGCCGACGGAGACGAAGCGAATGCCATCATCCGCCAGATCGCCGATGACAACGATGTGCGAACCGTGGTCAAGTCCAAGTCCATGGTCACCGAGGAGATCGACCTGAATGAGTCCCTCGAAGCGGCCGGATTGTCCATCGTGGAGACCGATCTGGGCGAGTTCATCGTCCAACTGAGTGGTGATAAACCCTCACATATCATTGCCCCGGTCCTCCATAAGACCAGGTACGACATTGGTGAACTGTTTGCCGCGAAGCTCGATCGGGGATTCTCAACGGATCCCGCTGAGTTGACCCAGATGGCCAGGGAGCACCTGCGACGCGAGTTTCTAACTGCCGACATGGGAATTTCCGGCTGCAACATGGCCATCGCCGACACCGGTACTGTCGTTCTCGTGACGAACGAGGGGAACGGACGGCTCACCACGACCGCTCCAAGAATCCACGTGACGGTTATGGGTATGGAACGAATCGTTCCGACCTTCGGAGACGCTTCGGCAGTGCTCGAGGTGCTGGCGAGGGCGGGAACCGGTCAGCGGTTGTCGGTGTACACGAACTTCGTCTCCGGGTCTCGCCGGCACGGCGATCCAGATGGCCCCGATGCCTTTCATGTTGTCATTCTTGACAACGGGCGATCTCGAACCCTCGGTGGCCAGGAGGCAGAGATACTTGCCTGTATCCGATGTGGTGCCTGTCTCAACATCTGTCCCGTCTACCGGGAGGTTGGTGGGCACGCATATGGATTTACCTATCCGGGTCCGATCGGTGCCGTGGTGACACCGTCCCTCAAAGGGCTGGACGAATGGCACGAACTGCCATACGCCTCGACGTTGTGCGGGGCGTGCGTCGAGGCTTGCCCGGTCCGCATCGACATACCCAAAATGCTGCTCACGCTGCGATCGAGGGCTGCCACCGATGGGCATCTCCCAGGTTGGTTGACCTTTGCGATCGGACGGTATGCCACTGCGGCTACTCACCCCCGACAGTTCCGGTTGCTTTTGAAAGCCGGTGGGGTTGTCGGATCGATGATGGCCAGGGACGGCTGGATCAGCAAGGCCCCGTCTCACGGGGCCAATTGGACCGGGGCGCGAGATCTGCCTCAGCCGGCCAAGCAACCGTTCCATGCCCGTTGGAAGGCTCGGCATGGAGCGTAAGGAATTTCTCGGGAGGGTCCGCCAGGCGATGTCCACGGCTGACCTGCCACTCAGGTCAGAAGTGGCTCCTGGTGCCTTGCTCGGCGATTTGCGGATCGACAATCTCCTCGATCGGTTTGTTGAGCGAGCCACGGACGTCAATTGCGCCGTCAAGGTCATCGAGGCGACCGACGCCCTCGACCATGTCATATCGATCATGCGCGAGTACGGCGCTGATGAGTATCTCGGTTGGGCCGATAGCCAGATGCCCATTCCCGGAATTGGTGCCGGTCTCATCGCAAATGGGTTTTCACCGAGGCCTTTTGAGGTCCCATCCGAGGATCGGCTTCACCATCAGAGTGCGTATTACGACCTTGTCGTGGGAGTTACCGGGGCCGATGGCGGTCTGGCGGAGTCCGGGTCGATGGTCCTGATCCACGGAGTGAACCGTTCACGGATGGCCTCGCTGATCCCTGAGGTGCACGTCGCCTTGCTGCCTGCCTCGATGATTGTCGAGTCTTTGTCGCACTGGGCGGCCTCCCGACCCGAGTCACTCACAGCATCGGTGAATCTGGTCGTGATTACCGGACCGTCTCGGACCGGGGACATCGAGATGCACCTGACCCAGGGTGTTCATGGACCCCGCCACGTCCATGTTCTCGTCCTGAAAGATCGATAGGGCCGAATCCGGGGAAGCTACAGGGCGGTCCGGGATCGGATCTATGGGGTATCGGTCGGCCAGGCGAGATCGTCAGGTGGCGTGAGCTCTTCTGTACCGGGGCATCGGACGTATAGGGTGGCACCTCATGGGATCTTCGAGCCGCATCCGAACCAGAGAATTAGTGGGGATGATGTCGATGGTTATGGCCCTTTCTGCCATGGCGATCGATTTTATGACTCCCGCGTTCGGGGAGATCCGGGTCCATTACCAACTCGGAACCGACTCCACGGCAGCCGCTCTGATCATCACGTTTTTCTTCCTTGGCGAGGTGGCCCAGGTTTTCTATGGGCCGCTGTCGGATCGGTTCGGGCGCCTCCCCGTATTCCGGTTGGGATTTGCGGTCTACAGCGTCGGATCCCTGGCCTCGGCCTTTGCCCCGACGTTCGGGGTCATGCTGGGTGCCCGGTTCCTGTGGGGGTTGGGAGCGGCCGCCCTGCAGGTGTCGGCCAACGCCATTATTCGGGACCGGTTTCGGGGTGATGAGATGGCCAGGATCATGTCGATAACCTTTTCGATCTTTCTGATCGTTCCGGTCTTCGCGCCCTTGGCCGGAGCAGCACTTCTGTCGGCAACTTCCTGGCAAACGGTCTTTGCCGTTCCTGCTCTGTTGGCCGCCTTGATGTTTATCTGGTCGTTGCGGCTTGTCGAAAGTCGGCCTGAGTCCAATATCGTGGCGCTTGAGCTACCGGCCATCGTTCGGGCGGCGCGGTTTGTACTTGGTAATCGAACAACCCGTCGCTACACCCTCGGAGCGATGCTGCTCTTCGCGGCGTTTAGCTCGTTCTTGAGTAGCTTTGAGCGGGTAATCGGCGAAATCTTCGGTCGACCTGGCCTGTTTCCGCTCGCCTTTGGTGCGATGACGGCCGTGGCCGCCGCGGTGATGCTCGGCAACGGCCGGCTGGTGAACCACATCGGGGCGAAGCGCTCCTCCCTATGGATGTTGGCAGTCAATCTGGCGGGGGCCGCAGTACTGCTTGTCCTGACCATTCCGGGTGTTCCGCCTCTGGGCGTCACACTCGGTCTGCTGACTGTCGTATTGGCTGTGAACACCGCCGCCTCGATCGATTTCGGTTCGCTGGCACTTGAACCGATGGGTGAACAAGCTGGCATGGCAGCGGCGTTCTACGGATCGGTTTATGTTGGTGGTGGCGCCTTGGTCGGATCGTTCGTCGACCGCTTACTTGTCGATACCTTGACCCCTTGGGCGGCCGCGCTGGTGTTGAGCGCCAGCGGTGCCCTGTTGCTCGTTCCCGCCCCTCGGTCAGTCCGAGCCGACCGCCCGATCGAGGTCTGAGCACTGCGCCTTCTGGTTGTGCTCGCCCCAAGCTGTATCGGCCCCAAGCTGCATCAATGGATGTCTTGCTTGTCGTTCGAGAAGGTCACGCCATTCTTGATGTTGCGTCGGTGGCTGAACCAGATTGCTCCTACGAGCAGAACGGCGATCACACCCAGTGAGTACACCGTGTCCAGGTGATACCAGGTCGAGACGGCCATTTTGAGGCCGACGAATATCAGGATTCCTCCCAGCGCGTGCGACAGATAATGGAACCGCTGTTTGGCGTTGGCGAGCAGGAAGTACATTGCCCTTAATCCGAGAATGGCGAAGGCGTTGCTGGCGAACACTAGATATGGCTCGTTTGACACGGCAAGAATGGCCGGGACGGAATCGACAGCGAAGATAACATCGGTGACTTCGACCACTACCAGCGCGGCAAAAAGTGGCGTGGCGGCTCGCTTGGTGTTTATCCGAGTGAAGAACTTGTGGCCGTCGAACTCGGAACTTACTGGCATCACCCGCTTCAGCAGGCCCAGGCCCCGGCTCGCTTCGGCCTCTCCTTCGTCGGCGCGGTGGCGAATCACTTTGAACCCTGTGAATACCAAGAACACCCCGAATAGGAGCAGGATCCACGCGAACCGGCCGATCAGGGCGGTACCCGCGAAGATGAAAATGGCCCTGAGGGTGAGCGCTCCGAAGATCCCCCAGAACAAGACGCGGTGCTGATACTTGAGCGGGATCGACATCGATGTGAAAAGCATCGACCAGACGAACACGTTGTCGACGCTGAGCGACTTCTCAATCAGGTATCCGCTGAGGTATTCGCCGAGGGCTGGTGCGCCGAACATCAACCCAATGACGCCACCGAACGATAGGCCCACGGCGACCCAGGCGAGTGACTCTCGAAGCGCCTCTTTGGGGGTTGGTTCGTGGTTGTCCCGGTGGCGGTATAAGTCAACGGACAACATCAAAAAGATGATCGCCATAAGCGCCACCCAGGCCCAGGGCGAGACGTCGAGCGATACGAATCGTTCGCGGGTTTCTTCAACTGCCAGCGTCATGAAGGGGGCTCCGTGTCGTCAATTTGAAGGTGAACTAGTCACCCCAACACCGAAGGTCTCTCCGCCACTCTCGGGCTGACACACCGGACCGAATGGTCGTGCTGACGGCGGGTCACATCGGGATACTCCCCTTCCGGGACGAGTGTAGTGGGCAATCTGGCTACCGGGTTGACAAGAACCCCGATCGGACCTTCCGAGGACCGTTTCGGAGCGTCAACGATCGGCAGTTTTACGGGGAGCCGAGCGCCCGATCGAGGTCTGAGATCAGGTCGTCGATGTGTTCGATGCCAACACTCAGACGAACAAGATCTGCCGGCACTTCGAGGGCCGTACCGATCACGGACATGTGGGTCATTGCCGAGGGGATCTCGATGAGTGATTCGACTCCGCCTAGGCTCTCGGCGAGAAAGAACAGCTCGGTGTTCATGCTGACCGACGCCGCCTTTTCCGGCCCGCCCTTCGGGATGAACGAAACCATCCCGCCAAAGCCTTTCATCTGCCTGGCGGCCAGTTCGTGGTGCGGGTGCGATGGCAACCCGGGGTAGATAACCCGTTCAACCCGCGGATCGGCGGCGAGGAAACGTGCCACCATCAGCGCATTGAACGAGTGGCGATCCATCCGTACCCCGAGTGTCTTGATACCCCGCAACACCAGGAAGGCGTCAAAGGGTCCGGCCACCGGTCCGGTAGCGTTCTCAAGAAACTTGAGCCCTTCGAGGACCTCAAGGTCGGCTGCCACGATCGCTCCTCCGACAACATCAGAATGACCACCCATGTACTTGGTGGTGGAGTGCACCACCAAGTCGGCTCCGAGCGCCAAGGGCTGTTGAAGATAGGGGGTTGCAAAGGTGTTATCGACGACCAGGGCTGCGCCTGCCTCGTGGGTGATCTCGCTGAGGACGGCGATGTCGCTGATCCGGAGCAGCGGATTCGTTGGGGTTTCGGTCCACACGATTTCGGTGTTGGGTCGCAAGGCGGCTTGGAGGCCGGCGGCAGTCGTCAGATCGGCGGCCGTGAACTCGATGCCATGGCGGGCGAGGACTCTGGCGAAGAAGCGATAGGTGCCGCCATAGGCGTCGTCGGGAATCACCACGTGGTCACCCGGTTTCAAAGACCAACCGATCAACGAAGTGGCGGCCATTCCCGAAGACGTAACGATTGAACCGGCGCCCCCCTCGAGTGAGGCCAGGGCTTCGGCGAGTGCATGTCGGGTGGGGTTATCTGTTCGTGAATACTCGTAGCCGGCGTGTTTGCCAGGAGCGCTCTGGGCGTAGGTGGAGGTGGCGAAAATGGGAACGGTAACCGCTCCGGTGGTGGGCTCTGGGTCCTGGCCGGCGTGAATGGCTCGCGTCTCGAATTCCATGGTGGCTCCTAATCTGCAATGAATCCGTTGGCTCCCAGCCACTCATCATTGAATATTTTTGATAGATATCCCTTGCCGGAGTCGGGGAGAACAACCACCACCAGGCGGTCCGGGTGGCTTGTGGCGACTTGAACGGCCGCGTGCAGCGCCATACCTCCGGATCCACCCGTCAGGATTCCTTCCTGGCGGGCCAGGTGACGGGTGGCCGTAAAGGACTCCTGATCGGTCACCATTATGAACGAGTCGATGACCGACGTGTCGATGGTTGCGGGCCAGAAATCTTCGCCGACCCCCTCCACCTGATACTGATGGATGTCTTCTGGTCGGTGCGTCGAATAGATGGAGCCTTTAGGGTCGGCTCCCACGATCAGGATGTCCGGGTTCTGCTCTTTGAGGTACCGGCCGATCCCGGAGCAGGTTCCGCCGGTTCCGACTCCGGCGACGACGGCGCCCACCGTCCCGTCTGTCTGGACCCAAATCTCAGGCCCGGTGGTCGCGTAATGGGCCGCCGGGTTCTGTTCATTGGAGTACTGGTCGGGGTTATAGGCCCCATCGATCTCAGCAGTCAGTCTGCGGGCGACTCCGTAGTACGAGTCTGGATGGTCGGGAAGCAGGTTGGTCGGGGTTTCGACCACCTCGACCCCGTACGCCCGCAAAAGGTCCTGCTTCTCTTGAGATACCTTGTCAGGGACGGTACAAATCACGCGGTAACCGCGCACCGCTCCGACCAGGGCCAGGCCGGCACCGGTATTGCCAGAGGTTGGTTCGATGATGGTCCCGCCCGGCTTGAGCAGGCCGGCCTTCTCAGCCGCATCGACCATCGAGACCGCGATACGCTCCTTGATCGATCCGCCCGGATTCATGAACTCGAGCTTGGCGACAAGATTGCCGGCCGGGTGATAGTTGGAGAGTCGCACCAATGGCGTATCGCCGATGGCCTCGAGTACGTTTTCGCGGATCTGCACGGGGCCATCCTACGCGCCGTCGACTGACGCACTTCAATACCGCGGTAGCCTTACCCCATGTTGCGTCGATTCGCGTGGGCGACCCTGGTCTTGAACGTCATGGTTATCTTGCTCGGGGCCAATGTGCGCGCCACCGGGTCTGGAGCCGGTTGTGGGGCGAGTTGGCCGACCTGCGAAGGTCGGTTGGTGCCTTCCGATGCCTCGGTAGCTACGTGGACGGAGTTCACCCACCGGGCGGCTTCGGGAGTAGCCCTTCTTGCGGTAATCGTGCTGGCTGCCTGGGTGTTTCGGAGCTTCGATAAGGGGTCACTGATCCGATCTGCTGCCGCCTGGTCGATCGGGGCGATCCTCTCGGAAGCGGCGATTGGAGCGGCGATCGTGCTGTTCGAATGGGTGGCCGACGACTCCTCGGCAGCCCGGCTGCTGGCGGTTCCCCTTCACCTCGTGAACACATTTGTACTGCTGGCAGCGCTCAGTGTGACCGCCCAGTGGGTGGACCATCCACCAACCGCCAGGCCCACCATTCCCCGACCGCTCTGGTGGGCTGGCGTCGGGTTGCTCCTCGTCGCGGCGACCGGTTCGGTCACGGCCCTGGCGGACACGCTTTTCCCGGCGACCTCGTTCTCCGATGGCCTGGCTCAGGACTTCTCCTCCGCAGGGACCTTCCTCACCCAGGTGCGCGTTCTGCACCCGGTCGTCGCAACCCTCGTTGGTGCCTATGTGGCGTTCTTGGGGTTGACCAGAGCCCGACCCGGCCACCAGCAGACGGTCGGGCTCGTTATCGCCGCCATCGTCGGCACCCAGGTCTTTGCCGGAATCGCCAACGTGGTGTTGCTCACACCCCTCTGGCTCCAGATCTTCCACCTGGCTTTGGCAGACACGTTATGGATCATGTTCGTTCTATTTGTGGTCGACGTGTCGCCGGATCGGGAATCGTTGCAGGTATAAACTTTTAAAGGGAACCCCTGAGATTGTCCGATACCTTGTTGGTACGACCGGGGAGAAGAAATCAGTGGAAACCTGTGGGGATTGTGGTGGGCCGCGTTCGGCCGGGAGTTGTCCGGTCTGCGACCCGGCCTCGGTGGACGGGTCTGAATTAGCACCGGAGACCGCCCAGAACCCCATTGATACTCGCCTGTTTGGAGAGACCAGAGGGGCTGACTTCTTCGGGGTTATTACCCCGACGCTGGCTGACACCACCCCATTGCCAACCGTGGTCGCCAAGAAGTCCCGGGCCTGGATGTATGCCGTTGGTGGCTTCGCAGCGGTCGTGGTGGGGGTCGGAGTCGTCAGTGCTTCCTTCCTTGGCCTTTTCGTCGGTAACAGCAACGAGACCGCCGGGTATGTTCCTGCCGACGCCCAGGGGTATTTCGTGATCGACCTTGTGGACAGCGCAGCAGCGTTTTCAGATGACCGCATCCAATCCTTGATGGCTCAGATTGAGCAGGAATTCGGTGTTGAATCGCCGGACTTCGACGGTGGAGTGGTCGAAGAAGAAGCTCTTGGTGAGTTGGCACAGACACTAGGTGTAGGCCAACTTGACCTATCTTTCCGTGATGACGTGGCGAGTTGGGCGGGCCGACACGTTGGCATGTGGTTCCGGGCCGACATCAGCGCCGACGCTCAACCTGAGGACGTGGCGGGTTGCTTTCTCGTCGAAACCCGGGATGGCGGAGAAGCCGATGCGGCGCTCGAACGTATCTACGACGAGATTCGCCAGGGCGACCACCTGATCACGCGAAGTGAAGTCAACGGGGTGGCGGTCTACGAGTGGTCCGATGAGCTGGTCGTAAAAGCGGGTCGGATCGATGGTGTTGTTGCCCTTTGCGCCGGGGCAGGGATCTTTGAAGAAGTAGTCGCCGTTCACGAGTCGGGCGTCACGCTCGCCTCAACAGAAAGTTTCACCCAACTCGAGGGTGCCCTGGCCGATTGGGCGATGATGGGGTACATCGACAGCGAAGAGATGGTTCGCGCCATGGCCTCTGAGCAGGGCATGGATGTGACCCCGTTTGCGCAGGCGGGTCGGATCGCCATTGGTGTCAACCTCACCGAGGTGGGCTTCACCATCGAAAGCGTCTCGTTGGCCGGCCCTGGTGTGCCTGTCATGTCTGACGGGCGTGCGGCCGCCGAGATCCTTCCGGGAAACGTTTACTTTGCGGCGGGTGGCCAGGACTTGGGTCCGACCATTTCGACCATGATCGACACCTATCGAGGGGTTCCCGACGTTGGCGGGATGATTGACGATGCCTTCTCCGAGATGCGTGAGACGACCGGAGTGGACCTACAGGAGATGCTTGACTCGATGCAAGGGCCATTCGGTCTGGCGGTCTCGGCTAAGAGTTCGATTGAAGGCGTTCCCGTCGGTGGCGTGTTCTTCACCGACCTGTCCGATCGGGGTCCGATCGACGACCTTCTGTCATTTGCCGTTACCGACGGCGGTTTCGAACCGGCCGAACGGGCCTCTGGCGATTACTCGGTGTTGGTCTACGATCTCGATGTCCTCAGAGCTGGGGCCGGGGTCAGTGACAACCGGTTCGTGCTGGCGATCGAAGATCACCTGATCGATCAAATGGTGGCCGGCGACGTCCTGGCCAATGATCCGTCCTTCCTCGAAGCCGTGGGGTACCTGCCGGAAGGCGCTGGGTGGGTGGCATATGCCGACCTTCGCAAGATCGCTACCGCGGTCATCGATGCGATGTCTGGCGACATGGCCAGTCAGGTCGCTGATTTCGAGCTGCTTTCGGCTTTGGAGATCTTCCGGGACCGGTTCCCGTATGCGGTGAGTGGCGTTGAAAACCGCGATGGGCTTATCCGGCAGCATGCCGTGATGGTGTTTACGGAAGGCTCAGCCCCAGGAGCTTGATCATGTGATGCGCAACGGCATCCTCATCGTTGGTCTGGTCAAGCACGCACTGGGCTGTGAGTCGTACTTGTTCATCGGCGTTGGCCACCGCCACCCCCAGGTCGGCCCATTCCAACAACGTTATGTCGTTTGGCATGTCTCCGTAAGCGACGGTTTCGCCAGGGAGATCCAGAGCGGTGACCGCGGATGCCTTCGAAGTACCCGGTGGGGCAACCTCGTAAAAGGTTGGATTGGAAACGGTTACGACACCAAGGTCGCCGACCAGGGAGGCGACCTCCGTCGCTCTCTTTCCATTGACCGGCTCATCCAGGTGGATGAGGATCTTCCCTACCCCGCCCTCGAGGATTTCGTCGATGGTGCCTTTCATACGATCGGGGACCTCGTAGTGGCTTCGGTAGCCGAACTCTCGCCGATGCCCGGTGATCGTCTCGACGGCGAAGCCTGCCGTTGGGTGGGCCCGGCGAATCGCCCGCACAATTTGGTGAGCGGCAAGTTCGTTGATGGTCCCGAGTTGGGTAATGACGCCGCTGTGGAGGTCGAGATGGAACGCCCCGTTGGCACAGACCGCTGACGTGACCGACGGGAATGCCTCGGCGAAACCGCTCACTAGGCGGGGTGGCCGCCCGGTCGCCAGAACGACCTCATGTGAGCCGGTGACCACCTCGACTACAAGGCGGGTGAAGTCCGAAACCGAAGCGTCGCTCGCCAATAAGGTTCCATCCAGGTCGGAGACAAACGTCGTCACAACTGGTCGCGCAGGCTGGACGGGAACGTGACGGGCAACTGGCAGATGAACCGTTCACAGACAAAGGCGGCTGTGCCGGGGTGTTCGCGGCCGGCCAGGAGTGGGACGGTTCGTCTGTCGCGGCCGGCCCGGTCGACGGCCAGGATCACGTTGGGTCGAAATGCCGACCAGACTTCGTTGGCCAGTTCGTCGGCGCCCGGTCCGATGATGGCAACTTCCTTGTAGCCGGTCAGGATCGAGTGGGTTACCGCGGCCAGGTAGCCGACCGCCGACGGATACGACTCAAGGAGCT
>JAHEDI010000093.1 GCA_024641305.1 bacterium | reverse complement strand
GTGCCGAGCTGCCGGTGATTGGTCGTAAGCGAAGCACACCAACCTAAGACCATACCTGTGCGTGAGGGCGCCACTGTGCCAAGTCCCGACACCCTGTGCTGTTGGCGACCGGAGGATGCAGGGATCATGGAACAACGACAAGCCCTACTACCAGTGCAAGTTCCCTGCCGGATACGCCGTATCCGAAGATCAACACACCAAAACCATCCACGTTCGCGAGGATGCCATCGTTCCAGACCTCGACGTCTGGATCGGTGGGCTCTTCGACAAAGACCACCTCGACGCCACCGCCGCGCAACTGGCCGCCGCCAGCGCGACAGCACCCGACGACCACGGAGCCCGTGACCTTGAGCTACGCCGCCAGCTCAAAGAATGCGATGCCAAGCTTTCCAAATACCGGGCGTTCCTCGAACACGACAGCGACATCACCATCGCTGCCACTTGGATCGCCGAAATCGAACAGGAACGCAGGAGGCTGGAACGAGAACTCGGCCGAAAGCCCACCCCACACAAACTCACCGAGAACGAAATCAAAGCACTCGTCACCTAACTACGTGACATCGTGGCAGTACTGGCCGATGCCGACCCTGCCGACAAGCGGGCTATCTACGAAGAACTCGGCGTCAACCTGACCTATTACCCCGACGGACGGGTACATGCAGCGGCAGGAGCACCCCATGTACTTAGGGTTCGTGTCGGAGGAGCGACTCAAACCCTGACCCCACGAGGCGTCCCAGCAGGTGAATTCCCACTGGCTGCCTGACCTTTGCGTCCTTCGCCTCTGGAAAGGCGACCCAAACGGCGACGCGGTGCCAACGTCCCTTTTCGTAACGTGAGTTCGAGATGGCCTAGCTGGGCAGGTTGGCCGTGGGGATCTCGCCTTCATCTCTGGGTCTCCGTCGCCGACCACCGCTACTGCGTAGCGAAGTCGGGCGGCTAGCGACCAGATCACTCAAGCTGGTGCTTTGGTTTAGAGCAGAACGTGGTGATGATTTCGGTGGAGCGTCCTGGTAGGTGGGGTCGGCAGGGTCGATGCTGTCACAGGTGGAAAGGCTTGCGGGACGGTCGTATCCGTAGGCGGAGTGCTTTGCCCGGTGGCGAAGAAGATCGCTGCGAACGCGGCCACTGCCACGGCCGCTACGCCGAGGATGGTCCTTCGGTTCGGTGTAGGGGCGGTTGGGCTGTCACCTTCGGGACGGATCTTGGGGGTTGGGATCGTCGAGGCTGCCCATCGAAACAAGCCTACTTCTCCCATCGACTTGAGCCGCCTCCTACAAGCCGGCACACCACAACCGGCCCGGGCACACGTCCCGGTCACCCGACCCTGAACCGTGAAAAGCGCCCAGGGGTTTCTCGTTGTGGGTGAAACTGAGATCGAACCAGCGACCCCTGCCGTGTGAATGCATATCAGGAAGTTTCCGTAACCTGCGGGAATGCTCAGAAATAGCCTAAGACCTGGGGTTTTACTCCTCATGGATGCTCATCGGTTCGCGTCGTTTCTCAGCAAAACGCGTCCTATGTGCGTCCTGACCGAGTTCGCACTGACCGAGTTCGCCCTGGCTGCCTGATCCCTGCTCCCCCTGAGATCTCCCAGGGCGGGCTCGGATGGACGGCAATTGACCGGAACCGCAGGTCAGCACGCTCAGGCCGAACTCACCGTTCCCGGATCCGAGTTCGATGCCCACCCACCAGGCGGCGCGGCTATGGGCCTCACGTTAGGTTGGGGGGGCCACGGATCCCACCCAGAGAATGTTGGAGTAATACACTCCGTGGCCACCGCCGATCTGGCTATCCCACCAACTGTTCAGGCTTCCAATGCTGTTGGGGAAGCCGTTGGCCGGGTAGGAGATCTTCACGCAGCCTATGGATCGATAGTCCCAAGCGGCGGTCTCCCAACAGTGCTTGTCGTCGCCTGTCGTAGGGCAGTATTGTCCGTTGGAGACAGTTTCTTCTGTGTGGATGAAGAGTTCTCTTCGGATCGTGCCGCTACCGCAATCCTTGTCTTGGAGTCCCCATACTCGACCGTCGATCTCAGCCCCGTTCTTGTCATGTTTGTGATGGTCGTTGCCCGATCCGTACCAACCGTTTGGAAGACGTCCGAGGTTCAGCTGGCATGGAGTGTATGAGTTGCTCAAGCCCGACCCTGCTGTCATGCTCGTATATTGGGAGCCGTTCTTGTACGCTCTGAGCGTGCCGTTGATGTTGGTGCTTCCGGGCTGGAACCACATCTCGTTACCGTAGGCCGAGCCGGGCGTGGCGCCTGCCGTGCCACCAAATTGTATGGTTAGAAACACGCTGGCAAACAGGACTCCGACGAATACCGTTACGCGGTGGCCGCTGTTGAGATGGTTCATTGCGTTGCTCCTCGGCTTGGGTTTCTAACAATGGCCGACGATCGTATGTCTGCTGGGCTTGAGACGGTGGAGCACGAATTCGTCTCCAAATTGCACCCAATCTCGACGTGCTGGTCCTGACCACCAGAGTCGATAGTTGCCCGCATGATGAGACCACCCGAATCAGTGACCGAGACCCATTCCGGTACGTAGTCGAGGCCGCCCATTGACAGTCCAACGAATCGATCGACAACGAGAGAAGCTGGTGTGCGGGTCAAGAGGAGTAGTCCCACCTCAGTTTCTCCGTTGTCACCGTTGGCCGCGGGCAGGACAATGGTGTCATCGACCCAGTCGCCGCCGTAGGAGCTGAAGACAGGACCCATTCCGGCGTCTGCAGGATCGAAGACCGCCAACTTGGCGCCGTCGGATACTCGCGTTAGCGTGAATCGCGAACCCGTTTCGGCAACTTCCACGATCAGGATTTCGCTGCCGTCGGGGCTGATTGCGCCCACCATTCCACCGTCGCTGAGGAGCCTCCGCCGGTCCGGTCCGTCAAACGCGAACACCTGAAGGTACTCGCCTTCTCCCACGGTATACACGATCAGGCTGTCATTGGCCCAGGCGACTGTGACATAGGCTGTTTCGGTATCCGTCGACCACACCTCGTCTGGCCCGTCACTGTTTGCGACGATGACCCGATTCGGATTCGGGACGCTGAAGTTGTAGGCGCCGTTGAGGTCTTCGACGAAGCCAACCTTACCGTCGACGGTAACGGCGGGCGCATAGGCACCAATGCGCCACAACGTGTCGGTCTTGGTCCGCACATCAAAGCGACGGATTACGGGGATCCCGCCGACGTCGCCGGGGAGTAGACCACTCAGGTCGAACTCATCTTCCCACGTCGTGTAGTAAACCGTACCCGCGCCAGGCGCCGGCACGACCCACGGAACCAGGCTGCCGCCCAAACCATCGACGGGCAAGTATGCCAGCTCGATCGTATCGTCAAGAATTCGCAGGCTCCGTCCGCTCATCATCCCGGTGGCTGGCATATCGGTTCCGCCTGGTTGTACGGGAATGACCGACCGCTGATATGTCCCGGCAGGTAGACCGCCGCTGTCAGGGGCGAGCCGGGTATCAGCCGGTACATCAAGCTCCTGTTGGCTCGTCGTCGCCGAACGCGCGACAACAGGCGAATAGGCTACGCCGGGCTGATCCACGGCACCACATGCCGCCAGGGTCAATCCCAGCACAATCAGCGTGACGGATAAGTGCGTCGATCGTTTCAGACTCCCATCCAAAACGAAACCTTTCGTGGCTACCCGTTCGAGATTGACACCGACTCCTCTTTCCTGGTCCGACTTCTGTGGACGGGCTGTCCTAACCATCTGGTTCTCCGTTTCTCGGTGGCTGGAGCTTCTCGCCGGTCACAAAACTCTGGCTGCCCCCTCTTTTGGGATCCCAAGTCCAAGGGACCGATGGAGATCGAACAAACCCGACGATCGACTCCCCAAACGACTGTTTGTCCCATCGTCCATTTCAGTTCTCCGAGCAAACTCCTCTTGTCGGTTCAGAAAACGTCGCGGTCCCGTGCCTTGCGGCGGATCGCAACAAGCAAGAAGTCAGGATGGTTCGCAAGCAAGTCCGTCAAGTGCAAGCTCGTTGCTTCGAGCGGCACCTCGGCCTTCAAGCCATTCTTCAAGTATTCAGCTACGTACCAGCTGGATCCACACTCGAAAATCACAAGTTGTTCCGCCCCGGGCGAGGCGAAAGCCATTCTTCTCGAGTCGTGTATCTGACATTCTTGCGGCTGCTACGAAGTCGAAAGGTCCACTCTCGATGTAAACGGATCCGTCGTCATATCGGGACCCGAGGTTCGCCACGACACCAATGGTTTGGTGTTGGCCGCAACATTCTTCGACTCCTATGGCCTCGTAGCTTCAGCTTGCTGCGACGGAGACGCGCGAAACCGGCCACCAACAGGAACACGAGCCACCGCATTAATCGCGGCGGCTAATAGGTGACACCGACTGGCGGATATCTTGAGCATTAGGCCCCCCTTGGTACCTCACCGGACCCGTCCAGCGTCGTACTAACGCGCCTTGGTCACGCTTGACCGGTTCGGGGAGGCGACAGCCGGGCACCGATGGAGAATCGACAAACCCGACTATCGACTCCCCACCAGGGTGTTCGTACGAGGACCGATTTCGGTTCTCCGAGAACCTGATTCCAATCTCCGACAAACACCGTTGCGACAGGTCATCACCGATGGAGGAAGCAAATGACCGTGAAAAGGCGTGTCCTAGTCGTCGGTGTTGTCGCCGCGTTCCTGCTGGCAACCCCCGGATGGGCGTCCGCACGGCCCATCGAGGGAGAGGCCCATTGTGTTGTTAATGTCATCGATGAGCTTGAGACGCGTGAGCTTGTTGCGAGCAAGCCAACCTGTTTCGCCACGTTCGCTGACGCAGTTTCAATGGCAAGCGGAGGCACGATCAGCTTGGCTGAGTCCAGCGAAGGCTCGGTCATGTTCGAAGACGCGAATCTCATTGCGGCAATGTCATCGTTCGCGCTGGGCATCCATTTTGACGGCTCTGGAGGGTCGGGTAGCTCGATTACTGTGGTCGGGTCGTCATGTACCGGTGGCTGGTGGAATACGGGTTCGTCTTGGTCTAATCGGATCTCGTCTTCGTACAACGGATGCAGCCGACTCCGTCATTACAACCTCCCCAACAAGGGTGGCTCCTTTCAGGACACGTACGGTGCAGGCACAACTAATAATCTGTCGACCCTTAACAACATGGCCGAGTCTGTTTCCTACCACTAGCGATCAGCAAGGAGTCCGTGGTCCAGGTAGCGTGTCGCGGTGGACGACCGCGAAGCCTCTGACGCCAATATCATCTCGCGGTCGCTGGCCCACCCGGAGGTCTTTGGCGTGATCTTCGACCGCTACCACGACACCATTTTTCGGTACGTTGCCCGGCGTCAAGGCCTCGATCAGGCTCCTGATTTGACTGCCGATGTGTTTGTTCGAGCGTTCAGGTTCCGGGCCCGCTACGACGCGAGTCGGCCCAACTGTCGGCCGTGGTTGTACGGGATCGCCACCAATATTGTTGGCGATGAAATCCGTCGCCAACGCCGAGCCGATCGCCTCTATTTGGCCGTTTCCGGTGTCAGGGTCGAATCGCCGGACCCTTTCGACCGGTCGGTCGATAAGATCGATGCTCAAAGGATCGGCCGGGTCCTCAACGACGGTCTGGCCCGCCTGTCGACAACCGACCGCAATGTGCTGATCTTGTACGCGGTAGAGCAGCTCACCTATCAGGAGGTCGCTGAGGCGCTCGGAACCCCAATCGGCACCGTTCGCTCACGGCTCGCCCGGGCCCGGCGCAAACTTCGCGAACACGAAGGACTCCTCACGGCATTCGACCCGTCCACACCTAACCACCCCGATCAAGTCCCCGACGAAGAGGTTGGCTCGTGACCAATCCGATTGACATTCTCTTGCGGACGCTCGCCGGGAGTCCATCGCCTACGAATGCTGATGCGGCTTTAGCGAGGAACGCACTCGCGCAGGCGATCGCCAACGAAAGCTCAAACCAAACACGCCGACGGAAATGGGCGGTCCCGGCCCTGGCGGTGTCGCTGAGCCTGGTAGTTGTGATTGTTGCCATACAAGTGGTCAAGCCATCGCCAGCGAGAGCGACGCTGCTCGAAATCGCCCAAGCGGCAGAACTGGCTGACCCGTTGACCATTCCCCCACAGTCATACGCTTACACAAAGTCAGAAGTGGTGGTGTTAGGAACCGTACCGGCAGACGCGTTCGCCGGCCGAACTTCACCAATGGCCTATCTACTCCCTCAGACTCGAGAAATCTGGGTTGGGAGCGAGAATACCGTTCAGATCAGGACAACAACTAACTCACCGGTCTTCTTCGCACCACAGGACAAGGTGGACTACTACGAAGCCCAGCTCGATAAAGTCGATCAGGTAGGCCAAACCACCAGTCAGACCGTCACCGGTGGCACATCGATTCTTGACGAACGGGACTGGCCAACCGAACCCGATGCACTCAAGACAGCCATTGAAGACACGTTCCAGCCTGGTTCGGTGATGCCCGCTGACGTCGATGTCGCCCACGTAGCGCTGAGCCTTATCAGCGAATCCTCTGCCAGTCCCGACTTGCGAGCCGCGGCACTGCGAGCATTAGCTGGCCTAAACGACCTTCACTTGGTCCAAGGCACCGACGGCACCAGCACCTTCTCGATTACCTACTCCACCCCACACGAAGGATCCCTGACCTTCGTCCTCGACGGCGCCGGAAAGGTGGTTTCTCGACGCACCGTCAACATTGATGGCGACCCTGGCCTAGGCATCCCACCCAACACCGTTATCGAGGGCATGGACTACGAACCGACGATGATCGTCGCGGAGCCTGATAACCGGTAGAACTCGGAACCCGACCGTGCTGCGGATCACCCACCTGTTGGGGTGCCAGCGATGCTTGTTGAAGCTCGGCGGCGAGTGATCGCACCGATCGCTGCGGTCAGAATTTTTGGGGCCACGGAGGCGATGGCGTTGGAGGGTGACGTCTCTAACGGCGGCCCCACCCCGGGCTCGGATCAGTCCCACACGTTGAGAGGCCTGCAACAATCCCCATGCCGTTCAGACTCAGCCCACCAGCAAAGTAGGCGCGGGAGCAAACGACGCTCGGGCCTTACCGAGAACCGTCTGAAGTCCACGAACAAACAGTAGGACTAAAGAGAGTTCGGAAGAGAGACTCGAGAGGTGGTTTTCGGTTATGGCGACAATACACTGGCCTTGGTCAAATCGAACTCGGAATCGAGGACAGCTACGGTTCCCGGGAGTTTCCTTGCCGACGGATGGACGGCCAGGCAGGATGCGCAGTCCCATGGCATTCGGCCTCGTGGTTGGGATCGCGTTCGCAGTTCCTTTCAGCATGGCGACAGGGGATGTTGACAACGCCGCACAACGGGAGACCGCCCAGGGTTACCACAAACCTCCGGCGCTTATCGAGGCTGGCAGAGACGTGGTTCTCACCTACGATCTGGTGTGTGGGTGGGATGACGTTCTGGAGGGTCGGACGGGCACCGAATGGTGTCAACCCTCGGGAACCCTCTTCGCGAAGTCTGGGCTATCGCAAGACTTTCAGGCGTTTCAACTGATCGCGCAGCGGGCAGGAACTCCTGGCTTGGAAGCGCGAATCCCAGCAAGCTTCATTAAAGGCTCAGTCGATTACTATGCCGAGCTCGTCGACCACGTGTCGGGTGACATAGTCCGTGTGCCGTCTGGCTCCAGCTTCCATACAGTGTGGGAGTATGACGACTCACTGCCCCTTCACCTTGGAGTGCCAACGGGTTCTGTTGACCCTGACTCCATACTCGTCAGCGGCGTGTGGGGATCGGATTCTGACTCGTTCGGACTCGCTGGCGGTGGTGGGGCCGATTGGATCGGCCCATCTGCATTTGACTTTCGTCCTGATGGGTCGGCCATGATCCTGGATCGAGTTAACAGTCGGCTCGTCGTTGTATCTGCAGACGGGTTCTCTCGAGAATTGATTTCTCTCGATCACTCCGGCGGCGAAGGCGACATTTCGATCAGCTCCACGGGCGAGATGTACATTCTCGATCAAGGCGCGGGTAGGACGGCGCAAGTGGATCTCGTCGACTCATCCGGCATGAAGATCGCATCGTCATCGCTCGCCGGGGTTGTACCCGAGGGTCTGATGGCCGAGGGGGGACGCCTGATTGTCCTCGACGGCATCACAAACTTCTGGGCGAAAGCATTTGATAGCGACGTGACACCAGTATCAGGGTTAGCACAACTGGAGCCGGTTACGATTGGACGCGACCTCACGCAAGCCGAGCGCGACTCGATTGCTCAGGGGTTTTCTCCCGGGGAGTTGGTCGCGTCGAAGCTTGTGGTGTCGGTGACAGCTGAGCTTGCTCAGTTGGCATTGGTGATCGATAACCAGCCCCGTTCAGTCTGGCGAATCACGTCAGACCGCAAGATCGGCGAGCTGCAACTGGCCGAGATTCATGGAGGCCAGTTGATCGTGGTCCTTCGTACATGGTCGGAGACATCTGATGCATTCGAAGTACTTGTGTTTAGTGGCCGCGAGCTAACGAATCACATGACAGTCGACTCCGCAGACTTCGCAGACTCTGCGGTCCTCGGCCGATTCGAGGTCGAGGGCAACGCGCTGTACCAACTGCGATCAAGCAAGGAAGGCTTCTCGATTGCCAGATTCGTCTTGCCGTCAATCGCCCCAGCGCAAAGGGGCACACAATCATGAAAACGGTCAGCAGCCTTTCTAGATCACTGGTCGGGTTGTTTCTAGGTTTCGCCGCTACGGTCGCGATACTCGCCACCCCCGCTGCCACCGCGCACAACTTCTACGACACATGCAATACGAACACAGACTCCAGCTTGTCAGTATGGACTCGCTCCCAGGCGCGAAGCTACGCCTTAGTAGGCAGGTATGAGGGATACCACTGGGGAGGCGGATGTTGGAACAGCAACGATGTCGACGATCAACCCGGCGACCCGCAACAGACAGAAGGAACCCACGGTGAGGGCGGCGATTGCTCTGGCTTCACCTTCAAGTCCTGGGGTTTGAAGGTCACGTACGGTCAGACAGGATTCCACAGCTGGCCCCGAATGCACCGGGTTCACGGACCCTATACGGCAGCGGACTATAAGGCAGGTGGAGTCGCTTTCTCGAACGTCTCTAAGAGCTCGGCGATCTACATGGACGCATTCGCCAGTAGCGATCATGTCGGGATGATTTACACCACGACATCAACTGCCAACACGGACAATATCATCGAAGCCAAGTCCGAGGCGTCGGGTACAGGACTATGGTCACGGACCTATCGAGGAAGTAGTTCCTATAACGGCGTTCGGCGATCAGGAGGGTGCGCGTGGGACGGGACTTGCAGCTGACTCGTTTCTCAGTAATGGTGGTCGCTTTGTCGGTTTGGTTAGTGGCATGTGCCCCGACCAACCAAACTATCGGTGATGGGGCCACGATTACGACCGAGGCGAATACCGTCACCACCGATGAGCCTTCGACCGGTTCGGGAGAGCAGCCAGTCACTACGGTCGGCGTGACGCCTACGAGCGTGCCCATACAGGACGAAGTCATTGAGGTCGTAATCCCATTTCCGGAGTCGGCAGACGACACTGAATGGGACCAGGTTCTGCTGCTCGGCTACGGCGACGAACCAGCTGGCCTCGGTGCCGGGCCAGGCCATGGCCCGGAGCTGCCCGCACGTGGCATGGATGGCTCGTGGTGGGTACCGGACACTGATCGGTTCCGAATCGTCCATTTCGACTCGGATGGCCGGTTCCTAGAGGATTTCGAGACTGCTGTTACGTCGTCGGTCTTTGGCCTCCAAGTGACTGAAGGTGGGGTCGTGATGGCCTCAACCTCTCGACCGGCGTTGTTACGCATCGACGCCGGCCAAGTCGAGTACCAAGACACCGATCCGACGACGTTCGAGCTGGTCACGACCGCCGGAGGAGTTGCCTATGCGACACCAATGTTGGGGAACTCCCGATACTCGGTAACGCCAAAAGCGACCGGTTTAGATGTGGCCAGAGTCGATGCGTTTACCTCGCGGTCTGGTCAAGCCTATTCGGTCGAGATGATCGCCCATGACACGGCCGAGGTGTGGGTCGCCGACCCGGACCCCCTAAGCGAGCCGCTCAGAATCCGTTTGATCCTGAAACCAAACGACGGTGGGGCTGCGTTCGGCATTGTGGAGTATGAGACAGACGAACTCGGGAACACTCACCTTCTGTTCTATGGCCTGTCCAGTAAGGCTGAAAACACCCAACTCTCCGTGTATGTCAGAATCTCACCGGCCGGCGAAGTCCTGACCGCTCCGACGCCAAACCCACTCGGCGAGTTCGATTCGGGGTCGGTCGGGCACCTCACGATCGACCCTCCCACGGGAGTGGCTTACCTTACGACCGTAACCACAGATGGGATCCAGGTATACGAACTTGACTGTGCCACTGGTTGCGGGCCACCGTGACGATCGGCGCCCCCCGTACAAGAGGCGTACCGATGCGCGGAGTGGACCAAGAGAGTTCCGGAAACGGAATGTCGGGGTAGGTCGGAACAACGTCATCAGGTTGATCCCGAAGGGCATGCCAGAATGTTGTTGAGAGAGTGCTGCCGGAACGGTGCACATATCCTTCACTACCCGGACGGCTAGAGGCAACCACCAGCGTCCCGGACCAGGATGTATCAGACACATCCATAAACTCACTCCCGGTAGCAGATCAGTTGCCGTGGCAGCGCTTGTACTTGGTACCAGACCCGCATGGGCAGGGATCTTTGCTTCCGACACTCGACCTAGCTGACACCTCGAGTGGTCTCGTTTGGGCCCGCAGGAGACACTCCGATGCGTTCAGCGACTGCTCTCGTTCGTCCAGTCGCCGTTCCCGAATCTCGAGAGCCTCAGACCTGGCAACCAGCCGCCGCTGCAGCTCTGGAGTGAACACCCCTCCATGGTGCCCGTCGTCGTTCACGAGGGTGCCGAGTTCCTGGGCGACCAAACCGGCGATGCCCTCTCCCATCGTCAACCCGACCGCCTGGCAATACCGTCGCCACGTGGACCAGACCGCATCCGACAACGGAACCTTGACCGTTTGAGTCCCCACGGTGTGCCTGAGCTCGGCGAATACCCGACGGTCAATCTTCGCCAGCGCTCCACGATCCAATCCCATGCTTCACCTCACCGGTAAACCAGTTGACCGGCGGCAACTTGTTGCACGTGCGTGTGGTGTTGACAGGGTTCTGTGCGCGATCGCGTTGCGAGTGGGCGATGTCTGAGTTCGGTCTTCTTGTCTCATGGTCGGTCCTGCGCTTTGCATGGGATCATCCTTTCCTTGGTTTCGGTTCTCGTGGTTTCTTGCGAGTCGGGATTCCCCCAGGGGTGCCCGTGTGATCGTCGAGGTCGGCATTCGAGCCCCTTGCGGGAATTTGGCCTGCGGTGTGCAACGGCGGTCCCCCGGGCAGCCGGTACGGGTACCGTGTGCTTACCAGCCGTACCGACCGCAGATCGGGCGTCCTAACCTCCCTGAGCCGCTCTCCGGCGGTCTGAGCCGGCCGGGTCCATGGCTGCTCCGACATCGCCGGAAAGCTCGAGATCCGACAGCTGGACCGTTTCGAGAACTGATTGGAGCGCATTGCCAACGACATGCAGGAACGTTCGCCCCTAACCCTGTCATCCGAGTGTCAAAAACCCTCCAACATCGCGGCCATCGCCGACCGTTTACCCGCCAACCCTCTCAACAGAGTTTCAGGAGAGTTTCAAAAACCCTGTCAAACCGTCCGCTTACCCGCCAACCCTGTCAGCAGAGTGTCATTTACCCTGTCAGCCGAGTGTCATTCGAGGCGGTCGCTCCCCTTCGACCCGTCGACCGATCCGGTGGCAACGTCCCGGAACCGACGGTGGTTGAAAGGGTTACGGAAACTCTGTTGAAAGGGTTCTTGACACTCTGCTGACAGGGTCCTATCGCAGTCTGTTGGCATGGAACAGCCTGAGGCTCCGAGTACCGATCGACTGAGAAGCGATACGGGTCGGGTCGTAGTCGAAACCACCGGACCACCCATCCTCAATCAGACTGCCGCCGGAGTGTTGTTGCGTATCCTGCTGCGAGCACAAGAACGGTTCGAGAAGACGGATACTGCTCCGCGGTCTGACGGTCCGCTACGCTCGGATTCGTAATGCGATTCGCGTTCTACGGTCGGGTCTCCACCGAAGACCAACAAGACCCCGAATCGTCGCGTAACTGGCAACTCGCCCGATCCCGGCAACTCATCGACCCGGCCGGCGGCGAAATCGTCACCGAATTCTTCGACATTGGCCAATCACGTTCTTTGCCCTGGTCCCGTCGTCCAGCAGCCACCCAACTCCTTCACGCTCTCGCCGACCCGACCCGGGGGTTCGACAGTGTGGTCATCGGCGAACCCCAACGAGCGTTCTATGGCAACCAGTTCGGACTCACCTTCCCCGTCTTCGTCCATTACGGCGTCGGGTTGTGGGTGCCCGAAGTTGGTGGTGCGGTCGACCCAGGATCGGACGCTCACGAAATGGTCATGAACCTGTATGGGGGGATGAGCAAAGGCGAACGCAACCGCATCAAAACCCGGGTCCGCTCAGCGATGGCCTCCCAAGCAGCGATCGAAGGCCGCTTCCTGGGCGGTCGGCCACCCTACGGCTACCAGATTGCTGCGGCCGGTCCCCACCCCAACCCGTCCAAAGCAGCCACCGGACAAACATTGAAACGCCTCGAACCGGACCCCCTTGCGGCACCGGTGGTGGTCAGGATCTTTGAGGAGTTCGCGGCCGGGAAAGGTCTTTACGCGATTGCGAAAGGGCTGACCGAAGCAGGCATCCTCTCCCCGTCTGCCCATGACCCGGATCGCAACCGACACCGGGCAGGCGGGCACGGGGTCTGGGCGAAGTCGGCGGTGCGGGCCATCCTCAAGAACCCCCGTTACACCGGCCGCCAAGTGTGGAACCGACAACGACGCGAAGAGGTTCTCGTCGACGTCGGGGACGTGGCGCTCGGACATCAGACCAAGATGCGCTGGAACGACCCCGACGAATGGGTGTGGTCCGAGCATGCCGTCCACGAACCGATCATCGACCCAGACCTGTTTGGAGCCGCCCAGGAAGCGTTCGGTCGACCCACCAGTCGGGCCCCGCGCCGCTCCGGCAGTCGCTACTTGCTTTCCGGTCTCATCCGATGCGGTGTTTGCGGGAGGCGCATGGCCGGCCAGCAGAACCATGATCGACCCTACTACCGGTGCAAGTTCCCCGAAGAGTACGGCGTCGGACCGGCCCAGCATCCCCGCAACGTCTACGTCAAAGAAGCCGCAGTGACCCCGGGCCTCGACCAGTGGCTTGGATCCCTCTTCGACGACCAGCACCTCGAGGAAACCTCTGAGATCCTCGCCGGTGTTTCACAACCCAGCGTCGAGGACGAAGCCCGCAAGACCGCACTCACCAAACAGATCCACGATTGTGATCGTCGTCTTGGCCAATACCAGGCAGTCCTCGACGAGGGCGCTGACGCCAAACTGGTGGCCCGCTGGATGGCACAAGTTCATCGGGAACGGGCCAACCTGCAAGCTCAGCTCGGTCACACCATCCCCGGTGGAAAGCTCACCAGCTCACAAGTTCGGGCTCTGATCGGCGCCCTCCGCGATATCGTCACTGTCCTGTCCGAAGCCGACCCCCAAGACAAAGCAGACCTCTACGGAGAACTAGGAGTGAACCTGACCTACCACCCCGAAGGCCGCGTCTCAGTCGAGATGAGTCCGCGTGGGGTTAACGTTCGTGTCGGAGGACCGATACCGGTGCTGACTACACGTCCGCCACCACTCGCCAGGGCTTACTCAATCACAGAGCGATAAGGCTCGCACACCGTGTAAGGGCTTCGGTTTCGGGGTCTATTCTCGTTGACGGCCGAGCTATCGGCAGCGGGGCCGCAGACCTTAGGGTGAGCCGATCCGACCCGGCATCGACCCGATAGTTCACATTCCTAACCGGTCCCGCTGCCAGGCCAAATCGACACTTGATCCATAACACAGATCGATACCGTCACGAACCCGCGCTGTCCGATTCTGAGCCATCGGCAAGCACCTCTGCTCGTCGCCGCGATCCATCGACTGCGAGGCTGCTGAAGAGCCCATACAGCCCATAGAGCATCTCGGTCTCAAACATTCCGTTGTCGAAGTGCGACGACGCCCCGACTGCAGCGATAGCACCCAGACCGGCAGTGAAAGCAAACATCGGAAACGATGGGCCCCAGCTGGGCGGTATCAGCACTTTTCGATGGACGACCAGGTTGATCACGCCAGCTGAAGCCAAAGAAAACCCGTACCAGACAGTCGATGGCGATGGTTCAAGTACGACGAACAGAGGCAGGAAGATTAGGAATGCCCACAGATTCGGTAACACATTCCGGACCATTTCGGTGCGATACGGATGAGAGGCGGGCAGGGCTGAGACGCCGACCAACACGGTCATGTTTACGAAGATCGCAGCGCCGAAATGCAGCATGAACACGGAGTCGGCGAATCCCGACCGACTCACAAGAGACGGCAACAGCAACGATATGAGCGGCGGCACAAGCAGGACCAGGAACCGAGGGCGGATCGCCAAACGCAACGCCCGCTCGAACGCGGGGACGGTAGGTCTTATCACCGGCTTCTCACACTTCGGCTCACACTTCGGTTCGACCTAAACATGTACTTCGAAGTCCGGCGACTGTCGCCTCTGATCTTCTTGTAAACGCCCCGTCCCGCCTGAATGGTCCCGTACGCCTGCCCAACTGCCGCGGCTCCGAAAAAGGCAGCGCCGATCACGCATCCTACAACGGCGGTTACGCCGCAGATCAGGACGCCTGCTCCGATCCAGGCAGGTACTGCCGCCGCGCTCACCAACACAACAGCAACGGCCTTGACACAATCAAACATGTGCCAAATCGACGTCGTGCACTTGCGTCCGTCGAGGTCGTAGCCGTTGATGGGGTCGCCACCGACGTAGTCGTAGGCGTTGGCTGATCCCCCATACACTGGGTCAACCGACAAGAATCTGCCCAACGTGGGGTCGTAACCACGGACTCCCATCAGGGTGAGGGCGGTGTCGGGGTCCCATTCGCGTTGTTGACGACCCAACCAGCCATACCGATCCACCCCAGCGTTGCCGGTAGCTGGTTGGAGGGGGTTGCCGTACTCGTCATACGAAAACGTGGCGGTCACCAGGCCGGTCGCATCGGTGGTCGCCCACACGTCGCCATGGGGCGAATACAACGGGAACGACACCACCCCACCAATCACCTGGGTTGCCAACAGGCCTCCGCCACCGTTCACATAGCGGGTTACCGTCGACACACCGGCATCAACATCAACCGTCCATGATGCAGTGTCGGCATCAGCCGAATAATGATACGCAGCCGACTTGGCCACGCCCGCCCCGGTCACCGTCCGAGACAGGGTGCGACCCAACGGGTCATACCCGTACCCGACCGTCACCCCACCTGCAGTCGTCACGGCTGCTATCCGGTTGGCCGCTGTCCAACTGATCGTCCGTGTGGGCATTACTGTCGTGTTGCCGTTCACATCATACGAAACCGGCCCCGGTGCCGAACCGCCGGTGACTGACAGGAGCCGGTCTGATGCCGCGTCGATCCCATAGGTCACGGTAGAGGCAGCCCCACCGGCGGGAGTGGTTGTCATCGACGTACGATTCGTGTTCGCATCAAACCCATACTCCCTGGTTTCGGCCAGCTCAGTTGTCACCGGATCATAATCCCGGGCCTCGACGAGGCGTCCCACATCGTCATAGTCGTATTCTCGAACCACATCAGGTGCCCCATCTCGGACCACTTGCCCTGACACGTCATAATCCCGATCGAACCCACCCAACACACCTGCTCCGTTCGTATATGACACCGTGTCGACGTCGCCGGCCGCCACTCGACTCGTCGCCGTAGCAATCACCCCGTTGGGATAGGAAGTGACCGACCGCGACGCCCCGGCCGTCGCCGAATAGGAAACGGTGGTGGTTCCGATGCCGGTGTCGCCGATCTGGGTGATCCGGCCGAGTGCGTCCACGATAAACGTGGTGGTGCCTTTCGAGTCGGCCCGAGACACCAGGTTCGATTCGCTGTCATAGCCGAAGGTGGTGGTTTCGCCGAGGGCGTCGGTTTCGGTGACGATCCGACCCCACGTGTCATACGTGTAGGAGACGGTGCCCGACGTGTCCCCGATCGAGGTGACCGCTCCGGTGGCCGGATCATAGGTGGTGGTCACGGTCGGGACCGGGGCCAGGCCAGCGGTCGATGTAGCGGCGGTTGTTGACAGTCGTCCGGCCGGGTCGTAGGTGTTGGTGGTGACCGAACCGGGCCACGTTTCGGTCAGCACACCACCCCACGTGTTGTATGTGAACGTTCGGGTGGGTGTCCCGGGCCGGGCCATTTGGGAGACCAGGCCGGCGGGAGTGTAGGTGAACGTGGTGGTGTTGCCGGCCGGGTCGGTTTCGGTCAGGGTGTTCCCGAACGGGTCGTACGTGTAGGACCGGGTCTGAAGGAGCACGTCGCCCGACGAGTAGGTTTTCTGGGTTGATGGTTGGCGTGCCGTCAGGCCGTTGGCATCGTACGTGTACACCACGTAGGTGCCGTCCGGGTTCGTCTGACGGGTAACCAGGTGATAGACACCCCCGAGGGCTTCGTCGTATTGGTAGGAGGTGACCGGGCGCACCAGTCCGGCGCCGGCAACATCTTGGATCGGGCCGGTGACCGCGCATAGGTCGGTTCCGTCATTGACAGCCGACACTCCCGACAGGTTGCACTGGTCGGCCTCGGACGAATATGTGCGGGTGGTCCGGTCGCTGGCTACCGCTTCGGCGTCGGTTTGGCTGGTGACCGCCTGGTTGTGTTCGTTCCAGGTGGTTTCTTGGACTGGACCGATGGGCGGCGTGAGGTACCGGACCCGGGACGAAGTGTCGAAGTCGTAGACCCACGCGTCGTTCCGGGGTGTGGTCAGCGTGGTCCTTACGCCTTCGAGCCAGCTTCCATAGGCAATTGCGGTCGTGGCGGTTCCTCCGCCGGGCACCGGTGCCGACACCTGGGTCAGCTTGTTCGACGTGTAAGGCGAGGGTGGTGGTTGCCTGCCCGGGTGGGGTTATCGTGGTCATCCGGTGGGTGACGGTGTCGTATCCGTACGTCCAGGTGAGGCCGGTTCGGTTGTCGGTCACGCCGACGACATCTGGCTGGTCGATTCCACCCCCGTCGAATGCGGACGCAGCCGAGAAACCGCCAAACGATCCGACCTGGCCGGATGGGCCACCTACGGGTACTGTGCGTCACATTCCCGCTTCTTTTGGGGGCTCCGACTCCACCTGATCGCCACCCCCTCAGGACTGCCGATGGCGTTTGCGCTCACCGGAGCCAAAGAAAACGAACGAGATATTGCAGCCGAGATGATCTCGATCGACCCCGACCTTCACCGGCCCGGCCAGACCCTGATCGGAGACAAGGGCTACCGATCCGCTCGGTTCGAGACCGGACTCACCGAAACAGGGATCACCCTGATCCGCCCTGCTCTCAAAGGCGAACAATCCCGTCCCCTCCAACAGTTTCTTCGACCCTTCCGCCAGATCATCGAATCGGTCAACCAGACTCTCAAAGCCCAACTCGATCTCGAACGACACGGCGGCCGCAAACCCGCCGGAGTAGCCGCCCGCATCCTCCAACGACTCCTCGCCCTCACCGCCGCCATCTGGCACAACGAAACCACCAACCAGCCAGGCCCCGCCCGATCACTCATCGCCTACGACCACTAACCCCTTGGAACTACTCATCTAGTTCCACCGCGGCGCTCCGATCGCCCGCATCGGCCAAGCTTCGGAACAGTACCGCACCTTCCTCCAACCGGCCTTGACCAACCAGCAACAACGCCAGGTCAAACATCGCAAACTCATCCCCTGGACGCTCCCCAAGGACCCACCGATACTCGCGTTCGGCGTCACCGGCGCGACCCGGTATCTCACTGAGCAGATCGGCCATACACAGACGAGCATCCAGGAGCCCGGCGTCAGCAGCACCACCAAACAAACCCAACGCCCGATCAACGTCACCGTCGTCCTTCAATAAGAACCCAAGCTGAGTCGCAGCCTCAAGATGACCACGTACCGTCAACCACTCAAGGATCTCGATCGCCAGGAAATTATCTCCGACGTCGATCGACGAACGCGCAATCTCATAAGCCGCGTCAAGATCGCCGGAGCCGCGCACAACCTCAAACTGAAGACTCAGCGATTCCACATCATTCACGACAGGAGAACCAATCGTGCTCGTCGCCGCGACCCGTCGACGACAAGACCAGACGACTCGGATCGCCTACGAGAGATGTACCAGATGGTCAGGGGGCGGCCGGTGGCTACCTTCACTACTGGATCCCTGTATACCGAGATGCACGACCCGGACTCAAACCCGGCCCAACCGAGGCGAACGATCAATCATGAGAACTACAGCGAGCAGCATGACGGACGAAAACAAGTTAGGCCATGGCGCATCCCCGGATAGCGCCAATGCCATGAACAAAAACGAGAAAGCCAACGGCACAACGCCAACATTGGCCATTGATGCCACCTGCGCCGATAACGGCCCGCGCCCCCACTGCCACGCTGCACTTGTCCCATTTCCGCCATTTGGACTCATCGTCAGTAACCAGTCGACCATTGCATAATGTGCCTTTCGCCCAAACGGCTGCGACTAGTCGCCTTCTTCGAGTTCTGCCAGGCGTTCGGCAGATGACGGTTCGCCGAGATCCATTGCCCGGATCAGGAGCTGCCGGGCTTCTTCAACCTGGCCGTCGTGAACCAGAAGATCGGCAAGATTGACCAGGGCAGTGTCGGACCCCAAATCGATGGCAACTCGATACGCAGCCACCGCTTCTTCTCTGCGCCCTTCGTCCTTAAGCAAGACCCCCAGGTTGTTCGCACCAACCGGATCGCCAGCCAAGGCCTGATGACGAAGCTCATCTTCGCCGTCGTCGAAACTGAAAAACACCGTCGCGGTCACGCTTCCATCAGACGAGGACACGTCGAACACAACCGAAAGAACCGAGACGAGTGGCCTGCTTACGTCGTTGGCAAGCCGCCTCAGCAGGGTCGGAACTTTGTCGGCAGGTGCGGTGCGCGAGTAATACAGCAACGACATCTTAAGCCACCCAACCTGCCAGCACAAGCCACCTCTGTCGCCGCAGGTTGCCAACGGCACGGAGGAACCCACTGCGAGAACCGACAGTCGCTCCGCCTCGTTGACCACCAAAGAACACATACCGAGGTGCAACAATCATCATCTCATTCCCCACCGAGCTGACCGATGAGAAGGGAAGCGAAATCCTCAGGTAGGTGAGCGAACGACTCCGGATCGTCCGATTCGAAGCTAAGGAATACACCCATGTCAGCCGTATCCAAGAGCTCAACATGCATACCGACGATGCGGTAAGACGGCAGGCTGGCCAGATCGTTCGCGATCCGGCGCAGCAACGTCGGCAACTCGTCATATGGCGTAGACCTGGCGAAATTGATGCAGTTCCGGGCGCCTAACGACTCGACCCAGGCTTCAGTATCCATCCGATTCCTTCCTAAAACGCTACGAAACACACCACAACTGCGGGACCACACAAGGGGGAAAGCGCCTTGGCCGCCCACCATAGACCTACAGCCAAACCAGTGAGCGCTACCGGCTGCCAGATTTGGCTATTGCTTCGACGTTTTTGTTGGTTCCGCTTGCCGTCATACTTGTCGTTGAATATCTTCTTTTGCCTCCCACTCCGCCAGTCCTTTTCAATGTACGGCTCCCCCGCTTTCTTGTTCCGTATCGCTTCCAATTCCTTCTTCGTCAGATCCTTTCGATCCCTTCGCGCTCTTCCGTCGAGGTCGTAGCCGTTGATGGGGTCTCCACCCACGTAGTCATAAGCGTTCGCCGAGCCTCCATAGACGGGGTCAACCGACAAGAACCGGCCCAACGTTGGGTCGTAACCTCGCACGCCCATCAGGGTGAGGGCGGCGTCAGGGTCCCATTGGCGTTGTTGACGACCCAACCACCCCACCCGATCCACAGTCGCATCACCCGTGGCGGCCTGTAACGGGTTGCCATACTCATCATAAGAAAACGTTGCGGTCACCACCCCGGTCCCATCGGTACGGGCCCACACGTCACCATGAGGCGAATACAACGGAAACGACACCGCCCCACCCACCACCTGAGTAGCCAACAGGCCGCCGCCACCGGACACATTACGAGTCGTCGTCGACACGCCCCCATCAACATCGACCGTCCACGACGGAGTATCGGCATCGCCCCCATAATGATACGTGGCCTGTTTCGACACCCCCGACCCCGACACAGTCCGAGACAGGGTACGACCCAACGGATCCAACCCGTACCCAACCACCACCCCACCGGCGGTGGTGATAGCGGCCACCCGATTAGCAGCCGTCCAACTGATCGTCCGTGTGGGCATGACTGTCGTGTTCCCATTCACATCATACGAAACCGCACCCGGTGCCGAACCACCGGTGACCGACAGGAGCCGATCTGATGCCGCGTCGATCCCGTACGTCACCGTCGAGGCAGCCCCACCGGCGGGAGTGGTTGTCATCGACGTGCGGTTCGTGTTGGCATCAAACCCGTACTCCCTCGTTTCGGCCAACTCAGCTGTTATCGGATCATAATCCCGGGCCACCACCAGACGACTCAAATCGTCATAGTCATACTCACGCACCACATCAGGAGCCACATCCCGAACCACCTGACCCGACACGTCATAATCCCGATCAAATGTCCCGACCAGCCCACCCCCGTTGGTGTAGGTGACGGTATCCACATCACCAGACCCCACCCGACTTACAGTGGTAGCGATAACACCATTCGGATAGGTCATCACCGACCCGAGCGCACCACCAGTTGACGTGTACGCCACGTTGGTCGTTCCCACCCCCGAATCGACGATCTGGATGACCCGACCCAACTGGTCCGTCACGAACGTGGTCGTACCCTTCGAGTCCGACCGCGAAATCAGATTCGACTCCACGTCGTACACGAAGGTGGTCACCTCGCCGAGCGCGTCGGTCTGGGTGAGTATCCGACCCCACGAGTCATACGTGTATGACACGGTGCCTGACACGTCGCCGACGGCGGTTACCGCTCCGGTAGTGGCGTCATAGCTGGTGGTCACCGTCGGCACCGCCACCAGGCCCACCGTCGACGTGGATTCGGTCGTCGACAGGCGTCCGGCCGTGTCGTACGTGTTGGTCGTGACCGACCCCGGCCACGTTTCGGTGAGCACTCCCCCCCACGTGTTGTACGTGAACGATCCGGTGGGTGTTCCGGGCCGCGAAATCTGCGATAACAGACCGGCGGTCGTATACGTGAAGGTGGTGATGTTGCCGGCCGGGTCGGTTTCGGTCAGGGTATTCCCGAAGGCGTCGTACTCCCGATTGCCATCCCAAGGATGGTGTGGGCCGGCAAGCTATCAATGTCGGAAGGCACCCGACGAAGCAAGGTCGGCAGCTTGTCGATACGTGTCGTCCGCGCAAGATTCAACGCACATTCATACCGAACAGGATCAGCCATCTTCTTCCTCTTCTCCATCACCTAAAACGCCAAGAAACAACGCCGACCGCCGGACCGGGACGCGGTGACAACACGTTAGCTATCCCGAGGATCGCACACGGTCTCAGGTACTCCGAACGCCGGTCAGAGTTCAAGCAGAAACCAGGGCTCGGTCGACCTCGATGATCGTAAACGGGACGACCTGTGACCGAGACGAGCGATCCTCCGCCGTGTCGCGAGCAGGCAATTGGAGTCCGACGGCGAGTATCGGGTCGGGAGCGTTTGGTCGCCCCGCCCAGGTTGACAGCTTCGGGACTGGCCGAAATCAACCCATCGTGACACCGAACTCGTTTCGGCCACACCGATCAGTGTGCTGCCAGTCAACGGACAGTTCGGGCGAAGGAGGCGCCTAAATCTCTGACTTTGGCAAATAGCCGGTGGCCATCTGCCGGCCAACGGACGAATCCATACCGTTCGTAAAAGCCCGCTGCTTCGTCATCCAATGCGTCGACTACCACGAGGTCGATACCGATTTGCTCGGAGACTCCAACGATCCGACGAACCGCGTCGGCCAAGAGCCGTTCGCCTAGATGAGCCCCCTGGTAGGGCTTGGCGATAGCGAGGCGAGCGAGGAGCACCGCCGGGATGGGGTATCTTGCGTGCCCCTTGCCCATCGTCGGGCCGACATCTTGGATGTCCACCGCATGGCTAGCCAATGCGTAGTAACCGGCGATCACTTCCCCGTCTTCGGTCAAGACGAACGTACGGGCCGAATGGTGCCTCTCTTGCGCTTGGCCTGCGTTGTGGTGCAGCCACCGGTTGAGTGACTCTCGCCCGCAATCGAACGTGTTGCGGTTATGTCGAGAAGGGTCTAGGGGTTCGACCCGCATCTAGATGTCAATCATCAAACGGTTCTGCGTCGGCCAATCGCTTCATCGGTGGAAGAACAACCGCTGGTTCGTCCATCCAAGCAGCAAACTTTTCAGCGACTTCCGCGTTGAGACGAGTGACCTGTTCGGAAGCCAATATGGCCGCGGCTCGCTCAATCGCAGGGACGAGAATGAACTCAGACATGGATGTTCCTGTGACTGCCGCCGCGTCAACGATGAGTTCTCGCTGCCTATCTGACAATCGGACGTTGATACGGGCGGACTTTTCCTCCGCTTTTTCTTTGCGTCTTTGATCTATGGAGGTCATATGCCTTTCTCCTTGTATGTACTCAGTGTACGTACTGGCGACTTTGCCGTCAATATCTTTACTCACTCTCGGTAGATCAGTTGCCGTGGCACCGCTTGTACTTGTCACCCGATCCGCATGGGCAGGGATCATTCCGACCGATACTCGACTTGCTCGGTAGCTTGAGTGGTCTGGTTCTGGCCCGCAGGAGACTCGCCGATTCCCTCAGCGACTGCTCTCGTTCGTCGAGATGGCGTTCCCGAATCTTGAGAGCCTCGGACTTGGCAACCAGCCGGCGCTCCAGCTCCGCTGCGAATATCTCGTGGCAGTACTGGCCGATGCCGACCCTGCCGACAAGCGGGCTATCTACGAAGAACTCGGCGTCAACCTGACCTACTACCCCGACGGACGGGTACATGCAGCGGCAGGAGCACCCCATGTACTTAGGGTTCGTGTCGGAGGAGCGACTCAAACCCTGACCCCACGAGGCGTCCCAGCAGGTGAATTCCCACTGGCTGCCTGACCTTTGCGTCCTTCGCCTCTGGAAAGGCGACCCAAACGGCGACGCGGTGCCAACGTCCCTTTTCGTAACGTGAGTTCGAGATGGCCTAGCTGGGCAGGTTGGCCGTGGGGATCTCGCCTTCATCTCTGGGTCTCCGTCGCCGACCACCGCTACTGCGTAGCGAAGTCGGGCGGCTAGCGACCAGATCACTCAAGCTGGTGCTTTGGTTTAGAGCAGAACGTGGTGATGATTTCGGTGGAGCGTCCTGGTAGGTGGGGTCGGCAGGGTCGATGCTGTCACAGGTGGAAAGGCTTGCGGGACGGTCGTATCCGTAGGCGGAGTGCTTTGCCCGGTGGCGAAGAAGATCGCTGCGAACGCGGCCACTGCCACGGCCGCTACGCCGAGGATGGTCCTTCGGTTCGGTGTAGGGGCGGTTGGGCTGTCACCTTCGGGACGGATCTTGGGGGTTGGGATCGTCGAGGCTGCCCATCGAAACAAGCCTACTTCTCCCATCGACTTGAGCCGCCTCCTACAAGCCGGCACACCACAACCGGCCCGGGCACACGTCCCGGTCACCCGACCCTGAACCGTGAAAAGCGCCCAGGGGTTTCTCGTTGTGGGTGAAACTGAGATCGAACCAGCGACCCCTGCCGTGTGAATGCATATCAGGAAGTTTCCGTAACCTGCGGGAATGCTCAGAAATAGCCTAAGACCTGGGGTTTTACTCCTCATGGATGCTCATCGGTTCGCGTCGTTTCTCAGCAAAACGCGTCCTATGTGCGTCCTGACCGAGTTCGCACTGACCGAGTTCGCCCTGGCTGCCTGATCCCTGCTCCCCCTGAGATCTCCCAGGGCGGGCTCGGATGGACGGCAATTGACCGGAACCGCAGGTCAGCACGCTCAGGCCGAACTCACCGTTCCCGGATCCGAGTTCGATGCCCACCCACCAGGCGGCGCGGCTATGGGCCTCACGTTAGGTTGGGGGGGCCACGGATCCCACCCAGAGAATGTTGGAGTAATACACTCCGTGGCCACCGCCGATCTGGCTATCCCACCAACTGTTCAGGCTTCCAATGCTGTTGGGGAAGCCGTTGGCCGGGTAGGAGATCTTCACGCAGCCTATGGATCGATAGTCCCAAGCGGCGGTCTCCCAACAGTGCTTGTCGTCGCCTGTCGTAGGGCAGTATTGTCCGTTGGAGACAGTTTCTTCTGTGTGGATGAAGAGTTCTCTTCGGATCGTGCCGCTACCGCAATCCTTGTCTTGGAGTCCCCATACTCGACCGTCGATCTCAGCCCCGTTCTTGTCATGTTTGTGATGGTCGTTGCCCGATCCGTACCAACCGTTTGGAAGACGTCCGAGGTTCAGCTGGCATGGAGTGTATGAGTTGCTCAAGCCCGACCCTGCTGTCATGCTCGTATATTGGGAGCCGTTCTTGTACGCTCTGAGCGTGCCGTTGATGTTGGTGCTTCCGGGCTGGAACCACATCTCGTTACCGTAGGCCGAGCCGGGCGTGGCGCCTGCCGTGCCACCAAATTGTATGGTTAGAAACACGCTGGCAAACAGGACTCCGACGAATACCGTTACGCGGTGGCCGCTGTTGAGATGGTTCATTGCGTTGCTCCTCGGCTTGGGTTTCTAACAATGGCCGACGATCGTATGTCTGCTGGGCTTGAGACGGTGGAGCACGAATTCGTCTCCAAATTGCACCCAATCTCGACGTGCTGGTCCTGACCACCAGAGTCGATAGTTGCCCGCATGATGAGACCACCCGAATCAGTGACCGAGACCCATTCCGGTACGTAGTCGAGGCCGCCCATTGACAGTCCAACGAATCGATCGACAACGAGAGAAGCTGGTGTGCGGGTCAAGAGGAGTAGTCCCACCTCAGTTTCTCCGTTGTCACCGTTGGCCGCGGGCAGGACAATGGTGTCATCGACCCAGTCGCCGCCGTAGGAGCTGAAGACAGGACCCATTCCGGCGTCTGCAGGATCGAAGACCGCCAACTTGGCGCCGTCGGATACTCGCGTTAGCGTGAATCGCGAACCCGTTTCGGCAACTTCCACGATCAGGATTTCGCTGCCGTCGGGGCTGATTGCGCCCACCATTCCACCGTCGCTGAGGAGCCTCCGCCGGTCCGGTCCGTCAAACGCGAACACCTGAAGGTACTCGCCTTCTCCCACGGTATACACGATCAGGCTGTCATTGGCCCAGGCGACTGTGACATAGGCTGTTTCGGTATCCGTCGACCACACCTCGTCTGGCCCGTCACTGTTTGCGACGATGACCCGATTCGGATTCGGGACGCTGAAGTTGTAGGCGCCGTTGAGGTCTTCGACGAAGCCAACCTTACCGTCGACGGTAACGGCGGGCGCATAGGCACCAATGCGCCACAACGTGTCGGTCTTGGTCCGCACATCAAAGCGACGGATTACGGGGATCCCGCCGACGTCGCCGGGGAGTAGACCACTCAGGTCGAACTCATCTTCCCACGTCGTGTAGTAAACCGTACCCGCGCCAGGCGCCGGCACGACCCACGGAACCAGGCTGCCGCCCAAACCATCGACGGGCAAGTATGCCAGCTCGATCGTATCGTCAAGAATTCGCAGGCTCCGTCCGCTCATCATCCCGGTGGCTGGCATATCGGTTCCGCCTGGTTGTACGGGAATGACCGACCGCTGATATGTCCCGGCAGGTAGACCGCCGCTGTCAGGGGCGAGCCGGGTATCAGCCGGTACATCAAGCTCCTGTTGGCTCGTCGTCGCCGAACGCGCGACAACAGGCGAATAGGCTACGCCGGGCTGATCCACGGCACCACATGCCGCCAGGGTCAATCCCAGCACAATCAGCGTGACGGATAAGTGCGTCGATCGTTTCAGACTCCCATCCAAAACGAAACCTTTCGTGGCTACCCGTTCGAGATTGACACCGACTCCTCTTTCCTGGTCCGACTTCTGTGGACGGGCTGTCCTAACCATCTGGTTCTCCGTTTCTCGGTGGCTGGAGCTTCTCGCCGGTCACAAAACTCTGGCTGCCCCCTCTTTTGGGATCCCAAGTCCAAGGGACCGATGGAGATCGAACAAACCCGACGATCGACTCCCCAAACGACTGTTTGTCCCATCGTCCATTTCAGTTCTCCGAGCAAACTCCTCTTGTCGGTTCAGAAAACGTCGCGGTCCCGTGCCTTGCGGCGGATCGCAACAAGCAAGAAGTCAGGATGGTTCGCAAGCAAGTCCGTCAAGTGCAAGCTCGTTGCTTCGAGCGGCACCTCGGCCTTCAAGCCATTCTTCAAGTATTCAGCTACGTACCAGCTGGATCCACACTCGAAAATCACAAGTTGTTCCGCCCCGGGCGAGGCGAAAGCCATTCTTCTCGAGTCGTGTATCTGACATTCTTGCGGCTGCTACGAAGTCGAAAGGTCCACTCTCGATGTAAACGGATCCGTCGTCATATCGGGACCCGAGGTTCGCCACGACACCAATGGTTTGGTGTTGGCCGCAACATTCTTCGACTCCTATGGCCTCGTAGCTTCAGCTTGCTGCGACGGAGACGCGCGAAACCGGCCACCAACAGGAACACGAGCCACCGCATTAATCGCGGCGGCTAATAGGTGACACCGACTGGCGGATATCTTGAGCATTAGGCCCCCCTTGGTACCTCACCGGACCCGTCCAGCGTCGTACTAACGCGCCTTGGTCACGCTTGACCGGTTCGGGGAGGCGACAGCCGGGCACCGATGGAGAATCGACAAACCCGACTATCGACTCCCCACCAGGGTGTTCGTACGAGGACCGATTTCGGTTCTCCGAGAACCTGATTCCAATCTCCGACAAACACCGTTGCGACAGGTCATCACCGATGGAGGAAGCAAATGACCGTGAAAAGGCGTGTCCTAGTCGTCGGTGTTGTCGCCGCGTTCCTGCTGGCAACCCCCGGATGGGCGTCCGCACGGCCCATCGAGGGAGAGGCCCATTGTGTTGTTAATGTCATCGATGAGCTTGAGACGCGTGAGCTTGTTGCGAGCAAGCCAACCTGTTTCGCCACGTTCGCTGACGCAGTTTCAATGGCAAGCGGAGGCACGATCAGCTTGGCTGAGTCCAGCGAAGGCTCGGTCATGTTCGAAGACGCGAATCTCATTGCGGCAATGTCATCGTTCGCGCTGGGCATCCATTTTGACGGCTCTGGAGGGTCGGGTAGCTCGATTACTGTGGTCGGGTCGTCATGTACCGGTGGCTGGTGGAATACGGGTTCGTCTTGGTCTAATCGGATCTCGTCTTCGTACAACGGATGCAGCCGACTCCGTCATTACAACCTCCCCAACAAGGGTGGCTCCTTTCAGGACACGTACGGTGCAGGCACAACTAATAATCTGTCGACCCTTAACAACATGGCCGAGTCTGTTTCCTACCACTAGCGATCAGCAAGGAGTCCGTGGTCCAGGTAGCGTGTCGCGGTGGACGACCGCGAAGCCTCTGACGCCAATATCATCTCGCGGTCGCTGGCCCACCCGGAGGTCTTTGGCGTGATCTTCGACCGCTACCACGACACCATTTTTCGGTACGTTGCCCGGCGTCAAGGCCTCGATCAGGCTCCTGATTTGACTGCCGATGTGTTTGTTCGAGCGTTCAGGTTCCGGGCCCGCTACGACGCGAGTCGGCCCAACTGTCGGCCGTGGTTGTACGGGATCGCCACCAATATTGTTGGCGATGAAATCCGTCGCCAACGCCGAGCCGATCGCCTCTATTTGGCCGTTTCCGGTGTCAGGGTCGAATCGCCGGACCCTTTCGACCGGTCGGTCGATAAGATCGATGCTCAAAGGATCGGCCGGGTCCTCAACGACGGTCTGGCCCGCCTGTCGACAACCGACCGCAATGTGCTGATCTTGTACGCGGTAGAGCAGCTCACCTATCAGGAGGTCGCTGAGGCGCTCGGAACCCCAATCGGCACCGTTCGCTCACGGCTCGCCCGGGCCCGGCGCAAACTTCGCGAACACGAAGGACTCCTCACGGCATTCGACCCGTCCACACCTAACCACCCCGATCAAGTCCCCGACGAAGAGGTTGGCTCGTGACCAATCCGATTGACATTCTCTTGCGGACGCTCGCCGGGAGTCCATCGCCTACGAATGCTGATGCGGCTTTAGCGAGGAACGCACTCGCGCAGGCGATCGCCAACGAAAGCTCAAACCAAACACGCCGACGGAAATGGGCGGTCCCGGCCCTGGCGGTGTCGCTGAGCCTGGTAGTTGTGATTGTTGCCATACAAGTGGTCAAGCCATCGCCAGCGAGAGCGACGCTGCTCGAAATCGCCCAAGCGGCAGAACTGGCTGACCCGTTGACCATTCCCCCACAGTCATACGCTTACACAAAGTCAGAAGTGGTGGTGTTAGGAACCGTACCGGCAGACGCGTTCGCCGGCCGAACTTCACCAATGGCCTATCTACTCCCTCAGACTCGAGAAATCTGGGTTGGGAGCGAGAATACCGTTCAGATCAGGACAACAACTAACTCACCGGTCTTCTTCGCACCACAGGACAAGGTGGACTACTACGAAGCCCAGCTCGATAAAGTCGATCAGGTAGGCCAAACCACCAGTCAGACCGTCACCGGTGGCACATCGATTCTTGACGAACGGGACTGGCCAACCGAACCCGATGCACTCAAGACAGCCATTGAAGACACGTTCCAGCCTGGTTCGGTGATGCCCGCTGACGTCGATGTCGCCCACGTAGCGCTGAGCCTTATCAGCGAATCCTCTGCCAGTCCCGACTTGCGAGCCGCGGCACTGCGAGCATTAGCTGGCCTAAACGACCTTCACTTGGTCCAAGGCACCGACGGCACCAGCACCTTCTCGATTACCTACTCCACCCCACACGAAGGATCCCTGACCTTCGTCCTCGACGGCGCCGGAAAGGTGGTTTCTCGACGCACCGTCAACATTGATGGCGACCCTGGCCTAGGCATCCCACCCAACACCGTTATCGAGGGCATGGACTACGAACCGACGATGATCGTCGCGGAGCCTGATAACCGGTAGAACTCGGAACCCGACCGTGCTGCGGATCACCCACCTGTTGGGGTGCCAGCGATGCTTGTTGAAGCTCGGCGGCGAGTGATCGCACCGATCGCTGCGGTCAGAATTTTTGGGGCCACGGAGGCGATGGCGTTGGAGGGTGACGTCTCTAACGGCGGCCCCACCCCGGGCTCGGATCAGTCCCACACGTTGAGAGGCCTGCAACAATCCCCATGCCGTTCAGACTCAGCCCACCAGCAAAGTAGGCGCGGGAGCAAACGACGCTCGGGCCTTACCGAGAACCGTCTGAAGTCCACGAACAAACAGTAGGACTAAAGAGAGTTCGGAAGAGAGACTCGAGAGGTGGTTTTCGGTTATGGCGACAATACACTGGCCTTGGTCAAATCGAACTCGGAATCGAGGACAGCTACGGTTCCCGGGAGTTTCCTTGCCGACGGATGGACGGCCAGGCAGGATGCGCAGTCCCATGGCATTCGGCCTCGTGGTTGGGATCGCGTTCGCAGTTCCTTTCAGCATGGCGACAGGGGATGTTGACAACGCCGCACAACGGGAGACCGCCCAGGGTTACCACAAACCTCCGGCGCTTATCGAGGCTGGCAGAGACGTGGTTCTCACCTACGATCTGGTGTGTGGGTGGGATGACGTTCTGGAGGGTCGGACGGGCACCGAATGGTGTCAACCCTCGGGAACCCTCTTCGCGAAGTCTGGGCTATCGCAAGACTTTCAGGCGTTTCAACTGATCGCGCAGCGGGCAGGAACTCCTGGCTTGGAAGCGCGAATCCCAGCAAGCTTCATTAAAGGCTCAGTCGATTACTATGCCGAGCTCGTCGACCACGTGTCGGGTGACATAGTCCGTGTGCCGTCTGGCTCCAGCTTCCATACAGTGTGGGAGTATGACGACTCACTGCCCCTTCACCTTGGAGTGCCAACGGGTTCTGTTGACCCTGACTCCATACTCGTCAGCGGCGTGTGGGGATCGGATTCTGACTCGTTCGGACTCGCTGGCGGTGGTGGGGCCGATTGGATCGGCCCATCTGCATTTGACTTTCGTCCTGATGGGTCGGCCATGATCCTGGATCGAGTTAACAGTCGGCTCGTCGTTGTATCTGCAGACGGGTTCTCTCGAGAATTGATTTCTCTCGATCACTCCGGCGGCGAAGGCGACATTTCGATCAGCTCCACGGGCGAGATGTACATTCTCGATCAAGGCGCGGGTAGGACGGCGCAAGTGGATCTCGTCGACTCATCCGGCATGAAGATCGCATCGTCATCGCTCGCCGGGGTTGTACCCGAGGGTCTGATGGCCGAGGGGGGACGCCTGATTGTCCTCGACGGCATCACAAACTTCTGGGCGAAAGCATTTGATAGCGACGTGACACCAGTATCAGGGTTAGCACAACTGGAGCCGGTTACGATTGGACGCGACCTCACGCAAGCCGAGCGCGACTCGATTGCTCAGGGGTTTTCTCCCGGGGAGTTGGTCGCGTCGAAGCTTGTGGTGTCGGTGACAGCTGAGCTTGCTCAGTTGGCATTGGTGATCGATAACCAGCCCCGTTCAGTCTGGCGAATCACGTCAGACCGCAAGATCGGCGAGCTGCAACTGGCCGAGATTCATGGAGGCCAGTTGATCGTGGTCCTTCGTACATGGTCGGAGACATCTGATGCATTCGAAGTACTTGTGTTTAGTGGCCGCGAGCTAACGAATCACATGACAGTCGACTCCGCAGACTTCGCAGACTCTGCGGTCCTCGGCCGATTCGAGGTCGAGGGCAACGCGCTGTACCAACTGCGATCAAGCAAGGAAGGCTTCTCGATTGCCAGATTCGTCTTGCCGTCAATCGCCCCAGCGCAAAGGGGCACACAATCATGAAAACGGTCAGCAGCCTTTCTAGATCACTGGTCGGGTTGTTTCTAGGTTTCGCCGCTACGGTCGCGATACTCGCCACCCCCGCTGCCACCGCGCACAACTTCTACGACACATGCAATACGAACACAGACTCCAGCTTGTCAGTATGGACTCGCTCCCAGGCGCGAAGCTACGCCTTAGTAGGCAGGTATGAGGGATACCACTGGGGAGGCGGATGTTGGAACAGCAACGATGTCGACGATCAACCCGGCGACCCGCAACAGACAGAAGGAACCCACGGTGAGGGCGGCGATTGCTCTGGCTTCACCTTCAAGTCCTGGGGTTTGAAGGTCACGTACGGTCAGACAGGATTCCACAGCTGGCCCCGAATGCACCGGGTTCACGGACCCTATACGGCAGCGGACTATAAGGCAGGTGGAGTCGCTTTCTCGAACGTCTCTAAGAGCTCGGCGATCTACATGGACGCATTCGCCAGTAGCGATCATGTCGGGATGATTTACACCACGACATCAACTGCCAACACGGACAATATCATCGAAGCCAAGTCCGAGGCGTCGGGTACAGGACTATGGTCACGGACCTATCGAGGAAGTAGTTCCTATAACGGCGTTCGGCGATCAGGAGGGTGCGCGTGGGACGGGACTTGCAGCTGACTCGTTTCTCAGTAATGGTGGTCGCTTTGTCGGTTTGGTTAGTGGCATGTGCCCCGACCAACCAAACTATCGGTGATGGGGCCACGATTACGACCGAGGCGAATACCGTCACCACCGATGAGCCTTCGACCGGTTCGGGAGAGCAGCCAGTCACTACGGTCGGCGTGACGCCTACGAGCGTGCCCATACAGGACGAAGTCATTGAGGTCGTAATCCCATTTCCGGAGTCGGCAGACGACACTGAATGGGACCAGGTTCTGCTGCTCGGCTACGGCGACGAACCAGCTGGCCTCGGTGCCGGGCCAGGCCATGGCCCGGAGCTGCCCGCACGTGGCATGGATGGCTCGTGGTGGGTACCGGACACTGATCGGTTCCGAATCGTCCATTTCGACTCGGATGGCCGGTTCCTAGAGGATTTCGAGACTGCTGTTACGTCGTCGGTCTTTGGCCTCCAAGTGACTGAAGGTGGGGTCGTGATGGCCTCAACCTCTCGACCGGCGTTGTTACGCATCGACGCCGGCCAAGTCGAGTACCAAGACACCGATCCGACGACGTTCGAGCTGGTCACGACCGCCGGAGGAGTTGCCTATGCGACACCAATGTTGGGGAACTCCCGATACTCGGTAACGCCAAAAGCGACCGGTTTAGATGTGGCCAGAGTCGATGCGTTTACCTCGCGGTCTGGTCAAGCCTATTCGGTCGAGATGATCGCCCATGACACGGCCGAGGTGTGGGTCGCCGACCCGGACCCCCTAAGCGAGCCGCTCAGAATCCGTTTGATCCTGAAACCAAACGACGGTGGGGCTGCGTTCGGCATTGTGGAGTATGAGACAGACGAACTCGGGAACACTCACCTTCTGTTCTATGGCCTGTCCAGTAAGGCTGAAAACACCCAACTCTCCGTGTATGTCAGAATCTCACCGGCCGGCGAAGTCCTGACCGCTCCGACGCCAAACCCACTCGGCGAGTTCGATTCGGGGTCGGTCGGGCACCTCACGATCGACCCTCCCACGGGAGTGGCTTACCTTACGACCGTAACCACAGATGGGATCCAGGTATACGAACTTGACTGTGCCACTGGTTGCGGGCCACCGTGACGATCGGCGCCCCCCGTACAAGAGGCGTACCGATGCGCGGAGTGGACCAAGAGAGTTCCGGAAACGGAATGTCGGGGTAGGTCGGAACAACGTCATCAGGTTGATCCCGAAGGGCATGCCAGAATGTTGTTGAGAGAGTGCTGCCGGAACGGTGCACATATCCTTCACTACCCGGACGGCTAGAGGCAACCACCAGCGTCCCGGACCAGGATGTATCAGACACATCCATAAACTCACTCCCGGTAGCAGATCAGTTGCCGTGGCAGCGCTTGTACTTGGTACCAGACCCGCATGGGCAGGGATCTTTGCTTCCGACACTCGACCTAGCTGACACCTCGAGTGGTCTCGTTTGGGCCCGCAGGAGACACTCCGATGCGTTCAGCGACTGCTCTCGTTCGTCCAGTCGCCGTTCCCGAATCTCGAGAGCCTCAGACCTGGCAACCAGCCGCCGCTGCAGCTCTGGAGTGAACACCCCTCCATGGTGCCCGTCGTCGTTCACGAGGGTGCCGAGTTCCTGGGCGACCAAACCGGCGATGCCCTCTCCCATCGTCAACCCGACCGCCTGGCAATACCGTCGCCACGTGGACCAGACCGCATCCGACAACGGAACCTTGACCGTTTGAGTCCCCACGGTGTGCCTGAGCTCGGCGAATACCCGACGGTCAATCTTCGCCAGCGCTCCACGATCCAATCCCATGCTTCACCTCACCGGTAAACCAGTTGACCGGCGGCAACTTGTTGCACGTGCGTGTGGTGTTGACAGGGTTCTGTGCGCGATCGCGTTGCGAGTGGGCGATGTCTGAGTTCGGTCTTCTTGTCTCATGGTCGGTCCTGCGCTTTGCATGGGATCATCCTTTCCTTGGTTTCGGTTCTCGTGGTTTCTTGCGAGTCGGGATTCCCCCAGGGGTGCCCGTGTGATCGTCGAGGTCGGCATTCGAGCCCCTTGCGGGAATTTGGCCTGCGGTGTGCAACGGCGGTCCCCCGGGCAGCCGGTACGGGTACCGTGTGCTTACCAGCCGTACCGACCGCAGATCGGGCGTCCTAACCTCCCTGAGCCGCTCTCCGGCGGTCTGAGCCGGCCGGGTCCATGGCTGCTCCGACATCGCCGGAAAGCTCGAGATCCGACAGCTGGACCGTTTCGAGAACTGATTGGAGCGCATTGCCAACGACATGCAGGAACGTTCGCCCCTAACCCTGTCATCCGAGTGTCAAAAACCCTCCAACATCGCGGCCATCGCCGACCGTTTACCCGCCAACCCTCTCAACAGAGTTTCAGGAGAGTTTCAAAAACCCTGTCAAACCGTCCGCTTACCCGCCAACCCTGTCAGCAGAGTGTCATTTACCCTGTCAGCCGAGTGTCATTCGAGGCGGTCGCTCCCCTTCGACCCGTCGACCGATCCGGTGGCAACGTCCCGGAACCGACGGTGGTTGAAAGGGTTACGGAAACTCTGTTGAAAGGGTTCTTGACACTCTGCTGACAGGGTCCTATCGCAGTCTGTTGGCATGGAACAGCCTGAGGCTCCGAGTACCGATCGACTGAGAAGCGATACGGGTCGGGTCGTAGTCGAAACCACCGGACCACCCATCCTCAATCAGACTGCCGCCGGAGTGTTGTTGCGTATCCTGCTGCGAGCACAAGAACGGTTCGAGAAGACGGATACTGCTCCGCGGTCTGACGGTCCGCTACGCTCGGATTCGTAATGCGATTCGCGTTCTACGGTCGGGTCTCCACCGAAGACCAACAAGACCCCGAATCGTCGCGTAACTGGCAACTCGCCCGATCCCGGCAACTCATCGACCCGGCCGGCGGCGAAATCGTCACCGAATTCTTCGACATTGGCCAATCACGTTCTTTGCCCTGGTCCCGTCGTCCAGCAGCCACCCAACTCCTTCACGCTCTCGCCGACCCGACCCGGGGGTTCGACAGTGTGGTCATCGGCGAACCCCAACGAGCGTTCTATGGCAACCAGTTCGGACTCACCTTCCCCGTCTTCGTCCATTACGGCGTCGGGTTGTGGGTGCCCGAAGTTGGTGGTGCGGTCGACCCAGGATCGGACGCTCACGAAATGGTCATGAACCTGTATGGGGGGATGAGCAAAGGCGAACGCAACCGCATCAAAACCCGGGTCCGCTCAGCGATGGCCTCCCAAGCAGCGATCGAAGGCCGCTTCCTGGGCGGTCGGCCACCCTACGGCTACCAGATTGCTGCGGCCGGTCCCCACCCCAACCCGTCCAAAGCAGCCACCGGACAAACATTGAAACGCCTCGAACCGGACCCCCTTGCGGCACCGGTGGTGGTCAGGATCTTTGAGGAGTTCGCGGCCGGGAAAGGTCTTTACGCGATTGCGAAAGGGCTGACCGAAGCAGGCATCCTCTCCCCGTCTGCCCATGACCCGGATCGCAACCGACACCGGGCAGGCGGGCACGGGGTCTGGGCGAAGTCGGCGGTGCGGGCCATCCTCAAGAACCCCCGTTACACCGGCCGCCAAGTGTGGAACCGACAACGACGCGAAGAGGTTCTCGTCGACGTCGGGGACGTGGCGCTCGGACATCAGACCAAGATGCGCTGGAACGACCCCGACGAATGGGTGTGGTCCGAGCATGCCGTCCACGAACCGATCATCGACCCAGACCTGTTTGGAGCCGCCCAGGAAGCGTTCGGTCGACCCACCAGTCGGGCCCCGCGCCGCTCCGGCAGTCGCTACTTGCTTTCCGGTCTCATCCGATGCGGTGTTTGCGGGAGGCGCATGGCCGGCCAGCAGAACCATGATCGACCCTACTACCGGTGCAAGTTCCCCGAAGAGTACGGCGTCGGACCGGCCCAGCATCCCCGCAACGTCTACGTCAAAGAAGCCGCAGTGACCCCGGGCCTCGACCAGTGGCTTGGATCCCTCTTCGACGACCAGCACCTCGAGGAAACCTCTGAGATCCTCGCCGGTGTTTCACAACCCAGCGTCGAGGACGAAGCCCGCAAGACCGCACTCACCAAACAGATCCACGATTGTGATCGTCGTCTTGGCCAATACCAGGCAGTCCTCGACGAGGGCGCTGACGCCAAACTGGTGGCCCGCTGGATGGCACAAGTTCATCGGGAACGGGCCAACCTGCAAGCTCAGCTCGGTCACACCATCCCCGGTGGAAAGCTCACCAGCTCACAAGTTCGGGCTCTGATCGGCGCCCTCCGCGATATCGTCACTGTCCTGTCCGAAGCCGACCCCCAAGACAAAGCAGACCTCTACGGAGAACTAGGAGTGAACCTGACCTACCACCCCGAAGGCCGCGTCTCAGTCGAGATGAGTCCGCGTGGGGTTAACGTTCGTGTCGGAGGACCGATACCGGTGCTGACTACACGTCCGCCACCACTCGCCAGGGCTTACTCAATCACAGAGCGATAAGGCTCGCACACCGTGTAAGGGCTTCGGTTTCGGGGTCTATTCTCGTTGACGGCCGAGCTATCGGCAGCGGGGCCGCAGACCTTAGGGTGAGCCGATCCGACCCGGCATCGACCCGATAGTTCACATTCCTAACCGGTCCCGCTGCCAGGCCAAATCGACACTTGATCCATAACACAGATCGATACCGTCACGAACCCGCGCTGTCCGATTCTGAGCCATCGGCAAGCACCTCTGCTCGTCGCCGCGATCCATCGACTGCGAGGCTGCTGAAGAGCCCATACAGCCCATAGAGCATCTCGGTCTCAAACATTCCGTTGTCGAAGTGCGACGACGCCCCGACTGCAGCGATAGCACCCAGACCGGCAGTGAAAGCAAACATCGGAAACGATGGGCCCCAGCTGGGCGGTATCAGCACTTTTCGATGGACGACCAGGTTGATCACGCCAGCTGAAGCCAAAGAAAACCCGTACCAGACAGTCGATGGCGATGGTTCAAGTACGACGAACAGAGGCAGGAAGATTAGGAATGCCCACAGATTCGGTAACACATTCCGGACCATTTCGGTGCGATACGGATGAGAGGCGGGCAGGGCTGAGACGCCGACCAACACGGTCATGTTTACGAAGATCGCAGCGCCGAAATGCAGCATGAACACGGAGTCGGCGAATCCCGACCGACTCACAAGAGACGGCAACAGCAACGATATGAGCGGCGGCACAAGCAGGACCAGGAACCGAGGGCGGATCGCCAAACGCAACGCCCGCTCGAACGCGGGGACGGTAGGTCTTATCACCGGCTTCTCACACTTCGGCTCACACTTCGGTTCGACCTAAACATGTACTTCGAAGTCCGGCGACTGTCGCCTCTGATCTTCTTGTAAACGCCCCGTCCCGCCTGAATGGTCCCGTACGCCTGCCCAACTGCCGCGGCTCCGAAAAAGGCAGCGCCGATCACGCATCCTACAACGGCGGTTACGCCGCAGATCAGGACGCCTGCTCCGATCCAGGCAGGTACTGCCGCCGCGCTCACCAACACAACAGCAACGGCCTTGACACAATCAAACATGTGCCAAATCGACGTCGTGCACTTGCGTCCGTCGAGGTCGTAGCCGTTGATGGGGTCGCCACCGACGTAGTCGTAGGCGTTGGCTGATCCCCCATACACTGGGTCAACCGACAAGAATCTGCCCAACGTGGGGTCGTAACCACGGACTCCCATCAGGGTGAGGGCGGTGTCGGGGTCCCATTCGCGTTGTTGACGACCCAACCAGCCATACCGATCCACCCCAGCGTTGCCGGTAGCTGGTTGGAGGGGGTTGCCGTACTCGTCATACGAAAACGTGGCGGTCACCAGGCCGGTCGCATCGGTGGTCGCCCACACGTCGCCATGGGGCGAATACAACGGGAACGACACCACCCCACCAATCACCTGGGTTGCCAACAGGCCTCCGCCACCGTTCACATAGCGGGTTACCGTCGACACACCGGCATCAACATCAACCGTCCATGATGCAGTGTCGGCATCAGCCGAATAATGATACGCAGCCGACTTGGCCACGCCCGCCCCGGTCACCGTCCGAGACAGGGTGCGACCCAACGGGTCATACCCGTACCCGACCGTCACCCCACCTGCAGTCGTCACGGCTGCTATCCGGTTGGCCGCTGTCCAACTGATCGTCCGTGTGGGCATTACTGTCGTGTTGCCGTTCACATCATACGAAACCGGCCCCGGTGCCGAACCGCCGGTGACTGACAGGAGCCGGTCTGATGCCGCGTCGATCCCATAGGTCACGGTAGAGGCAGCCCCACCGGCGGGAGTGGTTGTCATCGACGTACGATTCGTGTTCGCATCAAACCCATACTCCCTGGTTTCGGCCAGCTCAGTTGTCACCGGATCATAATCCCGGGCCTCGACGAGGCGTCCCACATCGTCATAGTCGTATTCTCGAACCACATCAGGTGCCCCATCTCGGACCACTTGCCCTGACACGTCATAATCCCGATCGAACCCACCCAACACACCTGCTCCGTTCGTATATGACACCGTGTCGACGTCGCCGGCCGCCACTCGACTCGTCGCCGTAGCAATCACCCCGTTGGGATAGGAAGTGACCGACCGCGACGCCCCGGCCGTCGCCGAATAGGAAACGGTGGTGGTTCCGATGCCGGTGTCGCCGATCTGGGTGATCCGGCCGAGTGCGTCCACGATAAACGTGGTGGTGCCTTTCGAGTCGGCCCGAGACACCAGGTTCGATTCGCTGTCATAGCCGAAGGTGGTGGTTTCGCCGAGGGCGTCGGTTTCGGTGACGATCCGACCCCACGTGTCATACGTGTAGGAGACGGTGCCCGACGTGTCCCCGATCGAGGTGACCGCTCCGGTGGCCGGATCATAGGTGGTGGTCACGGTCGGGACCGGGGCCAGGCCAGCGGTCGATGTAGCGGCGGTTGTTGACAGTCGTCCGGCCGGGTCGTAGGTGTTGGTGGTGACCGAACCGGGCCACGTTTCGGTCAGCACACCACCCCACGTGTTGTATGTGAACGTTCGGGTGGGTGTCCCGGGCCGGGCCATTTGGGAGACCAGGCCGGCGGGAGTGTAGGTGAACGTGGTGGTGTTGCCGGCCGGGTCGGTTTCGGTCAGGGTGTTCCCGAACGGGTCGTACGTGTAGGACCGGGTCTGAAGGAGCACGTCGCCCGACGAGTAGGTTTTCTGGGTTGATGGTTGGCGTGCCGTCAGGCCGTTGGCATCGTACGTGTACACCACGTAGGTGCCGTCCGGGTTCGTCTGACGGGTAACCAGGTGATAGACACCCCCGAGGGCTTCGTCGTATTGGTAGGAGGTGACCGGGCGCACCAGTCCGGCGCCGGCAACATCTTGGATCGGGCCGGTGACCGCGCATAGGTCGGTTCCGTCATTGACAGCCGACACTCCCGACAGGTTGCACTGGTCGGCCTCGGACGAATATGTGCGGGTGGTCCGGTCGCTGGCTACCGCTTCGGCGTCGGTTTGGCTGGTGACCGCCTGGTTGTGTTCGTTCCAGGTGGTTTCTTGGACTGGACCGATGGGCGGCGTGAGGTACCGGACCCGGGACGAAGTGTCGAAGTCGTAGACCCACGCGTCGTTCCGGGGTGTGGTCAGCGTGGTCCTTACGCCTTCGAGCCAGCTTCCATAGGCAATTGCGGTCGTGGCGGTTCCTCCGCCGGGCACCGGTGCCGACACCTGGGTCAGCTTGTTCGACGTGTAAGGCGAGGGTGGTGGTTGCCTGCCCGGGTGGGGTTATCGTGGTCATCCGGTGGGTGACGGTGTCGTATCCGTACGTCCAGGTGAGGCCGGTTCGGTTGTCGGTCACGCCGACGACATCTGGCTGGTCGATTCCACCCCCGTCGAATGCGGACGCAGCCGAGAAACCGCCAAACGATCCGACCTGGCCGGATGGGCCACCTACGGGTACTGTGCGTCACATTCCCGCTTCTTTTGGGGGCTCCGACTCCACCTGATCGCCACCCCCTCAGGACTGCCGATGGCGTTTGCGCTCACCGGAGCCAAAGAAAACGAACGAGATATTGCAGCCGAGATGATCTCGATCGACCCCGACCTTCACCGGCCCGGCCAGACCCTGATCGGAGACAAGGGCTACCGATCCGCTCGGTTCGAGACCGGACTCACCGAAACAGGGATCACCCTGATCCGCCCTGCTCTCAAAGGCGAACAATCCCGTCCCCTCCAACAGTTTCTTCGACCCTTCCGCCAGATCATCGAATCGGTCAACCAGACTCTCAAAGCCCAACTCGATCTCGAACGACACGGCGGCCGCAAACCCGCCGGAGTAGCCGCCCGCATCCTCCAACGACTCCTCGCCCTCACCGCCGCCATCTGGCACAACGAAACCACCAACCAGCCAGGCCCCGCCCGATCACTCATCGCCTACGACCACTAACCCCTTGGAACTACTCATCTAGTTCCACCGCGGCGCTCCGATCGCCCGCATCGGCCAAGCTTCGGAACAGTACCGCACCTTCCTCCAACCGGCCTTGACCAACCAGCAACAACGCCAGGTCAAACATCGCAAACTCATCCCCTGGACGCTCCCCAAGGACCCACCGATACTCGCGTTCGGCGTCACCGGCGCGACCCGGTATCTCACTGAGCAGATCGGCCATACACAGACGAGCATCCAGGAGCCCGGCGTCAGCAGCACCACCAAACAAACCCAACGCCCGATCAACGTCACCGTCGTCCTTCAATAAGAACCCAAGCTGAGTCGCAGCCTCAAGATGACCACGTACCGTCAACCACTCAAGGATCTCGATCGCCAGGAAATTATCTCCGACGTCGATCGACGAACGCGCAATCTCATAAGCCGCGTCAAGATCGCCGGAGCCGCGCACAACCTCAAACTGAAGACTCAGCGATTCCACATCATTCACGACAGGAGAACCAATCGTGCTCGTCGCCGCGACCCGTCGACGACAAGACCAGACGACTCGGATCGCCTACGAGAGATGTACCAGATGGTCAGGGGGCGGCCGGTGGCTACCTTCACTACTGGATCCCTGTATACCGAGATGCACGACCCGGACTCAAACCCGGCCCAACCGAGGCGAACGATCAATCATGAGAACTACAGCGAGCAGCATGACGGACGAAAACAAGTTAGGCCATGGCGCATCCCCGGATAGCGCCAATGCCATGAACAAAAACGAGAAAGCCAACGGCACAACGCCAACATTGGCCATTGATGCCACCTGCGCCGATAACGGCCCGCGCCCCCACTGCCACGCTGCACTTGTCCCATTTCCGCCATTTGGACTCATCGTCAGTAACCAGTCGACCATTGCATAATGTGCCTTTCGCCCAAACGGCTGCGACTAGTCGCCTTCTTCGAGTTCTGCCAGGCGTTCGGCAGATGACGGTTCGCCGAGATCCATTGCCCGGATCAGGAGCTGCCGGGCTTCTTCAACCTGGCCGTCGTGAACCAGAAGATCGGCAAGATTGACCAGGGCAGTGTCGGACCCCAAATCGATGGCAACTCGATACGCAGCCACCGCTTCTTCTCTGCGCCCTTCGTCCTTAAGCAAGACCCCCAGGTTGTTCGCACCAACCGGATCGCCAGCCAAGGCCTGATGACGAAGCTCATCTTCGCCGTCGTCGAAACTGAAAAACACCGTCGCGGTCACGCTTCCATCAGACGAGGACACGTCGAACACAACCGAAAGAACCGAGACGAGTGGCCTGCTTACGTCGTTGGCAAGCCGCCTCAGCAGGGTCGGAACTTTGTCGGCAGGTGCGGTGCGCGAGTAATACAGCAACGACATCTTAAGCCACCCAACCTGCCAGCACAAGCCACCTCTGTCGCCGCAGGTTGCCAACGGCACGGAGGAACCCACTGCGAGAACCGACAGTCGCTCCGCCTCGTTGACCACCAAAGAACACATACCGAGGTGCAACAATCATCATCTCATTCCCCACCGAGCTGACCGATGAGAAGGGAAGCGAAATCCTCAGGTAGGTGAGCGAACGACTCCGGATCGTCCGATTCGAAGCTAAGGAATACACCCATGTCAGCCGTATCCAAGAGCTCAACATGCATACCGACGATGCGGTAAGACGGCAGGCTGGCCAGATCGTTCGCGATCCGGCGCAGCAACGTCGGCAACTCGTCATATGGCGTAGACCTGGCGAAATTGATGCAGTTCCGGGCGCCTAACGACTCGACCCAGGCTTCAGTATCCATCCGATTCCTTCCTAAAACGCTACGAAACACACCACAACTGCGGGACCACACAAGGGGGAAAGCGCCTTGGCCGCCCACCATAGACCTACAGCCAAACCAGTGAGCGCTACCGGCTGCCAGATTTGGCTATTGCTTCGACGTTTTTGTTGGTTCCGCTTGCCGTCATACTTGTCGTTGAATATCTTCTTTTGCCTCCCACTCCGCCAGTCCTTTTCAATGTACGGCTCCCCCGCTTTCTTGTTCCGTATCGCTTCCAATTCCTTCTTCGTCAGATCCTTTCGATCCCTTCGCGCTCTTCCGTCGAGGTCGTAGCCGTTGATGGGGTCTCCACCCACGTAGTCATAAGCGTTCGCCGAGCCTCCATAGACGGGGTCAACCGACAAGAACCGGCCCAACGTTGGGTCGTAACCTCGCACGCCCATCAGGGTGAGGGCGGCGTCAGGGTCCCATTGGCGTTGTTGACGACCCAACCACCCCACCCGATCCACAGTCGCATCACCCGTGGCGGCCTGTAACGGGTTGCCATACTCATCATAAGAAAACGTTGCGGTCACCACCCCGGTCCCATCGGTACGGGCCCACACGTCACCATGAGGCGAATACAACGGAAACGACACCGCCCCACCCACCACCTGAGTAGCCAACAGGCCGCCGCCACCGGACACATTACGAGTCGTCGTCGACACGCCCCCATCAACATCGACCGTCCACGACGGAGTATCGGCATCGCCCCCATAATGATACGTGGCCTGTTTCGACACCCCCGACCCCGACACAGTCCGAGACAGGGTACGACCCAACGGATCCAACCCGTACCCAACCACCACCCCACCGGCGGTGGTGATAGCGGCCACCCGATTAGCAGCCGTCCAACTGATCGTCCGTGTGGGCATGACTGTCGTGTTCCCATTCACATCATACGAAACCGCACCCGGTGCCGAACCACCGGTGACCGACAGGAGCCGATCTGATGCCGCGTCGATCCCGTACGTCACCGTCGAGGCAGCCCCACCGGCGGGAGTGGTTGTCATCGACGTGCGGTTCGTGTTGGCATCAAACCCGTACTCCCTCGTTTCGGCCAACTCAGCTGTTATCGGATCATAATCCCGGGCCACCACCAGACGACTCAAATCGTCATAGTCATACTCACGCACCACATCAGGAGCCACATCCCGAACCACCTGACCCGACACGTCATAATCCCGATCAAATGTCCCGACCAGCCCACCCCCGTTGGTGTAGGTGACGGTATCCACATCACCAGACCCCACCCGACTTACAGTGGTAGCGATAACACCATTCGGATAGGTCATCACCGACCCGAGCGCACCACCAGTTGACGTGTACGCCACGTTGGTCGTTCCCACCCCCGAATCGACGATCTGGATGACCCGACCCAACTGGTCCGTCACGAACGTGGTCGTACCCTTCGAGTCCGACCGCGAAATCAGATTCGACTCCACGTCGTACACGAAGGTGGTCACCTCGCCGAGCGCGTCGGTCTGGGTGAGTATCCGACCCCACGAGTCATACGTGTATGACACGGTGCCTGACACGTCGCCGACGGCGGTTACCGCTCCGGTAGTGGCGTCATAGCTGGTGGTCACCGTCGGCACCGCCACCAGGCCCACCGTCGACGTGGATTCGGTCGTCGACAGGCGTCCGGCCGTGTCGTACGTGTTGGTCGTGACCGACCCCGGCCACGTTTCGGTGAGCACTCCCCCCCACGTGTTGTACGTGAACGATCCGGTGGGTGTTCCGGGCCGCGAAATCTGCGATAACAGACCGGCGGTCGTATACGTGAAGGTGGTGATGTTGCCGGCCGGGTCGGTTTCGGTCAGGGTATTCCCGAAGGCGTCGTACTCCCGATTGCCATCCCAAGGATGGTGTGGGCCGGCAAGCTATCAATGTCGGAAGGCACCCGACGAAGCAAGGTCGGCAGCTTGTCGATACGTGTCGTCCGCGCAAGATTCAACGCACATTCATACCGAACAGGATCAGCCATCTTCTTCCTCTTCTCCATCACCTAAAACGCCAAGAAACAACGCCGACCGCCGGACCGGGACGCGGTGACAACACGTTAGCTATCCCGAGGATCGCACACGGTCTCAGGTACTCCGAACGCCGGTCAGAGTTCAAGCAGAAACCAGGGCTCGGTCGACCTCGATGATCGTAAACGGGACGACCTGTGACCGAGACGAGCGATCCTCCGCCGTGTCGCGAGCAGGCAATTGGAGTCCGACGGCGAGTATCGGGTCGGGAGCGTTTGGTCGCCCCGCCCAGGTTGACAGCTTCGGGACTGGCCGAAATCAACCCATCGTGACACCGAACTCGTTTCGGCCACACCGATCAGTGTGCTGCCAGTCAACGGACAGTTCGGGCGAAGGAGGCGCCTAAATCTCTGACTTTGGCAAATAGCCGGTGGCCATCTGCCGGCCAACGGACGAATCCATACCGTTCGTAAAAGCCCGCTGCTTCGTCATCCAATGCGTCGACTACCACGAGGTCGATACCGATTTGCTCGGAGACTCCAACGATCCGACGAACCGCGTCGGCCAAGAGCCGTTCGCCTAGATGAGCCCCCTGGTAGGGCTTGGCGATAGCGAGGCGAGCGAGGAGCACCGCCGGGATGGGGTATCTTGCGTGCCCCTTGCCCATCGTCGGGCCGACATCTTGGATGTCCACCGCATGGCTAGCCAATGCGTAGTAACCGGCGATCACTTCCCCGTCTTCGGTCAAGACGAACGTACGGGCCGAATGGTGCCTCTCTTGCGCTTGGCCTGCGTTGTGGTGCAGCCACCGGTTGAGTGACTCTCGCCCGCAATCGAACGTGTTGCGGTTATGTCGAGAAGGGTCTAGGGGTTCGACCCGCATCTAGATGTCAATCATCAAACGGTTCTGCGTCGGCCAATCGCTTCATCGGTGGAAGAACAACCGCTGGTTCGTCCATCCAAGCAGCAAACTTTTCAGCGACTTCCGCGTTGAGACGAGTGACCTGTTCGGAAGCCAATATGGCCGCGGCTCGCTCAATCGCAGGGACGAGAATGAACTCAGACATGGATGTTCCTGTGACTGCCGCCGCGTCAACGATGAGTTCTCGCTGCCTATCTGACAATCGGACGTTGATACGGGCGGACTTTTCCTCCGCTTTTTCTTTGCGTCTTTGATCTATGGAGGTCATATGCCTTTCTCCTTGTATGTACTCAGTGTACGTACTGGCGACTTTGCCGTCAATATCTTTACTCACTCTCGGTAGATCAGTTGCCGTGGCACCGCTTGTACTTGTCACCCGATCCGCATGGGCAGGGATCATTCCGACCGATACTCGACTTGCTCGGTAGCTTGAGTGGTCTGGTTCTGGCCCGCAGGAGACTCGCCGATTCCCTCAGCGACTGCTCTCGTTCGTCGAGATGGCGTTCCCGAATCTTGAGAGCCTCGGACTTGGCAACCAGCCGGCGCTCCAGCTCCGCTGCGAATATCTCGTGGCAGTACTGGCCGATGCCGACCCTGCCGACAAGCGGGCTATCTACGAAGAACTCGGCGTCAACCTGACCTACTACCCCGACGGACGGGTACATGCAGCGGCAGGAGCACCCCATGTACTTAGGGTTCGTGTCGGAGGGGGGACTTGAACCCCCACGCCCTTTCGGACACTAGCCCCTCAAGCTAGCGCGTCTGCCATTCCGCCACTCCGACAAGTGTTGTATTACCAGCAGCGGACGGCAGTATAACCCCCCTGCGGGGCTGTCTGGCTGGAACATCCGAAGGCGGCTTCAGGAGTCAATACGGCAGGACTGTTCCCGTTTGGGGTCAACCGGCGTCCGTCGGTTGGATCGGCCCCCCGCAGACGGCCCCTTCCGTGACGTTCGAACATCCGCCGGGAACCAGCCAGCGGTCTGCGTTCCACGTAATCGGTACGCCAAACCGGGGATGAACATATCCCCCGATCCGTTGTGGATCAAAGCCGGATCCAGCCGAGGACTGCCATAGCGGTACGACCACGACCCGGTCAAGCAATTGCGAGTCGATCGACGTTACTGCGGCGGCCAGTTCATCAAGATCCATGATCGAGTCGATCGCTGCGATCTCAGCGACCAGCGACTCGGACTGCGTGTTCGCCGACCATCTGTAGAAGTCCAAGCCATCACGAGAAGGAGAGGTGCCAAACCATGATTGAAGATCCTTGACGGCACCGACCGGGCCGGGGCTGATGGTCCACGCCCATTCTGCCACCTCAAAGGAACCTTCGATGACCGAGTCACGGAAGAAGAGACCTGGGTCCTGCAGTTCTACGTCGACGGCCACTCCCCTAGCGGCTAACTCTCGCAGGGCGATACCGGCCATCTGTGAGCGGTCGAGCGCCACGGTCGTGGCGTACACGACTGTGGGGGGCTGCTCCTGAAAATCCCGCTCGAGTTCCGAGGCGATCAAATCGAGTGATGGCTCCTCGACCGATGCCCGGATCGTCGCAGCGACGCTCGGCCAGGAACTGGCCACAATCGACGAAGCTGGGTAGAGGGCCGATCCTCCGATCTCGGCAACCAGCGAATCGTCACCCACAACAACTGCTACCAGATCACGAAAGCTCGGCGAAGTAACCATGGATCGAGGATTGGCGGCGAACCGACCGGTTCCGAACTGGAATCCGACGTGCTCCCATTCTTCGCCTTGTGCTGAACTGACAGACAGATCCGAACGATTAGCCGCCAGGCCATAGTCGGCGGCAAGATCACCAACCGACAGAAGCTTTTCCGTCAGACCGACAAGCACCTCGGCGGGCGTGACATACGGAATAAGCTCCAGCCCGTCGAGGTGGGGAAGTTCGTTACCGTCCTCATCGATACGCCTGTACTGCGGATTGCGCCGGAGCGACACCGAGCCGTCTTCCTGGATGGAGCCAGCGATGAACGGTCCCGCCGATAGCCACATTCGGTCGTCCCAATCGTTGATCAGATCGGTACCTTCGATCTGGTGGCGAGGGAGGATCACCTCGAACAGTGACAGGTAATCGACTGATGGTTGAAGGACTTTGAAGGTGTACGTTTCGTCCGATGCGACCGGGTCCGAGATCAGACCATAACGATCTCGTAACTCCCGATCGATACGCCGATCCAAGGCGAGCAGTTCGGCAGTGAAGGCCAGGTCATGGCCGGTGATCGGTTGGCCATCCTGCCATCGCGCTTCCGTGCTCATGCGCAGGGTTACGGTGATGGACCCGTCTCCGTTGGCGACGAGACCCTGGTTGGCATACGACGGGATCTCGGCGAGGACTCCTGGTTCAAGCTCATAGGTACCGCCGTTCAGGACAAAGGCTGAGGCCCAAGTGACGGCCCCCACGGCGTCGCCGAGTCCGGAACGTTCGACGAAGGGGTTGAGGGTGGTCGCTGGTCCGATCACACCTACGGTGGCTACACCCCCATAGAGATCAGCGCCAGGACCGGCAGGGCGCGTCGTGGTCGTAGGCGTTGTTGGTCCGACGGGTGCAGTCGCCAGTTCAACAGGTCGGGTGGTTGTAGTGGTCGCGGCAACCGTCGACGTCGTGGGGGAACTTGTCGTTACCGGCGCGATCGCCTCCCGGGGAGCCTCCCCAAGGGCGAAGAACGCAACCGAGATGGCGCCGACGACCAGCACAACTGCAAACGGGATCCACCGCCCCCCGCGGCGCATGCCTCGCTACCCGAGCAGAATGGCGAGGGCAATGGTGGAGACCGTGAAGATCCCCGCCGAGATAACCGTAAGTCGATCGAGGTTTCGTTCCGCAACAGTTGACCCGCCGCCACCGGACGGACCCATGCCACCCCCGAACAGATCAGACATGCCACCAGAACCCGAACGGAAGAGCACGAGCGCGATGATGATTAGTGAAACGAGGACGTGCACGATGCCTACCGTCCACAACAGGATATTTGCCATGATGATTTCTCCGAAGAAAGTCGGCGCGAGTCTGCGCCGAAGCAAGTATGGGCCGGGCAGCCCGTAAGGTCAAGTTATGTCAGCCGGCTTGGCGAGCCACCGCCTCCGCCGCCGCCGCAATAGCCTCGGGATCACCCAGGTAACCGGTACGCACGACGTTGAGATCTTCGTCAAGTTCGTACCTCAAAGGAGCTCCCGTGGGGATGTTGAGATCCGGGATGTCTGCATCGCTGATGTTGTCGAGGTGTTTGACGAGCGCCCGCAAGCTGTTGCCATGGGCAACCACCAGAACCGACCCGAGGGATCGAAGGTCAGGGACAATGGCATCATGCCAATACGGGAGCATTCGATCCACGACGTCTGCCAGGCATTCGGTCGCCGGGAGCAGATCGGGGGCAAGAAGACGATATCGCTCGTCGTGTAGTGGATGACGGTCGTCGGATGTTTCAAGGGCTGCCGGAGGCGTGTCGTAGCCTCGCCGCCAGGCGAACACCTGCTCGGGGCCGTGGAGCTCGGACGTCTCTTTCTTGTTCAGCCCTTGCAGCGCTCCGTAATGGCGTTCGTTGAGGCGCCAATGCCGTCGAACCGGGAGCCAGGAACGCTCCATCGCCTCAAGGGCAAGGTTGGCGGTGGCGATAGCCCGTATCAACACCGACGTATGGAGGATCCCCGGGGCCACTCCCTCGGCGCTCATCAGGGCACCGGCCGCGGTGGCCTCATCGCGGCCCTGATCGGTGAGAGGAACGTCTGTCCAGCCGGTAAACCGATTGTCGAGGTTCCAGGTGCTCTGGCCGTGACGAAGGAGGACAAGTTCGTATGTCATGTCGCTCTAGATCCAGTATCGAACGATCGAGGCGAACGAGTCGGGGTCGAGCGAGGCTCCCCCAACCAACCCACCATCTATGTCGCGCTTTGCCATGAGCGCGGCGATGTTCCCAGCATTGACCGACCCGCCGTAAAGAATCCGCACATGTTCGGCTGCGTCACCCCATCGTTCGCCAAGCGCCACCCTGATAGCGCTCACCACTTCGGCGGCGTCCTCGGGCGTGGCGGTCTGACCCGTTCCAATCGCCCAGACCGGTTCGTAGGCAATAACGGTGCTCGTGACGGCATCGGCGTCCATCCCGGACAGGCCGCCCATCAACTGCCCGGTGACCACGGCCAACGTCTCGCCCGCTTCCCGTTGATCGAGCGTTTCGCCGACACACAGAATCGGGGTCATCTGATGGGACAGAATCGCTTTGACCTTTCGATTGACCATGTCGTCCGTCTCGCCGAACAAGGCCCGGCGTTCCGAGTGGCCCGCCAGGACATAGTTCACCGAGAGCTTGGCGAGCATCCCGGCAGAGACTTCGCCGGTAAACGCTCCCGATTCTTCCCAATGACAGTTCTGGGCACCGAGACCGATGGGTAGCCGGTCGGCTTCGATGACCGTCTGGACCGATCGAAGGGCCGTAAACGCCGGAACAACCGCCACGTCAACTCGCTCATAGTCACCAAGATCGAGCCGGTAGCTGAGTTTCTGAACCACCTGAATGGCCTCAAGGTGGTTGATGTTCATCTTCCAGTTCCCAACGATTAGACCTTTACGAACCATCTTCTCTCCCGAATCCGCTACCCAGGTAAAACGCCTGCTCAACGCAAGTTTTATGCAAGTTTTGTGCAGTTGTCCAGGTCAGGGTAGCGGGCCAAACTGCAACCGTTGCATCTACAAATGCCAGTAACGTGAAGTTAATCCATCGAGCGCGGGTCCCAGCGAAAGCCACCGATTATTCACCATGAATGGGCCACGTGAGTGATCTGGAACTGGGTGATGTCGGACTAGTCGAGCAGTGGGTCCCCGTGCGATGAACCGCTTCCTGCCTACTCCCAAATGGGCTTTTGGCTCTTGACCAACGAGGACGAATTGTCCACCCTGTACGTAGGGTTGGGACGGGAGACAGGTCGGATGCAATCGACACTCATTGTTGCCGGAGTCGCATTTGTCGGAGCGGCGATAGTCGGCGGCGGTCTCGTTGCTTTCAAGATCGAGGTTCCCCTGGTTGATTCGCTGCCTCGCCAGATACTGCTGGGACTGTTCGGAGTGGCCCTCCTCACGGTCGGATTCGTATTCGACGGTAGTGGCGGAGAGAAAGGTGCGCCCGTTGCGAGTGAATCAACCGTCGGCTTGCCGGTAGTCATCTCGACCACAGAACCCGCCCCAGCGATCACCGAAGTGTCATCAACAACCCAAACGATCGTATCGACTTCCACCATTCCTGAGAAGCCAGCGTTGGAGTGGATACTGATCATCGATGGTGAAGGCAGACTCGGGGTAACCGTACCTGGAGAGTGGTCGGTCGAAGTCACCGAAGATACCATTTGGGCTTCACCGGAAATCGACGAATGGATTGCGGCAACTATCGGAGCGGGACCGGCAAACCACAACGGTTACTACCTTCATCGAGTGATGCAGCCAGTCACAGGAACCTTCGAGGAAATAGCCGAGAAATACTTGGAGGAGATGCCAGTTCCCACTCAGTGTGCCTTCGCATATGGTGATGTCGAGAGACCAGGGTCTGGGTATTTCACCTACCGTGTCTATGAGTGCACACCTGGAGGCGCTTTCGTAAACGAAGTGGAGATCGGCATCACCCCACCATGGGTGACCTTCGAGTCGTCACGTTATGTTGACGATGCGACTCGGGAAGCCATCTTCTCCCCAATCTGGCAATCGTTCCGTTCCTACTGAAATCAGGGATTACCGTGACCTGAATCGCGGAGTGGAAATGACGGATCTCGCCCTACCTTCGCCCCGCTACGGCGCGTGCGATGGCCTTGACGGTCGGAATGGGGATTTACGAGCCATCGACCCACCTCTCAAGTGCAGCTATTCCCGGTAAAACCTTGCCTTCTAGAAGCTCCAGGCCGGCGCCACCGCCTGTTGAAAGATGGCTGGGTACATCTTCGAGGCCCAATTGACGCAGCGCGGCCACCGAGTCCCCACCACCCACGACCGTGAAGCCTTCATGTCCAACCAGGGCGCGAGCAACCTGTTCGGTCCCGTGACTGAACGCCTCCCACTCAAACACGCCCATCGGACCATTCCAAAAGACTGATCCAGACCCGGCGATCACCCTGGCAAACTCCGTTGCGGTGGTCGGACCGATGTCCAAACCGATTTGATCGTCGGGCACTCGATTGCGCGCTACCACCTCATGATCGGTATCTTCGGCGAAGCCGACGCCGACCACGATGTCGCTTGGAGTGACAATCCGATCGCCATACGGCCCCCTGAGGACCTGAGCGACCTCGTCTTCCATACCCTCCTCGAACAACGAATTGCCAATCTCGAACCCTTCGGCGGACAGCAACGTGAAACACATGCCACCTCCGATAAGCATCATGTCCACCTTGGGAAGTAGCGCCTTTATGACGCCCAGTTTGTCGGATACCTTGGCGCCGCCAAGCACCACCGTGAAAGGCCGCGGCGGGTCCTCAAGCAGCGTTGAAAAAGCCTGCAGTTCACTGACCAGTAAGGGTCCGGCCACCGAAAGGACGTGTTCCGCAATGCCGGTAGTGGAGGCATGAGCTCGATGCGCCGTACCGAACGCGTCATTGACGAATAAGTCGCAGAGCGAGGCCAGCCCGGCTGCAAGAACTGGATCGTTGGACGTCTCCCCATCGTCGAACCTGGTGTTCTCAAGAGCAAGTACAGAGCCAGCGGGTGCGGCGCTAATGGCTCGCTCGATGTCGGGCCCGTACAGCCCATCCAACTGGATGACTTCGAATCCACCCAGTTCACCGAGACGAGCTGTTACGGGAGCAAGCGAAAAGGCTGGATCAATGCCTGCGGGACGACCGAGGTGACTCGCCAACACGACCCGGGCCCCCCGCGCTCGCAGCCTTTCGATGGTTGGCAGGCTGGCCCTCAGGCGAAAGTCGTCGCCCACGATGCCACCGGTCAACGGCACGTTCAGGTCGGAACGAACCAGTGTCGTTTGGCCGGAGACATCGACGTCTTCGATCGTCAAATAGCGTTTCATCAAGCTCCTATCAACTGCGCCAATTCAAACCCCAGCTTGATGGAATCGTGCTGAGGCCAGTCGGCCGCCTGATCACAGAGATCACACGCGACAACGTCCCACCCTTCGAGGCTCGATCCGTCAGCCATAACCTGGGCAAGCCCTAAGGGAACCCTAACCGGTCCCGTATGAGCCAAAACCGACCCGGTCACTTCCAAACCACCGACTTTACGCAGAGCAGCTACGTGGGCTGCAGCGTCAAGTCCGAGCGTTTCGGCGTTCTGCGTTACCAGATTGAGCACAAAGACGATTTGGGCCGTTGAGCGGTTGATCGCCTCGGCCACACCGGGGACGACAAGATTCGAGATGAGAGACGTGAACAGCGACCCGGGGGCAAGAACAATCTGGTCAGCGTCGACGATGGCATCGAGGACTGCCGGGTTCACGTGGGCCGAACCAGGTCGGACTTCGATCCGTCGAATCGTTCCGGGGGCAGTTGCGATCGCTACCTGCCCGGACACCGACCCACGATCGGTGTCAGCCCACAATTCCAGGGGTTCTTCGGACACCGGATGGACCCGGCCGTTCGCCCCCAGCATCTCACCGCACAAATTGAGAGCATGAACAAACCCTCCTGCGATGTCCGATAGGGCGGCCAACATGAGGTTGCCAAGCGAGTGACCGGCGATGTCCCCGCTATCGAAGCGGTATCCGAGTAGTTCGCCCCAGATGGACGGTTCAGGGCTGAGAGCCAACAGACACCGGCGGATGTCCCCTGGTGGTGGGATTCCCAGCGGGCCCGCCAGTCTGCCGGATGATCCGCCATCGTCAGCGACGGTAACCACCGCGTCGATCTGACTGGCATAGGCCTGAATGGCAATGAGAGCCTGCGCGAGTCCATGGCCGCCACCGATCGCCACCACTTTCGGGCCACCTGCAGTGAGGCCGAGCAACTGCATCTCCGTCTGAGCTTCGGGTTCGAACGTCATTTATCTTTGTCCCGGTGGTGCACCGATACCGCGATATCGGGCTGTTCTATTCGTCGAGCCAACTCTTCGGCAATCGCGACCGACCGATGCCTCCCCCCTGTACAACCGATACCTATCGACAGGAACGACTTCCCTTCCGCCTCATAGCGAGGGAGGAGAAATGCCAACATGGCGGTGGCATCGGTGAGGAACCGTTCGGCGTCCTCATTGCCGAGGACAAAGTCGCGGACCGGCTGATCGGTCCCTCGCAGCGGTCGTAACTCTTCGTTCCAATGCGGGTTGGGTAGGAAACGAACGTCAAAAACAAGATCAGCGTCCCGCGGGCTCCCGTTCTTGAAACCAAACGACCTGACCGAGACCCGCATGTCACGTTGCCAGGAGGCGGTCTGAAACTCGGCCTCGAGACGTCGGCGAAGGTCATGCACCGAGTAATCGGTCGTATCGACAACGACATCGGCCCAGGCCCGAAGCTCGCCAGTTAGTTCGCGCTCGGCTTCGACGCACTCAGCGATCGTGTCCCGACCCATCGGATGGGGCCGCCGGTTTTCCTCATACCGCCGGACCAGAACCTGATCGTCGGCATCAAGAAACATCACCACAACTGACGCTCCTTGCCCGCGCAGATTGTAGATGGGGACCCGGATATCATCGATGGTATTCCCGTCGCGCAAGTCCAGGACGAGCCCGAGAAACTCCTGGCGTTCCGGGACTTGTTTATGGCGAATCAGATCCGGGATGAGCGCAGGGGGGAGGTTGTCGATCACCGAATAGCCCAGATCCTCAAGGGTCTTGGCGCTCGTCGATTTGCCGGCCCCTGACATGCCGGTGACCACTACAACCTGCGGACGTTGCTCCACAGAAACCCTTCCCTTCGGTGTCCCTCATCGTAATCGTCCGGTTGAGCGATCATCGGTCGCGTCGCCGCAGATGCGGATTATCCATGAAGAGCATCGAACACGTCACGGGCAACGGCGACCGGTACAACCTCCGATAGTTGGCCGATCGAGGCCTCCCGAAGCCGTTTGAGGCTGCCAAACGTACGAAGCAGAGCTTTCTTCCTCGTTGGACCGACACCTACCACGTCGTCGAGAACCGAGTCGACCATCCGTTTGCCTCGCAACGAGCGGTGGTAGGTGATGGCGAACCGGTGCGCTTCGTCACGGACCCTCTGGAGGAGGTAGAGGGCGGGTTCGTCACGGGGAATTCGCACCGGCTCCGAGCTACCCGGCAGATAGACCTCTTCCATTCGTTTGGCAAGTCCGGCGACCGGGATGTCCAGGCCGAGTTCGGCGAGGACTTTGACTGCACGTCCCAATTGCCCGAGTCCGCCATCGATGAGTAACAATCCCGGCGGATAGGCGAACTTGCCGCGTTCTTCGGTCGGCAGTTCACGCTCGATGAGATAGGCCGTGAAACGGCGCCGGAGAACCTCCTCCATCGAAGCGAAGTCGTCTTGTTGCTCGACCGTTTTGATCTTGAACCGCCGATAATCCGAGCGTCGAGGGAGTCCATCTTCGAGAACGACCATGGAGGCGACAGTGTTGCGTCCCTGCAAGGTGGAGATATCAAAACATTCGATACGCAGCGGAGCAGCTGGCAAACTCAGCGCCACCTGGAGCGAGTTAATGGCCTTGGCCCTGGCATTGGGGTCTGACTGACGCTTGAGTCGATGGCGGCCGAGTTGCTCGCGGGCGTTGATATGGGCTGTCTCGAGCAGTTTGCGCTTGCCGCCCCGCTGCGGGACTCGCAGTTCAACGGGGCCGCCGCGACGCTCCGTCAGCCAGGCGGTCCACAGATCGGGATCGTCTGGCAGTCCATCGAGGATGATCAGGCTCGGGGGGTCCTCCTCACCGTATCGCTCCCGCAGCAGGTTGCCGGTGAGTTCTTCTGGAGACACGTCTTCGACCTTGTCGATAATCTGACCAAACCGTCCGACCACCTTGCCCCGTCTGACGATCAAGACGAACACCGAAGCCTCAAGATCTTCATCGGCGATCGCCAACACGTCGAAGTCCTCCGGACGCTCGCTGGCGATTTCTTGACGCTCGATCGCTCGTTGCAGGTCACGCAGTTGGTCGCGGTATCGCCCCGCCTGCTCATACAACTGCTGATCCGAGGCATTGAGCATGGCACTGCGGACCCGTCGGAGGATGGTGTCCGAGTCACCGTTGAGAAACCCTGCCAGACCGTCGACCAACTCCTGGTAGTCGGCCGCGTCGATCGCCCCAACGCACGGAGCCGAACACTTCTCGATATCGGCCAGCAGGCAAGGGCGACCGCGGGATTGGTGGACCCGGAACTTCGAATCCGAGCACGTCCGGATCGGGAAGGCTTTCAACAACAGATCAAGCGTGTTTCGGATCGCGTATGCGTGGGCGTACGGTCCGAAATGCTGATCGCCTTTCCGTTTCTTGCCGCGCCGCACCTTGGCGGCCGGCCACTCGTCGCGCCGGGTGATCGTCAGATGCGGAAACGACTTGTCGTCTCTGAGTCGGATATTGAACCGCGGCTTGTATTTCTGCACCAGGTTGAATTCGAGCATGAGCGCTTCGACTTCGTTGGCGGCAATGATGAAGTCCAGGGTTTCGGCCTCGGATACCATCATCCGGGTGCGGGCGGCTAGATCCTTGGAAAAGTAGTTGAGGACCCGCTTACGCAGGGACTTGGCCTTGCCGACATACAAAACCTGACCGTGACTGTCACGAAACATGTAGACACCAGGGGCATCCGGGATTTCGGCAGTGGGGGGCCGACGCATATCAGAAGCCTACTGGCGAGTCCAGCGAACGCCGATGAGGCGCGGGAGCCCCGCATCGGGCAAGCCACCGGGTTCAAATGGCACTTCTCGCAACTCACTCAAGGAAAACTCAGCTTTGGCTGCGGTGGTGAGGAACTCGCCGATCGGCCTGTGGAGAAAGGTTACGGGCTGCCCGTTGGCATCCTCAATGGACGACCCGGGATCCAAGTACGTCCCCGGTCTCCAAAAAACCTCACCATCGGTCGGGTCGATAATCGAGGCCGAACCCGGCGCCGTGATGAACGGGTGATTGGCGACCGCCGCCAGCCATCCACCAGGCCGGATGACTCTGGCCAGTTCGGAGAATATCTCGTTCTCCAAATGCTCGAACGACAACACCAGCACGGCGCCGTCGATCGAAGCTTGTCGGATCGGTAAGCCAGGGAGCTCTACTCGCATGACCGGGCCGAATGTGGCGGCTTCAGCGAGAAGAGACCCGTTGATGTCGCAACCGACAGGTTCCAGACCAGCCAGGGCCAACTCCCCCATGATCCGCCCGTTTCCACAGCCAACATCGAGAACGGTGCCGGTTCGGGTGTCGAGCATTGCCAGGAGCAGCGGGACTACCACTTCGACGTAGGTCGGGTCAGTTTCGAGTTCCTCACGCCACCAATCCGCCAGATCGTCCCACTCGTTGGTCACGACAGCAAGGGCCGGAGGTACTGCCCGGTAAAGGACTCGTCGATGTCGGCAACTTCCTCCGGGGTTCCCTGGGCGACGATGGTCCCACCCCCGGTGCCCCCGTTGGGACCGAGGTCCACAACCCAGTCAACCGACTTGATGACGTCAAGGTTGTGTTCGATTACCACCACCGTGTTGCCGGCATCCACGAGCCTCTGCAGGACGCCGAGGAGCTTGCGGATATCTTCAAAGTGCAACCCGGTGGTCGGTTCGTCCAGAATGTAGAAGGTGCGCCCGGTCGATCGTTTGCCGAGTTCAGAGGCCAGCTTGACCCGCTGGGCTTCGCCACCAGACAGGGTTGGGGCGGGTTGGCCGAGGCGCACGTACCCGAGGCCAACATCAAAGAGCGTCTGGAGAATCCGGGCGATCTTGGGCTGGTGGGTGAAGAACGAAAGTGCCTCTTCCACTGGCATCTCTAGGACGTCAGCAATCGATCGACTCTTCCAGTTGATCTCAAGCGTCTCGCGATTGTATCGACGACCCTTGCAGGTCTCACAGGGCACGTAGACGTCCGGGAGGAAATGCATCTCAATCTTGATGGTCCCGTCGCCCTTACACGTTTCACAGCGCCCGCCCGGAACGTTGAATGAGAACCGGCCGGGCTTGTAGCCACGAGCCTTGGCTTCGTTCGTTGCAGAGAACAGCGTTCGGATCTGGTCGAATAGTTTTGTGTATGTGGCAGGGTTCGATCGAGGGGTCCGGCCAATAGGCGATTGATCGATATTGATGACTTTGTCGATGTGTTCGACACCGGTGATCTGCTTGTGCCTGCCGGGGGCAATCCGGGACCCGTACACGGCCTGATGCAAGCCACGCGACAGTATGGTCTGAACCAATGACGACTTGCCACTCCCCGAAACTCCGGTGATGGCCGTGAACACTCCAAGCGGAAACGACACGTCGACGCCCTGCAGATTGTTCTCGGCGGCCCCCAAAACTTCAATAGCCAAGCCATTTCCGGGCCGACGAATCCCGGGAATGGCGATCGTTCGTTTGCCCGACAGGTAGTCGCCGGTGATGGAGGTCTCACAGGCCAGGACATCCTCGAGGGTTCCCTGAACGACGATCTCGCCACCGTGCTCCCCCGCTCCCGGCCCGATGTCAACGACGTGGTCGGCGATGCGGATGGTCTCCTCGTCATGTTCAACCACGATGAGGGTGTTCCCAAGGTCCCGCAAGCGAAGAAGGGTTTCAATGAGCCGCTGATTGTCGCGCTGGTGGAGTCCGATCGAGGGTTCATCAAGAATGTAGAGCACTCCAACGAGACCAGAGCCAATCTGGGTTGCCAGCCGGATCCTCTGGGCCTCTCCCCCGGCCAGCGTGGCGGCCGAGCGACCCAGCGTCAGGTAGTCGAGGCCGACATCGATCAGGAAGGAAAGCCGCTCTCGAACCTCCTTGAGAACTCGTTCGGCGATCACCACCTGCCGTTCGTCGAGTTCGAGTTCGCAGACAAACTTATACGCATCTCCAAGGGCTTCAGCCGAGACTTCGGCGATACCTCGACCCCCAACTGTCACGGCCCTTGAGACCGGGTTGTAACGAGTGCCATCGCACGTCAGACATGGGACTTCCCGCATGAAATCCTGATAGAACTCCCGGGCGCCGTCTGATTCGGCTTCTTCGTGCTTGCGCCGTACGAAGGGAAGCACCCCTTCGTACGTGGTGTAGTACTCCCGCTGACGACCGAACCGGTTGGCGTACGAAATCTTGATACGTTCGTCACTGCTGCCAGACAGAACGACATCTTTCGCCTTATTGGACAGGGTTCCGAAGGGTGCGGTGACGTCGAACTTGTACTCGACCGCCAATCCCTCAAGGAGGCGTTGGAAGTACTTGCCGCGGTGGCCATTCCAAGGGGCGATGGCACCGTCGACGATCGAGCGTTCCGGATTGGGGATGACAAGTTCTGGATCAACCTGGAACCGGGTGCCGATGCCTGAACAGGCGGTACAAGCCCCATACGGACTGTTGAATGAGAAGTTTCTTGGCTGTAGCTCTTCGAATGAGATCCCGCAGGTCGGACAACTAAGGGCTTGCGAGTAGGGATGGCGGTCGTCATCAGTTGCAACGATGAGAACGCCGTCAGCGAGGCGGAGAGCGGTCTCCACGGACGCCGCCAGTCTTCGTTTGATGCCCTCCTTCGAGACAAGCCGATCGACGATGACCTCAACGGTGTGAGTGAAATAGCGATCGAGTTTGATGTCCTCGGTGAGGTCAACGACATCGCCGTCGACGATGGCTCTGGCAAAACCGTCTCTGGCCAGATCACCCAACAGGCTTTCATATTCGCCTTTTCGACCCTGCACCACCGGCGCGAGAATCTGAAACTTGGTTCCCTCGGGCATCGCCAGGATCTGATCGACGATGCGCTCCGGCGATTGACGCTTGACAAGAGTTCCGTCATTCGGACAATGCGGGACCCCGATTCGTGCCCAGAGGAGCCGAAGGTAATCGTGAATTTCAGTGACAGTGCCCACCGTGGAGCGCGGGTTGCGACTAGCAGTCTTCTGATCGATCGAGATAGCTGGTGACAGACCTTCGATGAAGTCGACGTCTGGTTTGTCCATTTGTCCCAGGAACTGTCGGGCATAGGCCGACAAACTCTCGACATATCGACGCTGCCCTTCGGCATAAATGGTGTCGAATGCCAAGGACGACTTCCCCGAACCGCTTAGACCCGTAAACACGATGAGCTGATCCCGGGGCAGCTCCAGTGACAGGTTTTTCAGGTTATGGGCACGGGCGCCCCGAATAGAAATGGAATTAGCAGACACGACGACCGATTGTACAGGACAGTGGGATTACCGCACCGAAGCATTCCACATCGCGACAGGGCCTGAATGGGAGAGTCAAGGTGGTTCGCAACCCAACCGATATGATGTGATGAGCCGAACAGGAACCGCCGCCACCGTGAAAGAAGTCAAGGTCATCGTGACGATGCCGGCCTATGAGGCCGCCATGACGCTCGAAAAGACGCTCAATGACCTCCCGTCCGGGGTTGCCGGCGAAATCATTGTCGTCGACGACTTCAGCAACGACAACACCAGCGAGGTGGCCAGATCGCTCGGACTCACCGTCATCCGACATCCGGAGAATCGTGGTTACGGGGGCAATCAGAAAACGTGTTACAAAACTGCCCTGGAAGCTGGAGCGGACATTGTCGTTATGCTTCACCCCGATTATCAGTACGATCCCAAAGCCGTACCCCTGCTGATCGGACCTCTGCTGTCAGGAGATGCCGACATGACGTTTGGGTCCCGGTTCGCCGGAATGTCCGACCCCCGGGAGGGTGGCATGCCACTCTACCGATACGTTGGCAATCGCCTCACCACCAAGTTCCAGAACGTGGTGATGGGTACTCGTTTTACTGAACTGCACTCGGGAATGCGGGCCTACAGTCGTAAGTGCCTGCTCTCGATGCCTTTCCTGACGTATAGCGACGACTTCTCGTTCGACGCACAATTCATCACCGAAGCTATCGGACGGGGACAACGTATCATCGAGGTGCCGATCCCGACCCGATACACCTTGGAATCGTCGTCAATTGCCGTCGGCCCTTCGCTTCGGTATGTGTGGGGGAGTGCTCGTCTGGCGCTGAGGTCACGAGCCAAATGGGGACGGCGGGGTCGATCCTCAAAACTGGTCCCGGCCGAGGCGCACCTGCGCTCGGGCGTTGCTACCGCGGCCGGGCCATGTATTCGATGCAACTCCCAAAACCATGTCCTGGTCTACGGAGCCAATGCCGACGGACCGGTGGATCCGACTGAGTACCGCTGCACCACGTCGGGACTGAATGTCCATGACGACATCATCCAATGCCAGGTTTGCGGCTTGCTCTCGGCCAATGGCGGCCCAACGACTAGCGAGATCCTGGCAGGATACGAAACTGTAGAGGATGCCGCATACCTCGACGAGACCGCCGTACGGCGGGAGGTTTTCGAGTGGATGCTCGCCCAGCTAGATCCATACGTAAGCGCCGGTCGACGACTACTTGAGTTCGGTAGCCACGTCGGCATGTTCCTGTCCGTTGCCGACAACCGCGGCTGGCATGCCACAGGAGTGGAACCGTCCCGTTGGGCAGTGTCCTGGGGAGCAAAGAACCTGGCTGTCGACCTCCAGCAGGGCACGATCGAGGGATTCGATGTCGAAGAACCGTACGACGTCGTCGCCATGTTCGACGTCCTCGAACACGTAGTGAATCCTCGTCTCGCTCTCGACAAAGCCAACCAAGCGCTCCAAGAAGACGGACTGCT